>CAYVJQ010000287.1:0-1549 GCA_964451725.1 uncultured Nannocystaceae bacterium | reverse complement strand
GTCGCAGTTTCGGTGTGACCATAGGGGGGAGCGCGGCGGCCGTGGAGCTGGTGGGTCCGGACCCGATCGCCGTGTGAGCGGGAATGGATGGGGCTGTGTGGGCGAGGTGGTGGTGTGCGGGTGGAGGCGCGCGATCCCGACGCCAGAGATTGCGTGTCGGGAGAGTGACGAGACGCCGCGCACCTGCCGGCAATTCGGCCGCGAGCGGGCGACGATCACCATCGCCGGCCCGAGGCGCCAGTTTGAAGTCAGGCGGGACCCGAGTTTTTGAGGTGGTTGTGGGCTCGGCGCAGGTCGCCGAGCCGCAGCTCTATCCGAGTTTCCATCTCGACTATGGCTGCTGTTGTCTGGGGGTGCCCGAGAGGTCTACGAGCACTGAGACCGATTTATCGACAGGGCTCCCTCCCGTGTAGCGGGCCCACTATCTTGGCAGCTTGTTCTGGCCCTATCCGAATCCGAGGGAGATAGGACGACCCTACTCATTACATCAGCTTGGATCGCCGAGGGAAGCGCCGAAGCCTACGAGAAGTCCGCAGCCTGGCGGTCTGCGGCAGAAGCTCGACGGCAAGCGGTGCGGTTTTTCCTCGAGGTCGAACAGACGCGGTCTGCAAAGCGACAGGAAACATGCATGAAGCTCAACCAACAAGGTCAACGCTGCGCCCGATCGCCTGACAAAAACTAGCCAGAGATACAAGGCTCCGCGAAGTCGAGTTCGTAGCAGCCGTTTGGCCCGCAACATAGCGGAGTGGGGCCCGCCTGACCGCCCCCTCCAGGTGGCGCGACATCGCAAAACCCCTCCGCACAGGCATCGGGCAGGGGTTGGTAGCAGGTGACTTCGCCCCCGATCAGTTCGCCGTAGTCACACCAGAACTTCGCACCGGAATCGCAGCGACCATGCACATCTGTCGGGACGCAGGTCGCACTATTACCGATGGCGCAACACACATGGTCGGCCCACAGCGGCGGCGTGGGTCCGGTCAATTCACAAAACCGCGCCAGCGGGGTGCCCACGCTGTCGGTGATCGGAGCTCCCACCTCGTTCAGGCGCAGGTCATCACACAGGTCAGGGAGACTCGCCCAAGACGAGCTAGGCGCGAGTAGAAGCGGGAGAAGGGTCAGGAGACCGAGGAGCGGCTTGATCTTCATACTGATCGTTCTACGCGGCGATCTGGGGCGGAGGCCAGGTCAGCCTTTGGATCACCAGGCCTTGGACAAGCCCGGCAGCCTGGTAGTTGGAAGCAAACCACGCGTAGGTGCTGGGTAAGAGCAGGCATGCCGAACCCCGCCGACGCCCTGTGCGCCTCGTTGGTCTCGAGGACAGTGGCCGCGGTCTGGGGCCTGAAATGACCCGGGGCAAGGTTGCCGACGGGCCCGGTCCCTCCAAGCCCCGCTCGCCCATACCTATAGTACTCGACTATCTACAGCGAGATTATTCCGAGGGAAGGGATACGCTCGGAATGGATGGGATGTACTTGCCGCCGAGTTCGAGAAGTCTGGGGTGCTCAGCCCGTGGGCGGGACGCAGGCCTTGTTGGCCGCGCTGTCCGGAT
>CAYVJQ010000286.1:0-1566 GCA_964451725.1 uncultured Nannocystaceae bacterium | reverse complement strand
GTTTCCAAACTTCTCGACCTCGGTAAGGAAGTCTACGCCGCTGACGGTTGCCGCCGGGACCAGGAACAGTACTTACGCCAGAGAATAGTCCCGCGTTCGCTCAACCCTCGGATCTTCGAGTTTGTCGAACAACGAGATTAGGGACTCCATCGACTGAGCCTCGCCCATTGTGGCCTTGGCTTTCGGTTTTCGTCGCGCCATCTCAGCCACCAGATCATGCTGACGGGGGCGTCGGCAAACATCGCCCTACATGACCGGAATTACTCAGGATTTAGATGCGATCGCCCTGGTCAGGGGGGTGGGTCCACTCCACCGAGTGCAAGCTCCCGTGAATGGCCTTGTCTGCTCCGGCTGGACGGGTCACGCTTTCCTGCATGCCGAGGTGCGTTCACTGCCTTAATCCAGTTGCCGGAACGACGCGGGACCACGCTCCCCCGAAGAGCTGGTACCCCCTGTCCGAGAGGGTGGGCAAACAACTAGCGACCGCACCAAGCTGCTCGGATTGCAACGGCACGCTGGGAAAGATCGAGCGGGAGCTCACCGAGACAATCGGACTCGCGCTGGCCGGGAAGAAAACGGCGGGGGCTAGGCATGTCTCCCGCGCGGCAATCAGGGCCCACTCCGAGGCTTCGGGCCGAGACCCAGCCGACTCAAGGATCCGCGAGAACAAGCGGCAGAACCTTATGGCGGATCTCGTCCCAGGGGACCAAGCGGATAGCCCCCAAATCATGCGCCGACCCGACGGGAGCACGGTCGCCGCGAAATTACGGTCGAGCCATCTCCATGCCTTCGGGGAAAAGATGGTTCGTGTCCTCACGCACTACAAGTTCGGCGAGTTCATCGAGTCACCGAAGCAGGTCGTCGTCCGGCCGGTGTTGCTCGAAGGGTTCGAGAGATTCGAGGCCATGATCATGATTCAGAATGAGAGGATCAGTGTTCTGCGACATCTACCCGAGACGCAGACTTACTACTGGGACACGCAATGGGGGGCTCGTGCTTGGGCGCTGAATCTGTGGGGTGAACTTCGGTTCATCGTCCTCGCAGGGACACCCGACGAACTTGGAAAAGTTCCCGTTGGCGAGGGAGATGTGCTCTCTGAGCATTTGGATGCGCTCGACAGACCGAAGAATTGACAGAAGGCAGTTCGAGATCGCCTGTGGCACGGGACATCAAAGCGGGGAGCCGTCATCCTCGAACGTGGCGAGTAACGCGTCGTTGTCGATGGCGAAGTCGCCAAGAGGGTCGCCATCCTCGGGGCCGGGGACCTCCTCGAACTCAGTGTCGCCCTCGTCGTCAAGGTGAGTGTCCGTCTGAACTTCTTCCATCTCGATTTCCTCGTCTTCGCCCTGGCCTTGTTCTTGCCCCGCCTGCAACGTGTCGAACTCCAGTTCGACCTCGCGGCCATGTGCCGGCTGCACGTCCTCGAGGGCCCGGTCAATCTCCTCGAGCGCGACCTGCTCCTTCGGGTCGGCGGTCCTACCCTTGAGGTTGGCGGTCACACCCCCGCCTGTGATCCCAGGGGAATCGTATCTTATTTGAGAGAGGCGCAAAGCACCCTCTCGCGGA
>CAYVJQ010000285.1:0-1599 GCA_964451725.1 uncultured Nannocystaceae bacterium | reverse complement strand
GCGACGACGAGGAGGTCCGGGCGCTGATCGCCGGGCTCGGTGGTGAGGTCCTCGATCTCGGATGCGGGGAGGGCCCCTACGCGGATCTTCTCGGACCTCTGGCGGAGGCCGGGACGATTTCCTATCTCGGGGTCGATCCCGATGAGACGGCGATCTCCGAGCTCCGGGCACGCTGGCCGTGGGCCGCGCTGCGCTGCGCTGGAGGGGAGGACCTCGACGCGCAGCTCGACCCGAAGCAGCGCTTCGACCATGTGCTGATCTTGCGTTCGTGGAATCACCTCCGGCATCCCGGGGACGTACTGCGCGCCCTCCTCCCGAGGATCCGCGTTGGGGGGACGTTGACGCTGGTCGACAATGTCGCGTTCGGCCTGGCCCGGACCCGAACCCAGAGCGCGCGCGGGGAGGGTTCCCAGGCGCGCCACGAGCACTATCGAAACGACACCTTGGTCGACGCCGAGCGGGCCGCCGCTCCCTTCGTGGAGGCCTTCGGACTCCGAGAGTTGACGCGGCGAGCGGTCGCTCCGACCCGGAGCAACCAGTGGCTGCTGCGTTATGAGGTCAGTGGAGAGGTCGGCCGCGCCCGACGCAGCTGACCCGGCTGGAGCCCGACATCACACAGGGCTGAAAAAACCGGGCCCTCCGGTGCCGCCGCCGAGAGGTTGCTGATACCCTGCCCCGGCGAGCGACCCTCCTCGCGGTAGTTTCGATGAGCGCCGACAATCACACATCCGTCCCTGATATCCCCGAGGCACTGGCCTCCATCGACACCACGGAGCGGTCCGTGAGCATGACGATCGACGCCGAGCTCTACCCGCTGCAAGCGGTCTACGGCGCCGCGTACATCTTCATCGACCGTTGCTACGTATTTGTCGATCAGCCGGCGGAGGGCCGCTACCGGGTGACCCTGAGCGCAAAAAAAGTGGTCGAAGAGCACGAGGCTCTCCGGGCCCTGATCGGAGAGTTCGCCAACGAGCTTCTATCTTGCGCCTGGCGTCACCAGATCACCCTCGACAACCGCGTGGCCATCGAGACGGTGACCGTGCAGGCGATCGCGGGGGCGATGGGCGAGCCTTCGCTCGACGACCTCGCTGACTTCGACTTTACAGACGAGGCCCTCGACGATCCGCTGGGCATCGCCCAGTCCTGGGAGGAGAAGCACAACCGCCCCACGCCCGGATCTGCAGACGGGGGAGCTTCGGCGTGACAGAACTTCGATTCGTGCGCTCGGTCTACGTGGGCGAGGCCATCGACGAGGCCGTCAAGACCTGGTCGAATTTCGCCGATTTCGAGCTCACCGAGACCGAGGGCGACTGGGTGGTGAAGGTCACGCCCAAACACGCCTCCGCGGCCCGCCAGATCGTCGGTGAGTTCGGCAATTACGTGCTCGGGCTGACCGTGGATCGGGGCGGTGTCACGAGCACCATCGAGGCTTCGAGCAACTCTCCGGGACCCGAGGAGGCGATCTCATGAAGCCCATCAGCCTCGCGCAGGTCAAGCCTCAGGCCGGCACCCAAGCCTACTTTCGCTGGCGTCAGGTGAACGAAGATGCGGTCCTGATCACCAACCTCGAAGGCAACTGGCTGGTCCTCACCGCCGAGG
>CAYVJQ010000284.1:0-1609 GCA_964451725.1 uncultured Nannocystaceae bacterium | reverse complement strand
GCCCACCTCCTCAACTCATCCGACCTCAAGTCCGATTTCCGCTGAACCAAGACACGCCAAGACGCAGCTCCCCAACGAATTCATGCTCGCCAACATTGACGATCCGCAAGACCGGGATGACGCCCTAGAGAGGGACCGGCGACTGCTCTACGTCGCAATGACTCGCGCACGTGATGAGTTGACGGTCTCTTGGGCTGGAGAGGCGAGCCCCTTCCTCGACGTGCTCCAATGAAGGTCTTCACCGAACTGGACCGGCCAGGGCTGCTCGCGCTCGCCAGGGCGCTCGACAGTGGACGGCTGCGTCCGCCCTACTCGAGCTCCGAAGTCGGGCGCTACGTCGCCGAGCGGGACGCCAAGGCGACGGCCACGGGGTTGCAAGATCTCGCCGATGATGACATGCGACCCCGACAGATCTCCAGGGTGTTCGAGTTGCTCGCTGCTCAGCGCTTACAGACACAGGTCGCTGGCGACCGAGTCGATCTCGTTTGGAGCGGGCCCAATGGCTTACTCGGCCAGATGCGCGCGACAGCAACTGTTGTGCGGGAGTTGTTCGCCAGCGCGATGCATTCCGTGTTGATCGCCAGCTACGCCCTCGATAGGGGAGGGCGGGCCCAGGCGATGTTTGCGTCCTTGACAGAGCGCATGGACAGTGAGCCAGAGTTGAAAGTACGTCTGTTCGTGAATGTTGCCCGGCCCTACGGTGACACTACAGACGAGGCAGTGCTGTTACGTGAATTTGCCGAGACCTTTCGCAACGAGCTGTGGCCGGGAGAGCGTCTGCCCGAGGTGTTCCATGATCCGCGCGCGTTGGCGACCGACTTCGAACAGCGAGCGTGCCTTCATGCGAAATGTGTCGTCATCGATGATGCACGAGCGTTGGTGAGCTCTGCGAACTTCACCGAGGCCGCGCATGAGCGCAACATCGAGGTGGGGGTGCTGCTTGCAGACCCGAACGTAGCGGCACAGATTCGGCGTCAGTTCGACGCCTTGGTGGCTGCGGATATTCTCGTACGAGTTCCAGGTTTGTCGACCTGAGACCCACCTCGAACACAACCCAAATTGCTACCAGGGCATCTACGCCGCCGTTGATGAAGAGAGGTCTTCATTCTCCGCTCACCTCGGCGGTAGTCAGGACTCCGGGCCTTGAGGAACCCCACTCTGATGACGCCCAAGGACGAGAGACACCACGGCGGCTCGGGCCCGAGTTGGAGTGGTCGCCGACAGTCCTCCAGGCCGGCTAGACAAGGGACCTCTGCGGTCTCACCTTGCATGAGTAGGTTGTCATGGAGGACGGGCGGTCTCTGGATTCCCCAGTTGTCTGCCCTCCCAGGGGCGAGGATCTGTGCTAGCCCCAATGGGCCAAGGCCACGGCATCGCTACCGACAGGATTCAGCGATGACCGTGCGAAAACGACAGTGGCGCGACAAACAAGGCCGCGCCCGCGAGAAGTGGATGATCCACATCGAACATACCTGGCCCGACGGGCGTAGGCAGACTATCCGCAAGATCTCGCCCGCGCAGACCAAGCGTGGCGCCGAGAAGTACGAGCGGGAGATCCGCTCCATGCTCGTGTCTGGCCGATGGAAGGACGGAAAACCCCAACAACAGA
>CAYVJQ010000283.1:0-1622 GCA_964451725.1 uncultured Nannocystaceae bacterium | reverse complement strand
CACGCCACGGGCCCAAACGCAGGGCGGAGCAGGGGCGGAATGGAGCGGCGGTAGCCTCCTCGGTAGCGTCCTCTGCCTCCACCAACTCCCAACCCGCGACCCCAGAGTTCGAGCCGACCGCGCTCGTGACCCCACCGGCGCCCGACGGCGCAATGGAGGTCGACGCGAGCGCCACCGTCCTGCTCCCAGCCGCCGAGGTTCAGGCGTTGCACGACGCACCGACTCCTCCGAGCGAGGGCGCGACCGAGCACCTCCCCCCGCCCCCCGGTCTGGGCGCACTCACCGATACTCCGGCCCCGGCCCCGAGCGCCGAGGATCCAGCCGACAAGACCGCGTTTTTCCCTCCTCCGCCCGCCGCAGAACCCGAGCTCCACTCCCCAGAGCCCGAGCCGCAGGCCCCAGAATCCGAGCTGCATGCCCCGGAGCCCGAGTTGCACGCCCCAGAACCCGAGCCGCAGGTCGACAAGACCGCCCTCGTCGCCCCCTTTCTCTCCCCGACTCCCACCGGCGACCTCTCCTCGACTCCCGCCGTGGCGCAGCTTCCGGCGCCCAGGCCATCCTCCGAGGACGTCTCGGTCCCCCACCACTTCGAACTCGCGGTCGCAGCCCTGGCGCAGTTCAGCGCGGACCCCTCTGTCGTGTCCGCGCTTCGACGCTGGCAAGGTCACGCCACGGTCCTGGCGTCCGTCCCCGCCGATGGGCTGTTCTCGACCTTGCGCCCGCACCTCGAGTCCAGCGACTCGAACCACCGGGTCGCCGCAAGCCTGCTCCTCTTGGGCAGCGAGACCTGGCGAGCCCGGGAGCACTTCGTCGCCTTGGTCAATGCGCTCGAGTCGGGCTCTCAGGCGACCGCCCTGCGTGTATTGGCGAGCTGGGAGGACCCCCGCGCCAACACCATCGCGCTCGCTGGACTCACCCACGCCGAGACCGGTCCGGCGCGCTGCGCCTGGTTGCAGGTGTTCGAAGATCGGGGCCGAGATCCAGGCCCGGAGGCCATCGACGACGCACTCGCGGCGACCGACGACATCACCCGCCAGGGCCTCGGCCTGCGCCTGTCCCTGCGCCACCGCCCCGATGCACCCGAGACCAAGGCCGCCATCGATGCGCTGCTTTTCAATGCCGAGCCCGGCCTGCGCATGCAGGCCGTCGAGGCCAGCTTGGCCCTCGGTGGGCGAACCGCCTGGATCCTGTGTGAGCAGCTCGCCAAGAACCCCAAGTTCGGCCACGCCAACATCCTCCGGGGCCAGCTCGGCACCCGCAGCGAAGCCGAGATGCTGGCTGCAGCGCTCCCCCACAATCCCTCCCCCGATGCCCTGCGCGGGCTCGGCTATGCGGGCCGGGTCGCCTGTCTCGACCAGCTGGCGACCCAGCTCGAGGCGACCGACCCCAGTTGTGCCAGCGCGGCCCTCGAGGGGTTTTGTTACGCCACCGGCTACCAACCCGCGCCCCTGACCGACCCCGACCCCTCACACGAGTTCAAGCCGAGCTCACCCGGCGCTGCGGCCTCGGCCTGGTGGACGGTCGAGCGCGCGAGCTTCTCCCCCGACCGGCGCTGCCTCGGAGGCCGAGTGATCACCGCCGCCGTGGTCCTCGACCAGCTCCGGACCGCTCCCCTCTCCACA
>CAYVJQ010000282.1:0-1640 GCA_964451725.1 uncultured Nannocystaceae bacterium | reverse complement strand
CGGCGGCTGGGCCGTCGCAGGGTGGGTCCGCAACGAGGGGGAGACGGCCGTCGAGATCGAGATCGAGGTCCAGGGCCTCGACTCGAAAGGGCAGCTCTTGGGTTTGGATTGGCTCGAGCTTGGAGCTGTGGGGGCAGGGGAGAGCCGGGCCTTCGATGTCGGGGGGATGCGTTATGAGCAGGTCCCCAAGCGCTTCGAACTCGCGCTGCGATAGGGCGGAAGGGGACGCAAGTCGGAATGAGGCGAGGCGCGCTCCGAGTATGTTGAGGGTGTGGGGATGGTGAATGGTATTCTTGACCTCTCAGTTTGAGTTTTGGATCGCTGTGGAATTCGATATAATTATGGTACAATGCTACTGTGAGTAAATATACGTTCACACTGGGAGGAGAGGCATTTCCTAGTAAAAAAGGGGCTACATCGAAGATTAGGTCGATACTGAACTCTGGAAAATTTGGCCGAACTCTGGAAGTCGATGAGGAGATAGTAGTTCTTGATCTGCTCAGCTATCACCCCACGGCCCGCGAGAAGATTGGTCCGGGTGTTTTGCGTATCGAGGTTAGGTCCGTTCCAGGCGACCGTTCAGGGAGAGCGTTTTGGCTCGTGCGAAAAGATGGAGAGGAAGTGGACTTTTCCTACAAGAAATGTATCAGCGCCCCTTCTCAAAGGACACTGCTCTTAGATGCGATGCGGGATGAGGTTCGCCGTCATATTGAGTCCTTTAAATCGAGGAGACTTGGGGAAGGGCAGATCTGCTGTGCGGTTACTGGTGAAAAATTCGAGGGAGATATACACGTTGACCACATGGCGCCAGATACATTTATTGTGCTTTCGCAGGCTTGGCTAGAGTTGCGTGGATTAGATGAATTGGCGATCGAACTGAAAAAGGCAACGGTGGGGCGAGAGCTGAGTGATCCTGCGCTCGCTGAAGACTGGTATAAGTATCATGAGGAACATGCTCGGCTTCAGCTCGTGCTTCCGAGTGTAAATCTGTCACTGCTTCGAGTCGGGCAGGCATAGCTGGTTGCCACCGGAGCGGGCGCAGGTCCGCAGGAACAGCCGTCGCTAGGAGCCAGGGGCATCAGTCTTCGAGCGCATCGACTCGTTCTTCAAATTTTCGATATTGCTCGGCCCCCTCCGCCGTCCCCATGAGCTCACCGCGCAGGGCCGACAGAGTCGACCAGGCGTGGTCGAGGTCGTGGTGGTCGCCTGCTTCCAGCTCCCGCAGTTCCACCTCGAGGCGATCGACCAGCAAAGTGATTCGGGCGCTCGCCTCGTGTTCCGTCCAATGAAGCGTCAACTCGGACTCGCCCGGCTCCGGCTGCGCGATTTCGGCGATGCGCACGATCGGCCTTGACCCCCCCGGCTCTCGCTTGGTCGGCTCACGCATGGAGGGATCGGAGATGCCCGGCGCCGGGCGAGACTCTGGAGACCTGTGGGGAGCGCGTGCGCGGGAGTACTCTGGGCCTCTCGCGCGAGCCGGATCCGACCCGCTCGAGTGCCGTCGGCGGTCGGTCGAGGTGCCGTTGGTCGGGCCGCCATCATCCACGCGGAAAGCGACGAACGACAGCCCCGACACGAGCGCGGCCCCAACGACGAGATACGCGAGCCACCTGCGTCGCACGGCTACCCGTCGGGGAAAA
>CAYVJQ010000281.1:0-1699 GCA_964451725.1 uncultured Nannocystaceae bacterium | reverse complement strand
ACTCGCAGCCCCTGTGGCTCACGGAGTTCGCGTGCACCGACGCGGCCAACTTCGAGGACCAGGTCGCGTTCCTCGAAGACGCGGTCGACTACCTCGAACACGAGCCCCGCATCGAGCGCTACTCCTGGTTCTCGGGTCGTTTCGAGTGGATCCCCTACGTCGATCTGCTCGGGGCCGACGGTGAGCTCACTCCCCTGGGCCAGGCCTACGTGAACGCACCGGTGTTTTCCGAATGAAGATCGCCATGCTTATTCGCCCACGACTTCTCATAATGCCGTGTCTGCTCGCTCTGGGGTCTGGATGCCGAGAGCCCGCCTCCAGCCCGAGTGAGGACACCGACCAGAGTGGGGACACCGACCAGAGTGGGGACACCGACCAGGGTGGGGACAGCAACCCGAGTGAGGACGGCGAGACCACGGAGTCGGACCCCCTCCCTCCCGTGGACGGCGGCCTTGGGCCCGCTCCCTTCGACGAGGGTGAGCTCGACCCGGCATCCCAAGGTGGCACCATCACATTTCAGGATATCGGTGCAGCCGGCTGGTATCCGAGCCTGCGCGACCCCGGTGTCGGCCCCTGTGACGCCCTCGATACCGATTCTTGCTGCCTCGCCCACCACGACGTGGCGGACGACACACTCACGCCGTGGGCGGAGGATCTGATCCTGACGCTGCGAGGTCCCTTGCTCGCCAAACAGCTCGCCGTCTATCAGCCGGCCACCGAAAGCGAGGACGGCGGGTGGGATCTGGTCTCGGCCTGGGATTCGCGCACCCCCTCGAGTGCTCAGGGGATCGCGTTTCGGGGCAACAACACCGAGTCCGCCGGATTCGACGGTGCGGTCGGGACCGAGTGTCTGGTCGACGTCTCGACCGATCGCGAGTTCCCCTGTGGTGCGGGCAGCAGCCCCTTTTGTCCCGAGTCTGCCGACCCGCGCTACGACGGCTGGTCGGGCTCGAAGCTCATCGTGCTGCTCTCGACCATGCCCCACGACGACGAGGCTGCCGTCGGGACTCCCTGCTCCGAAGACGCGACCGGAAACTGGTACGACGCACCGTGGCTGGGCCTCAGCCTCGGCGAGCTCGTTCGGGCCGGCGCGTTCTCGAGCTGCCAGTGTTACGCGAAGAACCCGGACGAGTGGTGGCTGGGCGACGGCTGCGGCCAATTCAACGTGTTCGAGGTCGTCAACGACAACAACGAATACAAGAATCTGGACATTTTCAGCACGAACTTCACCGGCTACGCCGGCTACGTGGGCGAGGGACCCTGCGGATCGACCTGTGACGTCTCGGCCCTCCCGTCCACCGTCGACCTCATCGACAAGGGCACCCTCGATGAGGCGTCCGCAGGCGCGATCGCTACCCCCGAGGGGGGACCTGGCGCCGCATTTATTCGCCCGACCGAGGGCTATCGCTATTTCCTGATTCACCTCGATGCCTCCTCGAGGACCGTGCAACTCGCGGTCGTCCATCCCGAGGCCATCCCAAGCGGCATCGCTGCCCTGCTCCCGAACCTCCCGGCGACGGTCACACAAAACACGATCGACGCGCTCTTGGAGCTGCGCCTTCCACAGTAGCGCCCCCCTGCTCCGACCCCTCGACCGTCGGTCTTGAACTCGGGCGTCACCTCGCTCGCTCCAGTCGGCGCAAGCGATCCGCGTACCACTGGCGCTCATCGGGTCGCCCGATCTCGAGGCCGAGGCCCC
>CAYVJQ010000280.1:0-1699 GCA_964451725.1 uncultured Nannocystaceae bacterium | reverse complement strand
TCCGGGGAAAGGGAGCGCGTCTCCGCGGGGATGGGCGCGGTTGGTGTGGGGTCCGTCGGTAATGACGGCGGGGCGCGTGTCGGTTCAGCGGGGTTTGGTTCGGTTGGGCAAGGCGACCACGCAACGTTGGCCAGGATCGCGCTTGATCGGCTCGAGCGAGGGGATCTCGAGGCGGTTCGGGCGTTGTTGGTGGTGTTGGGTCGGAGTTGAGGCCATGGGGCCGTCTGGTGATGGCGCTAGCTTGGCGCCAATATTGCTGAGCTACATGAGCGAGGGAAGGCCGATAGTGTGGTTGTGGCTAGACTCGGTGGCTGAGCTCGGTTTTCTGCGCCCTGCTGGCCTCGATGGGTCGAGGCGCCGGGGCAGGACCTCTACGAGAGGATTTGTTTCCGCGGGAGAACGAACCGGCTCTCGTGCGCCAACGGAGTTTGGCTTGCGTAAATCGACGCGCGGTGCCAATGATCGATAGATGGAGCGCCAGCCATGACCCTCGGACCGCGAGTGTCGGGCGGGGTGGTGATCCAGGCCAGCTTTGGCGTCGAGCCCGAGGCTCCCCGCAAGCCCGTAGAGCACAGGCCCACGCTGTCTCGCTCTGCGCAAGCTAGGCCGACGCCCGCACGCCGTGGCTCGTTCTGGGGAAACGCGCCTCGTCCTGAGCTGATGCCGGGAAACCGGAGTTCGGCGGTTCAGGCCAAGGCAGCGCGCGCCGGCATCTGGGCCAACGCGCCGTGCCCCGAGATGATGCCCGGTGGAGTTCGCTCCGCGCAGGCCAAGCGCGCCTCCAAGAGCTCGAGCGTTCAGCTCTCGCCGGGCAAGCTCTCGCCGGCCATGCTGCACACACAGGGAGGGCAGCCCTTGCCGATGTCCGTCCGTCGGAAGATGGAGTCCTTGCTCAGCGCCGACTTGTCGAGTGTGCGCGTTCATCAGAGCGGGCTGGCGAGCAGGGTTGGGGCCGAGGCCCTCACCGTGGGGGAGGACATTCACTTCGCGGGCGGCCGCTACCAGCCGGGCAAGCGCGAGGGCATGGCCCTGCTAGCCAAGCAGCTGACCTACGTGGTTCAGCAGCGTGTGGGCGAAGCAAAGAATCCCTTTGGTCGGGGTGTCGCTCTGGTCCGAGAACCACGACTCGACGCCCAGGCGGAGCAGGTCGCGGTGCTCGCCTCGAACCCGGGCGCTGCGTTGCAAACCAAGCGCTTACCGGGGAGCAGGGGAATCTTCCAGGTCCGGACGACACCGCGTGGCGTCGGGCATCAGCATATCGATCTTTACGAGCACGGCCGCCCCGTGGGTGGCGCAGACGTCGTTGTCGAGCGCGGTGATGCCAAGCTCTATAACCTGAGTATTGGGGAGGAGCACCGCGGGCGGGGGGGCGGAGAAAAACTCCTGGCGGCAGCGGCGGCGGCTAGCGGGCGCATCGGTAAGCAGAAACTGCGGCTCGACGCTCAAGATGACGGGAGCGGTCGGTTGATGCGTTGGTATGAGAAACAGGGATTTCAGCGGGCTGGTGAGGGGCGTGATGGCATGCCGGCCTTCGAGGCCAGCGTGAAGGACCTCAAGCAGGGCTGAGCGCTCGGAGGCTCTCGGCGAGTGATGAGCCGAAGAACGCCTCTGCGTGCTAGCAGCCCGAGGTGAAACCCCTCGAAGAATGGACCTGGCGAGGACCAGGTGCGGCGAGGATATTTGTCACTTTGGATATCCA
>CAYVJQ010000279.1:0-1715 GCA_964451725.1 uncultured Nannocystaceae bacterium | reverse complement strand
ACCAGGACGCTTGAGCCGAGGTTCGGCGACTCCGTGCTGAGGCTGATTCCCCCGTCCTGCAGCGTCATCAGCACGCTGGACAGAGACGTGCTGACGGTGAGTCCTCGCTGGAGGGCCGCGATGAGGTCCTTGCGGACGACGGTCGCGCGCCGGACGGAGTCCTTCGGGATGACCTGTTGCCAATTCGGGAAGCGGGCCTTGGTGAGCTTGATGCCCATCGTCAGGTGCGGGGTCTTGACGAAGATGTGCTCGTCATCGACGGCCAGGCCAACGTCGCCCGAGACATTGCTGAGCGTCCTCCTGATCAGGACCAGCCCCGCCCGAGGGACGACGACGCCCTTGGGAAGGACAGGCCCAGCGAGCTCGACGGTGTAGCGGGTGAGCCTGTGTCCATCGGTGGAGGTCCCCGACATGGTCTCGCCGTCGGACTCGAGCAGGGCGCCGTTGAGGTTCGGCCGGCTTTCGCCAGCCAGCACCGACGGCAGCACCTTGTCGATCACATCGACGAGGACCCCTGCGGGGACGCCCACGAACCCGAGCCCGGAGGAGGAGGGCAGCTCGGGGAAGTCACCGCCCGCCGAACCCATCAGCCGCAGCTCGGTGCGCCCCGCGGAGACCTGGAGCCACGAGCCCTCGAGGCCCAGCAGCTTGACGGGCCCCGCAGGCAAGCTGTCGACGACCCCAACGAAGCCCTTCGCGCGCAGGCACAGCTCCCCAGCCACAGCGACGGGGCACAGGGCGGTAGCTGCGAGCGAGACGATGGAATCGGTCCCAGAGCACACGAGCCGCCCGTCGGTGGTCGCACAGAGCAGGACCGAGGTCAGAGGCTCATGGGCCCCACTGGCAGCCACGGCGCCCCGGGCGAGTTTGAGGGCGGACAGAAGGGCGGATTTTTCGATCTCGAGTTCCACGGTGAGGCCTCGACAAGGAAGTTCGGCTCCGAATGGCGCGCCGCAACCCCGCATGGGTCCGCCGCCCCACCGGGGCACCTGCCCCACTTGGCCAGGCCGGTTCAGCTGTAGCGTCCCGACGCGGCGAGGCTACGGGCGGGGATGGAGCTGTGGCCAACCACCAGCCTCGAAGGGAAGCCGGAGCTGGCGAGGGAGGCGAACGACGCGTGGCTGGCCAGATTTGGGCCTCAGCGGGAACTGGGGGCAACCGGCGATGAACGCGAACTGGCGGGGTCCGAGCCCTCGGAGTTGGGGCTTGGTGTGGAGTTGGCCGATGGTTGACCAATCGTGGCCAAAACTGGGCAACCTGGGTCGAAATCGGCCAACCTCGACCTTCTGAGCCCTAAGCAGCGGCGTTTCGTGGAGCTTTTCGCCGGTCACCCCGACCGGGCAACCGACCCCTCTCGAGCCGCGTGGGAGAGCGTGTGGAGGGCTGGGTACCAAGGCGGCAGCGAGGGCTCGCCCTTCCCCGAGGACACGGGGCGTCGCAAGAGGCTCTCTCAGCAGTCCTCGAAGTGCCTGCACAACCCCACGATCGCCGCCCACCTCGCAGAACTCGACGCCAACGCCGCGTCGGTGTTCGCCGCCTCCGCGGAAGGTGTCGCCGTCCGGGAACACGCTGCCCAGGTCGAGCTCGGCAGGCTCGGCGCCGAGGAGTTGGCCGCGACGAACCTCCAAATCATCACCTCCATCGCCCACCACGACCCCCGCCGGGTGATGTCGTGGACCCAGACATCCATCGAGGTGCGGGACTCGAACGACCTC
>CAYVJQ010000278.1:0-1721 GCA_964451725.1 uncultured Nannocystaceae bacterium | reverse complement strand
TGATGAACACGGCGGTGGTCGTCCCGTCGGCCTCCGCGCGGCAGGGGTACTCACCGTCGACCGGAGGTGCCGCGGTGTCGCCCCTATCGCTGTCACCCCTATCGTCGTTGCCGTCGTCGTTGCTGCCGCGAGTGTTGTTTCCGTTACTGTCATCGCTGTCGCTGCCGCGAGTGTCGTCCGGGTTTTGCCCCGCGTCGTCTGCGGAGCAACCAATAGCGATCGAGAACAGGATAGCGAAGGTGCCCTTCAGCTGAGATTGCATCCGTAATTACTCCTTTGGCGAACCACCCGATCATCCGAGGGCGGCATCGACAGAGCATAGCGACCACGCGGGAATAATGGAACCGACGATTGCTCGCCGCCTGTCACACTTGTGTCGACCTCCCTGTAGAAGCTTCTGGGGTGGCCGTGTAGGCCGCGGACTGCCCTGTGCCCGGGCGGGTCGCTGATCTCTGGGCCACCCCGGGTTCAGGTCCTCGAGCACCGCGGGCTTCCCCTCCTCTAAGCGCACACGCGATCGGTTGGTCTCCACCCTTTTGGGGCCGCTCTCGAACACACGCCCGAGGCGCGCGTCTATCGATCATGGTGCATCGCTTGTTGTTGTCGTCCGTCCTGGTCTGCTGTGGGCTCAGCCTCGGCTGCGCGGTCTCATCGACGAGCTACGGCGGCGCCAACCACAGGCCCAGCGCGCACTTTGGTGACTCCTCGAAGGTGGGCAGCTGCACGACCCCACCCCGACCAAACGCGAGTCCTCGCCCCCGCCCAGGTGGGGACCCAGGCGGGCGCCCCAGCACCGAGCCCAGGTCCTCGACTCAGCCACGCCCGACCCCCGAACCCGCAGCCAAGCCGCCCCGGGCTCCGAGCAAGCCGCCCCGGCAGCGACCCAAGCCCGCGGTCTGAGTCAGGACGGACCTCGCCGAGGGCGCGGACTGCGAGGTCGCTGGCACGATCCGCGGTGGGCGCAGCGACCAGTTGGAATTCCTCTACTCCAACTGGCCGCTGTGTCCTTGCTCGCCGCGGGTGGCGGGCCCGCTGAGCCGACCCGGGGGTCCGGAGGGCGGGCGCAGTCACACGTCTGTCTCTTCGGTGTCGCACTGAAGTTCGGGACACGTTGCACGACGGAGTGACGGGCGTGACGGAAGAGAAACCTCGTGGCGCCATGGTCCGCCTGGCCACAGTGCCCGAGGACGATATGTGCAACTTCTCCGAAACTTCGATTTCCCCCCTCCACCGCGCGCTCGGCCTCTCGCTGGCGCTGGCCGGCAGCACCGTTGTGATGGGTTGTGGTGACGACACGAGCGCAGGTGCCAACGAGGATGCTGGCGAGACCGCGAGCTCCGGTGATCCAGGTGACCCCGGAGATCCAGGCGACCCCGGAGATCCAGGCGACCCAGGCGACCCCGGAGATCCAGGCGACCCCGGCGATCCAGGGCAAAACGCGCGCAGCCTCCTCTTTGATCCGGTCGCCTTTCCTGCCACCGATCAGGCCAAGCGAGCAGTGTTGGCCTCGCCCCAGGCCACGGTCGACGACGAGAGCTACGACATCGGCTTTCATACGATTTTTCGTAGCGGCGACGAGCCGGAGGGAGGCGGAGAGTTTGGCCTGATCGTCGACAAAGACGGGGATCCGGTGCTCAACGAGGACGCCTCGCCCTTTGTCTCGAGTTCCGCCGACTTCAGTTCGCTGCTCGCGGTCGGCGGGAAGGTGTTTTCGGTGACCC
>CAYVJQ010000277.1:0-1856 GCA_964451725.1 uncultured Nannocystaceae bacterium | reverse complement strand
GACCCAGATAGCCCGATCATTCGCAGTCCCCGAGCTTCGAGGGTCCACACAGGGAATAGCCAGCGCAGTCGCGCGGAGAAAAGTTTCGGGTCCGGCTGCGGCGGCGCTCCACCCGACATACGTAGCAGGTCCCCCGGTGAGTCAGCGAGCCCTTCCGGCGCGCGACCCGGGAGAGCAGCGTGTAGCGATCTTCGTGCAGGTGACACCAACCGTGGAGTTCGGACTCGGGGGTCCCGGAGCCGCTGGGTTTGGACCCACCCTCGATCTCCGCGGGAGCCTCCCCACCGACGTCGGTGGTCTCCAGCGTCCCCCCCTCCGTTTCACCCTCTGCCCCGGTTCCATCCTCCAAATCGCTCAGGACGCTCGACGCCGAGGGACCCGCCAGCCCCCCCCCTACCCGGCTATCGGCTCCATCCACCGACCGGGCCCCGTCTCCCCCTCCCGCCGAGCCCTCCGGAGCGAGCGAGCGAGCCGTCTCTGTCTCTGGCCCCGTGCTCGCTGCGGAGTCTCGAGTGAACATCCCCAACTCAAAGGCCCCCAAGACCCCTGCGAGCAACACGACTCCGACGACGACCGCAGGGAGCCAGCGCGGCCCCCCACGCGGAGCGTGCTCGCCCGCCGTCGAGCCCAATTTCGAGTTCGAGAGCGACCCGGCCTGCTCCTGACTCCCCGACAGTACGGCGACGACCTCGGTGAGGGCGGCCAACAGGGCCGGCATATCCTCGTAGCGCGCCGCAGGATCGAGGGACAGCCCGCGGGCGATCGGTGCCCACAGGGCAACCGGCACGGGTGAGTCGGCCGGGGGATCGAGGAGCCGGCCCGCCCGAACAGCCTGAACATGCGCCACGATCGTCTCTTCGCCAAAGGGACGCCGGTGGTAGAGGCCCTCGTAGAGCGAAGCACAAAATGCGAACTGGTCGCTGGCCGCGCTCGCCGGCTGGCCCGCGTAGAGCTCGGCGGCCATGTACAGCGGGGTCCCGATCAGCGCGCCGGTCTCGGTCAGATGTCCGACCGAGGCGTCCGTCGAGAGATGGGCCCCGACCTCCAAGGTCTCACCGGTCCCCGTGATCGAGGCTCCGAGCTGTGCTTCACGCTGAGATTCGAGCCGAGAATCCTGCTCTGGCGCCCACCCGATGAGCGGACCCGGCTCGATCGTCGCCCGCACCCGGGCCAACCCAAAATCGAGCACCCTGACCCGGCCGTCTGTTCCGACCAACACGTTCTCGGGCTTGAAGTCGCGATGGACCAAGCCCACAGCGTGGGCGGCCTCGAGCCCCCTGCCCGCCGCCAAAAACAGATCGAGGGTCTCTCGCCACTGGGCGCTGCCGCGGGGTTCCAGCCACCGGCGCAGGTCCTCTCCCGCGACCAATTCCATGGCCACGAACACCTGGCCGTCCTCCACGCCCACGTCGTAGACCGTGATCACGTTGGGGTGCGAGAGCTTGGCCAAAGACCGAGCCTCCCGTAGCATCCGCTCGCGGGCCTTGTCGTCATCGGCGGCGCTGGCGTGAAGCAGCTTCACCGCCACGGGCCGATCCAGGTCGGGATCATGGGCGCGATAGACCACCCCCATCCCCCCTGCCCCAAGCCGGGAGGTCACCCGGTAGCGACCCACCAAGATCGGCTCGGGTTCGGCAGCTTCGCCCCCGCCGAATAAAGCCGCGGCGACCCCTGCCCGCGCCCTGCGGGCCTCGACATCGGCGTAGCGCGGCGCGGCGTCGCGCAGCGGGTCTCCGCTCTGATCGGCCATGAGTCCGGGCCCTATGGTACCAGCCCCACGCCCACCACAGCTTCTGCCTCGCTCCTGGCCAGGGAACGCCCCCAAACCCACCTGACGACCCACCTTCAAGCCGATC
>CAYVJQ010000276.1:0-2002 GCA_964451725.1 uncultured Nannocystaceae bacterium | reverse complement strand
CGCGGACCTCGAGGGGATCGAGGCCTTTGTGCGTGCCCACTTTGGGTTGGGGTAGGAGCCGGTGGTGAGTGGTGTCAGCGAGATTGTCGGTCGTGGAGCCAGGATACACTGCCTCACTACGCGGAACGGTGTCAGAAATGGAAACGGCTGAGGAACCCAATCAGAATGAATTTCCGCCGATAATGTGCGGGGCGCGTCCATGGGTCGAAGTTCGGGTATTCAACGATCTCGATTGCAAATGTAAGTCCGGCTGGACTTACAGGCGGAAAACGGCACTGGCTGCGGCATTGCTCATACCTGCGGCCGGCTGCTCCGGCGACGTGCCGTCTGAGGGCGGGGGATCGGCGCCAGACGAGTGTGCCGAACTGGTCTGGCGGGGGGACGGTGACTCCCTTGTCGATACGCTGGAGGTGCACTCGCTTGCCGACGTCGACTCGCTTCCTCTCTACACTCGAGTAGAGGGCACCCTCGAGATCGAGGGTGTAGACGGGCAAGTCGACCTCGGTTTTCTCCGTTGTGTCACAGAGGTGACCGGAGGCATCCGCATCATGAATAACCCGGATCTCGTGTCGCTGGCTGGATTGGACAGCGTCACGGAAATTGGGGGAGAGCACCCGAGCTACAATTTTGTGGCCATCATCGGGAACGGGAAACTCCGAGGAGTCGAGGGGCTCGGTTCGCTCGAGGAGGTCGGCTCCCTGAGTGTGGAAAACAACGCTTCTCTCGAATCGCTCGAAGGCTTCTCGAGTCTTCGTTCGGTCGACGTTGTATCGATCGCTGACAACGATAGCCTTTCGGTGGTCGGGCTCCGTGCGCTGGAGTCAGTGGGGGACCTACTCTTGGGAGGGCTGGACTGTCCATCGGATCCCAGTGCCATGCCAGCGCCGGGGGGGCTTCCGGGGCTGACGACCATCGATGGTTTGGACTCGCTGCAGGACGCGATGATTATTCGAATTTTGGGCAATCCGAACCTTGCTTCTTTCGGTGGGCTCGCCGATGCCGACGGATTATTTGGTGCTACGTTTCAACTCAATGAGAAGCTTTCGTATGATGGCATTGTGGCGGCAGATTTCGAGAATCTATACGAAATCTGCGGAAACATGAATGACCCAGTCGAGTGCGACTGTAGTATGTTCGGAGGGCCTTGAGAGTGACTGAACGGCTCTTCCGGAAGATGTCGATGGAAGTGTGGCCTTGTCGGAGGGCTGGTTGATCCAGACTTCGGTCGGGCTCTGTCGCGGTCTGGGTGGGCGCTTTGAAAAGCGCTCGGGGTGGTTAGAAGGCCACCGCGGGCGTCTGGGCGCGGGTTCGAGCATCACTGGTGCGAGCCCATGGTGGATGTCCGCGAGCCGTCCAGGTCACTTCGTGGACACCTGCTCTTCGTCCTCCAGCGAGTCGAACTCGATCATGTCCTCCACGGCTTTCCGAACCCAAGCGTAAAAACTGTCCAGAGTACTATGGTGCTCCCATCCTGGGGACGCAAAGTCGTGAGCAATCATGGCTTTTCCAGGGTACGCTCGGTCGAAACACGCAACGTCATCGTTGTCCTCGCGCTTTGCGAACGGAAGCAAACAACGTCCCGGGTAGCGTTCTCGAAGGCCGTTCATCTTCTTTATTGCCTCACTCGCGTCGAACACGAACCACGGCTCCATGTGCGATAGTCCACGTTCGGCGAGCCGATGAAGCGCTGCCGGGTACGAGAGCCCATCCGGTATATCCTTTGGTTCCAATAGTTCCATTCGTTGTTTTGTCGTGTTGGGACCAACCTGGTTTGGTTTCGAAATGCAGCCCCTTGCTTTTGAATTCGCAGAAGCACGGCGTCCCGAGGCTTGCGGCACGCCCATCTTTGTTGTGAAATGCGCGGCTTCGGATGCTGTGAGCACATTATCCGAGACCGGCCCCCTCCCCGCTCAGGCCTCGTCGAGGCCATCGAGGATCAAGGTCACACGCTGCGCCGGGGCCTCGGCGATCAGCTTCGGTCGGGGCCCGCGCAGGTCCCAGA
>CAYVJQ010000275.1:0-2024 GCA_964451725.1 uncultured Nannocystaceae bacterium | reverse complement strand
CCAAGACCACGACATCATTCGTGTTCCACGCAACCCGCCGACAAAACTTGTCAAAGCGTCCTCGAAGGGCGTTGAGCGCCCGAGCTAGAACCGCATTAAAATGGTTCTTGAACGCTGGGAGGGTTCCAAGAGGGTCGGTGACATCGAGGTGATAGTGGTTGGACATGAAACACGCGGAGTGCAACTCCAAGCCATGTCGCTCCAGGCAAACACCGAGCCAGTAGCCGATGACTTCGTTGACGGCCAGCGAGGGTACGAGCAAGAACTGGCGGCCAAAGCACCGGCGAGTGACCTTGTAGCGGGTGCCAGGAACGATGGGGCGAGCGCGAACGCGGGTTGTTGAGGAGGTCGAGCAGGCGCGATTGGCCGCTCGTCTTTCGGAGCTACGGCGGTTGGACGTCACAGCTGTGCATCGGCCCGCGTGCGGATGGTTTTCATCTCGGCCCACACTCCGGCGGCCCGGCACCGGGCCATCAAGGCGCCAGACGAGGGTCACCTTCGCTATTTCCCCCAAAACAACGACCCCCAGTCCAGGCAGAACTCCCCAGTCCAGGCAGAACTCCAGCTTCTCCGTCTATGTCCCGCTCTGGTCCAGACTCGTTCCGCTAATTTCCCCCGAGCGACGACCCTCGGTACGCTCCGCCGGGTGAGACCTCCCCTCAGCGGGGCCGCCCTGCTCCTCGTGCTAGCCACCGGCAGCTGCGGACCCGATCCGACCAAAACCACCACACCAAGCCCAACCACCGATTTCCCCGCCCCTCCCGAGGTCCCCGCTCCCGGCCCTCTCTCCCCTTACCAGGGCACCTGGGACGGCCCCCGTTTACGCCTGAGCTTCGCGGGCCCCTGGGTCCTGGTCACGCCCATTGACGGCCCCCCTACCCAAATCCCCATCGAGCTGCGCGCGACGGTACTGCGCCGAGAGGGCCGGGCCTTCGCGCTGGAGACCAGCATCGCCGGGGTCATGCCGGCCGATTTTCTGCGCCCCACGGACTGGACCTTACTCGCGGAGGAGGGGGCTCTCGCTCTGGCCATGGGCGACGAGCCACTCGAGACCTACACCCGAGTCGACGACCCCTCGCCCCCCCTTCTCGGGCCCCCTATGCTCGACGAACTCCCGCTCCCCGAGGCGCTGGCGTTTGTGGACGCGAGCGCCTGCCTCGAGCGGGCGAGCCTGGACTGCGCGGCCCTCGAAGCCGACGGTCCCCGCGCCGCGGGCTGCCGAGAGGCACTGTGGGCAGCATGCGCAGGGCACCTCTTGCAGCCGAAGCCCGATCTATCCACCCAACCCCAATCCCAACCCGACCCCGACGCGATCACCGGCTTGGATCTGCACCTCCACCACATCGCCCTGCGCTACGCCGCGGGTCTGAGTGCGTCGCCCTGGCTCGAGCCCCGAGAACGCAGCGCAGCGCTGGCTTTTCAACGCCGCGAGCTGAGCCGGGCCGCCGCACTCTTGACGACCCTGCACGAGGCTGGAGGCCCACCTCCTGGAGACCCCAACGTCGGCCCGGTCACCACCTACCTACGCCTGGCGATCACCGCCGGCGACCTGCCAGCGAGCGCCCTCCCTGCGACCCCCTGAGCAGATCCCAGCCCATCGTTTTCGCTCCCCGTTTCACGACCGATTCACGGGTCGATCGGCGTCAGGACCCCGAGCGCCCGGTCCCAGCCCAGTCGCGTCACCCCTGCCCCGTCGCGGGCCACGACCTCGATCACCCGGCCCTCGGCGTCGCGCAGAGCCTCGATGACGGGACCATCTGCGCAGCCGGCCGGCCCCCCGGGCAGCTGCCCCGCAGGCTCGATCATCACACCTGTGATCACCAGCAGAGCCGTGCTCCGACCAGGCCCACAGTGCGCCAAGCTGGGGCTCAGGGCGAGCACGGTCGGGCCGTCCAGCATCGGCCAGATCTCGACCGCAAACAGGGGCAGGTCGCTCCAGGCCCGGTCACGGTGAAGCGCAGCCGCGTCTCGGTCGCTGAGCACGATCGCCAACTCGAAGGCCCCCAGTTCGGACCCGGGGATCA
>CAYVJQ010000274.1:0-2066 GCA_964451725.1 uncultured Nannocystaceae bacterium | reverse complement strand
GCGCCCGCTTCGACCGCGATCATTCGCTAGATACACGCGCCCCGACTCGCTACCCTGAGCCGCGCCTTCCCTCGCGAAACGAACGCCGTCCGCAGCCGCCCGTCTGGTTGTGTCGACACCGACGGCACGTCTCGCGCCCACGATTTTTTCACCGGACCCTGCTGGCACCCCGGAACCAGGACACGAAATGGCCGAAGTTCGCTCCGCTCTCCTCACGCACCTCCGCTCCTCCTCCGACGACACGCACCGAGCGCTGACCGCCGCCCTCGAAGCCGACGGTCGTGACCTGGCGAGCGCGTCACAGGTTCTTCGCGACGACTCGAGCGATGTCGATGCGGCGGCCTGTGTGCTCGCCCAAATCGTGCTTGCACAGCACGGCAAAGACGACGCCGATTCGACCGCGATCGTCGACCGGGCCAAGACCGTGGCCCAGCGAGCGCCCCGAAACCAAGACGGCAACCCGATCGCCCTGCTCTGCGGCGAGGTCGTGTGGCGCGTGGGCCAGCAGCCGCGCCTGGCCGAGCCCTACTTCCGCCGGGTCCGGCGACACGACGCGAGCGACGAGACGGTGGTCGATTTCTACCGTGAGCTGTTCTCGGGCCGCAGCGACGGCAGCCAGCTCATGCAGGTGTTGGTTCAAGCTCGGCGCGCGTGCGGGGACCCCGACCGGCGCTTCTCTCTCGCCGAGGAGATGGCGACCTTGGCCCAGGATCGCCTGGGCAGCACCGACCGGGCGATCGAAGTGTGGCGCTCCGTGGTCCGCGAGGACGGCCAAGATCCACGCGCGACCGGGAACCTCGAGCGCCTGTATCGAGCGGGCAAAAAGTGGACGGCCCTGGTCGAGCTGCTCAAAGACGAGTTCGACCGGGTCGAGGCCACACCCGAGAACCAACAGCTGCGCATCGACAAGCTGCTCGAGATCACCGAGCTGTATCGGCGCGAGCTCCGACTCGAGGCCATGGCCCTGACCACGCTCCAGCGGATCCTCGAGATCGATCCGCGCCACCAGGGGAGCCTCGAGGTACTGGCCGACACCTACGCCTCGAGCAAGCGCTGGAATGATCTGCTGGGTGTCTATCAGCGCCTCGGCGACGCCGCCCGCGAAGACGGTGAGCCCAAGGCCGAGGCCGAGGTCCTGCGCAAGGTCGCCAAGATCTGGGTCGAGAAGTTGGGCAACCCGCAGCGCGCCCTCGAGCCCCTCGGGGCGCTCTTGGTCCTGCTCCCAGGCGACGCCGGCGCCCGCCGGATGATGGCCCAGATCCACGAGCAACGCCGGGATTGGCGGGCTCTGATCGCCCTGCGTCGCGAGGAGCTCGCCGAGCGCGAGGGCGACGAGGCCCTCGCGCTGCGCCTCGAGCTCGCCCACCTCGCCGAGGACAAACTCGGTGATCGTCGCGAGGCGATCGCCGGTTGGAACACGGTGCTCTCCCACCACGGTGAGATCGGCAAGGCTCTCGAGGCCCTCGGCCGGCTCTACGAGCGCGAGGGTCGGTGGGCCGAGGCTGCCGAGATTCGCCATCGCCAAGTAGCGACCGCCGACTCGGTCGGCCAGGCCGTCAAGCTGCTCACGGACATCGGCCACATCTACGCGGATCGGCTCCGCAACCAGCGCGACTCGATCCGCGTTTGGCGGGAGATCGCCAGGCTCGTGCCCGGTCATGACAAAGCCCTGCGTACGCTCCGAGACGCCTATGTCTCGGCGGCGATGTGGGACGACCTGACCGAGCTCTACGTCGCCCAGGGCCGGGTCTCGGACCTCGTGGATGCGCTCCAGAGCGCGGCCGATCGGGTCAGCGCGACCGAGGATCGGGTCGATCTCTACCGGCGCGTGGCCCAGCTTTGCCGGGACAAACTCGGCCAGCCCGAGCGCGCCGTAAAGGCCCTCGAGCGGACCTTGG
This sequence comes from uncultured Nannocystaceae bacterium, assembly GCA_964451725.1. GTDB lineage: Bacteria > Myxococcota_A > Polyangia > Nannocystales > Nannocystaceae > Plesiocystis. The sequence goes on along the minus strand of CAYVJQ010000274.1, from coordinate 168 downwards.
CGATCCAGCCCAACAATTTGGTGGTCGCCCGCGAGCTCCTTCCCATCTATCGGGAGCAGGGCAACTGGGCCGCGCTCATGCGGACCATCAACGTGCTGCTCGAGGCCAGCGAGAGCACCGACGATCGCCTCGAGCTCATCGAGCAGCTCCGGGTGGTGGCCGCCGACA
>CAYVJQ010000273.1:0-2076 GCA_964451725.1 uncultured Nannocystaceae bacterium | reverse complement strand
CATTCGGGGCGCGGTCGGGGTTTGGGTTCGGGGCCGGGAAGATCGAGGGGCGCGGTCGCGGGTGACTCGTCCCCTGGTGCGTCGGAGACAAACTCGTGGTTGGACTCTGGGTTCTCCCCGGTCAGGTCGGGCCCGTGGACAGTGTCCGTGCTCGGCCCGTGGCGCTCGGTCTTTTCGGCCGGCTGGAGTCCCGAGATCTCCGGTTCAAAACGGCCCCAAGTCCACCAGGTTGCGGCCCCGAGGAAGAGCAGCAGCAGGATCCCCGGCAGCCCCCACGCACGTCGCTTGGGCTCGCGCTCGCCCTCCGGCGGCGAGAGAGCCTCCACTTCCACAAGTTGTTTGGACGGAGGCGGGAGGGATGCAGGCTCGAAGGAGGGACTGGGCGGCGCGAGGTCGTCACCGCGAAGGTGTGGTGGACGAGCGAAGGCCAGCTCGGGGCGGGCTGCCTCAGCGGTCGCTTTGCTCCCAAGTTCGTCCTCGTCCTCGCCGGGATGGACCGTCGTCGGCGGGGATGAGTCCATGACGGAGACAGCCGGCTCTCTCGCCGCAGTCGTCACGGGGGGAGGTCCCCAGGCACCGATGAGCGCGTCTCGCCGCTCGTGCTGGTGCGAGACGATCGTCGAGATGGCGTCGAAGCGCACTGTCTCGTCGTTTTCGTCCTTCTCATCTTTTTCATGGACCCCCGCGCTGTCGTCGGTGGTCGCCGAGAGGCTCGCAGCGACGCGCCCGAGCAGCTCGCGGGCGCAGGCCATCGACGGGCGGTCGGCGACGGGAGCGGTGCAGGACCTCACGATCTCGGCGAGGCCCTCGGGGATGGCGTAGGCCCAGGGCTGGATCGAGATCGGATCGAGCGTGCCCTCGCGCTGGGCCCGGATGAACGCCGAGCGGTCGGCGAAGCGCTCGTAGGGGTTGCGGCCGGTGATCATCTCGGCCAGCAGAACGCCGAAGCTGAACACGTCCATGGCCGGGTCGGGGGGAGCGTTCTGAGCCTGCTCCGGGCCGATGTACCCGAGCGAGCCGGGGACATCGTGGACGCCGGTGAGCCGCCCTCGTTCGCCGGCCGCGAGCTCCGGCCCTCCGAGCGCCGCGGCGTGGCCGAAGTCGAAGAGCTTGACGGTGTCGCCGGAGCCCTCGAGCACAAAGATGTTGTGCGGGGTCAGGTCTCGGTGAACGACCCCTGCCCGATGGCAGGCGAGCAGGGCGTCGGCGACCTGGCCCGCGATCGGGATCGCACGCTGGGGCGGGAGCTTGCCCTTGACCAGCAGCCAGCCCAGATCCTGACCGTGCATGACCTCGGTGCACAGCCACGGCCAGCCCGAGGGCGCCAACACGCCCGCGTCGATGAGTCGCACGAGGTTGGGGTGACCGCCGATCCGGCGCAGGTAGACGGCCTCGTCGATGAGCCTTCGTTCGCGGACACCACGACCGACGTAGCGCGGAGCCAGGAGCTTGAGCGCGACCTCCTGCTCGGTGACCGCGTCGTGGGCCCTGAACACGGTGGCCATCCCGCCCTCGCCGAGCTCACCCAGGAGTCGAAAGCGGTCCCCCACGAGCTCTCCGACCCGAGGCAGGGCGAGCGCGGCGGTCACTTGGAGCCCTCCTGGCGCTGCTCGACGGCGAGGCTGTCACCCGAGATCGTGACCTCGTAGTACCAGCCTTTGGGCAGCTCTTTGACTTTGAGGCGTCCAACGCTGGTCCACTCGCCCCCCGTCGGCCGCCACTGGACACGGTGGCGGCCGACCCTGAACAGGCCCATGGCGATGTGCTTGTACTGGAGGGTCTTGGCGCCGACTTTGATGTCGGCGGTCTTGACTCCGTCGATGATGAACGCGACCTCGGTCTTGGGCTTCGGGGCCTTGGGTGTCGGTCCGGGGTCCTCGGGAGGCGGGTCTTCGGGTGTCTCGACGGCCTCGCCAGGTGTGACGTCTGTAGATGCCAGGGGGGACGCTGGGGCCGGGTCTGACGGTGGCTCGTCTTCCAGCGGTACCTCGTTCGGGCTCGGGCTCGGTGGCTCGGGCTCAGCATCGGGCTCGTCTGTGCCACCGTCGTCGGACACAGGGAGCACGAGGGACACCC
>CAYVJQ010000272.1:0-2100 GCA_964451725.1 uncultured Nannocystaceae bacterium | reverse complement strand
GGGCCGTCGCTCAACCCTAGATTCCGGCGGTTCTGCCGGACGGCCTTGGCAAGCCCGATGCTCGGGTCCGGGAGTTCCGAGCAGAGGAACTCGACCCTCGCCTCGCCCACGTCTTGAGCCGCGTCGAAACAGGACGCGATGAGCGCCACGAGCAGGTCGCATGGGAGCGGGTGCTCACGGTCGCGCAGCGCCTCGGACACACACTGTGCGGCTCGGATGTAGAGGTCGTCTGGCTGGGCCTCCAGGCCCGAGAAGAACGCCAGCGACTTCGCGGCGGAGGCCATGCGCAGCACTTGCTCGACCCCCTCGCCCGCAGGAACACCATCGACGGTGACTGTCTTGGTCGCGGTCACGAGCCCACGCCCCTCTCTGGGGTGGTCGCCCCGTGGCTGCCGGCGTCACCCCGCGCGGCGCCCGTGAACTTTCCGTTCACGAAGCCCATGCGCTTGGCCTGGGCGGTGGACTTCTTGACGGCCGGCTCAACGCGCTCAATGGGGCGCCCCTGGGTCGAGTAGTGGTCGTGGAGGAAGAACGCGACCTTTGTGTGAGGCACGTCGTAGAGAGCCGGCATCGGCGGCGCCGGGGCCTGGGCGACCGACGCGTGGGCGAGCGCCTCGTACTGACCGCCACGCACGGCGGCGTTGTTGAGGTCCGACAAGCCGGACATGAGCCCCTCAATGAGGACTCGGTGGGAGGGGCTGGCCACCTGTGCGAGCTCGCTCAGAAACACCATCAGGGCCGCCGCTTGTGGAGTGAGTTGATGTTTCATCGATTCGCCTCGTTTCGGTTCGGTTCAGCGTTGGCATGGAGCTGACGCCCCACCCAACTCAGGGGCATCGACATCGATGTGCTGATACCCACCAGCGATCACAGCCGCGCGGCTGAGGAGCTGAGGACTGCACCCGGCCAGGTACGCGACGCCGATGACCCGACACACCTGCGCGAGCTCGACACCGTGCAACCGCTGCCAGGTCTTGATCCCCCGCGAGTGCTGCTCGTTGTGGTGCCGGCGAAAAAGCGGAAACAAGTTCCCGTGCAGCTCGCCATCGACGTTCACCCAGTCGCCGTTGACCCGCTTGCACCGAAAGTGGCACGGGTCTGCACCGCCGACCGGCAGACGACCATCGACGACGCAGTACAGCTGCGTGACGAACCTCCTGAACCCCATGTCGTCAGCGCCCTCAACGGGACACCTGTCCTTGGGGTCGGGGACCTGCACGTCGCGGAGCCGAGGCCGGGCTGCACGCTTGTCGCTGACCGGCTTGATCCTGCTCTTCCGACGCGCCGAGCTTGGCCGGCGGGCCCCGATGGCCTTCTCGACCGCCCTGACTACGCGCTCCGGGTCCCTGCCGTCCAGGGTGACACCGTCGCCCTCAGTCGCGGTGAGCCGGAGGATGGCCGCCAGTGCCTCGTCCTCGGTCACGCTGCCTCCGACGCCGGCGACAGCTTGTAGTGGGGGCTCAGGCGCTGGAGGGAAGCCTCGAGCGCGCCGGCGCTCGGCCGAGTTGAGAACTCGGTGTTCAGCTCTCGGGCGACCCAGGCCCCGAGCGTGGCGGGGTCTCCCAAGACCATCGCCACGGCCCGTGGACCATCCTCGGTGTCGACCCAGACCCGCTCCCGGTAGACGCCGTCCTCGTCGCGCGCGCGCGCAACTTCCCCGTTGCCCGTCTGCGCCGGGCGTTCAAAATTCTGCATGTCCACTCCTCAGGCCGCCTGATGGCGTCTCACCAGTCGATCGGGACTGACCGACCAGGCGTCGATCAGCGCCAAGAAAAAGCCCCTCAACCCGTCCACCACCTCAGCATCACGCGCTGGGCTCCATGGCTTTGGGTCAGGGGCAACTCCGAGGTCCACCGCCAGCCGGTAGGCCTCGTACCGAGCGTCGCCGCGGGCGACCCAGCACCTGCCGGAGAGGGCCTCGAGCCCCGCTCCCGACACGATCGAGTTCACCACACGCACGGCAACGCGCCTCAGCGGACGCCCACGCTCGTGGGCCTCGAACCGCCGAAGTACATGCGCCAGCACCTCGCTGGCCTCGACCGACACCACGTCCGGCTCGTGACCAGGTCCAAGCAGCTCCCACGGCACGTCCGACGCCAG
>CAYVJQ010000271.1:0-2119 GCA_964451725.1 uncultured Nannocystaceae bacterium | reverse complement strand
TAGACGGCGCGGGCGACCGCGTTTCGCAGCTCTCGGACGTTGCCTCGCCAGTCGTGGCTGAGCAGGACCGCCTGGGCCCCAGCCGAGAGAGCGAGCTCGACTCCCCGGTCTGCGCAGACTTCGAGCAAGAAGCGCTGGGCGAGGGTGAGGATGTCGTGGCCCCGGTTGCGCAGCGGCGGGATGTGCAGCTCGGTCAGGGCGATGCGGTGGTAGAGGTCCTCTCGAAAGGTTCCGTCGTGGACGGCCTGACGGAGGTTGCGGTGGGTGGCCGCCACGATCCGAGCTTCGAGTCGGCGGAGCTTGCCCGGCTCGCCCAGGCGCGAGAACTCGCGGGATTCGAGCGCGCGGAGAAACTTGACTTGAAGTTCCAGGGGCAGCTCGCCGAGTTCGTCGATGAACAAGGTGCCCTTGCCGGCGATCTCGAGGATCCCCGCCTGGTCCCGCTGGGCACCCGTGAACGCGCCCTTTTTGTGGCCAAAGAGCGCCGCGTGGGCGAGCTCGCCCGGGAGCGCGCCGCAGTCGATGACCTCGAAGGGGCCGTCGCGGCGTGGGGAGAGGTCGTGCAGCGCCCGCGCGGTGAGTTCTTTGCCGGTCCCGGTCTCCCCGTGGATCAAGACGCTCGCATCTGTGGCGGCGTAGGTGATGATCTCGGCGAACAACTCGCGCATGGGCAGGCACTCCCCAAAGAGGGCGCCGCAGGTGGAGCTGGTCGAGACCTGAACCTCGACCGACTGGAGCTCGAGCAGCTTGACGACGCAGTCGCCGGCTCGAAAGCGGTCGCCAGGGCGCAGGGTGATCCGCCGGACCCGGCGATCGAGGAACCAGGTCCCGTTTTTGGAGCCGAGGTCCACGAGCTCGATACCTTCGTCGACCGCGTGCAGGGAGAAGTGGGCCTTGCTCACCGAGGGGTGCCCGATGTTCCAGTCGACGCTGGCCCCGCGGCCGAAGTTCAGCGGTTGCCCGCTGAGTTCGAGGTCCCTGGGCGTGCCGTCGTCGAAGCTGACCCGGAGCTTGCCGGGACGCCGCGCCAGACCCCGCTTGGCACCGACGGTGGGTCCGGCGTTGTCGCCACTCGATGTGCGGGAGCCCATCTCAGAACGCCCCCCGTACGACCACACCGCCCGAGGGGCTCAGGCCGATCTGGACCCGGGTTTGGTTCCGGGTTTGGTTTCGGGTCGGGCGACTGCGCTCGGGCATGAGGCCGGCGAGGTCGATGGCGATGAGCGCCGTGCCCAAGACCATGAACCCCAGGCCCGAGATGCCGGCGCCCACACCCGCCGCCCGATAGTCGCGCTGCGACACCTCACTCACGGGCTCGACCCCTCGAAAGGTGAGCGCGAGACCAGCGATCGCGGCGCCCAAACCCACGGCGCCCACGCCCACACCGAGCTTGCCGAAGTTCCCGAGGTGTACACGGGCGGCTACCCCCGGGTTCAGGGACTGAGCGCCACACGCCTCGTCCTCGACTCCGGGTGCGGGGGGCTCATCATCGTGGAGGTGTGCATCTCGCCTCCGCTTGCGCCGGAGCTCGTTGACGGCCTCGGGGACGATCGCCAGCGCGCGCGCAGCGAGGTCTGCATGGTTACACTGAATGCAGGTCTCAGCGCCCCCGCGGCGCACCGTCGATCCGGCGGCTTGCACGAGCGAGCTCACGACATAGACCCGCTCCTCGGAGTTGGGCTGACCGAACTCGAGACGCAAGATAGCGTCGGCTTCCGCCGCATCCGCGTCGCGGATGCCGAGCTTCTCGACGAGGATCGGCCACTGTTTCTCGAGCTCGGCGTTGAGACCCTCGAGCGTGGATTGGGAGAGCTGACTGGCAGACACCTCGATGTGGATCGCGAGGGGGACGGCCAGGGGAGGCTGCGAGACGAGGGGGTCGTCCGCGGGAGACTCTGGCTCCCTGGTATCGGTAGCAGGCGCCCCAGCGTGGGCCACGACGGGCCCCAGGCAGAGCGCGGCGGCGGTGAAGATGGCGTACAGGTGTCGGTGCAGCATGTTCTGGGTCAGCCCATGAGGTCCCGCGACACGAGGACTCCATCGAGGAGCACATCGACGCCCGCGAGCAGCTCGTGGGCGAGGGTGTCGGCGGTCGGCGGAGCCGGTGGAAGTTGGCGGC
>CAYVJQ010000270.1:0-2135 GCA_964451725.1 uncultured Nannocystaceae bacterium | reverse complement strand
CTTTCAGCGCCTCGCCGAGATGGCGTGAAGGGTTTTGCCGTACGTGTGGGCGCCGCCGGCGACATGGAGAAGCGTTTGCGCCCCCGCTGAAAACGTCGTAGGTGACCGTTTATGGCCGATTTGGTCCCCCGTAAGCCCGTCACCGTCCCCGACATCATGGCCCGAAAGCGCGATGGCGTGCCGGTGGTGATGTTGACCGCCTACGACGCGACCTTCACCCGGCTCGCCGACGCCTGCGACGTGGACATCGTGCTCGTCGGCGACAGCCTGGGCATGGTCATCCAGGGCCGAGACCACACCCTCGAGGTCACCGTCGACGACATGATCTACCACGCACGCTGCGTTCGCAGGGCCCTTCGCTACGCCCACATGACCGTGGACATGCCCTTCATGTCCTACCAAGTCAGCGTCGACAAGGCGCTCGAGAACGCGGGCCGACTCGTCAAAGAAGGCGGCGCAGCCTCGGTCAAGCTCGAGGGCGGGGCCCGGGCGGTCCCGGCGATCGAGGCGATCGTCGCCGCCGGCATCCCGGTGATGGGCCACCTCGGCCTCACCCCGCAGAGCGTCCACGCCTTCGGTGGATTCAAGGTCCAGGCCCGGGAGCGGGAGGCCGCCGACCTGCTGCGCCGCGAGGCGATCTTGCTCGAGCAGGCCGGCTGCTTTGCGATCGTACTCGAGGGCATCCCCGCGACCCTCGCCACCGAGGTCTCGGCCTCGCTGGACATCCCCACCATCGGCATCGGGGCTGGCGTGGGCTGCGACGGCCAAGTCCTGGTCATGCAGGACGTCCTTGGCCTCGACGACAGCTTCAAGCCCAAGTTCGTCAAGCGCTACGCCGAGCTCGCGGACGTGGTCCGCGGTGCCTTCAATGCCTACGCCGCCGAGGTCCGCTCGCGCGCCTTCCCGGGCCCGGAGCACACCTTCAAGACTCGCAAGACTCGCAAGTCCAAGTCCAAGTCGAGCTCGGGTTCAGGCGGGGGTTCGGGCGCAGAGAAGGCCGAGACCCCCCCGACTTCGGGTGCCCAAAACCCCGAACCCAACCAGCGCACGGGCTACGGCCCGAGCTGAGTTCGGCCCACCTCGTACCCGCGCCGCGGGTGCTCCCCTGAATCCTCCGCCCGTTCGGGAGCGCGTGCGAGCACCCTGAAGCACGCCTTCACCCGGCGCTTCGGGACGCCCCCGTCCTTCTCGCTCTCACAGGGCCGCTGAGCTGCGTCGCTGGGGGTCGGGGTCGGGCGACCTGCTACGCTGCGCCTGTCGACCGGCACCCACCGTGGGCTGGATCGACAGAAAGCACGACAATTGAAACTTCTGCGAACGCTTCCCGAGCTTCGACAATGGCGATCCGAACTGGCTGCGCGCGGCCTTAAAGTCGCCTTCGTTCCGACCATGGGCCAACTGCACGAGGGCCACATGACACTGATGAGCGAGGGCCGGCGCCTGGTCCCCCCCGACCAGGGCGAGCTGGCCATGTCGATATTCGTCAATCCGACCCAGTTCAACGATCCCAACGATCTGGCCGACTACCCCAGGGACGAGGCCGGCGACCTGGACAAGGCCGCCAGCGTGGGCGTCGACATGGCGTTTTGCCCGCTGGACAACAACATTCTCTATCCTCCCGGCGCGAGCACCTGGGTCGACGTCCACGGCCTCGACCAGCACCTGTGTGGCGCCACCCGACCGGGTCACTTTCGTGGTGTCTGCACCATCGTCGCCAAGCTCTGGCAGCTGGTCGAACCCGACTTCTCCCTGTTCGGCGAGAAGGACTTCCAACAGCTCGCCATCATCCGCCGCATGCACAGGGACCTGTTCCTGCGTGGTGAGGTCGTCGGTGTGCCGACCAAACGCGAGCCCGACGGCCTGGCCATGTCCAGCCGCAACGCCCGCCTGAGCCCCGAAGCCCGCATTCAAGCCCAGGCTTTGCCTCGATTTTTGACGCTCGTCCGCGAGCGCTTCGCGGCCGGCGAGCGCTCGATCGAGGGCCTGCTCGCCGATGCAGAGCAGGCCCTACAGCCAGGTGAGATCCACTATGTCTCGGCTGTCGACAGTGCGCGGCTCGTGCCCGTGAACACGGCGGGCAACGGCACCCTGATCGCCGCGGCCGTGTCCTTCGCCGGGGTCCGGCTGATCGACAA
>CAYVJQ010000269.1:1463-2180 GCA_964451725.1 uncultured Nannocystaceae bacterium | reverse complement strand
TCCTGTGTAGGGGAAACCCTACCGAGGGTTCGAATCCCTCTGGCTCCGGACGACGGGCCCCCAGCGCACTGCTGGGGGCCCGTCTTTTTGTTGGCGATCTGGGGGGTCGTGACGGATGGCAACGAAACAGCTAGACGGCCGAGACCGCGAGCCGATCGTTGGGCTCTACAACAGGTGGATGTGTCTGCAGAAGTACCGAGGCTGGTGGCGCCACCGCCTGACCCCAGCGGTGAGGTCAGGCGGTGGCGACCCAAGCTCGATATCCCTGATCGCTACCAAGTTACGGGATCAGACGGTGGCCTAAGCGATCGCGTGAAGACACCCAAAGACTCCAGCGATCTCGCAGATCCACTCAAGTGTCGGGTGTGAGAATGCGATCAACGTAGCTGCTGCTGACCCCGGCCCTTCCGGCGGTCTACGTTTCGCGGTGCTCCTTTAAATCCCAGCCGCGAGGTAGGTGGCTGCGTCGCTCGAGTTGTGTGCCCTCAGACATAGGGGCACCATGCCCGTGTGCCTGCGCCCGTATCGTGTTTCTCGTGCCATCGCCAGTTTGTCCCTGCTGGCCCACAGACGACCTGTCCCTACTGCGGGGTCATCAATCACCTGGCTCCGCTTGCTAGACAACCCAGCAAACCGGCGTATAGCAAGGGCGTTGTGACCGCCGCTGTGATTGGTGGAGTGATATTGGTGGTGTCGACGCTCGGTGTCGTGCTGGAG
>CAYVJQ010000269.1:0-1363 GCA_964451725.1 uncultured Nannocystaceae bacterium | reverse complement strand
GACGTCGAACCGGTGGAGGACGTCGAACCGGTGGAGGACGTCGAACCGGTGGAGGACGTCGAACCGGTGGAGGCCGAGGAACCCAAAAGTCGGCGGAAAGAGCTTGCAGACGGGCAAGGTGCGCGCTCGGAAGCTCGTGCAGCCGAGGTTGATCGCTTGCTGGAAGAGGCTCGTTCCCACCTTGCAGCAGGGCGCCTCGGCCCGGCGAGGCAGGGACTTGCGGACGCGAGAGACCTGGACGACGGTGCTGGCCAGGTTTTCGAGGGTAACTTGTTGGAGGCGGAGTTGTCTGCTCGTCTCGACACCGTTGCAAAGTCAGTGAAAGAAGAGCCGAACGCGGAAGCGTTGCAGTTGGCAGATCAACACCTCGACGAGATTGGGTCCCTGCTTGAGAGTCACGAAGCTCTGAAGCTGGCGGCGATCGAGGCTCGCGTTGACGAGCTTCGGGGGGTGATCGCGCCGGGTTATGCGATCGTCGTGGCGGCCTATGACTTCGATGCTGCCAAGGATCGCGCGGCAATGAGCGAGGACGCCGGAAGCTGGATCGGGGCAAAAGAGGAGATCGCCGAAGCTTTGGTCCAACTCGGAACTTTGGAGTCCAGGAGCGCTGAGACACGCTATCTGTTGCCCGATGAGCTGAACACGAAGAAGGAACGAAGGGCGCTATCCCAGTGGGCAAAGAAGGTTGAACCAAAGGCGAGAAAACTTCAGAAAAAGATCGATGCGGAAGAAGCGGAGCGGGCGTGGGCCTCGGCCTACGCTAAGAGCTGCGGACCGAAGCCCGTATGCGGTGGATGGGACGGAGGCTGTCAGGGTGACGAGTCCATCTTCAAGTCTGAGGTCGAGGTCTCGAACTGCTCGGACCCAAAGCTTGTCGAGGATTTTTGCTGGGTCACGAAATGCGACGTCAAGCTTGAGAAGACTGGCGTCCATATTGGCCAGTACCTTCTGAGCTACCAGGCTGTTCAGGGGATTCCGATTCCCGTCAGCGCCGATCCTCTGTAGTGAAAATGTAGCGAAAAAGAAGCTCTCTTGGGTTCACACGGCCGATAAACCGGCAGCGTGGTGTCATGTTCGTCGGTCGTCCTGTTCCGCGCTCTGGGCTTCGTGGCGTTCGCCACGGTGGTGCTGGCCCTTCGAGACGGAGGCAGACGCGACAAGTGGGCCCCCGACCAAGTTGACGTCGAGTTCCTCCGACCCACGAGCGATTGGCTCGTCGATCGTGGCGACGGTTTACGCCATGCAGGTTGGGTCAGGCGAACTCAGCCCGCGACTCGGCGGGCCGAGACGACCACGGGCAGGGTCTCGAGGCGGGCGAGGACGCGGATCACCTGGGTGGCCTGATCGACCTCGAGCTCGAGGG
>CAYVJQ010000268.1:0-2217 GCA_964451725.1 uncultured Nannocystaceae bacterium | reverse complement strand
GGCGTTCGCGGGTCTCCGCCTTGGCGAAAACGACAGGCCCGAAGGGCCTCGCGGATCTCTGTGGGGCTCGGCGGAGCGCAGCCCGGTGGCGCAGCGGCGCCGTGCTGGACTTCGAATCCGGCATCTCGCAAGGCGGCAGCGAACTCGAGGATCCGGGGGTCGGGCTGGGTGTAGCGCCGCGCAGGTCCACGGCCGGGGGGAGCGGGGAGGCGGGCCTCGAGGTGGAGCCGCTGCACGTCGACTTGCTCGAGCAGGGTGGTCCAAGTTCGGGTCGAGAACAGGGGTCGGTACAGGCAGGCGCGGCCCGGGATCTGGCTGTCGAGGACCAAGAGAGTGCGCGAGGCGAGCGTGCCCGCTGAGATCCACTCGGTGGTCGGCGCGGCGACGGGGGCGGGCTGGGTGAGCCTCGAGTCCCGCCACGACAACAGCGTACAGATCGCCAGTGTGAGCACGCAGCAGGCTCGGGGCGGGAGCCAAGGGGGCGGGGGTCTTCGGCCGGGCCCGGGCCCGAGGTCGGGGCCGAGCTTCGAATCATAGATGGGGAGGCCCGGGACCTCGGGGGAGCGCCGCCGTCGATGCCAGGCGTGTCCACCCAGTCCGAGCAGGGCGAGACCGGCGAGGGCCAGCGGCCCGGCGGCGGGGAGCTGAGCGAGGGCTCGGGCGAGCGCCAAGATCGGAGCCGCGAACAGGCTGGCCGGGGCGAGGGCGCGGACCCCCAGCCAGCTCAGGCTCAGCGAGCCGAGCAGGGCGGTGGGCATCAACAGGGCGAACAGGGGCAGGGCGACCGCGTTGGCGATCAGACTGTGCATGGGCGCGGCTCCGAAGTGCAGCGCGCTGAGCGGGGCTGTCGCCCAGCTGATCCGCCAGCTCATGGCCACGGGCCCCTGCTCGGGCGGGGCGGTGACGATCGCCCCCATGGCCGCGAGCGAGAGTTGGAAGCCGGGGTCGAGGGCCCAGGCCGGGCGGACCCAGAGCATGGCCACGGCGGTGATCGCCAGCAGGGTGGGCCCGTGGGTGGGCCGACCGACGACAGCGCCGAGGTCGAGAGCCATCAGCATGAGGGCCGCGCGGACGGCCGAGGCCGGGGCGCCGGTCAGGCCGACGTAGGCGAGCAGCGGAGCCCACGTGAGCACGGTGACGATCTGCGGGGAGCCGCCGAACAGGGCGCTCACCCGGCGCCCGAAGGCCTGCAGCCAGAGCCCGGCGACGGCTACGTGCAGCCCGCTGACCGCGATCAGGTGGCCGAGGCCCGCCGCCCGCATCTCGGCTCGGAGCGCTGGCGGCAGGGCGGCCCGGAGCCCCAGCCCCACGGCGACGACCAGGCTCTCCGGGTCCCGGCCCCGGGTGGTCTCCCAGGCCCGCTGGCGCAGGTCGGCGACGGCGCGCCAGTACCGGTTGCCCCGGTTGGCCCGGTCGGCCCGGTCGGCCCGGTCGGCCGTCGGCCGCAGCCACAAGGTGGGACCGGGTCCAAGATCGACGGTGCTCCGGCCGCTGCGACCGAGGGTGTCGGTCCACCTCCCGGCCAGCCGCCGCGGGTTGAGCGCGACGCGATCTCCCTGGCTCAGCGGGCAGGTGTCCGGGTCCACCTTTACTGTGAGAGATTCCCGGGCGAGCCAGCTCGCGTCGGGATCACGCAGCTCGACCCGACAGCGGGCCCCGGGTTCACTGGCGCCGACGACCTCGAAGATCTGGAGGACGCCGGCCTGGGCCGACGCCGCTCCGTCACGCTCGAGGTTGCGGCGCGGTGGAGCTGCGTCGGCGCTGAGCCCCCGCAGCAGGCCCACCGTCACCGAGACGACCCCGAGCAGCGCCCATGCCCGGCGTCGCTCGGGATCTGGAGGAGCGCGGAGGTATTTGATCCACAGGATCCCGAGGGCGCAGGTGAGCCCCGCCAGGACCGTCACAACGACCACTCGGGGGGCTTCGAGTCGACAAAGAGCGATGCCGAGGTAGACCGCGAGCACGCTGGCGAGGGCAGTGACGAGGGTTCGCACACCTGGTCGTCGGCCCGCGCTCGGCTCACTTGCGCCTGTGACCCGACCCGACCTGGCCCGACCTGCCTCGGATCCGACCCGTCCTGTCTTAGGGTGCCCCGCCCGACCCTCATTTTGAGTCCCCACCCCGCTCGACCCTCATTTTGAGTCCCCACCCCGCCCGACCCTCATCTTTTGGGGCCGCCGTGCCAGTTTTGTTCCACTTCGCCCGCAGACCTCCTAC
>CAYVJQ010000267.1:0-2235 GCA_964451725.1 uncultured Nannocystaceae bacterium | reverse complement strand
GATACACCTGAGCTCATGCGCGACGACGTGCAGGAGTGGATTGAGGAGTGGGCCTATACTCGGGGCGTGACCGGGACCTCCTCCACGAACCCCTCCGCTGGCGGGCCGATCCGCAGCGGGGCCGAGTACATCGAGAGCCTGCGAGGGCGCAACTTGGAGGTGTACCTGCTGGGCGAGAGGGTCGTGGAGCCGGTCGACCACCCGGTGATTCGGCCGTCGATCAACGCGGTCGCCGAGACCTACGAGTTGGCCCTGCGCGAGCCCGAGCTCGGGAGCGTGATCTCGCCCTTCACGGGCGACCGAGTCAGCCGCTTCCTACACGTGGCTCGCTCGACCGACGACCTGGTCCGCCAAAACAAGATGCAGCGTCGCCTCGGCCAGCTGACCGGGACTTGTTTTCAGCGCTGCGTGGGCATGGACGCGCTCAACGCCCTGCACTCGCTGACCTACGACATGGACGCGGCGTCCAAAGCCGCCGGTGCCCCGAGCGAGTATCACGCCCGGTTGTCGGCCTTTGTCGAGCTGTGTCAGGTGGGCAACTTGGTGGTCGGGGGAGCGATGACCGACCCCAAGGGCGACCGTGCCAAGGCTCCCCATGAGCAGGCCGACCTCGACCTCTTTTTGCGCGTGGTCGAGCGCCGCGCCGACGGTCTCGTCGTTCGCGGCGCCAAGGCTCACCAGACCGGCTGCATCAATTCGCATTGGATGGTGGTGATGCCGACCATGCGCCTGGGCCCCCGAGATCGGGACTACGCGGTGATCGGAGCGGTGCCCGTGGACGCGCCGGGGATCCGCTACATCTATGGGCGCCAGAGCTGCGACACCCGAAGCCTCGAGGCCAGCTCCCTGGATACGGGCAACCCCGGGTTTTCGGGTCAGGAGGCCCTGGTCGTGTTCGAGGACGTGTTCATCCCCTTCGAGCGTGTGTTCATGGACGGGGAGGTCGAGTTCGCGGCGACCTTGGTCGAGCGCTTCACCTGCTACCACCGCCGCTCCTATGTATGTAAGTCGGGGGTCGGCGACGTGCTGATCGGGGCGGCGGCGACGATCGCCGACTACAACGGTGTGCCCAAGGTCTCACACATCCGCGACAAGTTGGTCGAGATGACTCACCTCAACGAGACCATCTACGCAACCGGGATCGCGGCGTCATACCAGGGCCACGCCTTGCCCTCTGGGGCCTATATCAGCGACGAGATGCTCGCCAACGTGTGCAAACACCACGTCACCAAGTCACCCTACGAGCTCGGGCGCCTGGCCCAGGATATCGCGGGGGGGTTGGTGGCGACCCTGCCCTCGGCCGCGGATCTCGAGTCGGAGGTGGTCGGTCCGCTGCTGCGCAAGTATCTGGTGGGGCGGGGGGACGTGGCTGTGGAAGATCGCTGGAAGTTGCTGCGGCTGATCGAGAACATGACCTTGGGTCGCAACGCGGTCGGCTACCTGACCGAGTCCATGCACGGGGCGGGCTCGCCCCAGGCCCAGCGGATTCAGATCGGCCGACAGATGCAGCTGGGATACAAACGCCGCCTGGCCAAGACCATCGCCCGAGTCAGCGAGGAGAGCCTGGCTCAGGACGCGGACCCGGCCGAGGATGGGAACTACTTCAAGCGGGTGTTTGCGCTGCGAGATGAGGACCCGGTGGGCTGAGCCCGGGTCTCCGGTGCGCTCGGGCTCAGATCAGCACTCACACTCGTCTTCGCCGTCGTAGCTGCGAACCGCGACCTGCAGTCTGTAGGCGTAGGTCGCCTCGAGTGTCGGACCGACCACGTGGAGGAGCAGGTCCTTGCTGTAGTTCCCGCCCGAGCCGTGCATGTTGATACGGCCCGATTGGCTGGTCTGCGTGTCGAGGAGTGTCTGGGTCTCGGCATCATAAACTTCGACCTTCATGGTGTTTTCAGGGGCGTCGGGGAGCCAGGGCTGGTCACAGCCGGCGCCGCACCAGCTGCTTCCCATGACGATGCCGTCGATGTGGATGTAATTGACTTCGTAGTCGAGTTCCTCAATGGAGACGCCGTACCAGTCGCTCTCGCCGGAGCACAGGTGAGCAACGATGGACGTGTAGGCTCCACCATCAAAACCACCAAATATATTGTCCCAGGGTATGATGGAGGGAGTGTCGGGGAGTCGTTGACCTCCCAGAGGTCGTTCTCGATGCAGTCGTTGACTCCCGTGTCCTCGGATTCGGACTCGCCGGATTCGGACTCGCCGGATTCGGACTCGCCTGATTCGGACTCG
>CAYVJQ010000266.1:0-2326 GCA_964451725.1 uncultured Nannocystaceae bacterium | reverse complement strand
CTGGTCATGGCTGGTCATGGCTGGTCATGGCTGGTCATGGCTGGTCATGGCTGGTCACGGCTGGCGGCTCGCAGCTGGGCCGGGGTCTCCCAGCCGGGACACAGCCCTCTCCCGGAACCGGGTGAACGCCCGAAGATCACTGCATCGGCTCTTGGCACGCGGCTCGCATCATTGGCGGGCATGCTCACCCGCACCTACTCCGCCGGGCTGCTCGGCGTCGACGGGTACCTGATCACCGTCGAGGCGGACGTCGGCCTCGGCCTGCCCTGTCTGACCATCGTCGGCCAGGTCAGCGGCGCCCTGCACGAGGCCC
Organism: uncultured Nannocystaceae bacterium; assembly: GCA_964451725.1. Taxonomy (GTDB): domain Bacteria; phylum Myxococcota_A; class Polyangia; order Nannocystales; family Nannocystaceae; genus Plesiocystis. The sequence continues at coordinate 2,013 of CAYVJQ010000266.1, read as the reverse complement.
GGGAGCGGGTCCGCAGCGCCCTGGCCCACTGTGGACACCCGATCCCGCCGCGCAAGCAAATCGTCAACCTGGCTCCCGCCGAGGTCCGCAAGGACAGCCCCGGCCTCGACCTCGGTATCGCCTGTGCCCTGCTCCTGAGCCACGGGGTGCTCCCGGCGGGGAGCTTGGCCGATACCCTGCTGTGGGGTGAGCTGGCCTTGGACGGGGCCCTGCGAGCGGCGAGCGGGACCCTGATCATAGCGGACACGGCCAGGCGAGCCGGGTTTCGACGCATGATCGTCGCCCGGGCCTGCGCCCGCGAGGCCGGTCTGATCCCGGGCCTCGAGATCCTCCCGGCGGCCGACTTGCCGGCTCTGATCGCCCACCTGCGGAGTGAAAAGCCCCTGCCTCCGCTCCCTCCCGCGCCGCTCCAGTCCGCCCCATTCGACTCCCCACGCCACTCCGCCCCACGCCACTCCTCCCCACCCCACTCCTCCCCACCCCACTCACCTGCTCCAGCCCCGGACACACTCCGCCCAGACCCGCCCCCAGATCCATGCCTGAGCCCGTGCCCCGACATGCTCCCAGACATGGCCGACGTCCGCGGCTCGACCCTGGCTCGCCGGGCGATCGAGATCATGGTCGCCGGAGGTCACAACCTGCTCCTGCACGGTCCGCCTGGCGTCGGCAAGACCATGCTCGCGCGGCGGGTCGCCGGCCTGCTCCCGGACCTGCCCACCGAGGAGGCGCTCGCGGTCACCAAGATCCACGGCGTCGCCGGCCGGCGAACGGGAGGCTACATCGAAGAGCTGCGCGAGCTCATTCGCCGCCCCCCCGTGCGCAACCCTCACCACACCGTCAGCGTCGCCGGTCTGCTCGGCGGCGGCGGACCCCCCCGCCCGGGCGAGGTCAGCCTGGCCCACCGCGGCATCCTGTTCCTCGACGAGCTGCCCGAGTTCCCGCGGGCCTGCATCGAGGGCCTGCGCGAGCCCCTGGAGGAGGGTTCCGTGACCATCGTCCGGGCCCGCTACGCCCTGCGCTTCCCCGCGGACTTCCAGCTCATGGCGACCATGAACCCCTGCCCCTGCGGCTGGCTCGGCCACCCTCAGCGCGTGTGCACCGACAGCCCGGCCGCCGTCCGCCGCTACCAGGGCCGGGTCTCGGGCCCGTTCATGGACCGCATGGACCTGGTCGTCCCGCTCACCCCCCTGTCCCGAGCCGAGTTCGCGCTCGCCAAAGCCGGGGAGGGCAGCGCTCCGATCCGCCTGCGTATCGCCCAGGCCCGAGCCCGCCAGGCCGAGCGCCTCGCCTCCACCCCCTGGTCCCGCAACGCCGAGATCCCCGCCGCGGGTGAGGCCATCGAGCGCTGGTGTGTCCTGACCCCCGAGGCCGAGCGCCTGCTCGTGGCCATCGCCCAGCGCCGAGGCGCCAGCATGCGCAGCTTCCACCGCATGCGTCGCGTCGCCCGGACCATCGCCGACCTCGATCCCCGCCCCGACCTCGATCCCTGTGCGCCCGTGCCCAAGGCCGCCGTCGCCCTGGCCGCCCGTCTGCGCCAGCTCCCGGAGGCAGCCTGAGCTGCGCTTTCATGCCGCGCCTCCCGCTTGTGAGGCGGCTCGGTTTTTGGACCTCTGCGTATCTCACCCGGCTCAGCGAAAGGAAGACCCGAGCTCCCACACCACCCCGTCGACAGGCGTGACCTCGTGCGGCACATAGGCGGGGGAACAAACTCCATAACCTCGAGTGTCGGGTAAAGACGCCTCTCCAGGCGAATCGTAGTTCTTGCAGCGCTGCGCCCTTGTCGTCCTCCGGCGGCGGCGAGGTGATCGTCTGCGGCAACCTCGACGGCGATCCCTGCTCGCACGGGCTGCCGAGGGCACCGCCCGGCGTGTAGGCTCCCCCCGGTGAAGCGCGCAGACAAAGCCCAAAAGATCCTCGGGATCTTGGACGCGCTGTACCCCGATCCCCCGATCCCTCTCCAGCACGACAGCCCCTTCACCCTCCTGGTCGCCGTGCTGCTCTCGGCCCAGACCA
>CAYVJQ010000265.1:0-2363 GCA_964451725.1 uncultured Nannocystaceae bacterium | reverse complement strand
TCCGAGAGCCGCTCGTAGAGCGCGATGGCCTGCTCGGCGTCGTCGAGACGGGTGCGGTGAATCTCGGCCGCGCGAATCAGCAGGTCGTCCCGGTCCTCGTGTTCGACGGTCCGGTCGACCTTGCGGACCAGGAGCTTGGCCAGTGCCAAGTCGGCGCCTTGGCGGACATAGATCTGCTCGAGCGCGTCGGTGGCCTCGTCGTCGTCGGCGTGGGTCTCGAGCAGGCGCTCGTACACGGCCCGGGCCTCGTCGAGACGACCGAGGCGAGCCAGGGCGACCTCGCCCATGGATCGAAGCACGCGCTGCTGGAGGTCCGCATCGAGGATGTGGTCGACCGTGCGGCTGTAGGCATCGAACAGGGCTTCGCTGCGCTCGGACACCGCCCCGAGGCGATCGATTTTGTCGAGGATCTCCGAGAGCTCCGGCTGGTCGCCGGCTTCGGTCATGGCCTCGCACAGCACCGCGAAGGCCCGGCCTGGGTCGTCGAGTTTTTCCTCTTGGGTACGGGCGACCCGGAGCAGCGCCTGGAGACGGCGCCGACCGCTGGGCTGCTTGCGCGCCTGCAGCTCCTGGAGCTCGAGCAGGGCGACCCAGTTCTGCTCACCCTCGAAGAGGGGCGTCAGGATCCGGATCGAGCGCTCACGGGTGTCGTCGGGCTCGAGGTAGCCGGCGACCATGGACCGGGCCCGGCCGTCGCTGGGGGCGAGGTCCAAGACCCTCTTGAGCAGGTCGAGGGCGTCGTCCGAGCGCTCGAGCTTCTTGCCGACGACCTCGGCCGTCTCGGCCAAAAGTCGGACTCGCTCGTCGTCTCGGTCAGCCAGGGCGATCAGCCGACGCAACCCCTCTTCCACGTCGGGCCAGCGCTCGAGCTCCCGGCTGAGCTCCACGAGCTGAGTCTGAGCATGGACCGCGTCGTCGTGACCAGTCTTGAGATCGAGGATCGATTGGAAGGCCACGATCGCGGCCTGCGGTGCCTCGAGCCGACCGCGGCGAATATCACCGATGCGCCGCCACAGCTGCGACTTGACCCGGGGTTCCTCGGCCACGCTGATCCGGTGGGCCAGGACCTCGGTCAGACGCTGCCACTCCTGCTCTTCCAAGAGCAGGGCCTCGAGGGCGTCGAGCGCCGTCTGGTTGTCCGGCTCCATATCGACGACCTCGGCCCAGGTCAGGGCCGCGCCGATCCGATCCATGAGTTGATCGAGCTGGATCACCGCGATGTCGAGGCGAATCCGGACTTGGGCGTGGTGGGGCTCGGTGAACCGGAGCAGGGCCCGCTGGGCGTCGACCAGGGCGGCGAAATCACCGGCCTCGAGGTGCAGGCGGACCAGGGCGGCGACCGTCTTGTGGGCCAGGTCTGCGTCCGGTGGATCGAGCTCGAGAACACCCAGCCAGGCCCGTCGCGCGCCCTCCGAGTCCTTCAGACGATCGTCGAGCAACACCGCCATACGGTGGGTCAGGTCGATGCGCAGGGTCTTGTCGCCCGCTTGCTCGCTGGCCAGGGCGGCGCGCCAAATCTCGACCAGCTCGCGCTCGCGGCCCAGAGCCATGCCCAGGCGGGCGACCTCGTCGCGCGAGTCGAGGCGGCGCGGGTCCTCGAGGTAGGCCTCGCGCAGCGAGGCGAAAGCCCGCTCGTGGTCCTCGAGCTCCCGCTCTTGGATGCCGGCGATCTCCAGCAGGTAGGCGGTCGCGTCGTCGCGGCGGCCCTCGTTGGCGGCGTTGTTCCGGCGCACGTGCAGCACCCGAATCCGGCCGTGCTGATCGCCGCAGCGGACGTAGATCGGATCGAGCAGCCCGGCGACTTGCATCTGGACCTCCGAGACGTCGAGCAGGGCCTCGAGCAGCTCCCGACTCTGCTCGTGACCGGCGTTCTCACCGATGACGGACCCGAGCAGGTCTACGGCTCCGAAGGCGTCGCGCTGATGCTCGACCCGCAGCGAGGCTCGCTTGCAGACCAGCTCGTGGCGGAGGTCCCGGTCGTGGACGAGCTCGGCCCAGCGTCCGAGCAGCTCCTCGAGCTTGTCGAGGTCGTCGGCCTCGCCCCCTTCGGCGTACATCTGAGCGAGCAGCTCGATGGTCGGCAGGTCGTCGGGGATGAGGTCGAGCAGCTCCTCGGCCGTGGCCATGGCCGTCTCCCGATCACCGAGCACGGCCCGGGCGATCTCGATGATCCGCCCGAGCAGCTCGCGCTGCTCGCGTTGGTTGAAGACCACGTCGACGCGGCGACGGTAGAGCTCGAGCAGCTCTTGGGGCGCCTCACGAGCTCGGAGCAGGGCTTCGAGGGCCTCGTAGGCCGCCTGGTGGGTCTCGTCCCGCTCGAGGATCTCGGCGTAGGCCTTCTCGGCCTCGAGCGGCTGCTGGAG
>CAYVJQ010000264.1:0-2457 GCA_964451725.1 uncultured Nannocystaceae bacterium | reverse complement strand
GCGCCTCGCGGGCCTCGCTTGCGCTCGGCCTGTCCCGAGCGTCGCTCGACAACATCCGGCGACACAGGGTCGTCAGCCAGCTCGGCAAGCCCCCCCGCGTGAACCCAGGGGGTGGCCCTTGGATGATGACTGCTCGGAACTGATCGACTGAGAGACCCCCGAGAAAGGGCTTGTCTTCGAGAAGTTCGTGGAGGACCACGCCCACCCCCCAGATGTCGGTCTTGCGCTCTGGCCTCCCCAGGAGCTGCTCGGGAGACATGTACCTCGGGGTACCGAGGGAACGGGAGAGCTCTCCCATAGTCGCCGCGAAACGAGCGATCCCGAAGTCGGTGAGCACGACCTCACCGCTCGACGTGACCATGATGTTCCCGGGCTTGATGTCCGAGTGGATCACACCGGCGTCTTGCCCTCCGACCACCCGCTCGTGGGCGTACTGGAGCGCCGAGAGCAGCTGCCCGACGATGTAGGTGACGAGGTCGATCGGGAGCGGACACAGGTCCCGCTCTCTCGCCCTCCCCAGCAGGTCTCGCAGGTCGATCCCGTCGACGCGATCCATCACGATGAAGGCGCGCCCGTCGGACGACGTGCCCACGTCGGTGACGTTCACAATGCAGCTGTGGCGCAGCTGGATGGAGATACGGGCCTCGTCGACGAAGAGCTGGCGCTCGCGCGCCGTCTCGGTGAAGTCCTCATGGAGGAGCTTGATCGCGCAGGGGACGATCAAGCCGTCGATACGCTGAACCGCCTCCCAGACCTCGCCCATGCCTCCTCGCGCGATCTGGTCGACCAGGGTGTACCTGTCGGTGAGTTTCTTTATCGTCCCCATCAGAACCGACCACTCACGACGACACCGTTTACCTTCGAACCAACCATGGGAGCGAGAGAGAGCTGGTTGGCTCGCCATCGTTCAACGCCGAGCCCGAGGACCACCGCCCCCGAGATCACCAGCGCGGCCGCGCCCACTGTGATGCCGATCGCTGGTGGGCGGTAGTTGACGACCACGTAGGGAGCCCGCTCTGGAATCGCGGCCGGGATCGCTACCAGGGTGAGACCGATCCCCAGACCCACGGCCCCGACACCCAGGAGTATCCCCCCCGAGATCAGCAACGGCCGGTGGCGCTTCGCTGCTCTCGGCTCCTCGGGTAGCGGTTCGCCAGCCGCCTCGCTCCGATCTTCCTCGACCGGAGCAGGTGGTGGCGGAAGCTGCTCGAGCACAGGCCACAACAGGCGGGAGACCAGCTGCACGACATCTTGGCTGCCACACGCGAGACACATCTCGGTATCGCTTTGACCCACCACCTCGGCATCGTGCACGGCGCTGACACGCACGATAATGTCGTCGCTGTCGGGGATGGGACCGGGGGACAGTTCGACGACCACCTTGCGATCCCTCGCCCGGACCGCGCCTCTAGGGAGCTCTCCCCGGGCGTCGATCTGGGCCTCGAGCCGTTCAAGCACGTCGGTGTCGAGGTCTGGACGGCTGTCCCCGAGTTGGGTGACATCGATCTCGATGGTGATTCGATCGTGACCAGACGGCGCGGCCCAAGCCGAGGACTCCCAGAGGACGAACGGTGCGAGGGCGCTGAGGAGACAAACGAGGCGGTACATGAGAATTGGGGCCGGGTTCAACTGTTCAACAACACGAGAGCGCCGTCAACGCATGGGATCTCTGAAGCCTTCGAGTTCGCAAGCGACCGAGTTGGCCGCACCAAGGGCTGGGCTCGAGGGGTCATCGGGGCGAGTCGGCACGTCCCCCACCAAAGCAACATCCGGGCCAAGGCCAAAACAGCTGTTGTTCCGTCGGAAGAGATGAACTCGGGCTCGTCGTGTGCTCAACTTTTGAGCACACGATAGGCCGCAATGGACAGAAGTTTGCCACGGGGGTGGCCCCTATTGGTCCGACAACCGCACCACGATCGAGCAACTGAGATCATGGGCCCGTCCAACTGCACACCTGCCTGTCCGATCGGCCATCACGCCGAAGCACCGCTCTTCGAGAACACGGCGAAGTCACAGGTGCTCCGTCTTGCTGGTCAGGGGACGTCTTGATGCAAACGCGGTGGTGCCCTGGGTCCTTATGAGTAGAGCAGCGTGAAACCCCTCCCATTCTCGACCATGCCATCGACGCCGCCGTCAGAGCCCTGCGCTCACACGCAGATGAACTCTGGCCGCCTTGTGCTCAACTTTTGAGCACAAGTATAGGCAGCAATGGACAGAAGTTGGTCACGGGGTGGCCCTCTTCGGGCCGAGAACCACACCGCCATCGAGCAACTGAGATCGTGGGCCCGTCCAACCGCACACCTACCCGTCCGATCGACCATCATGCCGAAGCGCCTCTCTCTGAGGGCCCGGCGAAGTCGCGGCACTCCATCTTGCGGGGCAGGAGACTCGGCACGCCCTTTGCTAGCAGCCCGAGGTGAAACCCCTCGAAAAATGGACCTGGCGAGGACCAGATGC
>CAYVJQ010000263.1:0-2489 GCA_964451725.1 uncultured Nannocystaceae bacterium | reverse complement strand
TCAATCTTGGGAGTGGGACTCGAACCAGGTGATGGCTTCGGGCATGACGTCGGCGGTCAAGACCTGGTTGGCGGCGAAGGCCGGGTCGTCGTCGCTTGCACTCAACATGACGAAGTTCGCCCCGTCGGGGCAGGCGGGGGCCGGAGCGCGGAGTGTATTCGAGCTCAGGATCAGGTCGCCGCTGCGGGCGTCGAAGAGCTCGACCACGGCCTCCTGGCTCTGGATCTCGATCTCGGCGTCGCTTTTGCGGCCGTAGTAGCAGGTGTCGACGATGTAGGTCTTCACCGTGACTCGCGCGATGCGCTCGACGTCACTCAGCACTCGAAGGTCGCCCGTGTAGCGCAGGGCCCCGCCGTCCTCGTCCACCAAAATGGTGCGCAGCGGGACGTCGTCGGGTCGCAGATCGACCACCCTCGATGCCCATGAATGGACATTGTCCGGGCCTCCGAGCTCCCGGAGGCCGTCGTCGGTCCATGGCTGCAGGTCGGTCACCGAGACCTCGAACTGTGCGGAGCGCCCGTCGAGGTTGCCGACCGTGAAGCGCGTGGTCGCGCCGACTTCGGCCGCCACGGGGATCGTGAACACGCCTTCGTCGTCGAAGCGACGGGCGTCGCCCCCGTGGGTGACCGAAGCCAGGAGCTGGGCCTCGAATACGAGCGCGTAGCGTCGAGCCTCGTCCAGGCCTACAGTCATGACATGCTCGCTGGGCTCGGCGTCGGCTTCGGTCACCAAGAACGAGACCACGGCCCGATGAAAGGCTTCGGGTTGCGCCGATCGGGGTGCGAGATCGACCTCGAAGGGGGGTCGGTGCACGCCGCAGGTCGCGGTCGCGCTGTGACCCTCGAATATGGCCTCGAAGCGCAGCTGTTGCTGGCCGACCGAAAGCGGGAGCAGGGAGGCGGTCGGAATGTACAGGCCGCTGGCGTTGACCGTGGCGTCGAGCTCGGGCAGGGCTTCGACCGAAACCTCGGCGCCGTCGGGAAGATCCGAGGCGCTCGTGAGCAGGGTCGATCCGTAGACCTCGCAGGTGACCTCGAAGTGTTCGGCCCAGGCGGGTTCAGAGCATGAACAAAGCAGCGGGACCAGGGCGAGGGGGGCGACCACGAAGCGTTTCATGACCACCAAATTGGCGCGTTGTTCGGGCCCGGGAAACTCGCAGTGGATCGCTCGGAAAGCCCAATAATTATGCGTAGATAGGGCGACGGGCAGCCCCGGACTCACAGACCGGTCAGACGGTCAGACCGGTCAGTTCGGTCAGACCGGTCAGTTCGGTCAGACCGGTCAGTTCGGTCAGGCGTCCTCGGGGACGTCCGCAGCGCCCTCTCCCGACCCCAGGTAGGCGAGCGCCAGCTTCGTCAGCTCCTCGCGCAGACCCGCGCCGGCATCCTCACCATCGAGCCACTCGGGGTGCTCGATGAGCGTGGCGTCGACCACCCCTTGGATCGCGTGGGTGAGGACGAAGGCCCGAAGATGTGCTCGCTCGGCATCGCTGGAGCCCGCATTGCCGCCCCGTTTCATCAGCGTCTGGACGTGGTCCGTCACGCTGCGATGGACCGGCTCGGCGACCTCCCGGAGCCACGCACGAGGAACGTGCAAGAGCAGGGTCCGCCTCAGCTTCGCGGCACCTTGCTCGCTCGAGGCGAGCACCGCGACACTGTGCCGGGTCAGCTCGGTCAGGGATGTGCTCTCGGCGGTACGGACGACCGCTGCCATCCGCTCGAGAGCGCGCTCCCACTGGTGCCCAGCCAGTTCCCGGATGATCGCCTCGCGATTGGGGAAGTACTGATAGACCGAGCCGACGCTGACCCCCGCCCGTTTGGCGATCGCGTTGGTGTTGGCGGCCTCGATGCCCGACGCCAGCAGTTGGGCCGTGGCTTCGAGGATCGCTTCGACCGTCTGCTTGGCGTTTCGACGGCGCGGTCGCTTGCGCGGTGCCGGGATCTTCGAGCGGGCCACGGCTCGGACCATAGCGGCCGATGACCTCACCCGGGGCCTGGGTCGACGGGCTCGAGCACCCGCTCGAGGTAGGCCCGGTCTCTCGCCAAACTGTAGGTGAGGATGAACGCCGACCAAGCCGCGATCACACCGGCGTCGAGCTCGGGCGTCGGCTCGAGTCGACGCAGGCCGAGCAGGGTTGTCGCGGCGACCTCGCGGTCGTCGTGGGCGTGCATGACGACCGAGAGCAGGGCCAGGCAGGGGCGGCGGGCGACCGTCGAGAGGTTGCGGATCCGAGGGACGCGGCCCTGATCGATGATCAGCGGCCGGGGGAGTGCATGGGAGGGGCGTAGACGGGCGACCCACCGGCATACGCTCGGGGTCGGGCTGACGACCACGGTGCGCACCGGGCAGCCGAGCCGGGTCAGGGCTCGGACTTCGTGGGCGTCCCAGCGCACGGGCGCGCTGGGGTCGACCTCGAGTGGGATCTGGACCGCCAGAGCGAGGGTCGGGGGACCCTCACTGGTCTGAGCAAGGGGGGAGTGGGGTGCGGG
>CAYVJQ010000262.1:0-2559 GCA_964451725.1 uncultured Nannocystaceae bacterium | reverse complement strand
CGAGCTTCTCTTGGCGGACGTTCGCAAGCTCCTGGAGCGCCGCGGAGACCTCCTCGGGGTCCTCCGAGAGCGAGGACCGAGCGGCGAGCACGGTCGCCAGGTCGGCCCAGCGGCCGTGGTCCACGAGGTGAGGCCGGACCAGGGTCGCGGCCTGCTCGGACACGTCTTCGCGGGCGCTGAGCTCGACCAGGTCGGCCGCCGCTCCCTCTTGACCGGGGAGCAGCTGCAGGACCTGCTCGTAGCGCTCCACAGCACCGATCAGATCGTCGAGCTTGCCCGCGTAGATGCGGGCCGCGTCGAGCATGAGCGAGGCCTTGCGCTCCGCCGTGGGCGCGATGGTCGCGCGATCTTGAATGACGTCGGCGGCCTCGGCGTGGCGGTCCTCGGCGAGCAGGGCCCGGGCCAGAGCCGCCATGGCGTCGTCATCCGAGGGCGCCTCCGCCAGCAGCGAGCGCAGGACGTCGATCTCGGCCTCCCGATCCTTGGCCGACTCGCGATGGATGCCGGCGAGCTGCATGCGCAGCGTCCGGCGTTCCTCGTCGTCGTTGGTCGCGTCGATGCGGCGCTGGAGCACCTCGATGAGCTCGGGCATGGAGCCGCTGGCGGCGTAGCTTCGGCTCAGGCGCTGGAGGGCCTCGGGATCGCTGGCTTCGATGTCCAGGAGCCGACGCCAGGCGACCTCGGAGGCCTCCGGGTTGGCGAGGATGTCCTCGTGCAGGGTCGCCAGTCGGCGCAGCAGGTCCACGCGCAGGCCATCCTCGACCTCGACCTCGACCCGGCGCGAGAGCACCTCGCGCAGCTCCTCGTGATAGCCGAGGCGCACGAGGGCCCCGTCCATCAACGCGAGCGCCTCTTCGTGGTCATCCCGGAGCTCGAGCGCCCGGCGAAGGATCTCGACCGCGGCCTCGGGCGAGTCCTCGGTACGGGTCGCCGCAGCCCGAATCAGAAGCACGAGCTGACGATCGACATCGCCGACCAGCGCCTCACTCTGGGAGGCCGCGACCTGGGCATCAGCGAGCGCTCCCGGCATCTGAAGGGAGCCGGCGATGCGGGTAATCTCGTCGTCGAGGGCCGTCAGCGCCTCCTCTGGCCCGGGCTCCAGGAGCCCGCGGGCCAGGGCCCGGAACGCGTACTGGGCCCCGTCGGGGATGCTCTCGAGGTGACGGGCGAGCTCGCGGTGGAGCTCGTGGCGGCCAGCCGGGTCCTCGGTCACCGTCAGCCGCCACTCACACACCGAGACCAGGCGCGGGGTGTTGCCCGTGGACTCGTAGATCGGGCTGAGAATGTTGAACACACGCGGGCGCTGCGGGACCCGGTTGTCGGCGATGCGCTCGAGGGTGGCGATGGCGTTGGGTTCGTCGGGGATCTCCCCGAGCATGGCCTCGAGCGTATCCAGAGCCCCCTCGGCATCGTCGAGGGCCTCGTCTTGAAGGTCGGCGATCTGGAGGTACACGGGCACCCGATCGTCCGTGTCCACGCTCCGGGCCAGCCGGTCGCGGAGCAGCTCCAGCAGGTCCGCCCAGCGCTCGGTCTGTTGACAGACCTGCTCGAGTTGGGCGCGGGCCCTGTCGTTGTCGGGCTGGACTTCCAAAATTCGCTGGAAGGCCTTGGCGCCGAGTTCCGGCTCGTCGAGCACATCGAGGGCGACCCGAGACAGGCGCATCAAGAGGTCGACCTGACGGCCCTCGTCGAGGCAGTCCTCGGCTTCGCGCCAGTAGGCGTCGGCGAGCTCGCGCCACATCTCACCCATGCTCAGGGCCGACTCGAGTTCACTGAACACGGAGTGATCGTCGGGACGGGCCTCGAGCAAGCGGGTGTAGAGGGGCACGGAGCGGGTCGGCTGCCGCAGGGTCCCCGCCCACAAGCGCGCGCTCTCGTGGATGATCTCGAGCATCGGATCGGTGTTGTCGTCGGGGTTGGCCTCGACGTGATCGGTGAGGATCTGAGCGTAGCGATCGGTGGTCGCCAAGACATTGCCGAGGCGGCTGAGCTGATCCCGGACCCTGGTGTTCGTCGGGTCTTCCTTGAACACGCGGGAGTAGGCGTCGAAGGCCTTGTCGAGGTCCTCGAGCTGCTCCTCCTGCATGCGGGCCATACGGAGCATGATCTGAACACGGTCGGCGTGCTCCTCGGCCTCGTCCAGGCGCACCTCCTGAATCTGGAGCAGGCGCTCCCAATCCTGAACCGCCATGAACACGGGCTCGAGCATCTCGGCCGCGCGGCTGCGCATGGCCGGATCCTGAAGGTAACGCGAGAGCTCGTCCGTGCCCACCGCGTGGTCCGGGTCGGCCTTGAGGGCGGCCCCGAGGTGGCGGATACCTTCCTCGGGATCGTCGAGGTGGCCGCCGTAGAGCCGGCCCAGGCGCAGGTGAGTGTCGACGGCCGCGTGCCCGCGCAGATGGGCGAGCTTGCGGGTGAAGTGGGCGGCCAGCTCGCGGTAGCGACCGGTGCCCTCATACAGAGGCTCGAGCACCTCTTGCACGCTCTCGCGGGCGAGGCCCGCATCCGAGAGCCGCTCGTAGAGCGCGATGGCCTGCTCGGCGTCGTCGAGACGGGTGC
>CAYVJQ010000261.1:0-2578 GCA_964451725.1 uncultured Nannocystaceae bacterium | reverse complement strand
TTCTCGATCATAGTTGTGCTCTCAGTGGCGGCCGAGGGTCCGCCTGGCTCAGTCAGCCAAAATCGGGCGGCCCCTCGAACTCGTCGGCGACCTTCACCCGCCCGCCCGAGGCGCGCTGGGGATCGAGGGTCAGCTTGAACTTATGCCGGACGACCTGGCCCACGCTGTGTTCGCCCTGTGCCGTCACGACCCAGAGTTTCACGCCGCCGCCGCCCGTGGTGTTGTGCGTCACGGCCAGCTCGAGTTCGAGCTCGACCTTGCCAACCTCGAAACGGATTTCCTTGCCCTTTCCCCACTCAGCGGCGACAGCGAGCTCCTGGCGTAGGGACTCGATCATTTCGGACAGAGGGATGTTCTGGTCCATACCATCAACGTTCATCATGGAAGCGTAGCACTACGACTCGTCGGTCTTCGGCCGTGGTAGAGTGGTCGTGATGGGACTTCAGCGTGTCGCGTTCGTCTGGGTCGGCGAGAAGAGTAGAGCGGGCAGCGGCTACTTCATTCGCTCGCAAAATAGCGACCTCGTGTTCACTGCGGCACACGTTGTCGAGGGGGTGAAGCGTTGCCAAGTCCGTCTCCATCTTCGTAGGGAGTGGCTCGCAGCGACGGTGCTGTGGCGGGACGAAGGCACCCCCGACGTCGCGGTGTTGCGTCTCGACAAAGCCTTGAACTCGGATGTCGACCTTGGCGACGAGCCTGACTGGGCCTCGTGTAGAAACTCGGACGTCGAGTGTAGGGCTGTGGGCTATCCACGCTTTCAACGCTTTCAGCGACCTGCCGGGAAGCTAGACACCGAGGACTTCCGGGGTCCCCTTCGTCCAGAGTCTGGACGCATCTCCGGTCGCCTCAACCTCGTGCACGACGTGGCTGCGCGCCCGCCCGAGGATTGGAAGGGTATGTCTGGCGCGGCCCTGTTCGCCGAGCAGCTCTTCGTCGGTGTCGTTACCCAGGCCGACGACGATCGCCTCTACGCCTGGCCCATCGCCCGCCTTTTCGAGCAGACCGACTTCGTCGACGCTGTCGGTCCCGGGTTCGCCGATCGGCTCCAACTCGACGCACTGTGGCCGACGGCCGACCGCGACGCCATCAAGTGCATCGGCCCCTGGACGGCCCTGCCCCGGCACTCGCTGCTGCAGCCGAGCCGGCTTTTACGTGCGCGGTACGAGACCGTCCCATTCGCCGGTGAACTCCGCGCTACCGAAATCGCCAGGCTCGACCAGTTTTCGCGCCAGCCCGGATCGGGGGTCATCGTCGTCACCGGTTCAGGCGGCAGCGGGAAGACCCGGCTCATGCTCGAGTGGTGCAAGCGCATGCGAGCGCAGGACTGGCTCGCGGGGTTCATCAGCCCGCAGGTCGATGACTGGCGACCTGCGGCCAGAGGCGAGACGCCGCGCCTTCTGGTCATCGACTACGTTGAGACTCATACCGATCGCGTCGTCGCGCTCATCCATGCTCTGATTAAGATGCGTGGTCGACCCCAGACCAAACTAGTGTTGCTCGCCCGTCGGCGCGGGCTGTGGATCAACAAGCTGTGCGAAGACGACGACGTCGCTGAGCTCCTGGACGCGAGCGAGGGCATCGAGCTCGCGGCCCTCGATGAGGCGCAGCACTCGGCCGCCTATGAGGCCGCCTACCGAAGCTTTTCGACGGGCGCGGCCGCCCCGTTGCCCATACAGGTGCGACGACACGAGAGTGTGTTGATCGCCCACATGCAGGCGCTGCTGAGTGCGCTCAACGACCAGCACATACCCGAGGGTCGAGATCCGGTGCTCGCACGGGTGCTTGTGCATGAGCGAAAGTTCTGGCACGCACGCATTAAACAGCGACTGGACTCTCAGGCGGCGGTGCCGAAGGAAGCCGCCGACCGTCTTGGCGCGGCCCTCGTGCTCGTCGACGGCGTGCCTACACCCAGCGAGCTCCCGGACCTGACCCGGCGCATCGCGCCGGGGCTACAAGATCGGGAAGTCGAGGCGTTGAGCGTCTGCTTTGCCGAGCTCTACAGCGACGGAGAACGGGTCAAGGCCCTCGAGCCCGACCTGCTGGGAGAGCAGCTGGTCTACGAGACGCTGAAGCGAGACGAGAAACAACGCGGGCCCGAAGCGCTGGCTGCGTGGCTCGAGTTGCCTTTCGAGGTTGCCTTCGAGGGTGCCGTGGCGCGGACACTTACGGTGCTCACACGCCTTGGGGGCGAGCGTGACCTACCCGAGGCCAGGGGGTGGCTCGCCGCCCTCTTGCGCGCTCGTGGAGTCGAGCTGGTCGAGCAGATCTGGGCGGGGACATCGACCCTGCCCGGGGTCGTCCTGGCAGACGCGGTCTTGACTGCGAAGAACCTTGAGTCCGCCGAGCAGATGAGCGCCGTCATTCCCGATCAGACGTTGGCCTTGCGTGAAGTTGCGGTCGCTACGTGGACGGTCATCGTCGATGTCCGGCGCTCCCAAGTCCACGACGAAGCCTCGAGCGCCTGCCTCGCTGCCTCGCTCAACGACCTCGGTAACCGCCGGAGCGAGCTGGGACAGCGGGAGGCCGCGCTCGAGGCCACGCGGGAGGCCGTCAAGATTCGACGAGAGCTGGCCCAGGC
>CAYVJQ010000260.1:0-2591 GCA_964451725.1 uncultured Nannocystaceae bacterium | reverse complement strand
TGTACTCGCTTCGCTCGGTCTCGACGAACACCGTGTCCTGGGTGACCCGAATCGACATCACGGGCGACGTCCGAAACTCCCGGTCCCCATCCATGAATACCACCATCGAGGACCCCACCGATGGCGGCCGGATCATCTGTCCCTCGACCTGGGCGACCTCGACGATCGGGCTCCCTCGCTGACCCACTCTCGTCAGCGAGACGTTCCGTATCTCGATCGTGTCTACCGACCGCCCGCGGATTCGCCCCAGCTGCCGGAGGAAAGACCACTTCATTCACTTTGTTTCCCGGGCCAGTAGCGGGTCCCGCTGGTGACGCCCGTGCGGATGATCTGCCCTGACTCGACAAGTCGAACAATCGCAGATTGCCGCTTCCACCGGGGTCCGCAAACACGTTCTCGGACGTAGGCAGGTGATACCGGTTTGCTCGGGGCTTCCCTTACGACCTCGACGATCTTCCTGTCGTATTCCGAGTTGGGCGCACTTCCTGCTCGCCCTTCCAACAACTCGCCGATCCTGATCTCGCCGATGACTTTCCCGAATTTTCCGTCTAACAGCACCAAGACTTCGCTGAGCGTGGTCTCCGGGTGGCCGAGCAGCTCACGGATGATCGCCGACCGTGCGGCCAAGGTGATCACGCCTTCGAACGACACGGGGTCGCCGACCAAGGAGACTCCCGCCAACGGAGAGGATGGGTAACTCTCACTCATGCGCGGCCCTGTGAAGCAAGGTATGTGCCAATGTTGATTTCAGGTCAGATCAACCCCTCGCCATAGGTCCGCTTGCTCCTTCTAAACAGGCGTCGGCGGTCAGTGAGGGCCGAGTGTGGCCTCGAGATACGAGCGCTGTAGCGCCGGGAATTTGGCGAAGTGAAAAGGTGGCCGTGGGTCACGGCGTACCACCCCAAATTCTGAAATTGTATGACCCAAAGGACATAATCTCATCAGATCCCCAACTGTGGTTCGTTTGGAGCCTCCTACAGGGGTGGAACACGCTGACCCAGCCCAGATCGCCCAACTGGAACACCATGACCCACCCAGCGAGGCTAAACCCCTGAAAATCCACGACCGCAGGAGTGGCCTGTATCTTGCTCTGTCCAAGAATCGATGGATCTCCACTCCAAGCTGCTCACCCAAGAGGAACTGCTTCCCGCAGTCGAGTTCGCGCTGACCTGCGAACAAGTTTCCGAGCTCGACCTCGTGGTCCGGCGCATGGGCCTTCGAGAGCAGCTCTCGGGCCCTTTCGAACTCGATGTGAGCGCCCACTGTGACCCGGGGGCGCTCCTCGACGCCGAGACGCTCTTGGATACGAACTGTTCACTGACGATCGAACGAAGGGGCATGGTTCGAGCCCTTCACGGCGTCATCAACCAAGTCGAGCTCCGAGACCACGGCCGGGACCACGCCCCACTCCGGCTACGCATCGTCCCCGCCCTCCAACTCTTGGAGCACAGGATCGACACCCGCCTGTGGCAAGCCATCTCCATCCCTGAACTCGTCAGAAAAGTACTCGCCCCACACTTTTCGACCTACGACCGACAGCTGCTCACAGACAGGCTCACCCATACCTACCCCGAGCTCGAATATGTCGTGCAATACGATGAGAGCGACCTCGATTTTGTATCGAGGATCCTCGAACAATCGGGGATCTCCTACCACTTCGAACACGGCGAGACGGGCCACGAGGTAATGGTGTTGGAGGACAGCGCCGACCATCGCCCCGCCGTGGTCACCCTGGACGACGTCCCCGAGATAGCGATCGTGCCGGAGCATCAGGAGCTGACGGCGTCAGAGACCCTCCAACGGCTGACCTTTCACCATAAGATCCGCCCCACCCGCGTGAGTCGGCGAGCCTTTGGGTGGAAGACGCCCCTGAACCCCCAGACGGAGCTCCAGACCTCCGCCGACGAGCCCCCCTCGAGAACCCGAGAGCACTATCGACACGGCTATGTCTCACGGGTCGAGACTGCCGATCAGACCCGGCTCGAGCTCACGCGAGCGCAGATCCACGAACGTCGGTTTCAGGGCCGCAGCAACATCACGGGCCTCGCTCCAGGTGCACGGTTCACGATCGCAGACACCGATCGGCCAGAGCTTGAGATCGAGCTCATGGTCACGAAGGTCGACCACCGCGGGGAGCGGCCCGAGGTCGACCTCGACTCGACCTCGACCCGGACACAGGCCACCTACGTGAACGACTTCGAGTGTGTGCCCTTCGACCGCCCCTATGCGCCCTCGCTGAACACCGCCCACCCGGTCCTCCAGGGCCCCCAGACGGCGATCGTCACCGGCCCCAAGGGTGAGGAGGTCCACACAGACGAGCATGGTCGTATCAAGGTCCGTTTCAACTGGGACCGGCATCACTCGCTCACGGATGACACGTCGATGTGGGTCCGGGTCTCGCATGCCTGGGCAGGGGCCGGATACGGATGCCTGTTCACGCCCCGCGTCGGGATGGAGGTCGTGGTCGAGTTCATCGAGGGCAATCCTGATCGACCTTTGGTCGTCGGCTGTGTCCACAATGGAATCTCGCCCCCCGGGGTCAGCCTGCCGGAGTCCAAGACAAAAAGTGTAATTCGGACGGCCAGCTCGCC
>CAYVJQ010000259.1:0-2679 GCA_964451725.1 uncultured Nannocystaceae bacterium | reverse complement strand
GTCACCCGCGGCCGTCGGGAAGCTCGGGATAGCCAAGCCTGGCTCGAGCGTCACCAGCCGCCGTCGGGAACCTTGAGGTAGGAGTCTTCGCCGCTCTCACACAGGGCCGCCAAGCGGACGTTGTCGGCGAGCTCCGTGCGGATCCAGTAGCGCGCAGCCTCGAGCTTGCCGCGGTAGTACTCGGTGCTCTCTCCGTCGATGTCGCCGCCCAGACCGCGGCAGGCCGCCCCAGCCATGCGCAGCCACTGCCAGGCGACGATCAGGTTGGAGAACAGGGTCAGGTAGTCGGCGCTGTGGGCCATCATGCCCGTGACGTCGCCGCTCATGCCTCGGGTGCCCAGCACCATGGTGAGCTCGGTGACGCGGACGATCTCGAGCTTGACGGCCTCACACAGCTCGTCGTCGACGCCGCAGCGGCGTGCGTCCTCGACGTCGGCCCGCAGCTCCTCCGCCAACAGGGAGAGGGCCCTGCCGCCGCCAGCGACAACCTTGCGCCCGAGCAGGTCCAGACCGTGGATGGTGGTCGTGCCCTCGTGGATGCTGTTGAGCCGCTGCTCCCGCATCCACAGCTCGGGCAGGTATTCGCTCGAGTAGCCGTAGCCGCCGTGGATCTGGAGCGCCAGGCTGGTCGACTCGAAGCCGCGCTCGGCCGGGAAGCTCTTGGTGATCGGGGTCAGGATATCGAGGATCGACTGGGCGCGCTGGCGCTCGTCCGGGCCCTCGGCGTGTCCCGCCAGGTCCGCGTAACCGGCGGTCGCTATCACGAGGCTCATGCTGCCCTCGACGATCGCCTTTTGGCGCAACAGCATGCGGCGAACGTCGGGGTGCTCGATGATCGGCACCGGTCCAGAGGCGCCGCGGGCTTTGGCCTTGGCCCGATCGAGGGCTCGACCCTGGGTGCGCACGCGGGCGTAGGCCAGGGACTCGTGGTACGCGGCCGAGGCCGTCGCCGTCCCGTTGGCGCCGACCGAGATCCTGGCTTCGTTCATCATCTGGAACATGTAGCGCAGGCCGTGGCCGGGCTCGCCGAGGATCCAGCCCACGCAGTCGTCGTTCTCGCCGTAGCTCAGGCCCAGGCTGGGCAGGCCCTTCCAGCCGATCTTGTGGATCAGCTGGCTGGTGTGCACATCGTTGAACTCGAGCTCGGGCTCGGCGTCCTCGCTGGCGCTGGGCCCGGTCTTCGGGCGCAGGCGGGGGACCACGAACAGGGAGATGCCCTTGCTGCCTGCGGGGTCGCCCACACGTCGGGCCAGGGTCAGGTGGACCACGTTGTCGCGGAAGTCGAGGTCGCCGCCCGAGATGAAGATCTTGCTCCCGCGGATCTTGTAGGCACCCGCGAAGGGCGAGCCCTCTGGATCCTCGATGGCGGTCGCTGAGGAGGTGATGTCGCTGAGGCTGCTGCCCGCGCCCGGCTCGGTCAGGGACATGGTGCCCGTCCACTCGCCCTCGTACATGCGGCGCATGAACGTGGCCTTGAGGGCGTCGTCGCCGAAGCTCTCGATCAGGTGGGCCGCGCCCGAGGTCAAGAGGGGATAGCCGACCATGCCGGCGTTGCCGGCCATGAGGTAGAGGAAGGCCACCACCGAGATCGCCTCGGGCAGCTGGGCGCCGCCCACGGACTCCGATCGGGTGGCCGTCAGCAGGCCCAGCTCGACCGCCGCGTCGTAGAGCTCGGCCGTGCCGGGGGCGTTCTCGACCCGGCCGTCGACCAGCTTCGCGCCGTGTTCGTCCATGGCCTTGAAGGTCGGGAAGAAGCGCTCACGGGCGAGCTTGGCCGCGCTGGCCAGGTAGAGGTCGAAGGTCTCCCGGTCGTGGTGCGCGAACGCGGGCAGGGTGCACAGGCGCTCGGCCCGGTGGACCTCGTAGAGCAGGAAGGCGACGTCGCGGTCTCGAACCAGGGGGTTGGGCGAGGGCATGCGCGCGCAGTGTAGCGCTTCGATCGGGCCCCGTGCGCTCCAGCAGCGCCGCCTCGGCGAGGGTTCGGCGCGCCTCGACAGGTCGGTCGGACAGATCGGCCGACGAGCTTGTATTGAAGCGAGGGCTCGTATTGGACCGGATGGTTTTTGGTCCCTCAGCGGGAGCCGAAGACCTGCGTCCAGTAGCCGCTGAACTGGGCCTGGTCTGTGGCCAGGTAGCCCACGCCGATCTCGTCGGCGTCAGGGTTCATGATGTTCTTGCAGTGCCCGGTGCTGCCCATCCAGCTCTCGACCACCTGCTCGGGCGAGCTCTGTCCGGCGGCGATGTTCTCCCCGATCCCGGAGGCGTCGTATTCGGCCATCTCGATCCGGTCCCAAGGGGTGACCCCCTCGGGCGTGTTGTGGTCGAAGTAGTCGCGCGTGACCATGTCCAGCGAGTGTCGACGGGCGGCGCAACGCAGGGCCGGCTCCATGCTCACGGTGCCCGTGGGCGCGAAGTCCTCGCCGCCACAGTTTGCCCCGGCGGCCCGGTTTTGGTTGACCAGGACCACCACGTCGTTCTCAAAGGCCGTCGCCTCGTCGTCCCAGTCGGACACGGCGTCACACCAGGCCACATCCGAGCCGCTGCCGTCACCCGAGACCTCGTCGTCTCCACTCCCTCCATCGTCGCCGCAGCCGGCGACGGCCAGCGCTGAAGCGACACACACGAAGAGGGGGAGCCAGGGCCGAGCGGGGGCGGTCACAGGCTCATGATGGCAGGAAA
>CAYVJQ010000258.1:0-2721 GCA_964451725.1 uncultured Nannocystaceae bacterium | reverse complement strand
AAAACAACCCCTGCCAGGGGACATCGGTGCAGGTCCCGTCCACGATCATCGGTCGATCCGCGAGCGCCTCGACGATGTCGCCGGCCTCGTCGAAGGTGAACACGACCGTCACCGAGCCGCCCGTCGCCGAGACCGGGGTCGCAACCGAGACCCGCCTGTCGTCGACCTGCGTCCACACCAGCGCCGGGTTGTTCAGGATCGCATCCGGCGTCAGGGGAATCTCCGCCAGATAGCGGAGCAGCTCCCCCCGATCCGTCTCGACCCCCTCGGACATCGCCACCGAGATCGAATTGAGCAGGCGAGCATTGAGCAGCCCCGCGCCGTCGACATAGGCATCGACCACCCCGATCCCCAAGCCCATCATTTTACCCCTCGCATGCCAGACGAACCCACTGGCCCGCGTGCCGGCCCAGTGCACCGCCGTCAGGGCTTGCCAGGGCTTGTCCACCCCCAGGCGCATCGTCAGCGATTGATCCAGACGAACCACGGGCGGCGCCCCCACCACGGCCCCAGCTCGCTCTGCAAACCTGCGCACGAGCTCCGGAAGCCGCTCCGGGTCCGGGGCCGGGGTCGATGCCTGCCCCGCCGCGAGCCGACGCTGGACGTCCTCGATTCGGGCCGCGAACCTCGAAGAGACGATGAACTGGGCCACGGCCAGCAGGACCGACACAACGACGATGGCCACAATGGGAAGCACCCAGAACAATTCGGTCTTCATTGGGACTCCGGTGCATCGATTCTAACACCGACTCGGGCCTCGCTCACGACCGCCACCAATGACGACGCAGCAAACAATGCATGTGCTGTCGGCCCGCTGGAGCGCCATCCCAGAATCCGCTCAGAACTCGGCTCCCGCCCCCCTCAAAACCGGCGCGCGCTCGAGCGCTGGAGCGTGCCCCAGCCCGGCACTCGCACGCCCTGCTCCCGGCCCTGCGGAAATCGAAACCACACCCCGTCCACCGTCTGCCTCGCGTCCCCGCGCAGCACGTGCAGCTCCTGGGCCGGCATCGACCCCTGACCGATCAACGCGAGCTGATCCCCGCTCCCCTCACGCTCGACCACATCCAGCACGATCACCACGTGCCCCGGGCTCCCCGGGTGCAGCAGCAGGTCGCCCGGCAACAGGGCCGCGTCCAGCCCCACCGCCTCGCTGTCCAGGGCCAGCGAGCGCGTGCCCGCATACATGAACAGCTGCTCCAGCCAGGCCCGGAGCGCCACCCTGTCCGCCGGCACCGGCGCGACCTGGACCTCGCGCACCGTCGCACCCTCGACTGCCAGCTTGCGCCCCGCCACCCACTCGGAAAAGCGCGACTCGTCGCCGCTCGTGAAGTGATAGCGCAGGGCCTGGGTATCCCCCCGCGACCACAGCCACTCGGCGTGCAGGCGCAGGGCCGTGTCCGCGCACTGCTGGAGATTCTTCTCGCCCACATCCAGCGCGATCACGGCCGCCGACCAGCGCCCGCTGAAGGTCACGGCCCGGCCCCGGTAGTCCTCCACACTGTGTCGGTCGAGGCGCACCGGCAGGCCCCGCAGCCAGGCGCCGAAGCTGCCCTCAGCCAGGGGCGCGCGCACGTAGCCCGAGGGCGCCGGGAAGCGGGTGGTCAGCGACACGCTCGGCGGTGGCGGCGGAGCTGTCTGTTCGTGGATCCAGGTGTAGGCCGTTGGGATCGGCTCCGGGTCGAGCTCCCTCGGGTCTGCGCCCGGTAGGTCCGCCCAGACGAAGATCAGTGTGAGGCCGAAGCCGAGGACGGCGAGGGCCAGAGCTGCGGCGAAGGGGCGGCGCACCGGAGAGACACGGGCCGAGACCCGGGTTCATTCCTCGAGACCTTTGGGTCTCCCGTCGTGAGTCTGCCGTGCTCTTCATCGGGGTTCACGGCGCTCTCGATTCGGGCCTGTCGGGGTTCGAGCCGGATTAAGCGCGAGATTTTCGCGGGGGGTGATCGCTCAGGTTTTTGGGGGCCGCCGGCCGGCGCGGGGCGGGTCCCCCGCCCCGACTCCCGACCTTGCTTGTCCCGATGCTCGCTCCAGCCGAAAGCCCAGGGAGCCGGAGCGGTTGCCGGGGGAGTAACCGTAGCGGTAGGCCGCACGCACGCTGCGGGCGACGCCGAACCACCTGCCGCCCCGAACGGCGCGCCCGCGGCCGGGGCCGACAACAACACGGTCACACAGAGGCTCCTCTCCCGCCACCTCCTGGTAGTGCCTCTCCCAAACGTCCGCACACCACTCGTCGACATTCCCCAACATGTCGTAGAGCCCCCACCTGTTCGCCCGCAGCTGCTTCACCGCGTGAGTCTTTCCTTCCCTGTTCCTCGCCCACCAGGCGACCTCGTCCAGCGGTCCATAGCGCGCCTCCTTGCTCCCCGCCCGGCACGCGTACTCCCACTGCGCCTCCGTGGGCAGCCCCACCTCCAGCCCCGGCACCGCAGCCCCGAGCGCAACAATGAACCTCTGCGTGCCCTCCCATGACACCCGCGTGACTGGCCGCTGCGTCCACGACTCCCCCTGGATGCCGCTCGGGCTCTCGCCCATCACCGCGACCCATAGGGCCTGCGTGCACGGCGAGTCCGCCAGCCAAAACCCCGCGCTCATCCGGGCCCGAAAGCGTGGG
The DNA here is from genome assembly GCA_964451725.1 of uncultured Nannocystaceae bacterium. Lineage (GTDB taxonomy): Bacteria > Myxococcota_A > Polyangia > Nannocystales > Nannocystaceae > Plesiocystis. Next base: position 113 of record CAYVJQ010000258.1, on the reverse strand, counting down.
CCCTCGTTGCCCCTTCGGCCCTCCTCGTCCTCCGGCGAGCCCATCCAAAACTCCCCCCGCTCGATCCAGCGCATGCGCTGGACGACCTCCCCCACACAAAAGCCCGCGTACAC
>CAYVJQ010000257.1:0-2762 GCA_964451725.1 uncultured Nannocystaceae bacterium | reverse complement strand
TTTTCCCCGACGGGTAGCCGTGCGACGCAGGTGGCTCGCGTATCTCGTCGTTGGGATTCTGCCCACCACACACCCGGATCTGGGACCAAGGGGAGTAGGCATATCGCCGGCACCCTCGACTGGGATGGGGTGAAACCTATTTTGACCACCTCGAACTAAAAACTCCGAGGGCTTGGTCTCAAGTCGCCTGTCGCCGAGCCTCGTGGAACCGAGAGGTCTATGAAGCCGTCGAGCGCACCATGTTCAAGCACGCATCCCCAAACCTGCCGTTGAGTTGAAGTGGTGGGCCTCCCCCAGCAACGTCCTCTCCGCACTCGGCGCCCCCGTGTCTGACCCACCCTGATGTGGCGGCCGTCTTGTTGAGCAGCCTGATTCTCAGCCGGCCGCTATCAGCTGATCTCCGTGTGCTTAGCCACGTCGTTTGCTCAGAGAACCATGGTAGATATATCTCATGAGTTGGCATCGAGCCGCCCTCACCGCGGCCGTCGCTCTGGTCGTTTTTCTAGTCCCTAGATACGCTGCTGCGATCGATCCCGACACGGCCGACATGGTCCCGTCGTGCGCTTGGCCCAGCGTCGTTCGAGTTGGGGGCAACTGCACCGGTGCCTACCTTGGAAGTGGGATCGTCGTCACTGCGGCGCACTATGTCACTGGCTCGAACGACCCAGTCAGTGTCCTGTTCGGAGATGTCACGAGTGGGGGGAACCCCGAGTTCAGCGTCGTGATCCATCGCTGTAAACCCCACCCGGACTACACGGGCGGAGGCGGAGGCGAAGGGGTCGATCTCGCCTACTGCGTCTTGAAGAACACGGACGATGACTACGGCCGATTGGCGGATATCCCGGTTGTACCGATCATGGCGCCGTCCGGCTGCGCGCGCGACTGGGTGGCAGAGGAACTCTACGAGACGATCGGCGCGTGCCCACAGAACTGTTTCAAAGGCAAGAATGGGTGCGCGAGTGGAAAACCAGCGTTGTGCGCCGCATCCAACGACTGGCCTGGAATCTCCACGACCGTCATCGGCCTCGGCCTCGAAGGCGGAGCCGGCAGCATTTCTGACAACAAGCGTGCCTTTGCAGCGACTCTGTATGGCCAACTCGACGTCGAGTCGACGCCTACGGGGCTGTACTTCATCGACGAGCAGACTCCTGCCGGCGACTCGATCCCAGGACTGGGGACACTCTCTGGTGACTCCGGGGGGCCGCTGGCGATCCAGCTACCCGACGGCAGTTGGAGGCTGATCGGAGTGCTCCACGGAACCGGCCTGGCTGGGAGCGGGAGCGCGTTCGAAGGGCTGCCCCCCCCGGCTGCGATGGCTCGAGCACGAGACCCCCGCGGACTTGACGCCGTGCCACGACCTCAACGCCGACGGAGAGTGGGAGTGGGTTGGCGGCTGCCAAGACACTCTCCCGACGAGCGTCCACCTCTCCGGGGGTGGCGCGTGGGCGGACGAGTGCTCGGGCCACACCCTCGGGGGAGGGGCGAACGAGTGCGCCGGATACGGCTTGACGCCGCCCCTGGACGTCAACGCACCAGGTGTCTTCCCGGGCAAACCGTGGGTGCCGGTCGACCTGCTCGAAGGTCAATATACTCAAGGCCTGAGCAAGGCCAACGCGGGGGACTTCGGCTTCCCCATCGACGAGGCGCAGGTCTACGACTGGTTCATCGACAACGCCGAAGCGTCGGCGGTCGACCTGTTCTTGGGCTCAATCCACCCATCCGGGGCCGTGGCGAGCACGCTCTCGGACGGATTGGACGGCGACTTCGACGGTGACGGCTTCACCGACCGCGTGCTCTCGCAGCCCTTTCATGGCTGTGGAGAGGGCAGGATCGTGGTGGACATGGACAGCGGGAGCCGTGAGTTCTTCGACCAAGACACGGTTGGGATTCTCGGGGCCAACGCGTGTGAAGACCACTTTGGGGCGTCGCTTGCGGTGGGCGACTTCAACGCCGACGGGTTCGACGATGTCGCCATCGGAGTCCCGGGAGAGATCGTGGGTGGCGATTCCAAAGCCGGGGGGATCCAAGTCATCTATGGGTCGGCAGCCGGGCTCACGGCGAGTGGAGATCAGCTGCTCACCCAGGACACACCCGGAATTCAAGGGGTCGCGGAACCGTGGGACTCGTTGGGTGTGTCGTTGACGGTCGGGGACTTCAACTGCGACGGCTACGATGACCTGGCCGGGGGCGCACCCTACGAAGACGACGGCAGCGTCGTCGATTCTGGTGCGGTCAACGTCATCTTCGGCTCTTCCTCGGGGCCTCTCGACGGTCGACAGCATCTGGTACCAGAGCACGTCCGGCGTGGATCCAACGGCGGAGGCGGACGACTACTTCGGTGCGAGCGTCGCGGCGGGAAACTTCAACGGCGACATCAATTCAACCAACCAGGTGGAGTGCTATGACCTCGCTATCGGTGCCCCCGGTGAGGACGTCGGGTCGGCTGCGGACGCTGGCTACGCCTACATTATCGACGGTGGAGTCGGCGGCCTGTCGACGTCGAGCGACCAGGGCATCTATCAAGACGCCAGCGGGATCGCCAATGTGTCCGAGGTGAACGACCGTTTCGGGGCGGAGTTGGAGGTCGTCGACGGAAGTCCGTACGACGGGCTCCGGGCTCGAGTCCCCGGCGAGAACCTGACCTGCCTGGACCCGGACGTGTCCTACGAACGCTGGCACACCTTCGATGGCAGCACGGGGGGAGTCAGTACGAGCGGCGACGCAGTGGAGTGCGAACCCATGGAATGGTCGCATCGCACCGG
>CAYVJQ010000256.1:0-2835 GCA_964451725.1 uncultured Nannocystaceae bacterium | reverse complement strand
GACCTCGACAACGTACAGGAGGCCCGGGACCTTGTCTCCAGCGTGGTTGCCGCCGGGCGTGGTTGCCGCCGGTTTTGCCACGGGCTGCTAGGTGGGCCTTGGCGAGTTGGCGAGTGCGTCCAAAGACGAGCCGTGAGGTGAACGCTCGGAGGCTCTGACTGCCCATTTCGATAGAGTGATTATGGCGATGAAATCAACATGAACCACATTTGAAAATTTGGCTGATTGGGAACGAGGCACCTAGGCTGAAGTGTGTCGACCAAGCGAACCAAGCCTGGAGCCCAGCCCGACGACGCCGAGACCTTCTGGACGGACAAAGCGCCGCGACCGGGCTTGATGAAGCCGCGAGCAACACGGGGGGGCGCGGTTCAGGCCAAACTCGCTGGTGGCGAGCGAGGCTCGGCTCCCCGGCCCGAGCTGATGCCAGCGTCAATGGGTGGAGGGGCGGCACAGGCTAAGAAAACATCGACGGCGCCGAGCTCGGCGTCTTGGCCTGGCGCGCCCCGGCCCGAGCTATTGCCGGGGCTGGACACTCGCAGGGGTGCCTCCGGTCGGACGGCGCAGCTTTTCAGCCGGGCAGACAAGCGCCTTACGGATTCACCCCCCCTGACGCGGGAGGAGCACACACAGCTCCAGCGGGTCGCGCGTGACTTTGTGCAGGGATACGGCACTCACCCCGCGATGACTCCCGCTCAACGCACGGCGTTCGGAACGATGACGGCGCCCGCTCGGAGGGCCTGGATGCGCGGGGGAGCAGTACCTCCGCCGGCTCCAGGTTTTCGTGTGGGTGATGTGGTCGAGCGTGTTGGTGCCATTCCTCTGGCTCAGGAGATGACTCGCAAGTACGGCAAAAAAGCCCGGGTCCTCGAGTCGGTGAAGCTGCGCTTCCTCGACGCGATCGGCGGTCTCCACAACGATCTGTGCGAGTTGGATGGTCTCGTCTTGAACCCCAAAGGCAAGGTCGTCTGCCTGGTCAGCGCGAAGCTGAATCCTGGAGCGGTCCACCCGGCGACGGACCGCGATTTCCTCGATCGCTTCTACACGTGGCCCGCGGCGCGCGTGCCACGTCAGGAAAAGAACTACCGCAAGCAACTGGTGAGCCTCCTGAAGGGCAACCCGAACGAGACCTACATGAACACCAACAACATCGTCGGGCTCGCCATCGAGTACGAGGAGAGCGGTCAAACATCGCACAAGACCCTCGCGCAGTGGACACAGGACCACGCCCTAGCGACATCCAACGCCTCTGCTGTCCCCGTGATCGGTCTGACGCCAAAGCCGACGAATGCCGACCAGGCTCGGTCCAACCTCGCGCGTGGTGACGTTCAGCTCGGGCCGAGCACCGATGACCTTCTAGACATGCTTGGCGCAGAGATGGCCAAGCTCATATGAGTGTTCTAGGTCCAAGGAAGTCCATCATGTCAATCAAGCGATCAAAGGCGGGCCTCGTATTACAGGGGTATTTTTGTGTCGAGCGGTTTCGTGGTGCAGCTGCTCAGCCCAAGGCTGGGAGCTTTTGGGTCGGCAAGGCGCCGCGCCCCGAGCTGATGGCGCTGCGCTCGAGGTCGGGGGGAGTCCAGGCAAAGCTTGCTCCGCATTCAGCGTCTTCTTGGCCTGGCGCACCTCGTCCCGAGCTCCTCCCCGGGATGGGCACGCCCAGGTCTGGGCGCTCGAGTCGGGCGGCGCAGCTGCGATCCGAACCTGGGGTCGTGACCTCGCCGGTCTCGGACGGCCAGTTGAGGTTGATCGGGCCTGGGAGGCCGCTCGAGCCCGGGATCCGGGATCGGATGGAGAGCTTCTTCGACGCGGACTTCTCTGGGGTTCGGGTGCATGAGGGGCCTGTGGCCCAGGCGATGGGGGCGTTGGCCTTTACTTTGGGGGAGACGTTGTACTTTGCGCCTGGGCTCTATGACCCGACGACGCGCGAGGGCGTGGAGCTTCTCGGGCACGAACTCGCGCACGTGGTCCAGCAGCGGGATGGGCGGGTAAGTAACCCCTACGGGAGCGGAGTGGCGATCGTGCAAGACCCGGCCCTCGAGGCGGAAGCAGACGAGATGGGGCGACAGGTCGCCGATGTGATTTGGCGAAGCGCACGGTAGGGATCGCTGCCTTCAGAATGCAAACAACGTCCCCACGGCGAAGTTGAGCTCGTGCTCGACCTCCGAGCCGAGCGGCAGGTAGCCGTAGCCAACTTCGAACTCGAGCCCCCACTGCCGTCCTAGCCAGATGGCGTGGCCGGTCGTCGCGGCGAGGCCGAAGGACAGCTCATAGGGCTTGCCTTCCGTGACCTGGCGGCCGCTGTGAAACACGCGGATATTCGTCACCGGACCAAAACCAAGAGAGGGCTCGTAGCGACCGAAGCGGCGGTTCCACTTCAAGAACAGCTCGACGGGCGAGTCGAAGCGTCCCTCAGAGAAGTAGAAGGGCTTGGAGATTTCGACCGCGATCCAGTCCTCGAGCAAGACGCGCTCGTAGGACAGGATAAAGCCGAAGGGGCGGTCTGTGGGCTCGCCTTCCTCGTCGCTCGTCGGCGGATCGAACTCGAGCGCTTGGTTGTAGGCGGCCTTGAGAGAAAGGACGTTGTGCGGCTCCTCTTCTTCGGACTCTTCGGGATTTTCTTCCTCGGGCTCTGCCTCGGGCTCTGCCTCGGGCTCTGCCTCGGGCTCTGCCTCGGCGATACCGCTGGGCTCTGCGACTCCATCCTGCTCGGTCTCAGGCAGACTACATTTTGGGTCAGGTAGCGTGGCGAGGGCCTGCCCGATGGTAACGATCGATGTATTGGTGTCAAGGGACGGCTCATTTGATCCTGCCTAGCTCGGCTCATGTGATCCACCC
>CAYVJQ010000255.1:0-2840 GCA_964451725.1 uncultured Nannocystaceae bacterium | reverse complement strand
CTCCAACTCCAACTCCAACTCCAACTCCAACTCCAACTCCAACTCCAACTCCAACCGCGGGCGCTTTGAGCCTCAAGTACTCCCAGTGGTTGCCGTGGACATGTAGCAGGTAGGCCGTGTAGCGGGGCACCCGTCCGACGGGTGGACCGAACTCCGTGTCGTGTTCGGGGCCTGGATAGGCCGGAGAGTAGACCCGGGCCCGAACCTTGAAGTGCCAGCAAAAAGCGTGAATCTCCGAGTCTCCACCCCAGCGGGAGATCTGCCCGGGGACGACGCAGACCTCCATCATTTCGGCGAGGTAGGCGGGGTTCAAATTGTATTGCTGACGAATCCCGTGTGCCGCGTTGCTGCGCATATAGTGGACCAACTCGCGGCGAATGCCGATATGGCCGGGGTGATAATTTTGCTCGTGTTTGACGATGGCCGCCAACGCGTGGAACAGGCAGTTGCCGTCGGCCAGGGTCGGGTGGATGGTGTAGGTGTCTGCGAGGCGGGTCTTCAGGGTCCGGATGGGCTTGACCCATGAGGCCCGCTGTCTGTTGATGATGGCGCGGTCGTTGCTGGCGTTGCTGGCGTTGCTGGTCTCGTAGCGCCGTAGCTTCCGCAGCTTCATCGGGTCTTGGTCCTCGAGTCCCCGATCTCCGGGAAGGCGGACCCCGGCGAGGTAGATCGAGCTCAGATCGCGGGCGAGCTCGCCCAGTGAGTTCCGATAGACGAGCATCTGGCGCTTGTTCCGGGCGATGCGCCGTGCGACCTCGATCAGGCGGACCTCCTGGTAGTTGACGAGCCATGCACTGAGTGACTGGAGGAAGGCATCGACCTCCGTATCGGGGGTTTCATCAGGGGCCTGGCGCTCTTGCTCTTCGTCCACGGAGTCGTCTCCGTGCCCCTTCTTCCCCTTCTTTGCTTGTTTTGCGGTCTTCGCGTCGTTTTTTTGAGCGAGGCGGAGCTGGGCGTGCATCTCCTCGAACATGTCGAAGTCGATGCCATATTTATACAGGTGGGCATCTCGGTAGCCGGCCACTGGGGTCTCGCCTTGAAACGAGGGGAGCTTGGCGATATGTTCAATGATAGTCCGGTCTCCGGGAATGTAGGCAGGGAAGGTCGCCTCCCGCTCCTCGGCGATCATGTCTCCGACGATGATCTTGGCGAACAGGTTCATCGATGGGACGTGGTTGGGGCTGTCCTCCAGATAGTCCTCGAGGCTGTGTAAGCTGGTGTAGACCTTGCCGATGTAGGGGCGGCGAGCACGACCTTGTGGGTCCCAGTTGGGCTTGAGTCGTTCGTGATAGTGGCCCGCATAAAACTTCATACCATAGGCATACTTGAGGGCATGACGGGGGTTGTCACCGGTGGACACGAGGGGGCAGTATCCATTGAGGAAGCCTTCGAAGATGTCCCAGTTTTCGGGAGGGACAAAACCATACTTCTTCTTGAGGTAGGCGGCCTCGGCGACATCGGCGAGGTGTTCGAGTGTTTCAGTGTTGCGGTCAACGATGGCCTCGACGTACTCGGCATAGCCCTCTGGGGTCGCCGCGTACCGCCCAAAAACGGCGAAGAGATTCTTGTATTTCGAGAATTCGAAGACGGGGCCGCTGTTCTTCTTGCAGTAGGCAGGGTAGTTGTATAGCCCATCGCGGTTGAGGATGGTGTTGTTGCGGGATGCCTGTTTGTAGCTTTTCTCGTCCGCGGACTGTTTTGATGTCCTGAGATATCCAGCGTAGCTTGCATAGTCGGGCTGAAGACCATCGATGGATTGGGTGACGCGCAAGAAGTGGGTGATGTCGACCGGTGTGTCGGTCCGTGTGCGCGCGTCGTCGCCGGTCTGGGAGTCCTCCCGAGCTTTGGCGATTCCACCGTTCTTGTCATTCTTCCACTCGTCTTTGTGGGCGAGGTAGCGACCCGCGGCGCTGTGGAAGTAGTCGTATTTGTTTGTGTAGATGTGTTGGATAGCGTCGGCGTGGTTGTCGAAGCGGATGCCGCCGAAATCGACGGGGCCGGTTTTGCGCTTCGCTACGAGGACCTCTTTGAGGGCGCGGGCGATCTTGTCGAGATTGGCGTGCTCCTCGTCCGAGCAGTTGCCCTGAAAGTAGTCGGTGGGAGTGACCCCGGCCTTGGTGAGCACCGATATGCTGTAGATCGCTCGCCCAAGCTCGTTTTCATTGCGGCTGATCTGTCGTGCGCGCGAGTCGAAGGCGCTGGTTTTGTAGGTGATGCCCCGATATTGAGCGATGCAAAATTTGGTGGCCAGGCCCTGAAGAGTCTCGATGTCGCCGGCCGCAAACGCGATCTTGGCGGCGGCGAAGTCCCGCTCGACCTGGGGAGTCCACTCGTCCGGGGCGTGGCAGATGCCGGCCATGGCGATCTGCTGCTCTTCTCCGCTCCAGTAGCCCTTGCGGGTCAGATGGACACGCGTGGCGGTCTGGCGAGGGGGCGGTTCGACCTTCGTACCGGAGTAGCGGAAGGTGATCTTGTTGTTCGCCCGGGCTTCGCGGACCTTTTGGGCGCGTTTGTTGCGAGGCTGCAGTGTCCGCGCCTTCTTCGCGCGTCGCCTCCTCCAGCGCCTCTTTCCGGCCGGTGTTTCGGGCCGGTCCGATTCTGGAAACCCTGCGTCTTGGACCTCGAGCTTCCGAGGGTCGGCGTAGACTTCGAGATCGTCGGCATCGAACTCGTCGTCTGAGTCGTCTGAGTAGTCCCCTAGGTCGTCGTCGAGATCGATGCCGTCATCCCCGACATCGTCGTCCTTGGACGGCTTTGAATCGACGACCCACTGGATCCACTCGCACTCGAGTCCAGGCTCGTCATCCTCGGGTGCCAGGGCCTCGCCGCTGTCGCGCAGC
>CAYVJQ010000254.1:0-2851 GCA_964451725.1 uncultured Nannocystaceae bacterium | reverse complement strand
CAAGTCCGACCTCGACCCGGCCGCGTCTTTGAGCATCGACCTGCTCGTGCCCGAGTCCCCGGGCTCACAGACCGACCTCGTGTTTCCCCTCGAGCACCTCGACGCGGCCAGCGTCGACGCGCCCCACAACGCCTGGCGCGCGCGCGAGTACGTGATCTGCGATCCGGCGGCCTTGGCCGACGGCGCCCGACTGCGAATCCGAGCCCAGGACCCGGGCGAGGGCATCCTCGAGGCCGCCGTCGACTCGATCCGGGTCCGGGCCCACGACGACCCTCAAGTCTGCGCCGTCGCAGAGGGTGGCGCCTGCGATCCCGAGGCCGGCGAGGGTGCCCCCGGGTCCTGTCCCGACTCCCTGCTGTGCTGCCCCCGAGGCCCGCTCACCGCAGGTGTCAACCGCTGCGCCCCCGCGGTCGCCAGCCTCGACTTCGAGAACCCCCCCGAGACCCAGGACGCAGCTCCCAACGGGCCGCTGGGCTGCGACGCCCCCGACCTGATCATCGACGCCCAGTGGACCGAGCCGGCCTTCAGCGACATCTTCATCAGCGAGGACACCTGCGAGCTGCTCGAGGGCTGCGTCGGCGCGACCGGCTGGCGCACGATCCTGCGCTTCACCTCGGCGATCCCCAACATCGGCTCGCAGGACCTGGCCCTGGGCGTGCCCGCCAACAACCCGGACATCTTCCACTTCAGCAGCTGCCACAACCACTATCACTTCGACGAGTTCGCCCGCTACGAGCTCGTCGCCCCGGGCGAAGGCGGCGAGGTCGTGGCGACCGGTCACAAGCAGGCCTTTTGCCTGCTCGACACGGTGAGCTGGGCCTGGCCGCTGGCGATCCCGACCTTCGACTGCGCCAACCAAGGGATCAGCGTGGGCTTCTCCGATTTCTACGAGACCGGCCTGCCCTGCCAGTGGGTCGACGTCACCGACGTCGCGCCGGGCGAGTACATCTTGCGCACGATCCTCAACCCGGTCCGCCCGGGCTTCGCCGAACCGATGATCATCGAGCGCGACTACCTGAACAACGTCTCCGAGATTCCGGTGGTCGTGCCCTGACCCCGACAAGGACCTGGGCCTGGCCCAGGACCAGGGCCTGGCGGGCTGCCTACGATTAAATGAACAGCGCGGTGAGCCGAAGCTCACCGCGCTGTCTCGTTCACCCTCGCCGACTCAGGTCGGGGGCGGCACCGGGTTGGCGTCGCCCGGGATCGGCAGCTCGATGTCACCGTAGACGGTCTTGTCTTGGCCGGTCACCTCGTTGTCGAGGTCGATGATCGTGCTGTTGAGGATCGTCCCGCCGCCGTAGGGCGTGCCCTGGATGCCGTAGACCACGTCGGGGGTGTAGAAGTCGAGGGCGTCCCCGGTCATCCACACGTAGCCCCCCTCTTCGAAGTCGTGGTCGACCCCGCCCGAGGCGCTGTTGGGCAGCTCGCCGATCACGTAGGTGGTGCCCTGGAGCACCCAGGTCCCGTTGATGTAGTCGTACTCGTAGGTGGTCGACTGGTGCGCGCTGGTGCTCGCGTCGCCGGTCATGGTGCGCTCGGAGACCAACATCCACCCGGTCGCGGCGAAGCTGATGTCCGACACGGGGTTGGAGTAGGTGTTGTTGTTGAGCCCGGGGATCGAGAACTCGAACTTGGCCGTGGCCGGGTCGGGGATACCGTCTTCGTCGGCGTAGGCCACCGACCAGACCTCGTTCTCGTTGGCGTCGCTCTTGCGCCCCGTGTCCTCCCACCAGACGCTGTAGTAGAGGCGGCCGGCGTGCGACTGGACCGCCCAGACCCGGTCGCCCAGGGGCACGAACTGGCCGTCGGGTTCACCCGGGTCGTTGGCCAGACCCATGGTCACGTCGCCGTCGGAGTGGCGGTAGGTGGAGACCACCTGGCCGTCCATGTCGAGTTGGTAGATGCGCCCATCTTCGTGGCTGCTGACGTAGATGGTCTCGCTGACGCAGTCGTAGTTGAGGTTGCCCATGGCCGGGCCGTTGTTGGGCAAGGTCGCGAAGTCGCTCAGGGCGCCCGTGATGTGGTCGACCCGCTTGATGGTCGCGGGCGAGCTGTTGCCGCCGTAGACGGTGGTCGGGGCCACGTACATGTTGCCCTCCGAGTCCAAGGTCAGGCCGAAGATGCGACCGACGTTGGCCTCGGTCCAGGCCGGGTTTTTGTAGACCGGCGCGAGGTAGTTCATGTTCGGCGGCGGCGGGTCGCCCGAGATGTCGACCACGTGGATCACCGAGTTGTTGCTGTTGCGACTGGTGACGATGGCGACCGTGTGATCGAGGAAATTGGCGTAGGCCGGATCCTCGAACTCGGGGAAGCCCCCGGCGGCGCCATAGATCTCCGAGGGTCGACACGAACCCAGGCCCGGGCCGCCCGTGGTCGAGACACCGGTCTCGTCTTCGACCGCGACGTCGAACTTGACTCCGCCATCGCTGGCGTCGCTGTCCGCTGTGCTCTCGGTGCCGTCCTCGCTCGCCTCGGTGCTGCTCTCGGTGGTCCCGGTCCCGTCGGTCCCCGTGTCGCTGACGGTCGTCCCGACTTCATCTTCGCTGCCGCTCCCGGCGTCCGAGGCTTCGGTCCCGGCCGTCCCGGCGAGGGTCGTCTCCGTCCCGTCGGTGCTGACGTCGTCCGCGCAGGCGGGTGCGAGCAGTGAGAGCCCAGCGAGAGCACAAATAAGGGGGGTCTTGGTCGCGAAGGTCACGGTCATTGTCATCATCCAGTCCTAGTCGAGAACGCGGCGACTCTAACACAGACACCGCTGCGTGAAGCTCTCCCCTGGGTGGGCACACGGCGACCGCTTCGCCCGTGCACTACCCCCATTAATGATGCCAGTGCGCGATGCACTCCCTATTTT
>CAYVJQ010000253.1:0-2915 GCA_964451725.1 uncultured Nannocystaceae bacterium | reverse complement strand
GGGTTCGGGTTCGGGTTCGGGTTCGGGTTCGGGCTCGGGCTCGGGCTCGGGCTCGTCGACCTCCCGAGCGTCGTCGGCCTGCACGCGGGCGGCCTCGCTGGTCTCGCTGATCTCGAGGACGCGCGGGTTGATCGCCATGGCCGCGAGCAGGGCGGCCGCGTCTGCGAGCACGGCACAGTCGGCGCCCACCATCGAGCGCTGGCGGGTGGCGGTGTCGGTGACCGTCCACAGGCGCAGGTCCCACCGGCCGTCGGGCTCCCGCCGAACCCGGGCGATGGCCGCGAGCCGACCGCTGCCCTGCTGGGCCACCGGTCCGCCCAGCAGCCGGACCAGCTCGGCCTCGACCGCGGCCTCGCTGGGACAGCCGTCGGCGGGGGCGTCCCAGCGAAACTCGACGCCCCCGTCGACCCTCGGCGGGTCCGGTTGGGCCGCGTGGGCCGTGATCCCCCAGCCCCAGATATAGGCACAGAGGCAGGCCAAGGTGGCCGCTCGGGGGGACAGCACGGGCCCAGCATTGACCGCCGTCGAGGTCGACGCAAGCGAGCGTCCTCCTCGGCGCGCCTTCAAACCAATCGCCGCATCAGCGGACCTCGAGGGCCTGGAGCGACCAGGTGTTTTGACCGTGGTTGTGGAGGTGAAAATTCAATTCCGTGCCGGCGGGGGCGTCGAAGGGGGCGGCCAGCTCGTGGGTGTGGACATAGGCGGCGCGCGGGATCTCGATGTTGTCCTCCCACACCAGCTCGGCGTCGATCATCACGGCGATGTGGGCGAGAGCCGGGTCGTCGGCCTTGAGATCGAAGTGATAAAAATTGATCAGCAAGGTGTCGCCCTCGTGGATATCGACGAGGGTCGGTTGGCGCAGGGCCAAGTAGTTGCATTCGTTGGTGTCGACCTCTGTGCTCTGGCCCTCGACGTACCAGCCTGCGACCGAACACAGGACCTCGGTCGGTCGGTGGTCGGCGAGCGGATCCTCTGCCGCGGGGACCTCCTCCCAGGCCAGGTGATCGATGAGCGAGCGCCCCTGCTCCTGGTTGCTGCCGGTTTCTGCACTGTCGCTCGAACCTGCGCTCTGGCTTGGGTTCGCGCTGTCGCGCGCTCCATCTTCGCTCTCGCCGGGGGTACAGGCGAGCGCGAGGGCGACCCATACAAAGGATCGAGCGGGCGAGATCCTGCGCACTGGCCGAGCATACCCGGCGCGGTCGGGGAGCACAGGTGACCCGAGGTGCGTGACGCGCTGTGTTCGAGACCAGCTTCGCGAAACCTCGCGCTTCTATTGGACGGGGTGAGCTGATAGCGTCGGCCCTGGGTGTCCATGGAAATTCTAGGCCTTCAGTTCTCTCGTGTGTTGTCCCTCTCCCTGCTGGCCACGGCGGTCGGGGGCCTGACCACCTCGCTCGCCTGCACCATGCCCGAGAGCGGTGAGACCGCAGACGGCGATTCGACAGGCGAAACTGGGGATTCCGCGGGCGATACAGACGGGACCGAGACCGCCGACACCGAGGACACGAGCCAAGAACTGGTCACCTGGCACCAGGACATCGCGCCCCTGATGGCCGAGAAGTGCTCGGGCTGTCACCGGGAGGGCGGCATTGGGCCGTTCGCGCTCGCGGACTACGAGGACGGCTCGAACTGGGCCGAGCTCGCGCTCGCGGCCATCGAGAGCGGGGCCATGCCGCCCTGGGCCGAGGACACCACCGACGAGTGCCAGACCCGGCACGGCTTTCTGGGTGATCCGCGCCTGAGCGACGATCAGGTCGCGCAGCTTCAACAGTGGATCGCGGACGACAAGCCCGAGGGCGATCCCGCGACGGCCGCGCCCTTGCCCTCGCCCCCCAACGTGCACCTCGACACGGTCGACCAGCACCTCGTCGCAGATGGCAACATCGAGATCGGCGGCAGCGACGATCAGTTCTGGTGTTACGTCCTCGACCCCGGCTTCGACACGACGACCTTCATCGACGGCGTCGAGGTGATCGCGGGCAACGAGAAGATCGTCCACCACGTCTTGGTCTATCTCGACGAGAGCGGCGAGTCGGAGGCGCTCGGGGGTGAGGACGGCCGCTACGAGTGTTTCGGTGGTCCCGGGGTCGGGAGCAGCACTCTGCTGGCCGCCTGGGCGCCCGGCGTGCCCGCGCAGGAGTACCCGCCCCAAGTCGCGAGCAGCATCCCCGCGGGCTCGCGCCTGGTCATGAACGTCCACTACCACCCGACCGGGGAGACCGAGATCGACGAGGGCACGGGGGTCGACCTGCGCTACGCATCGAGCGCGCCTTTGTACCTGGGGCAGATGGCGCTGATCGGGAACTTCGATGGTCCGCTCGGCAATGGCATGGGGCTGTTGTCCGGCGACGGCGACAGCGACGACTCGCCCGAGTTCGTGATCCCCGCTGGGGCCACCGACCACCGCGAGACCATGCTCTACCGCCTGCCCGACCAGCTCCCGGAGGTCAAGATCTGGCAGGCGGGTACCCACATGCACTACGTGGGCACGGACATGCTCATCTCCGTCGACCGGGCCGAGCCCGAGGAGGGCACGGGTATCGATCAGGAGTGCCTGATCCAGACGCCCCGCTACGATTTCAACTGGCAGCGCGGCTATCGCTACGACGCCAAGTTCGAGGACGTGCCCACGGTCAAGGCCGGCGACGTGCTGCACATGCGCTGCGACTACAACAACAGCATGAGCAACCCCTACGTGGTCGAGGCACTGGCTGCTCAGGGGCTCGACGAGCCCACGGATGTCCTCCTGGGTGACGAGACCCTCGACGAGATGTGCCTGGGTGTGTTCGGCATCGCGTACTCGCTCGTACCCTGACCCCGGGTCGCCCGACCGCTCGTACCCTGACCCCGGGTCGCCCGGCCAGACCTAAAACGGGTCACCCGACCGCTCGTACCCTGACCCCGGGTCGCCCGAC
>CAYVJQ010000252.1:0-2938 GCA_964451725.1 uncultured Nannocystaceae bacterium | reverse complement strand
TAGCTAGGTTACCCTAGCTACCCGATATTGAGTGGAGGCGCCGGGAGTCGAACCCGGGGAAAGGGAGCGCGTCTCCGCGGGGATGGGCGCGGTTGGTGTGGGGTCCGTCGGTGACAACGGCGAGGCGCGTGTGGGTTCAGCGGGGTTTGGCTCGGGTGGGCAAGGCGACCACGCTACGTTGGCCAGAATCGCGCTTGAACGGCTCGAGCGGGGGGATCTCGAGGCGGTTCGGGCGTTGTTGGTGGTGTTGAGTTGAGGGCAAAGGGACTCGAACTCGTTCTCCGAGGATTTACACAAGTTCAATGGTGGCGCTGAGTTGCAGCGTAAGTCCTTGAAAGAACATGAGATCTTGGAAGTGAGGCGGTGCCATTTGGTACCGCCTCATCTCGTTGAGTTCCGCAGAGTCTTGGCAACATTTCGTGGATTTTGGCGTCTCCCCCTGCCCCGCCATCGACTGTTGCCTTGGAACGAAGTTCGCATAGGGACTGCACCTCGATTGCAACCCATGGTCCACGAGATCGGGGGAGGCCCATTGTTCAGGTTGCCTACTTCTTGGGCTTGGACCGACTATGTCCCGAAACCGGGACGTTCTTCGGACCCGACTTGGGCGAGGGTTTGGGTGGAGAAGACGGCGTCGATCGCCGGTAGGGTGTAACGGGGACGGATTTGGGATTGGCCATTGTTGAACCTGATTGGAGGAGTGAGTGTTGAAGGCCGCCGCAAACACAAATGCCGACGATCACGCAGTTGTTGTGGAGGAAGTGACCTCGTCTAGATTTTCGGGTCGGCCCTGGCTACCGCCGACTACTCCCGAGGCACTTGTCGCAGCCGGCCCGGGTGGCGACGCCGAGGGCGCTGAATGGGGTCGCGTGGTCGGCGTTCAGGATCTCATCGATCTGGCAGCCGGACCCGGAAGTGTCTTCGTTGTCCAGGTCGTGGACCTCTTTGCTGTTGGTGTTGCCCAGGTAGTGCTCGCCGTTCATCGGGTGGGTGTATCGCCGCATTTCATGTCTATTCCTTCGAGGGTTCCGCCCTCGACTAGAGAATGGCGGTCAGCCCCTCGCCCTGGCCAATGACGCAGCGTGAGAAAATACACAGTCCGGATGGCGGCGTCTTCGATCCACCACCGCCAACTCTTCACTGGAACGGGGTGATGGACGTCCACATGGTGCAGGTGTTCTTCGAGGCGCTCCAGCCAGGTCGGCAACCCCCGACGCCGGAAGAGGTGAGGTGAGGCGACGCGATGGGTTTCACCGCGGACTGCTAGACGAGGTCGAGTAGCGACACTGAGCTCCGAGATCGAGAGTACCAGTCATGGCGCCCTGACTGGTACTCTCATCACCAATGACGGCCCGTCCGACTCCTCGACCAAAGAATCAGGTGTTCATCTCCAGCACATTTCATGACCTGAAGGATGCCAGGGAGCAAGTGACCTGGGCCGTCCTCGAGACGAGAAATATCCCAGCTGGTATGGAGGCCTTCCCATCGACCGACGACCGAGGCTGGGAGATCATCAGGCGGCTCATTGACCGAACCGATTACTACGTATTGCTCCTCGCGGGTCGCTACGGGTCCTATGACGAGGAAGTCGAGATGTCGTGGACACACCGTGAATATTGCTACGCTCGGGAACAGGGAGTCCCCATTCTGGCGTTCAAGCGCTCGGACGAACACATCACCAAGTCCGGCATGGAGCAAGACCCTGCCCAGCAACAACGACTACGCGAGTTTCTGAGCGAGGTCTCCTCCAATCACAAGTGGACAGAGTGGACGACACCCGAAGACCTGGCCCGCAAGGTCAGCATCTCACTGACAAACGCGATCCAAGACGACCTCGAGCAAGACCGGCCTCGCCCAGGATGGTATCGGGGGGACACTGTCCCGCTCGCCCAGATCGGCTCTGTTCGGGACTTTCCGATCCAGGCTTCGCTCAAGGTCGCACAAACCATTCAGCTCGCCCTACAAAATGTAGGGACGACATTGGCCCATGGCCGCACTCTCCGGGTGGTGAGTACGCTGGGGACCGTCGCCTATCGGGGCCTTGGTACAGATGGAAAATCTCTTGTGGTCCATCACGCAACAGGACCCTGCGCGGGGACGGCCTTCACCGTATGCCTCGGGTTTGGTTATGTACTATGCACGCGGTGGATCAGCCTAGAGCCGCTTCTAGGCTTTCCCGTGAGGGACGAATTTTCGACCCCCACAGGCTCACAGATCGACTTCGAAGGCGGCCGACTCAAGTGGACGAGGGAAACCGGCGAGGTCCAAGTCTACTCGGATCTAGTTGATGGTGGTCGCTTGGTCTCGACGATCAAGCTTGGCCAAACCTCCATACTGTGACAGCTCGGGCTATCTGATCGCAACCGGAACATGTCAACGAAAGTGAGACAGGTTTCGTTCGAGTTTAGTGTCCCATCGACGGCCTCGCTTCAGCCGAGATGGTCTTGTCGGAAGGCTGGTTGCTCCAGACCTCGGTCGGGAGCTGCCTGGGTGGGGCCTTTGGGTGTGTGACAGCTCGGGCTACCTGATCGTGGCCAGCTCGGCAGACCTGACCGCAACCCAGCTCGGCAGACCTGACCGCGGTCAGCTCGGCAGACCTGATCGCTAAGACCTGGTCATCTGAGCGGTGTCCGGCGAAGCCGATCCTGCTGGCGATACCCAGGATCAGCATGTCCCGGCTTCAGGATCTCGTTCGTCTCCACCGCCTGGGCACTGGCGCCCGCGAGGTCGTGTCTTGGTTCAGCGGAAATCGGACTTGAGGTCGGATGAATTGAGGAGGTGGACTCTGGGTTTCAGGCAGCTGCGACGGTTGCCTGACGTGCTCGCCTGCGTCGCTCACGGGCAGTCTCGAGGCGTTGATCTCGAAGCGCCCAGACCTCCGTTTCCCGGCCGGCGAGCTTGTCCGCAGGTGCGACGTAGCCGATCGCGCTGTGGAGCC
>CAYVJQ010000251.1:0-2941 GCA_964451725.1 uncultured Nannocystaceae bacterium | reverse complement strand
GGCTGCGCAAGAAGCTTGCTGCGGTGGACTGCTATCCCTTCCTCGAAGACTGAGGCAGTCGAGGACATAGGGGGCGGAGCTCGTCAAGTGGGCCTCCCACAGCGAGGGGCACACACGCATGGTCCCGATCTGTGGACGGTCCCCTCATGCAGAAGGGCCCCCTACGGAAATAACCCTTCCGATGTCACGATGCTTTGCCGCGGTGTCGAGTGTCTGGATAAGTTCGTCCACACTCTGAGCCCGGTCGACGACATATGCGAGTGTTTCAAGGTCGAGGAACAATGTGCGCGTGAAGATATGTTCGGGATCCCCTAGTATTTTTAAATGCTCATGAATCCTGCCCTGCACGTTCTCCAATTCCTTCTCCGTCTTCGACACCTCTAGTGGCAGAGACTGCCCCGACGCGGGCGTGAAATGAAGTGAGACACCACAAAAATGGGAAAGAAGAGCATTTGCGAATCCGGGCCGATGCATGCTCTCGCCGTGGCTCCGCAGAACAACCGAGACACGTATGACCCTATCGGGCACCCTCACGAGGTCAGAATGTTTGTCATGATGCAATTCCACCTCGCCGTCCGCCATCAACGTGGCCTCGAAACGCAGCAACTGCTCCTGGCTCTTGAGGAATGAGCGCTTGAAGTGTTCGAACATGGCGTAGCTCCCACCAAACCAGGAATCTCGAACCTCTGAACCAGATTTGCACTCAAACACCACCACAACGGAACCGTCGCTGCACACGATTAATGCGTCGACGTCGCCCGTTATGTCCGATTCCCCGCTAGCTTGGTACGTACCGCGCAGGGCAGAGAAACGGCTCAACTTCAGGTTGATGAAGTTCTCGAACACCATGCCGAGTTCTGCTGACGACAGGCACAGTCGGTCCTGGACATCGAACACCAACTCGGAGTTCCCAGGCCGTGGGCTCATGAGTGTTCGCCCCTTGCGAAGCGATATAAATGGCCGGCGGCCGAGGTCGCGTCGGAGCGCTGTCCTAAACGATACTCCATACTCTCGACATGGCGGCTCGGTGAAGACCCATGAGCTGGATAGCAAGGAGGTTGGGGTAATGAAGATCTCCCCTTCCGGTCTTCTGGCCATCCCCTGCCTGGCCTTTGCCCATGCCCCGCTCGTCTTTGCATCGGCGGTCGTTCGCATCAGATAGTCCGCAAATTCGATATCGGCACCCTTCTTGTGCTGGCGGCTGCGGCGACCATTGAGCGCGTGGCTGACGGATCTGCGTACCACTTCTTCCAGCACAAAGGCGGGGAGTGCCCATCGCTCGCCCACATTACTGACTGAGTTGGTCCTAAGTATGCCACTGAGCTGTCTGGTGATCTTTACCAGATCCTGTAGCAGCACCTCGGTCCTCTCCTGTGGTTGAGGTCTCAGGTCGTCCTTCCGGATGTATTTGCACGCGTAACTGAGCAACATATCTCGGAGAAGATCCGGGTCATTGGTGCCGGGGCCCAACACCCACTTCAACAATCGCATGCCGCCGATCTTTCTTGCGCGTACGTCCAAGTCCTCGAACACAGGGTCAAGCGAGTCGAGAACGGGAAACACAGCTCCATACACCTCCTTGAAGTCGATTCCTGGGTACCTCCGGAGCAGCGAGGCTGCTGTTTCGAAGAATGCCGCCGTTGCCGGGGACTCAAGCTTGGCTGCAGGCATTCCTCCATTTTGACGACATAGCGAGATCGCCTTGACGATCCAAGCACCCTTCTTGTCATTGATCTCGCACTCCCCGACTGAGCCCACCATCGCCTCGAGCGCCAGCTCTTTTGCTACGTCGACGCTCCACAGGGGCATGCGTTGTCTGGCCAAGGATGCCAGCCCGACAAGCGCGTTTGGGAGGCCAAGCAGCTCGTATTGCGCATTTTTCGACAGGAGCTGGACATGCGATCGGATCGCAAACCTAGAGGACGGGCCCTGATCGGCGTCGTTCGGACGCGATTGCGACCTTTCCGACTGCGACCGATCCCACCGCGCTGCTAACCGAAGGAAAGACCGCGCGCGGCCGAAGGAAGGTAGGGAGAGAATCTGACCGAAGTTGTCCACAGCTACACCTCAGTCGCTATCGTGACACAGCGCCAAATGATGACCAATTCTGGAGAGCTGGGATGAAACCGCTGAGGCCGGTGGAAAAGGCGCGTGAAGTTGTCCGTTCGGGCAACCGCTGTAGATCGAGGTGCCTACCCAACCCCAGGGACGTACTTCTCGAGGGACACGGCCGCCCCCTCGCTCATACCGGTGCGGCGACACGAGCACTTCTTGATCGCCCACATACAGGCGCTGCTGAGCATGCTCGACGACCAGCACATCCCTGAGGGTCGAGAGTCGGTGCTCGCACGGGTGTTTGTACACGGGCGAAGATTCTGGCACGCGCGCATTGGACAGCGACTGGACTCCCGGGCGCAGGGGCCTAAAGGGAGGCCCACAGACAGGCTCACACGAACGGTGGTCCGTTCGGATCACCGCCAAGCTGCCGGATCAGGCCTTCGATTTGCTCCGCCTCGGAGATTCGAAGCCGGCGCGCGTCATGAAGGGCCAGCGCGAGGAGCCGTACAACCTCTGGACGATCCTGCGCTGGTTGAGCCTGCTGGAGCAGGTTGATCACCAATTTTGTACGACCGATGATGAGCCCTCGGACGTCGCCCAGCTTCTCGTAGACCGGAAGCTGTTCCTCCCGACGGATGCGGAGGGCCTCGTCGAGCTCCCCTCGGGCCTCGAGGATGTCCGCCACCTTCCCCATCGTCACCGCGCGCGAGCGGACGTCGCCCAGCTTCTCGTAGACCGGGAGCTCTTCCTCCCGACGGATGCGGAGGGCCTCGTCGACCTCCCCTCGGGCCTGGAGGATGTCCGCCACCTGACCCATCGTCACCGCGTGCGAGCGGACGTCGCCCAGCTTCTCGTAGACCGGGAGCTCTTCCTCCCGACGGAT
>CAYVJQ010000250.1:0-2948 GCA_964451725.1 uncultured Nannocystaceae bacterium | reverse complement strand
CTAGGTCATCCAGGTCATCCAGGTCATCCAGGTCATCGGAATCATCGGAATCACCGGAGGGATCCGTGTTCGGGGTGACGACGATGTCGCTGTCGTCTTCTGGGGGAGCGGCCCATGCCGGAGCACCGACACCGAAGGCCAGCAGTCCAGGTACGACAAATCCCCAACGCTCGAAATTGCGAGGTCGTTTCATGATGTTCGCTTTGCTGTCGTCTGCGACAGGGCGCCCGAGTCGAGTGGAGCCGGGCGGCGCTAGGGCGTCGCGGTCGCGGTCGTGGGGATCTCTTTGGTGACCAGCACAGAGGTCACCCGCAGACGCGGCAGGGTGCTCGTGTCTCGGCCTTGGTCCCGGGCGCGCTCTCGAACCAGGTCGTTGACGACCTCTTCTGCGTCCTTGGAGAAGGACATGGCCTGGAGCACGTCGCCGTAGGGGGTCTCGTCGGAGGCGTCGATGTAGATGACCTTGTCATCGCGGCCGGCGGCCAGACGTCCCAGCCGCTCGGAGGCCTCCTCGACGCTGAGGACCTGGGCGCCGATTTTGAATATCGGCTCGATGTCCGGGCCGCCCTCGACTCGCAGGACGAGGGGACGGTCGTCGGGGTTGGCCTCGGCGAGGGCCCGATCTGTGTCGTCGGGGGGGGGCAGGCGCCCGAGATAGTGGGCGTTCACGACCGGGGCCAAGACCATGAAGATGATGAGCAGGACCAAGACCACGTCGACCAACGGGGTGACGTTCATGTCGGGGTTGATGGCCGCTTTGGACTTGCGCTTGAAGGTGTTGCCGCTGCGCTTTTTTCGAGACGGGATCGACATTGGGCTACTCCTCCCAACCTTCTTTTTGCGCGCCCACGGCCAGCTGGATGAAGCTGAACCCCAGGCCTTGGCACTCGTGGAACACGTCGCGGATCTGGCCGTAGGGGATCTGGCTGTCGCCCCGGAACAGGAGCGGCCGGTCGGGCTCGGCCTCGTGGCGCTGGCCGAGCTCGGAGATCATGGCGTCCCGCGAGTACTCGTCTTCGCCCAAGTGGTAGCTGACCGCGCCGCTGCCGGCTTGGGCTTGGGCTTGGGCTTGGGCTTGGACCCGGGCGACCGAGACCACGATGGGCTCGGCGTCCTCGTCGTCCTTGTCGGCGTTGTTGGCCGCGAACAGGTCGATTTTTACGCCCTCTTGCATGTTGGGGATCACCAACATGAAGATGATCAGCAGGACCAAGACGACGTCGACCAGGGGGGTGACGTTGATGTTGGGGGTGACGCGCTTTTTGCCGCCGCCCCCGCTGGCGTCAAGCTGGACGCCCATCGTGGGCCTCGAGGTGATCCAGGAGCTCGCCGGCGGCGTGCTGCATGGCGGTGTCCAGTTTGTCGAAGCGGGTGGAGAGGAAGTTGAAGATCAACACCGAGATGATGGCCACGGCCAGGCCGATGGCGGTCACGATGAGGGCCTCGGAGATCCCGCCCGAGACGGCCTCGATGCCGCCCCCACCGGCGGCGGCGATGCCCTGGAAGGCGACGATGATCCCGATGACGGTGCCGAACAGCCCGATGAAGGGGGCCGTCGAGCCGACCGAAGCCAGGAAGGACATGCCCCGTCGGGCCTCGGCGGCGATGTCGTCCAGGCGCCGCTCGAGGTCGCGGCGGGCGAACTCGAGCCGGTCCTCGGCGTCGGCGTGGCGCTTGTAAGCGGCCAGACCCAGGCCCGTGAGCCGGGCCAGGGGAGCCTTGGCGAAGGGCTTCGACTTGGCGAGCTCCGCGAGCGTGTCGAGGTCGAGCTCATCGAGCAGGGGCCGGCTCTTGGCGGCGAACAAAGCCGAGCTGGAGAATGCGCGTCGGAGCACGATCAGGCGCTCGATGGTCACGCTCAAACTGCCCACGCCCATCCCGACCAGCGAGATCGAGACGATCTTGGACAGGATGCTCATGGTTCCCCAAATGTGTAGAAGATCGAGGTTCATGACTGACTAACCTGAGGGCTCGGGGTCTGACTTGCGCTCTCTTTTAGGAGAGCGTGAAGGGAATGGTGATGGTCTGGTAAACCGTGATCGGCTTACCCTTGTAGGTCGAGGGCTTGAACTTCCAGGTCTTGACCGCGGCCGCGATCGCCTTGAGCAGCAAGGCGTTGGCCTTTTTGTAGCGCTCGGGATCGGTCGCTTTGTCGAGCGAGTTGGACTTTGCCAAGACCTTGGCACCCTTGACCGTCCCGTCCTTGTAGATGACGAGCCGGACTTTGACCTTGCCGGTGATGTTGCGCTTCTTGAGCGCGCTCGGATAAACGGGCGAGTTTCCACTGATCCGCTTGGGCACGGTGGCCTCGGCGGGGCGGTCGATGGGTTTGTCCGGGTTGTAGGGGAACTTGGGTTTGGACTTGGGCTTGGGTTTGGGGTCCTCTTGGACCGCGGGCTTGGGCTTGGGTTCGGGTTTGGCCGCGCCTTGCCCACTCCCACCCGAGCGGTCGCCGCTGCCTTCGCCGTAACCGGGGCCTTGGTCGTTGATGTCGCCCTCCTCTGGATTCTGGTCCGCGCTGTCCGGGTTTTGGATGACGGGCTGAGGTGTGGGCTCGGCCCGACGCTCGACCGGCTCGGCGCTCGGGGGCGGCTCGGGGGGGGGCGGCTCGGGCTCGGGCTCGGGCTCGTCTTCCTCGAGCTCTTCCTCGAGTTCGAGGTCCTGGATCTGAGCCTCGATGATCTCTTCTTCTTCGATCACCTCGGGCTCGAGGCTAGCCATATAGAGCGCAGACCCGAGGCTTGCGCCCGAGAACAACAGGGCCAAGAGCCACGACTGCCAGCGCTTGCGCTCGAAGAAGGTGGGCTCTACGCCCGATTCGAATCCGCCGAACACCTTGGGCGGAACATAGGGACGCTCTTCGTCAGGAAGGTGACTGGTCTGTGTCTGCTCTGTCGCAGTTTCGGTGTGACCATAGGGGGGAGCGCGGCGGCCGTGGAGCTGGTGGG
>CAYVJQ010000249.1:0-3040 GCA_964451725.1 uncultured Nannocystaceae bacterium | reverse complement strand
ACGGCACCCTGATCGCCGCGGCCGTGTCCTTCGCCGGGGTCCGGCTGATCGACAATCTGGTATTGTCTGAAGCCGCGCCTCGATAGGGTGCGGCTTCCCGAGGTCCCCTGGTCCTCGTAGTCGTGGTCTCCCCAGTGTCACTTCCGTTCAGGAGATGTCCACGAACTCGGAGAGCCCAGACTGCGGTAACTCAGGTGTCCATCAAACTGAGGGAAGGCGAGTCCACAAGTCTGGGGAAGCCCAGCCAGACATCGGTATCCAGGCAATCTACCGACGCACCCTGCGACGCTCAGGCTGGCGTCGCTTCGACCTGTGGGATCGGATCCAGGCCGCGTTGGCGGCGAATCGTCTGGCTTTGCCTCCACTCGAGCGCATCGGCATCCTCGGTGAAACTGACGATATCCCCGTGTAGGTCGACCAGCGCGCGTTCGACCTCTCGTGGGCTGACATAGAAGAACTCGCGACGGAGGTTGACAAGGTTCAGCTTTCGTGCCGCGAACCTCTGGTGCAAGCTGGTCTCGAGCTGGACGGCGTCGTCCGAGAAGATCATGGCGTGGACGTCGAAACGAAAGGGGACGGAGGCTCCGCCGAGTTCACGGACCCGTTCGAGGGGAGCTAGCCGCCGAGTCATGCCAATCTTGACCACACCGGCCCCAAAAACACCCAGGTTCGAAATCACATAGACGTAGCCAGCTCGGACGTTCGCAGCTCGCTCAATCACACCCGTCAAGGCACGCTCCAGTTCCGCAATTTTCTCTCGAGCACGTTCGAGAGCCTCCATATTCCCACGGGCCCTCAAGCCAACGATCGCATTATTGTAGTGATCGAGCTCCTTTTCCAGGTGGCTCTGCTCGGCCTCGAATTCCTTACGCGCGGCGGCTTCTTCCTTGAGCCGGGCACGCTCCTCACGCTGATGCTCGCGCTCTTCCTCGAGCTTGGCCTGAAAGTCGGCCGTCAGCTCGAGTTCTTGGATTCGCAACGCGTGATAGCTGTCGGTGACTTGCAACGACATACTCTTGCCGAGTCGGGCGATGGTCTTGCGAGTCTTCTCAAGCCGCAATTTGGAGGGATCGAGGCGGTAAGGCTTGAGGGTCTTGACGACGGATTCGACCTCGGCATTATAGGCCTTGAGAAGCAGCTTCCCGAGATCCCGGACCATCCTTTCTCCCTCTTTGGTCGAGCCGTTGATCGCCCAGCGCTTGGTGCCGACGACCGCTGTGCCGGATCGAATCGCCGCACTGAACTTGGTGCGCAGGGATTTCAGTACGTCTTTGTACGCAACCGAAGTATCGAGCAGATGGCTATAGTTGTATAGTCCGACCTCTTGGAGCAGCATGAGGTCGCGGGCCTCGACCAACTCGGCCCGGAGCTGCGCGAGCTCGGCCTCGACCATCTGGCGATCGTTGACTGGGGCATCCACTGCCGGGGCCGAGACATGGTCAGTCCACACGGTCCCGTCCCACCAACGCAGTTGCCCCTCTGCACGGGGATCAGGGTACCAACCTGGCGGAGTAGTCATCCCGCTGTCACCCATTGGTCTTCGGGTTCAATCGGCTCGACGGGCGAAAACCCCTTGGTCTTGTTGAAATTCATGCGGCAGTTGAAGTTGGCCATCGAGTCAGAGGGGTCGATTTGATAGACATTGATCGTCGACAAGGCCCGGCGGGTGAAGTGCACCGCGAGCAAGGTCATCAGCTCGCTATGGCCCGTGGTCGTATTGATTCGTTGTTCGCCAAGGTTGACGATCACGCGATCGACCGGAAGCAAGCTGAATCCGTCGCAAGCCAGACGGATCGCACAAGAGCACAGGTGATCCTGCAACAGTGCCCAGTAGCGACCCTTACTCAGGTCCTTCTTCGAGAGGTTGCCGGCATTGGTGATCTTCAATTCGATCTGAGGCACCAAAATCTCGATCTTGGTCGAAACTTGGAACGAGATCAAGCTGGGCTCGACGACGTCAACGACAACACAAGTCCCAAGGGACTCGAAACAAGTCATGACCTTCTGACCGCCCAGCGCAGGCACGTAGTAGGCAGGGTTCCGCTCGACCATCCCCTGTGCGAATCTGCGGCTTGTCTGCCAATGGGTATAGGCAGCCGCATGCACCTGCTGCGTATCTTCGTTGATCTTCACGTCCCAATTGCGAGCATTGACCACGGACTGCTGAAGGGCCGCACGCTTGGCCTCCGACCTGCTGAGCAGGCGATCGACCAGGTTTGGGTGGAAGCCGTTGAGTTTGGCGACCGCTGCGGACTCCATGTCGTGTTTGAGCGGAGGTGCTGGGGGCGGGGGGGCGTCGAGGATCGCCTGCCAGTCGATCGCCGCCGCCCCAACGTGGTGATAGGTGACCAGCGCGCCGACATGTCTCTCGTAGGCCGTCACCTCGGACTGAGATTGGGCATATTGGTCGTGAGGCCGGATCACCCACGGGTTGGCGACCGCCTGCTGGTGCATTTCCCGGCGTTGTTTCTGAGCATCGTCCTCTCGGGTGCGTATGTAGCCTTGTATCGCCTCTGCAACTCGCTCTAGCCTCACATGCCCACAGTACGCCCCGCTCGTAGAGCCTGTCACCAGCCGGAAGGCCAACGAAGGGCTACGTGGCGGTCAGAAACACCCGTCTGCGCGCGATCCCGCGCATAGAAGGGCTCCGCGAAGCGAAAGTCCACTGTGGGACGAGGAGAACAGGCCCGCGCTACCAAGACCAGCCTCGTCCAAGAGCCTACATATGGAACCTGCGGTCTTACGCCGGTCAAACTTCCCGTTCTGACGCCCTATATCCCGGCGAGCGAGCAGACCCGCGAGACGCGGCCCACGAGGTGGGTCGCGTCGAGGGAGCCGAAGTGGCGGCTGTCGCGACCCTGGGTCGGGTCGTCACTCCCGACCGCGAAGCTGTTCCCGCCCCGAGAGCGAACACGCTTGATCAACAGACGCGTGGAGTCGACCGGGTCACGAACCATCACCAACTCGTCGATCGCGGGCAGGCCACGCGGCGAGGTGTCGATCCACAGGATATCCCCCGGAGCGAGCGTGGGCGCCATGC
>CAYVJQ010000248.1:0-3211 GCA_964451725.1 uncultured Nannocystaceae bacterium | reverse complement strand
GCCACGTCGATCTTCTCCACCTCATCCGCCGTATCCACATACCGCGAGATGTTGAGGTTCCAATCGTTCTTCTCGATCTCCTCGACCGGCACGACCCGCGCATACTTCTCCACGTCCTCGAAGGCGTGAAACGCCCCGGCGATCTTCGTCACATCGGCCCCGCGCAGAGAGTTCTGATTGCTCCCCTCCTTGAACTCCCGCGACGCCTCGATGAACAGCACCTTCCCCTTCCGCTCCGCGCTCTTGTTCCGGTTGAGCACCAACACAGCCGCCGGGATCCCTGTCCCGTAAAACAAGTTCGACGGCAACCCCACCACGGCCTCGAACAAGTCCTCACGCAAGATCGCCTCTCGGATCCGCCCCTCGGCCGCCCCGCGAAACAACACCCCGTGTGGCATGACGACCCCCAGTCGCCCTTGTGCATTGAGCGTCCCGATCATGTGCTGCACAAAGGCAAAGTCCCCCTTGGTCTTCGGCGGCACCCCAAAGCGAAAGCGCCCGAATCCGTCGCTCTCCGCAACCTCGCGGCCCCACTCGTCCAGTGAAAACGGCGGATTGGCGATCACCCGGTCGTAGAGGATCAGCTCTCCCTCCCCCAGCAGCTTCGGATCCCGGATCGTATCCCCCTTCTCGATCCGAGTATCCAGCAGCCCATGCAGCAGCATGTTCATCTTGCAGATCGCCCAGGTCCCGAGGTTCTTCTCCTGCCCGTGCAGGGTCAGGTTCTGCGCCGAGCCCCCCTTGCGCTTCACGTAATCCGCGCACTGCACCAGCATGCCCCCCGAGCCGCAGGTCGGATCGCAGATGCGCATGTCCTCGGTCGGCGCGAGGATCTCGACGATCAGCTTCACGACCATGTTGGGCGTGGCGAACTCGCCGCCTTTCTTGCCCGCGTCGTCCGCAAATTTCTCGATCAGATACTCGTAGGCCCGGCCCAACATGTCGGGCTCGGAGAGGTCGCTGTTGCGCAGGCCGAGCTTCGAGAAGTGCTGAACCAAGCGCCCCAGCACCGCGTCACGGTTCTTCGCGTCGCCAAGCCGGCGGCTGTCGTTCCAGTCGATGCCGTCGAGCACACCCTCGAGCGCCTGAGAGTTTGCCTCCTCGACGGCCGCGCAGGCTTTGTCGAGGGCCTCGCCTACGCCGGTGGCCGAGCGGACGATGGTCTCCCACCGGGCCCGCTCGGGCACGAAGAAACGGTGCTCATCGGGGTCGTTCCAGGCGACGTCTCTGTCTTCACCCTCGGCGATGAGCGCCTCGGCCTCCTCCTCGAAGGTGTCCGAGAGCCGCTTCAAAAACAGCAGGCCAAAGATGTAGTTCTTGTAGTCCGAGGAGTCGATGGACCCGCGCAGGATGTCCGCGGCCGACCACAGGTACTTCTCGAGGTCGGCGACCGAGAGCTTGCCCTTCCCAGACAACTCGAGCGGTTCGGTTTCCGCCGCGGGGGCCCGCACGCGACCTCCGGATTTCTTGGACCTTCTCGAATCCTTCGCGCTCTTCGACTTTTTTGAGTCCCTGGGTCCGGTGGGCGACACCTGTTCCCGCCCCCGAATCCGAATCCGAATTCGATCGATAAGCGGGCCCTTGTTGCCGCTCGTGGGCAGCTCGTGGGCCTCGCAGATCGCCTGCAGCTCGGCCTTGCCCAGCGCCTGGAGCACGTTCTCGAACGAGGCTCGCTTCGAGTGGGCCACGGCGTCCACAAACGCGGCCTTGGGCTCGCTCCGGGCTGTCCCCAGCTCGAAGTCCCGGTCGAGTTCGACCAGCTTGGCTTTGGTGAGGACTTCGAGCGCGGATCGCTTGCTCGGCTTCGACATGTCGAAGCATCATATCGGAACGCCGACCCGAGCAGAGTGCGGACTCGCCCTCTGGGCTTCCCCCGTGGGCGCGGCGACGCAGCGAGCCATGTCAGTCCCGACCTACGACCAGTTCATCGAGCCGCTCCTTCAGGTCCTCGCTCAGCGCAGAGACGGCCTCCGAGCCTCCGAGGCCCACGCGCTCGTCTCCGAGGCCGTGGGCCTGAGCGAGGCCGACAAGGCCGAGCTGCTCCCCAGCGGGAAGCAGGCGGTCTACCAAAACCGGATCAGCTGGGCGCACGACCGCCTCAAACGCGCGGGCCTGTCCCAGAGTCCGAAGCGGGGACGTTGGCGACTGACTCCCGAGGGACTCACCTACGCCACCGAGCACGCGGCCGGAATCGCCCCTGGCGAGCTCGATACGCTGGTCCGCGTCCCCGCCGACTCG
Organism: uncultured Nannocystaceae bacterium; assembly: GCA_964451725.1. Lineage (GTDB taxonomy): Bacteria > Myxococcota_A > Polyangia > Nannocystales > Nannocystaceae > Plesiocystis. Next base: position 973 of record CAYVJQ010000248.1, on the reverse strand, counting down.
AAGGCCGGCGAGCCAGACCCGCCACACAGGGCCACCCACCCCGACGCCACCATCGTCAACGCCAGCCCCGACGAGCGGATCGACGAGGCGGTCGGCGAGCTCCACGACAGCGTCGCGGCCGAGCTGCTCGAGCTGATGCACTCGGCCACGCCCGCGTTCTTCGAGCAGCTGGTCCTCGATGTTTTGCACGGGCTCGGCTACGGCCTCGACCGAGCTTCGCTGCGGCAGGTCGGCAGGTCCGGAGATGGTGGCATCGACGGGATCATCTCCCTGGACCGGCTCGGCCTCGAGAAGGTCTATGTCCAGGCGAAGCGCTGGCAGGACAAGGTGGGCCGCCCACAGATTCAGTCCTTCTTCGGTGCCCTCGCGGGTCACCGGGCGACCAAAGGCGTGTTCATGACCACCTCTGGGTTCACGAAGGTGGCGCGGGAGTACGCGGCCCAGGTCTCTGACAGCCTCGTCCTGATCGATGGCCGGCGCCTGGCCGACCTGATGATCGAAGAGGGCATCGGCGTCAGCCACCGGATCGTCCGCATCGCGAAGATCGACAGCGACTACTTCGACGAAGCGTGACATGACGGGACGGGACCTCCTCCAGTTCCAGCGCTCCCTTGCGCCGCTCGGCGACGAGGACGAAGTGTCCGGCCGGGGGAGGGCGTAGACCCCCTGACCAGACGGCTCGCGCCTCCCGGCATGTGGCTCACGAGTCGTGTAGGCTCGCGCCGGTGGCGAACCGGCCCGCACACGAACTCGTGACCGAGAATCTCCGACGCTTGAGACAAGCGAAGGCGATCCCCTTGACGGTGGTCGGGTAGCCGGGAGAGCCCTATTGGCCATCGGGCCATGTGCCCCAGGCCTAACCTCGCCGACAACCGCCCCCCTAGCCTTCGTTCAAGAGGTGTCCACGAAATCGGGGGAGGCCCAATGGCCATCGCTTCTCAAGCGCCTGGGGGAGCTTGAAATCGTACTTCCC
>CAYVJQ010000247.1:0-3248 GCA_964451725.1 uncultured Nannocystaceae bacterium | reverse complement strand
CGGGCCGGACGAGCGAGGCGCTGAGAGGCCCGAGCGCGCCCGATTTCCCCAGGGTGTGCAGGCGCTCGAGGACCCCGACCGCAAATGCTCCGCGGAGCCCTCCTCCCTCGATCACGATGCCCAGCGCCACGTCGGCGGACCATGGCAGAGCCCAGGCCGAGTGGCAAAGCCCTCCATCCTGAACCCCCCGCGGGAATCCTGGCGAGCTTCGCCGCGGAGTCCTCACCCTCACCGCGCAGTGTATGGTCGGCACATGGCATCGGTCATTCGTGCGCTCGCCCCCCTGTTCTCTCTGGCACTCCTCTCCGCCTGTGCAACCTCGGGAGAGAGCAGCGACGGAGCCAAGACCGGCAAAGACACCGGCAAAGATGCTGGCAAGGACACTGGCAAAGACACCAGTGACACACCCGAGGTCACCACCAAGGTCGCCATCTCGGCGGTCCAGATGATCCAAGACTGCCCAGACGAGCCCGATCCCGAGCCCCCCGCGGGCTCCGTCACAGCCGACTCCATCGCGCCCGCGTCCCCCGAGCCCCCCGCCAAGGGTACCTCGCCCGGTGTCGTGGCCAACCGGCGTATCGCCGGTGGAGGCGACTTCGTGCAGCCCTGCGACCAATCCACCATGCAGCTGACCCTGGAGAGCTCGGCCGGCGGCGCGGTCGAGGTCAAGGCGATCCGGCTCCTGTCCGACGGCAAACAAGTCGGCGAGCTCACCAGCCGCAAGCCCACCGCCTGGACCGACGACGCCTACTCGGCCTGGGCACAGACCCTCGAGGCCGGCGAACCCACCCGAGCCAGCTACAAACTCTCGCTCCCCGATTGGGGCGCGGTCGAGAAGGCTATCGAGGGCGAGAGCTTCGGGCGCATGTTCACACTCGAGGTCGACATCGAGATCGACGGCGAGCTCGAGACCATGACCTCCCCCGAGTTCCCCCGGGAACAGCCCCACGTGATCGTCACCTGAGCGTGGCGGCTGTGGATCACGCTGTCGGTCGGTTCGCTCTCGATCGGAGTCCGCGGCGACCGGGCAGGATTGGGATCGGAGTTCTGCGGGCGTCGAGACGTCGCATATATGTCGCCCCCAGGTTGTTCGCTCGCCTGCTCGCGTGTGGGTTCGGCTGCCTGCTCTCGGGGACCGCCTGTGGGCCGGTCGAGCGACACGATCCCACCCCCGAGCCCGGCCAACACGATCACCCCGAATCCCCCGAGCTGCACGCCCCCGGCGAGGATCGACCACCCACAGATCAGGCCCTGCCCTGGTCCGACGCCTGGCTCATGGCCGAGTCCAGCGCCTATCTCGACGACCCCGATTTTCGCCGCCGCGCCCTCGAGGCGTCGCTGACCAACCCCGACAACCAGTACTCGCGCAAGCGCCTCGCCGCCTACGCCCTCGACGATCGGGGCTGGGAGGGCCTGCCCGAGTGGACCCCCGACGCGGCCCCGATCACCACGGCCCAGGTCGAGCAGCTGCGGGACACGGGCGTGCTGGTTCACAGCTCGTCACAACCGACACTTTGGGATAGGCGCCGACCGACGACCATGGCCGAGTGGGTCGCTCTGGGCGAGCGTGTATTTTTCTTCTATCCGCTGCGCCCGGAGATCTACGCCCGACACGCCCTCGCCGACCCCGAGATCGCGCAGGCCGTCGGCCTGGGTCCCGACGGGCCGGGGCTCGACGCCCGCTGGCCCGGGGTGGTCAGCTTTCGGGACCTCGACGGACGCCCCAAAGTCGGCATCACCTGCGCCCTGTGCCACGTCGACCGCAGCACCCGGGCCGACTCCCAAAGCCCGACAGCGCCGCCCTGGATCACCGTGGTCGGCCGCGCCCGCCGAGGTCTCGACTACGGAGCCATGCGCCTGGCCTACTACCGCGACACGGGGGCGACGATCCCAGCCGCCCTCGCCGAGCGCATGGCCGGCTGGGGCCCCGGCCGGGCCGACATCACCGACGACGAAGATGAAGATCCGGTCGCCATCCCGGACCTGTGGGCGCTCCGGTCCCGCCGCCACCTCACCCAGGCCGCGACCTTGGGCCACGAGCACCCGGCCGCGCTCGCTATCCGCCAAGAAACTCAGCTCCTGCACGCCAACCGGGAGCGGGCCCGCCCGCCCCGGGAGCTCACCTGGGCCCTGGCGATGTTTCTGTATTCGATCGAGCCTCCGGCCCGTGGACCCAGTCCCGGTCCCGGTCATGGCCCGAGTTCCGAATCAAAGTCCGAACTCGCGGCCGGGCGTGCCGTCTTCGAGCGCGACTGCCGACGCTGCCACGCCAGGCCAGACGGCTCGGGAGACCCCATCGACGCCGAGCGTGTGGGCACGGATCTCGCCCTCGCGCTGGGTACCGCCCGAGGCACGGGCCTGTATCGGCCCGCCCCCCTGGTCCGGGTCGCCGCGGCTGGGCCCTACCTGCACGATGGAACCCTGCCCACGCTCGAAGACCTCTTGAGTGAGGCGCGCTTTGAGGCGGGCTACGAAGATGGGGCCCGGGGTCCGGGGCCGGTCGGAGGACACCGCTGGGGGACCGCCCTGCCGGCCGCCGAACGCAGCGCGCTGCTCGGGTATCTACGCACACTCTGAACCGGATGGGTTTGAGACGCTGAACACACAAAGCCCCCCCAAGACTCGACACAAACCTATCCTACCGATTGCCCCACGCCCCTCTTCGGAGGGAACACCCACAAAATGAATGACACCACCACACGCTGGGGCCTCTTCCCGTGGTTCGAGGAGCAAGGACGGGACCTCATTCACCCGGACGATGTCGCCACCGTGAGAACCCTGCTGCCCGCGGGCAAGGTGTTCCGCGTCCTCGGCGAGGAAGATGGCTTCGTCCGGCTCCGCTACGGAGAAACGGAGTTCCGTGGGCGGTTGCCACTATTCAGAGAAATCAGCGCGGAGATCCATGAAATTGGTGGCGCCGTCAGACTCGAGGATGGACAGATAGGTGAGGTCCTCGAGGTCAATTGGCACCACCAGCGCGCCGAGCCGATGTACCAGATTCGACTCGGAGGGAAAGCCAAGAGCAAGCGATACTGGAACTCCGACTTCGCATCACCATGACATATACTGCATGACAATCGGCGCCTCGAAGAGCCCCTGGGCCTCCCCCCGGCGAGAGGACGACGACCTGGCGTACTTTGAGAGACCCCGACCTAGACAAGTCGTGCCTCTTGAGTTGTTGAATTTCATCGAGCTCAGGCCGGCCCGGCGAGCGCGAACTGAACCTCGACCGTGAGGTCGAGTCGAAT
>CAYVJQ010000246.1:0-3302 GCA_964451725.1 uncultured Nannocystaceae bacterium | reverse complement strand
GTGACCGGCGGTCACTCGTCGGGACCGAGGTCATCAATACCCTCGGTGCTGTCACTCCCCGAGCGGTCGTGTCGCCAGCGCCGCGCCAGCGATGGAGTCTCGAGCACCGCTGGCCTGTCCCCGGCCGATATCCCCTTCGTTTCCGCTTTCTCGTCCCCCCCCGCAGAGTGCGGCATCTTCGACCTCCGGCGAACCCGCAGCCTCGCTCGAATGGCTGGGCGTCATACAAGCCGAGAATCCGAATCCAAGTCCGAATCGGGATTCGCGCGTTCGCGCCTCTTTGATATTGTTGATTACCCCCAGGTAATCCCGGTACCTTGGACTCACTATGCGCCTAGCTTTGTATTCGTCTGCCCTCCTCCCCTTGCTCGCCCCCCTCGCTCTCCCCCTGCTCGCATGCACGACGACCCCCGACCCCGACCCGAACCCGTTCACGACCACCGGCGTCGGGGACGACGAGAGCGACGACAACGGGGACGAACTCGGGACCGAGGGTGAAGGTGAGGGCGAGGACGAATCGGGGGACACAGGTGGGACCTGCGGCGACGGCGTGGTCGACCCAGGGGAGGAGTGCGACCTCGGCAGCGGCAACGGCGAGGCCGACCAATGCACCCCCGAGTGCACGCTCGCCGAGTGTGGCGACGGATTCGTCTACGCCGAATTCGAGGAGTGCGACGACGCCAACAGCGACGACACCGACGGCTGCGTATCCGGCTGCAAGCTCGCTACCTGTGGCGATGGATTCGTCAACGAGGGCGTCGAGGACTGCGACGACGCCAACGATATCGAAGACGACGGCTGCAACTCCATGTGTCTGCCCGGCACCTGTGGCGACGGCGTGATCCAAGCCGGCGAACAGTGCGACGACGGCAACGCCGACAACACCGACGAGTGTCCCGCCTGCCAGCTCGCGTTTTGCGGCGACGGCTACACCGAGGCAGAGGTCGAAGAGTGCGACGACGGCAACGACAGCAATACGGACGGCTGCCTGCCGACCTTTTGCACCCTCGCCACCTGCGGTGACGGCTACATCAACGAGGGCATCGAGGACTGCGACGACGCCAACGAGATCGACGAAGACGAGTGCACCACCGAGTGCAGCAACGCCGTGTGCGGCGACGGCTTCACCCAGGAGGGGATCGAGGAGTGCGACGACGGCAACGATAACGACGACGACGGCTGCACCAACGACTGCCTCGCGCTCGCCGACGCCCAGTGCTTCGAGCCCTACCTCGAGTTCACCACCTCGGACCGCAACATCACCAACATCAACGGGGCCGTAGTCTGCGACCAGAACCTCAACGGTGAGTGGGCCGGTCCAAACTGGTATCGCTTCACCGGCCCCGCCGGAACCCAGATGCCCGAAATCGCGCCACCCAGCTACTCCTGTGGCACCCACGCCTCGGGCTGGCTCAACGGCGCACACCCGACCTTCGCCGACGGCGTCGTGAACCGGCAGGTGTGTTTCCACTGGTCCGCCAACACCTGCAACTGGAACGCGAACGTCAACGTGGTCGCGTGCCCCGGTTTCTATCTCTACGAGCTGCCCAACACGCCCGCCTGCTCGCTGCGCTACTGCGGTGAGACCCCCTGATCGGTCGGGAGCCAGGCGCCGTTCGGGCGCCGGTCTAGGCCGTTCAGAACGGCGTTATCCGCGAGCATGCGAGCCGGGTGACGCGCCACGGAAACTCACAACTCCTGTGGCCCTATCGCCTCGCACAGACGCCACATCGCTCTCAGCGGCCACAGGAGGCCACTGAGCGCGATTCTATTCATTCGGGGGACGGCCACCATATTCGCGGTGTAGGCGCAGCCGCAAGTGCAATTCACGGTCCATCGACCAATTCTATTTACACTCGGCCCATGCGCATCACCCACGATCGCTCCGACGTCGAGCGCCAGATCGTCCACGCGAACTTCACGGTTCGCTGGACTCGGGGATGCGTGTTGACGCGCCTACATGGTGGGTGCCCCGACGACACGGAGGGCCGGACGATCATCGGGCAATGCGCGATAGTGCTCACCGAGGCCATCCGCAGCGCCGGGCCGAGGTGGGTCTCCGTCCTCGACATGCGCGGCTACGGTGAGGTGCCCCAACCGCTGTGGCTGGACCTCGCCAGGCTCGTCCACGGACTGCCCAGTAGGCCTCTGCACCGCGCCGTCATCCTCGCCGAGGGTGGGGTCGGAGACAGCCAGGCCCAGACCAGCCAACTGATCACCGCTGGCCACGCACGGTTTTTTTCTCAACTCGGCGACCCGGCGATGCTCGCCTGGCTGACCGGGGGCGGGACCATCGACGCGCCTCGGCTTCAGCGTTTGTGCTGCTGAACACCGGGCAGCCGCAGCTCGACGCCCGCGAGCGCGCGCAGACCCGCGACCGAGAACTGGGCGACCACCCGTTCGTCGACCCGAAACCCACCCCGCGCCAAGTTGAAGCTCAGCTCGAGATCGAGGACCAGCGCGACGTTGGGGTGGACGCCCCAGCGCAGCCCGGGCCCGACCACGACGGCGACGCTGGTCAGCGTGGACACACGCGGGTTGGGCGTGCCGGTCACGCCCTGACCACGGACACGAGCGAGCTCGAGTCCGCCACAAAGAGGGATCGCCAGCGGACCCCGGCCGGGCGTCCAACACCCCCGCGTAGCCAAAGCGAAGCCATCGTAGCGGGCGCTCGCTCGGGTTCGCGGGGGCAGCCACAAACCCCGGGCCGTCCACCGCCACTGGGCTTGAAATACGCTCAACTCGACGCCCGTGTAGGCGCGAGCCAGATCCAGGGGCCCGCGCCCGCCACCTCCGAGGGCCGCCAACCCCAAGTGCGTGGGTAGGTTGGATCGAGGTGCGCCGCCGTCCGCCCGCCCGGGCGCGGCCCGAGCCCGAGCCCGAGGAACGGCGTGCTCGGACTCGATGTGCTCCAGGTCGGCTTGCTCGGGGTCGGTGTGTTCCGGGTCAGCGGCCGGGACGACCCTCGGCTCGGGCTCCTGCGCGCTCGGGGCTTCAACTTCGGCTTCGGCCAATCCACCTTCGGATCCGAGCAGCGTCACCCGCTGGGCGACCGCCACCGGATCCACGCTGACGGCGATGACCAGGGCCACCGCTTCACTCAACAGCGCGCAGCTCGAAGCTCCAAACTCGCGCAGGTCTTCCCCGCGAGGACCGGAGAAACGCAGCCGCGCCGTCCAAGCGCTCCCCTCTCCGCCATCGATCTCGACCCTCACCCGGAGCACATCTGCGCTCGGGTTCCCCTCCCCCTCCCCCTTCGACACGAGCCCCACCGATGCGGACAGGAGAGCCCGGATATCCTC
>CAYVJQ010000245.1:1350-3316 GCA_964451725.1 uncultured Nannocystaceae bacterium | reverse complement strand
GATGCGGTCCTGATCACCAACCTCGAAGGCAACTGGCTGGTCCTCACCGCCGAGGAGTTCGGCCTGTTTGCACGTGGAGAAGTTCCCCCGGACGACCCGCTGCACCAGCGCCTCAGCGACAAGAACTTCCTCCGCGCGACCTACGACATCCAGGCCGCCTCGGAGCGGGTCAAGGCCCGGCGCTACTTCATCCACAACGGCCCCCTGCTCCACGTCATGGTGGTCACGCTGCGCTGCAACGAGACCTGCGTGTACTGCCACGCCTCGCGGGCCAACATGGACGCAGTCGAGACCGACATGAGCAAGGAGACGGCGCGCAAGGCCGTCGACATCGCGCTGTCGAGCACCAACGGCTTCGTCACGATCGAGTTCCAGGGTGGGGAGCCGCTGGTCAACTTCCCGGTCGTTCGCGAGATCATCGAATACGCGACCGAGCAGAACAAGACCATCGGCAAACGCCTCGAGTTCACGATGGTCTCGAACTTCGCCCTGCTGACGGAGGAGACGCTCCAGTATCTGCTGGCCAACAAAGTCCAGCTGTGCACGAGCATCGACGGACCGGAGAAGCTCCACAACGCCCAGCGAAAGCTGCCCGTGAGTCACAACGCCTATCAGGCGGCGACCAAGTGGATCAAGCGGGTCAACGACGCCTACGGCGAGATCGGCCTCGACACGACCCTCTATCACGTCGAGGCTCTGCTCACGACGACCAAGGCGACCCTCGGTTACTGGAAAGAGGTCGTCGATACCTACGTCGGTCTGGGCTGCAAGACCATCTTTTTGCGGCCCATCGATCCCTTCGGTTTCGCCGAGCGGGCCCGGCTCAGGCTCGAGTATCCGCGCGGTAAGTACCTCGAGTTCTACCGCCGCTCGGTCGACTACATGATCGAGCTCAACAAGCAGGGCGTCGAGATCCTCGAGCGCTACGCGGCGATCTTCTTGACCAAGATCTTGCGTGGCGAAGATCCGAACTTCCTCGACAACCGCAACCCTTCGGGAGCGGGCATCGGGCAGATCGCCTACAGCTACGACGGCAACGTCTACACCTGTGACGAGGGCCGCATGCTCGCAGCCAACGGTGACGAGACCTGCCTGCTCGGGACGGTCGATTCGTCGTACCGGGCGCTGGTCGGCCACGAGACGGTTCGGGCGATGACCATCGCCACGAACCTCGATCAACAGCCGGGTTGCGTAAACTGCGCCTATCAGCCCTACTGCGGGACAAACGCGGCCTACAACTACAAGTCCCAAGGCTCGATCTTCGGCCGCATGCAGGACAACAACGTGTGCGCGGTCCACAAGGGTATCCAGGATTACCTGTTCGAGAAGCTGGCCGAGAACGATCCCGAAACGATGGCGATCTTCGAGCGCTGGACGACGATCCGCCCGCGTGAGCACTTTGTTCAAGATCCAAACGCGGCCGAAGCCCCGAGCTAGCTAGAGCGACGCGGATTCACCGCAGATTGCCTGGCGACGCCCAGCCCTGGCCCTCCAAATTTGGACGGCCAGGCTGGGCGTCGCAGGTTGGTCTGCATTGGGCAGAAACGGCGTCCTGTAAATATTGGATGGGAAACACTGCAAAAGGAGGTCGGTCCGCTTTGGCGCGTGATTCACAGTGAATCGGCGCTCACCGAGCGCCGGACGCGGAGCTCGAGGCTCATCGATGGACCCGAGTGCCTCCGGAGATTGCGCGTCGAGTCGCGTGGATCATCTTGAGGACAAGACACCACCAACCGTGATAGTCTGCCGGGGAAGCGCTTGCGACTTCTCTGAACAGGTTACGTATCCGATGGCAAACGATAGCGACTCGAAGAAACCCGCTGAGCTTGAACTCCCCATTTTTGGGCGCAAAGCGAGCCCACTGCTCAACACGGAGCAGCGCGAGATCTCCGACAACGCGGTGGCTTTCGCCGATACGTCCCGCTCGGTCGCCATGTTCGAGGGTCCTGGCGATCCGGGCCACGGT
>CAYVJQ010000245.1:0-1250 GCA_964451725.1 uncultured Nannocystaceae bacterium | reverse complement strand
CACGGCAGCTGGTGAGCCGAGACGGCTGTCGGGCACTCGACGCTCCACAGCACGAAGGCCCCCGGCGGGCCACAGAATTTTTGGCGGATGTAGCGACCAATCGCGCTGCGTCCGCCTTTGGCGTGTCTGTAGGCTAAAGCAGAGTCGCTCTGCTATCGAGCCGCCTGAGCCGCCTGAGCCGCCTGAGCCGACTTGAGCCCACTTGAGATAGACCCATGCCTGACGGATCCAGCCCAGTGAGCACGACCGAGAGCTCGGAGGACGTCGCCACACGCATGTCGAGCCGCGGCGCGCGGGTTCACATCCTCACGGGCGCGGTCTGCAACAACAACTGCGTGTTTTGCATGGAGGAGGATCGCGAGCAGCGCTACGTGACCAACTCGCAGACCACGGACGAGACCGTCACCTGGATCCTCAGCCAGCACGAGAAATTCGAAGAGGTCTGTTTTACCTCCGGTGAGCCGACCACCAACCCGCGCCTGCACCACTGGGTGAAGATGGCGAAACAGGCCGGGGCCGACTGCATCTCCATGATGACCAACGGCCGGGCGCTGAGCCACGAGGGCTACGCCAAGCGGCTCATGTCGCTGGGGATGAACCGCTTCTACATCTCCATCCACGGCCACACGAAGAAGCTCCACGAGGGTCTGACCCGGACCCCCGATTGTTTCGAGCAGACCGTCGGAGGCCTCGACACGATCGCTAAGTTCAAGCGCTACGGGATCCAGCTGCACACCAGCACGGTGCTCACCAAGCGCAACTTGCCGCACCTCGGCGAGATCTATCGCTTCTTGCGTTCCCGCGGCGTCGACGAGGTCGTGTTCAACGTGATGCAGGCCAACGGTCGCGCCGACACCTATTTTGATCTCCTGTTCCCCACCTACACGGAGATCGCCGCGGCGGCCCGGGAGTTCCTCTCGCTGGAGTACGAGCGCGAGGCCGAGGTCCACTGTGTATTCGTCGATATCCCTCTGTGCACGACCGAGGGCATCCCGGACGTCAACCGGGGCTACGTCGAGAACTACGTCCACTACGAGCACGAAGACACCCATGGGTTGCTGAGCGAGGAGATCCTCGGGCGGCGAACCGGGGGCCAAGACGGCGAGCTCGTGCAGATCCGACGCAGCGACCTAGACGACAACGCGCGCCACAAGCGGGGCGGGTGTGAGCGCTGCAAATACGATTCGGTCTGTGAGGGCGTGTGGGGCAACTACACGCGGCGTCGAGGCTGGGACGAGTTCACGCCCGTG
>CAYVJQ010000244.1:0-3360 GCA_964451725.1 uncultured Nannocystaceae bacterium | reverse complement strand
GTCTGCTGTGGAGGCAGCGTAACTGAGGTGTCCACCAAACTGGGGGAAGGCCACTTCAATGCGGTCTTGGCGCGGGCTCTCAATGCCCTTCGAGGAAGGTTCGATAAATTTTGGAGTGAGGACCGGCCTTGCGATGTCCGGATACTGACAGAACAAGACATGCTCCCGACGATGGCCTACACGCTGGCCAACCCGGTGGAGGCGGGGCTCGTGAAGTGGGGTTGGCGTTGGCCGGGGCTCACGACGGCGGGTATGCACTTCGGTGAAACAAAGACCTTTCGACGACCCTCGGTGTTCTTCGACGCCGCCAACGACGAGCTGCCGGGTGCGGCGACGTTGGTCGTGACTCGGCCGAAGGTCCTTTCGGAGTTGTCGGACGTGGAGCTGTATGCCGGACTCGAGCGGGAGACTCGGGGGCGAGAGGTCGCCAAGCAAGATCGACTTCGCCAAGCTGGAAAACGGTTCTTGGGTGAGGCTCGCGTGGGAAAACAACGGTGGGTCGAAACTCCGCGGTCGCGGGAAACCAGGTTCACGCGGACTCCAACCCGTACGTCGGCCAACAAGTGGGCCCGCATTGCGGCCGCGCAACAAGACCGAGCCTGGAAAATCACCTATGCCGCCGCTCGAGAACGATTCTTGGCGGGAGTCCGTGAGGTCCTGTTCCCGTTCGGTAGCTACTGGGTATGCCGGTTCGCGGGTGCTCGAGCTGCGTCGCCCCCCTGAGATCGGATGGATTTCTGTTCTAGGCGGTGGCTTCGCAGGTCTCCGCCCACGAGTGTTGGTTGAAGACGACTGAGTATCTTCTAGGGGTCATGAAAAATGAGAATGAGCCTGAGTTGGGACAACAGAGGACGGATCGTCACCTCGTCCTGTGTGCCAAGACCGGGTTTTGTCATCTGTTGGAGACTCTCATAGACGAACGTCTGGGAGGACCCCAGGACCGGTTCTCTGAGGGTTTCGACGGGCCCGACAGCTGGGAGCAAGGTGCGTATATCAAGGCCTCGAACACCGGGCTCGATCACTTCGGCACGGCGCTCGGCCTGGGCGACAACGGTATGACGCTCGCAGTCGGGGCGGGCACTGAAAGCAGCGCGGCGGTCGGCGTCCAGGGCGATCAGTACGACGAGAGTATATCCTTCGCGGCCCTCTGTGCCAACAAGAGTGAGACAGCAGCAGCCTCATAATTTAGTGTAGGGCGAGCACGACCCGACCGATGACCCAACGACCAAAACCAGGCCAGTCCCAACCCGAAACCCAAGTGACCGCCAAAGCCACACGCCGGCGCTTCACCGCCCAGTACAAGCGCTCCATCCTCGAGCAAGCGGACGCCTGCAGCGAGACCGGAGAGCTCAGCGCCCTGCTCCGACGCGAGGGCCTCTACTCCTCCCACCTGCACGCGTGGCGGCGGGCCAAAGAGAAAAGTGAGCTCGAGGCCCTCTCCCCTAAAAAGCGCGGCCCCAAGCCCAAAAACGTCGACCCCCGCGACCTCCGCATCGCCAAGCTCGAGCGCCTGCTCGCCAAGGAGCGCGCCCGTCGAAAGCAGGCCGAAGGCTTGGTCGAACTCCAAAAAAAAGTCGCGGCCTTGTTCGACGAGATGTCGAAGGGCGAGACGCCTTGAACGCCCTCGTCGGCTCGGCCGCTCTCCAGCTCGGCGTCGCGCCGGCCTGCGCTGCGCTCGGCTTGCCGCGCGCAACCTACTACCGCACCCGCCACGGCGAACGCCTCGGACCCAAGCGCCGACGAGGCAGCCCACGCGCGCTGTCCAGCGACCAAGGCCGCGAAGTCCTCGAGGCTCTGCACGAAGAGCGCTTCGTCGACCTTCCACCCGCCGAGGTCTACGGCCAGCTCCTCGATGAGGGCACCTACCTGTGCTCCATACGGACGATGTACCGGCTCCTCGCCAGCCACGACGAGGTCCGCGAACGCAGGCAGCAGCGCATCCACCCACCTCACGCCAAGCCCCAGCTGTGCTCCACCGGGCCGAATCAGGTCTGGAGCTGGGATATCACCAAGCTCCTCGGCCCAAAGAAGTGGACCTACTTTTACCTCTACGTGATAGTCGACATCTTCAGCCGCTACGTCGTCGGCTGGATGCTCGCGGACAAAGAGTCGGCGGGCCTCGCCCAACAGCTGCTCACCGAGACCTGCGCGCGCCAGGGCGTCGAGGCGGACACGCTGACCCTGCACCAAGACCGCGGCTCACCCATGACCTCCAAGACCTTCGCGCAGACTTGTGCCGACCTCGGTGTAACCAAGAGCTTCTCGCGGCCCCGAGTATCCAACGACAACCCGTTTTCGGAGGCGCACTTCAAGACCTTGAAATACCGGCCCGAATACCCCGGCCGCTTCGACGACCTGCGCCACGCCGAGGCCCACTGCCGAGACTTTTTCGCCTGGTACAACGACCACCACCACCACGTCGGGCTCGGGCTGATGACCCCTGCCGACGTCCACCATGGGCTCGCGCCAGCGAAGACCCGAGCCCGCGCTCAAACCCTCGGGGCAGCTTTCGACGCCCACCCCGAGCGCTTCCCAAAAGGCGTGCCCAGGCCGCCACAGCTCCCGGCCGAGGTCTGGATCAACCAGCCCTCCAATAAGACCATCTCGGCCCAACCGACGCCGACGATGGGACACTAAACTCGAACCAAACCTGTCTCACTTTCGTTGACATCTTCCGCAACGAACACGCGGCCAACGATGGTCACCGGGACATCTTGCTCCTGTTGATCCTGATCGCACAACGGGACGCCGACATCCGCGACAGGTTCTGCCCGGACGTCGTGCTGATCGACGACGATATCCCGTTCCCATACCTCCACATCGAGAAACACAAGTCGCACAAGCGAACCAAGACCGCCGCTGCCGCTCAGCCGCACACCGTCCTGCAACGCCCGGGCAACAGCGTCCCGGGCCTCTCCGAGCTCGAGGCCGCCGCGTCGCGCGGCCTGACCACCCATGACGATGCCGAGTCTGCCAAGTCCCTCAAGGGCGAACCGTACTTAGACTCCGACGACCTCGATGTCATCGTCGCGCGCGACTACGGAATAACGGAGGACCAGCTGAGAGCTGTGTGGCCCGTGTAGTTGGAGTGGTTTGATGCGCACACAGACGGGAAGAGCGAGACGGTCGCCGTAGCCTGCAGGCGAGGGCCGTAACTGGCCGATTTAGCGACCGCTAACGAGCAAGTGCGAGCCCGGAGTAGCAATATTCAGCCGCGCTACGCTCGGGCGGGTCGCCTCCCTGTGGGGAGGGCACCCCCTCTGTGCCAACAAGAGTGAGACAGCAGCTTCATCAGTGGCAGCTCGGTCATCTCGGCCCAGTTGGTTAAGTAGTCGACGATGGCATCACGTTTGTCGGGGG
>CAYVJQ010000243.1:0-3436 GCA_964451725.1 uncultured Nannocystaceae bacterium | reverse complement strand
AGGGCGGTCCCGGTCCAAATCCAAATCCAGATCCAGATTCCAGCGAGCTCCGCGTCCGCTGGTCGGACCCCGCCTGTGGCTTTGGCCTCGAGCTCGCCATCGACCGCGCGGATTTTGGGCCGCTCTACGAGCCCGGTCCAGCGGGTGGACCCGACGATCCGCCCCGCTCGGTGGCGCTCGCGGGCGAACCTGGGCTCCGCCTGGCCCCGGGCTCATCCATCTACGGATCGACGAATGCGCCCGAGCCCGTGATCCGGCTGAGGGACGCGGCCTCGACCTCGCAGGGGGAACGGCTCAACGCCGCCCAGCGCGTGCGCTCGCTCGGCCCCAAAACCCGGGGCCGCCAGGCCATCGAGCTGCGCTGCCGGGGGGTCGTGGTCCGAGGATGGGTCGAGAACCGCGCCCTCATCGAGAGCAGCGCGAGCTACAGCCTCGCCCGAGCCCGCACACCGGAGAGCTCGAGCTGTGCCCGGCGCAGTCCAGCCAGCCGCGCCCCCGTGACCATCCCCCGCGCGACCCCCCTGTTCGAGCCGGGCGACGGTGGCATCCTGATCGGCGTCACGACCGACGATATCGACGTGAGCGCGGCGTTGGCAGACACGAGCGGCGAGGGCTGGTGGGAGGCCTGCGTGCCCAGCCCCTGGGGCGACCTCGTATTTCGCTTTCAACAGCGCCTGATGTAGGCCGGCCACACCCGGCGAGGGCGCCCAAACGATCGCCCTCAGGACATGCGCAGTCGAATCGCGCCCGCCTGGAGCTCGAAGCGCGCGGGCAACAGGCCGACCTGTTCGCCGTCGACCTCGATGGGAACCCGAGCCTTGTCCCAGACCGGACGCATGGCGACGACACGCGCGTGACCGTGGTCGACACCCCGGACCCGAAGGTGGCGACCCCCGAAGACCTTGGCCAAGGTCGCTATCAAGGTCCGGCGCGACATCCCGGTGACCTCGAGACAGTCGAACAGGCCATCGTCGATCTCCGCCTCTGGACACACCCACATACCAGCCCCGAAGTACTGACCATTGGCGACGATCCCCAAGGTCAGATCCACACGCCGGGCCGGGCCGTCGTCGCGGGTCACCTCGACCTGGACGTTGCGCCATCCGGCGATGCCCTGGATCGAGCCCATGATGTACTTCAAGGTCGCGCCGACTTGGATCTTCGAGTCGTTGACTCGGCGTACGACCTCGCCGCTGACCCCGATGCTGGCGACATTGAGAAAGGGACGAACCCGAGTCTGGCCCGTGTCCGCGTCGGTGAACTCGGCGACCCCGTAGTCGACGCTTCGAACCTCGGCCGCGCACAGGCGGTCGACTTGGCGCTGGATCCGAACCCGGCCGAACATTCGCTGGAAGTCGCCCCCCGTGCCCGCGGCCAGCACGGCCAGCACGGCCTCGGGGAAGCGGTTGGACCCGCTCGAGGGATCGACGAAGCCGCCGAGGACCTCGTTGGTGGTCCCGTCGCCACCCACCGAGATGATGGTCTTGGCGCCGGCTTCGAGGGCCGCGCGACACAGGGTCGTGGCGTGCCCAGGAGCCTCGGTGAAGTGGACCTCGAGCCCGGGAAAGCGGGCGCACAGGGCCTCGCTGATGGTCTCCCAGCGCGACCGGGCCCCGCCGCTGCTGGCCGTCGGGTTGACGATCACGACCGTCTCGGGGCCGCGCCTATCGTCGCGGCTGGGTTCGATGTCCCTGTTCACATGCTCACCGGGTGCCTAGCGGGGCGAACGAATCATGACCACACCCCGCTCGCGCAGGTCCGCGACCGTATCGGCGAGGGTCACCATCGGATCGCGGGCTCGCCAACCGAGCTCGTTCTCGGCCCGGGTCGAGTCGACGTACCAGTAGTGCTGAGACATCTCGATGCTGGTCACGTCGGGCAGGGCCTCGTCCTCGCCGAGCAGCTCCTGGGCCTGTCGGGCAAGCCACCGAGTCGCCCGACGGACGGCCTTGTGATCGGGGAGCGAGAACACGGGGCCCTCGAGATCTGCGACCCGGGCGACCCGCCCAAAGAAAGTCTGGACAGTGCAGTTGCACGCCACCAGGAGGTAGCGGCGACCGGCCTGGCCGTTGTCCAGGGCCAGCACTGCCCCCGCGGCCGCGTCTCGAGCGTCGACGAAGGCGTAGCCGCCCGAGGGCACCACGGGCATGCGCTGCTCGAGGGCCTGGCGGACGTCCCCGGTCGAGCTGCCCTTGAGATCGCCCGGGCCCAGGAGCAGGGCCGGGTTGACGATCACGACCTCGAAGTCCTCGACGTTGCGGGCCAGGGCGGCCAGCTCCCCGTAGTACTTGCTGCGGTAGTAGGGCCAGCGGTTGATGATCTTCAGGGGTGTGGGTGTGTCCTCGTCGGCGATCGCCTTCGAGTCGGTGCTGATCCCGATGGTCCCGCTGGTGCTGGCGACCACGGCCCGGCGTACACCCGCGCGCCTGCAGGCGTCGAGCACGACCTCGACGCCCTCGACGTTGACCTCGGTCATGGCAAGGGCGTCGGCGTCATCGCGCGAGACCATGCCCGCACAGTGGATCACGGCACTGCACCCCTCGCCCTCGCCCTCGCCGACCGCCGCCTCGACGCTGTCGGCGTCGAGCACGTCGCCACGGACCAGCGTGACGCCGCCGTCTTCGTCGCCGTACTCGAGCAGAGCCAGGGCCGCGGGCGCCTCGGGATCGCGGACCAAGGCCACGACCTCGCGCGGCACATCGGCCTCGCGCAGCGCGGCGACCACGTGCCGGCCGAGGAAGCCGGTCGCGCCCGTGACGAGAATCTTGCCGTATTCGAGATCAGTCATGACGGGGGGATCGGACTCAGAGGTTGAAGGCCCGCTGAAAGACCTGCAGCAGGGCGATGTCGTTGGACTTGACCTTGCCGGCCATGAACTCGGCGACCGAGGGGGTGTAGCTCTCGCTGACGATCTTCTCGAAGATCTCGACGGAGGTCTTGAGCACGCAGTCGGCCTTGCCGCTGTCGGGGCGACCCGGGCGGAAGCTGGCGGCCTCGGGGCTCAGCTCCAAGGTCCACTTCCCATCCGGGGCCGTGCCCAGCGAGAAGTAGAAGCTGACCGGCTTGTCGACCGCCCCGGGCACGAAGCGGCCCTCGAGGTCCTTGAACATGGCCGTCACGGGCGAGTCTTTGCGGGCGCTGACCCTGGGCCTGGACCCAGATTTGGATTCGGCTTTGGATCCGGCTTTGGATCCGGGTTTGGATCCGGCGGCTGGGCCCAGCTCGGCGACCGAACTCGACCCGGTCTGGCCTTCGAGGCCCTCGGGCAGGGGCTCCCGATCGAGGTCGAGCTGCCAGCCGTCGCGCATGGCAGCGACGGCGTCGTGGGCCAGGCGCGCGACCTCCCGATAGGCGTCCGAGCGCTTCATGCCGGCGGTCCGCCGGTCGAGCTGCTCGACCGTCAGGGGCGGGCCGATGTGGACGTGGACCTTGCGCT
>CAYVJQ010000242.1:0-3445 GCA_964451725.1 uncultured Nannocystaceae bacterium | reverse complement strand
AGGGCGGTCCCGGTCCAAATCCAAATCCAGATCCAGATTCCAGCGAGCTCCGCGTACGCTGGTCGGACCCCGCCTGTGGCTTTGGCCTCGAGCTCGCCATCGGCCGCGCGGATTTTGGGCCGCTCTACGAGCCCGGTCCTGCGGGTGGACCCGACGATCCGCCCCGCTCGATGGAGCTCGCGGGCGAACCTGGGCTCCGCCTGGCTCCGGGCTCACCGATCTACGGATCGACGGACGCGCCCGAGCCCCTGATCCGGCTGATGGACACCGCCTCGACCTCGCAGGGGGAGCGGCTCAACGCCGCCCAGCGCGTGCGCTCGCTCGGCCCCCAAACCCGTGGGCGCCAGGCCATCGAGCTGCGCTGCCGCGGGGTCGTGGTCCGAGGATGGGTGGAGAAGCGCGCCCTCATCGAGAGCAGCGCGAGCTACAGCCTCGCCCGAGCCCGCACACCGGAGAGCTCGAGCTGTGCCCGGCGCAGTCCAGCCAGCCGCGCCCCCGTGACCATCCCCCGCGCGACCCCCCTGTTCGAGCCGGGCGACGGTGGCATCCTGATCGGCGTCACGACCGACGATATCGACGTGAGCGCGGCGTTGGCAGACACGAGCGGCGAGGGCTGGTGGGAGGCCTGCGTGCCCAGCCCCTGGGGCGACCTCGTATTTCGCTTTCAACAGCGCCTGATGTAGGCCGGCCACACCCGGCGAGGGCGCCCAAACGATCGCCCTCAGGACATGCGCAGTCGAATCGCGCCCGCCTGGAGCTCGAAGCGCGCGGGCAACAGGCCGACCTGTTCGCCGTCGACCTCGATGGGAACCCGAGCCTTGTCCCAGACCGGACGCATGGCGACGACACGCGCGTGACCGTGGTCGACACCCCGGACCCGAAGGTGGCGACCCCCGAAGACCTTGGCCAAGGTCGCTATCAAGGTCCGGCGCGACATCCCGGTGACCTCGAGACAGTCGAACAGGCCATCGTCGATCTCCGCCTCTGGACACACCCACATACCAGCCCCGAAGTACTGACCATTGGCGACGATCCCCAAGGTCAGATCCACACGCCGGGCCGGGCCGTCGTCGCGGGTCACCTCGACCTGGACGTTGCGCCATCCGGCGATGCCCTGGATCGAGCCCATGATGTACTTCAAGGTCGCGCCGACTTGGATCTTCGAGTCGTTGACTCGGCGTACGACCTCGCCGCTGACCCCGATGCTGGCGACATTGAGAAAGGGACGAACCCGGGTCTGGCCCGTGTCCCCGTCGGTGAACTGGGCGACCCCGTAGTCGACGCTTCGAACCTCGGCCGCGCACAGCCGGTCGACTTGGCGCTGGATCCGAACCCGGCCGAACATGCGCTGGAAGTCGCCGCCCGTGCCCGCTGCCAGCACGGCCAGCACGGCCTCGGGGAAGCGGTTGGACCCACTCGAGGGGTCGACGAAGCCGCCGAGGACCTCGTTGGTGGTCCCGTCGCCACCCACCGCGATGATGGTCTTGGCGCCGGCTTCGAGGGCCGCGCGACACAGGGTCGTGGCGTGCCCAGGAGCCTCGGTGAAGTGGACCTCGAGCCCGGGAAAGCGGGCGCACAGGGCCTCGCTGATGGTCTCCCAGCGCGACCGGGCCCCGCCGCTGCTGGCCGTCGGGTTGACGATCACGACCGTCTCGGGGCCGCGCCTATCGTCGCGGCTGGGTTCGATGTCCCTGTTCACATGCTCACCGGGTGCCTAGCGGGGCGAACGAATCATGACCACACCCCGCTCGCGCAGGTCCGCGACCGTATCGGCGAGGGTCACCATCGGATCGCGGGCTCGCCAACCGAGCTCGTTCTCGGCCCGGGTCGAGTCGACGTACCAGTAGTGCTGAGACATCTCGATGCTGGTCACGTCGGGCAGGGCCTCGTCCTCGCCGAGCAGCTCCTGGGCCTGTCGGGCAAGCCACCGAGTCGCCCGACGGACGGCCTTGTGATCGGGGAGCGAGAACACGGGGCCCTCGAGATCTGCGACCCGGGCGACCCGCCCAAAGAAAGTCTGGACAGTGCAGTTGCACGCCACCAGGAGGTAGCGGCGACCGGCCTGGCCGTTGTCCAGGGCCAGCACTGCCCCCGCGGCCGCGTCTCGAGCGTCGACGAAGGCGTAGCCGCCCGAGGGCACCACGGGCATGCGCTGCTCGAGGGCCTGGCGGACGTCCCCGGTCGAGCTGCCCTTGAGATCGCCCGGGCCCAGGAGCAGGGCCGGGTTGACGATCACGACCTCGAAGTCCTCGACGTTGCGGGCCAGGGCGGCCAGCTCCCCGTAGTACTTGCTGCGGTAGTAGGGCCAGCGGTTGATGATCTTCAGGGGTGTGGGTGTGTCCTCGTCGGCGATCGCCTTCGAGTCGGTGCTGATCCCGATGGTCCCGCTGGTGCTGGCGACCACGGCCCGGCGTACACCCGCGCGCCTGCAGGCGTCGAGCACGACCTCGACGCCCTCGACGTTGACCTCGGTCATGGCAAGGGCGTCGGCGTCATCGCGCGAGACCATGCCCGCACAGTGGATCACGGCACTGCACCCCTCGCCCTCGCCCTCGCCGACCGCCGCCTCGACGCTGTCGGCGTCGAGCACGTCGCCACGGACCAGCGTGACGCCGCCGTCTTCGTCGCCGTACTCGAGCAGAGCCAGGGCCGCGGGCGCCTCGGGATCGCGGACCAAGGCCACGACCTCGCGCGGCACATCGGCCTCGCGCAGCGCGGCGACCACGTGCCGGCCGAGGAAGCCGGTCGCGCCCGTGACGAGAATCTTGCCGTATTCGAGATCAGTCATGACGGGGGGATCGGACTCAGAGGTTGAAGGCCCGCTGAAAGACCTGCAGCAGGGCGATGTCGTTGGACTTGACCTTGCCGGCCATGAACTCGGCGACCGAGGGGGTGTAGCTCTCGCTGACGATCTTCTCGAAGATCTCGACGGAGGTCTTGAGCACGCAGTCGGCCTTGCCGCTGTCGGGGCGACCCGGGCGGAAGCTGGCGGCCTCGGGGCTCAGCTCCAAGGTCCACTTCCCGTCCGGGGCCGTGCCCAGCGAGAAGTAGAAGCTGACCGGCTTGTCGACGGCCCCAGGCACGAAGCGACCCTCGAGGCCCTTGAACATCGCCGTCACGGGCGAGTCCCTGCGAGCGCTGACCCTGGGCTTGGAGCCGGCTTTGGGCTTGGAGCCGGCTTTGGGCTTGGAGCCGGCTTTGGCTTTGGAGCCGGCGGCCGGGCCCAGCTCGGCGACCGAACTCGACCCGCCGGTCTGGTCCTCGAGGCCCTCGGGCAGGGGCTCACGATCGAGGTCGAGCTGCCAGCCGTCGCGCATGGCTGCGACGGCGTCGTGGGCCAGGCGCGCGACCTCTCGATAGGCGTCCGAGCGCTTCATGCCGGCGGTCCGTCGGTCGAGCTGCTCGACCGTCAGGGGCGGGCCGATGTGGACGTGGACCTTGCGCT
>CAYVJQ010000241.1:0-3460 GCA_964451725.1 uncultured Nannocystaceae bacterium | reverse complement strand
CCCGAACCCGAACCCGAACCCGAACCCGAACCCGAACCCGAACCCGAACCCGAACCCACTGGAGACTCGAGCGATGTCGAAGCGCAAGACTCCCCGCGAGATTGAGGGTCCGCGCCCGGGGGCGATCGTCGACATCGAGATCACCGGGATCACGACCCGAGGCCAAGGTCACGCCGTGCTCGACCCGGGTGGGCGGGCGCTCGAAGTCCCGGGCCTGGTCCCCGGCGACCGGGCGAGCGTGCGCATCGAGGCCCTGGCCCGCTGGCGGCCCACGGCCCACGGGAGGCTGCGCGAGCTCGGGACCCCGAGCCCCCAGCGCCGCGAGATCGCCTGCCCGCGCCACCGAGACCAACCCGACAACCACGGCGGATGCACGGGCTGCCCGCTCATGGCCCTCGATGTCGAGGCGCAGCGCGGCGCCAAAGCGGAGCTCCTGGCCCGGGAGTATGGATTCGACGTCGGCGATCCCGGAGTGTTCGGGCGAGATCCCCTGGGCTACCGCTGGTCGAGCAAGCGGGTCGTCGCCGGTCGGGCGGGGGCCCTCGTGTTCGGCAGCCGGGAGGCACCTCGGGGCAGGGGCAGCAAGCCGCGGATCGCCGACATGCGCGGCTGCCTCGTCGACCACCCGACGATCGTCGCAGTCTACGACGCCCTGCGCCGCGAGGCCGACACGCTCGGGGTCGCGCCCTGGAGCCCGGACCCGGACGGACCCCAGGGCGACCTGCGCTACCTGTGGGCCAAGACCGACGGCGAGCGCGTGCTCTTGACCCTGATCGGGGGCAGCGAACAGCGCCCGATCACCCGGGCGCTCACGACCGCGGCGCTCGCCATCCCCCAGGTCGTCGGGGTCGCCTGGGGCGTCCAGCCCGGATCCGGTAACGCGATCCGCAGCGCCCTCCCCCTGACCTTCGTCGGCGGCGCCCAGACCCTGCGCTCGCGCCTCGCCGGCGTCGACGTAGAGATCGGCCCGCTCGGATTTCTCCAGCCCAACCCAGAGCTCGCAGCCGACGCCTACCGAGCCCTCGTCCATGGCCTGGACCCGGAGGACCGGGAGGACCCGGCAGGCGGACCCCCAGAGGGCCTCGCCTACGACCTCTACGCAGGCGCGGGCGTGACCACCGAGCTCCTGCGCCGACGCTTCACCCACGTCGTGCCCTGCGAGTCCTACCCCGAGTCGGCCCGGGCCCTCGGAGTCGAGGCCCAGACGGTCGAGGCCTTCCTCGCGGCGCGCCTCGAACCCGGACCTGGGACCGAAGGCGAGACCGGGGCTGGAGCGGGCCTCGATGCGCCCGGCCCGGCCCTGGATCTGATCGTCGCCAACCCGCCCCGGGCCGGCCTGGGTGAGGCGGTCTGCGGGCAGCTGCGGGCACTCGCGGCCCCCAGGATCCACATCATGAGTTGCAATCCGGCGACCCTGGCGATCGACCTCGAGCACCTCGCACCGAGCTACCGGCGCACGGCTCTATGGGCTTTCGACACCCTGCCCCACACGGCCCACGTCGAGCTCGTCGTCCACCTCGAACATATCTGAACCGACCTGCCCGACTGCCCTGACCGACCTGCCTGACCTGCCTGACCTGCCTGACCTGACCGACCTGCCTGACCATGCCCGTCCCCCCCTCGCGCGCCCCCAGGTCGGGCTCGCCGTCCACCGCTCCGGCGTTCCCCGGATCCGAACACGGCCGACGGGACCCCGAGCGCCGACTCGACCCGGAGATCCTGCTCGCGGTCCACGGTCTGGACGTCGATCGTCCCGACGGCAGCGCCCTCCTGCACGGGGTCGAGCTCGAGTTGCGCCGCGGGGAGATCGTCGCGCTCCTCGGCGGCAGCGGGGCCGGCAAGTCGACCCTGGTGACGGCCCTCCACGACCCCGAGCGCCTGCGCGCGGCCGGTTTTCGGGTCGCCTGCACGAGCCTCGAGCGGCGGGCCAGCGTCGGGCTCGTGCCCCAGCGCGGCGCCCTCTTCGACCACCTCGACGTCGCTGGAAACCTGGCTCTGGCCATGCGCAATGCCGCCGAGCCCAAGCCCGTGGACGCGGGGAGACTCCAGGCTGCCCTGGCCAGCGTCGACCTGCCCACGGACTGGCTGGCCGGGGTCGCGGTCGGCCGGCTCTCGGGCGGTGAGGCCCAGCGCCTCGCGGTCGCCCGAACCCTCGCCGGGGGCCGCGAGATCTTGATCTTGGACGAACCTTCGGTCGGCCTGGACCCGCTGCGCGTCGAGCTGCTCGCGGACCTCTTGCGTGCCGAGATCCGCCGCCGCCAGGCCACGGCCCTGGTGATCACCCACGAGCTCGAGTTTGCGGCCGGCTTCGCCGACCGCTTTCTGTTCATGGATCCACACAGCCGGCGCCTGATCGAGCTGCCCCCGCTGGGCGACCCCGAGCGCAGGCCAGAACCCCCGGTCGACCTCCGCAGCGAGCCCGCCCAGCCTCGCGCGGCCGAGCTGAGCGAGGACCCGGGGTCCGATCCCTCGGACTCTTCTCCCTCCTCGGCGTCGATGCGGGAGCTCAGCGCCGAGCGCCGCCCACGAGCGCTGCGCCGGGCGATCGCCGAGGCGGTCACCGACGACATGGTCGCGCGGCTGGCACAGGCCCCGCCCACACAGGCCCCCAGCTCCCCAGTTCCCGGCCGCTTGGCACGGAGCGCGCGGGCGCTCGCAGCCGGGGCTCGCCAGGTCGCCTCCGCGACCTTGGGAGGGCTCGAGGTCGGACCCCGGGTCCTCGCTCAGCTCGGCCGCGCAGCCCTGCGACCGCGGGACTTCAGCGAGGTCTTCGGCCCGGTCTTGCGTCAGGCCCTGTGGCGGCCGGCTGCGTTCTTCGGGGTCGTCTCGGTGCTCATCGGGTTCACCTTGCTGTACATCCTGCACCGGAGCATCGGCGGCGGAGAGCTCCCGATTTTGCCCGAGCGGGTGTTCTCCCTGATCGGCTCGATGCACGTGATCGCGCTGGCCCCACCCCTGTCGGGGATCTTGTTCGCCTCGACCTCGGCCAACGCCCTCATCGCCTGGCTCGGCGGCATGTCCCTGACCCGTCAGACAACGGCCCTGCGCGGCCTGGGTATCGAGGAGACCCGCTACCTGTGGGTCCCGGCCTGGCTCGGCCTGGTCGGGGCCTACCTGATCTTGGCGGCTCTGTTCGCCCTGGGCATGCTCGTGGGCGGCGTCCTCTACATCGAGCTGCGTGTGCCCGAGTTTGGCGGCGGCTGGTCGGCGGCCTGGGAGCTGCTGACCGCCGACTTGGTCGACCCGCCGCCGGAGCGAGCGGTGTTTCGTGTCCGCGCCCTCGTGCTCGTGGCCCTCTACGCCCTGGGCATCGCCAGCGACGCGGTCGCCGAGGGGGCCCGGGAAAAGAACTCGGCCCAGGACGTGACCGTGGCCATGGTCCGAGGCGTGATGGTGGTGACCCTGTGGATCGTGGCGCTCGAGCTGGGCTCGCTGGTGCTGATCTACTGAACTGAACTGA
>CAYVJQ010000240.1:0-3490 GCA_964451725.1 uncultured Nannocystaceae bacterium | reverse complement strand
CTAGGGAAACGAGGCCGATCAAACTGCGCGTGACGCCTGAAATCTCCATTTTCGAGGTTGGCAGCAATGCGCTATACTACATTTGTGGCTGCAATTTGGTTTGAGTGGATCACCGCATCATCTTGCCGGGATATCGCTACCATCGCGCTGTTCCTGCCATCCAGAGGTGCAAAGAGAACTATACCAAGGCATCGCGCTCGAGATGCAAGAAATCTCGTCGATGCTGCGGCCCCTTCTTCCCCCTCAGAGTACTCGGGCTCATCGGGAGGAGGCCGACGCCCAGTTCCACTACGGGGGCTACGGGGGCGGCGAGGCGATCGCTACCGAGCTGGTGGAGCACGACATCGTGACGGAACCGGTCGCCCGGTGCCCAGACACTCGTGGCGGCCTTCGAAGCCCACCCCGAGCGCTTCCCCAAAGACCCGCCCAAGCCGCCACGACACCCGGCCGAAGTCTGGATCAACCCGCCCTCCGACAAGACCATCTCAGCCGACGCCGACGCCGACGCCGACGATGGGACACTAAACTCGAACGAAACCTCGTACCGACGACCCCGGGTCCGGAATCCTGCGGAATCCCGGGTCTCTCTCGATGAAGTGCGGACCCTGAAGTGAGGACCCGGGGTGCGCAGCGGGCCGGTCTCGGTATTTCCGATGAAGTGAGGACCCAGGGTCCGGGCTCTGGTATGACGCGGCATGCTCGACATCAAGCTGCTGCGGGACGACCCCGGGTGCATCGAGGCGACCTTGCGAGACCGAGGCGTTCACGTGTTCGCGGACATCGAGGGCGAGGACTGGGTCAGCGCTTCGGTCGAGCGGCTGCGTGAGCTGGATTCCCGGTATCGGGAGCTGACCGTGGCCGGGGACGATCTTCGTCGCGAGCAAAACGAGAACGCCGCAGCCATGAAGGGGGTGGGCAAGCTCCCCAAGGACCAGCAGGCTGCCGCTCGCAAGCCTCTGATCGAGGCCGGCCGGGTGCTCCGTGACAGAGAGCGGGACAACGCAGAGCAGACCGCGGGCGCGAAGAATGTGCGTGACCAGGCCTGGCGTCTGGTCCCCAACCTGAGCCACCCGGATGTCCCCCGCGGACATACGGACCACGATCACGCGGAGCTGCGCCAGGTCGGGGCTGTGCGTGACTTCGAGGCCGAGGGCTTCGAGCCCAAGGACCACCTCGAGATCGCGGAGGCTCTGGACCTGGTCGATTTTGGGGCCGGGGCCAAGGTTACCGGACAAAAATTCTACTATCTGGTCAACGAGGCCGTGCTCTTGGACATGGCTCTGCAGCGCTACGCCTTGGGCGTCGCGCTCGAGCATGGCTTCAAGATCCACACGACTCCGGACCTCGCCCGTGTCGAGATCCTCGATGGTCTGGGCTTCAACCCCCGGGGCGAGTCTACCCAGGTCTACAGCGTGGCCAACTCGGACCTGTGCCTGGTGGGCACGGCCGAGATCACCTTGGGGGGCATGTTCGCCGATGAGATCCTCCCGGCCGAGCGTCTGCCTCTCCTGGTTGCCGGGCTCTCGCACTGCTTCCGCACCGAGGCCGGCTCGGCCGGCCAGGAGTCGCGGGGCCTGTACCGGGTCCACCAGTTCACGAAGGTCGAGCTGTTCGCGTTCACCGTGGGCGAACTCGGCCACTCGGAGGCCATGCACGCGCGCATGCTGGCCGTGGAAGAGGCCCTGTTTCAGGGCCTCGGTCTGCCTTATAGGGTGCTCGATATCGCCACCGGTGACCTCGGCGGCCCGGCCTACCGCAAGTACGACCTCGAGGCCTGGATGCCCGGGCGCGGGACCTGGGGCGAGATCACCAGCACCAGCAACTGTACCGACTATCAGGCCCGCCGGCTCAAGATCCGCTACCGGCCCGAACCCGTGGACGGCAAGAAGCAGAAGCCGAAGATGGTGCACATGCTCAATGGGACGGCGGTAGCGACCTCGCGGGCGTTGGTCGCAATCCTCGAGAACTTTCAACAGGCCGATGGCAGCGTGCTGGTGCCGGAGGTGCTCCGGGCCTGGTGCGGCTTCGACCACATCGGGCCACGTTGAGCGGGTTACTCGCAACTGCGTTCTGAACGCGTCTCGAGCGATGCCCTGCACGCAATGCCGTGCGGGTGTGGGGCTAGGAAGACCGAGGGTCAGAGGTTGCTGGGTACGAGCTGGGATCCAGTGACAGTTGGCTCCAGCAGTTTGTTCGGGAGCATTGCCGTCTCGCTACCGCCGATGCGCCGAAACGCTCCTGTGCTCGGTTCGCCTGCTCGTGTCGGGTCCTGTGGGCCTTCGCGTCCGTGCTACGCTCACAGTTCGTGGCTACAGCTTTGACCCTTCGCGTCGCTGGGCCGACGCTGCTGGTGTTGCTTGCGCTGTCTGCGTGCGAGGGACGCACGGTCACGGCCTTCGAAGAGGGCATCAGCTTTGGCGAGGAGGGGGAACTCGACGCCGACCAGGGTGATCAGGATGACCAGGATGATCAGGACGACCAAGACGAGTCCGGCGACTCGGGTGGCTGCGCGGCGATCGTCGAGTCGCTCACGATCACCGACTCGACCGACCGGGCGAGCGTCGCGTGTGTGGAAGAGGTGCTCGGTGACCTCAACATCGGGCCGACCACACAGCTGACCGATCTGGGGATGCTGTCCGAGCTGCGCAGCGTCGGCGGCATGCTCTATATCGCGGGCAACTTGAACCTCGGCTCGCTCGAGGGCCTCGAGCAACTCGAGTCGGTGGAGTCGCTCTACGTCCGCCGCAACCGGGAGCTGCTCGATCTGGAGGGCCTGTCCGGTCTGGACTGGGTGGACGTGATCACGGTCGACAACAACGATGGGCTGGTCGCCCTCGACGGCCTGTCCCTGGGCCTGAGTCCCAGCGTGCTCGAGATCTCCGCCAACGAGAACCTGGATTCGCTCGCGGGTCTGCCGACCTTTCTGTCCTCGGGCATGCGTGGACCGCTGACCATCACAGTGGCCGACAATCCGCATCTCGAGGATCTCGCCGGGCTCTCCGATTGCTGTAGCGAGCGCTCGCCCAAGCTCGAGGTCTCGCGCAACGACTCCCTGACCGATCTGGCGGGCCTCGAGGCCTTCGATCGCATCGAGTCCCTGACCTTGCACGACAACTCGAGCATGGTTCGACTCGTGGGTATCGCGGGTATCAGCGAGATCCAGTTTATCGACATTGAGTACAATCAATGTCTGGAGGACGGCGCGCCGGCCCTGATCGATCTGGTCGGGGCCGACAACTTGACCACCATCGGGACGCTGCACGTGTCCTGGGCCAGCAGCTTGACCAGCTTGGCCGGGCTCGGGGGACTGGTCGATCTGGAGAAGCTCCGGATCCAGAACAACAGCGCGCTGCCCTGGTCTTCGGTGGAGGACTTGACGGCCCAGAGCGGACCGCTGGTGATCGATTCGTGCGGCGGCGAGGGCGGTCCCCCCTGCCCGAGTGAAGAGTGCCCCCTGTATTAGCAGCCCGTGGCAAAAACCCTCGCAGCG
>CAYVJQ010000239.1:1957-3618 GCA_964451725.1 uncultured Nannocystaceae bacterium | reverse complement strand
CATCATCCTCGACCGTGCACTGGGCACAGACTCCCTCGATGCACAGCGGGGCCCCTGCGTCGGCCTCAGCACATGCTGTATCCGGGTCCATCACGCCGTCACAGGCGACACACTCACCCGATGCATCATCACAAAACGGTGCGTCGGGTTGAAGGCAGCTGTCGTTGTCGACGCAGGGCTCCGGTCCGGTCTCGGTCTCGGTCGTCTCCGTGCCCGTCTCGGTCTCGGTTTCGGTCTCCGTGTCCTCTCCAAAACAGTTCACATTGTCGATGTGCTCGCCGCAGGGGAAGTAACACTCGTCGAGCGGTATGTCGGGGACACATCCGTCGAAGCCCTCTCCATCTGGGGTGCAGGGGGCCCCATCGATGCTGTCATGAGGGCGCGTACAGTAGGGCCGGTCGCCATCGGGGTAGCGCTCCGCGCAGGTTTCGTCCCCATGCACACGAGCACAGTGGTACGGGTTGTCGGAAACGGTGACACACGCCCCCATGCCGAGCGACACACTCAGGCCAATGAGGAAGCTGTAGGTGAGGGTGGAGATGATGCGTTTTGTGGTCATAGTGATGTCCTGTGACTTCAGAATCGTTGGGTGTAGGTGCCGCCGACAAAGCTCGACGTGAGTACGGGAGACAGAGAAGGCGTCCCAAGTGAGGCTTGGCGCCTGCGGGCCATGGCCCGCGGGATCACGTCGGCGAGGATTAAGCTGAGTCCTCCCGCCAGGCCCGCGACGGCGCCGCCGAGCAGCCCCCCTCCGACAGGGCGGTGCTCGGTGGTGGTCAGGGGGCCGTAGTTACGGGAGCTTTGAATCGTGCCGCGGGAGTACTCGACCGCGCCAGCGACAAGCGCTCCCGCACCGAGAGTAGCGACCGCGATGCCTGCGAAGCCCACCGGGCCGATGGACTTGACGGGGGGCTCGACCGGTGCGGCCGGAACTTCGCTCGGTCCTTCGACCTGCGGGTTTCTTCGCTCACCGAGGGCCTTGATGAGGATACCGGCGTTGTCCTCGATCTCGGGGATGAGCTTGGCATCGACACATGTCATACATGCGACCCACTTGCGGGCGGCCTCGACATGGTCGCCGTCGACGATCTCGAAGTGGATGCCGTAGTGATAGCGGTCGAGCTGGAGGACCTCGAATCGGATCCTGACATGGGGCCCCTGGAGAGGCGTGGATACGGGGGTGTATCCCGCCGCCAAAAACTCGGGAGAGAGCTTGTCGAGGACCACCAGATCGAGCCCGATACCCTGTTTTCCAAGCTCGGAGTTGTCGACTTCGATCCAGACCTGGCGGTCGTCCAGGTCGGCCGTGACCGTGGGAGTGGGGGCCTCACCAGGAGGCCCGAGCATGAGGAGCGAAACGAGAATTGTTGCGATAGTCATGATTGCGGCTTTTAAAGGGAGTCTTCACACAGTGCGACGGCGGCCTGAACCTGGGGGTCGTGGCTGCCCTCGCCCGCGGCGATACACTTGGCCCACTGGCTCAGGTTCGAGTGTGCCGTGACCTCGAACTGGAGCCGTTCCTTCGAGGAGGCCCAGCCCGGTTGCTCGATGTACTCGAGCACGTGGGCCCACTCTCTTCGCTTCGCGGCAGCTTTTGCCCCGGTCGCTGGATTGTTCGCGGGATGACTCGCGGGCGGGTCCGCCGTGGGCGGAGGCGAGGG
>CAYVJQ010000239.1:0-1857 GCA_964451725.1 uncultured Nannocystaceae bacterium | reverse complement strand
ACAGAGGGTTTGGGTGCTGCGCCCCCCAAACCACCATCGCTAGAACTATGACGAGTGTCAGACCGCTCATGATCAACCCGAACACCTGGGCCGTGGAGAGACTGAATCCCCTCTTGTCCGGGTCTGCGCCCAGCGTAGCCGCGTTCTCCGCATCTGCACAAGACTGAAGCATGGCGAAGATGACCGTGAAGTGGAGGTCGCTCTCGGCATCGCTGCGCTCAGCGTCGGCCTCCTCGGGCTCCCCCCGCGCAGCCATGTCGGCGGGCGGCGGCAGTGGTGAGTCTGGAGGGCGTTGCTCAGGGGGCCGCGCAAAGGCGAGCTCATGGCCGGCTCGAGTCGGAGGAGTGGCGGGCTCGAGACGCTCGCTCTTTGGCACACTGGCTGCGGAGTCCTCTCGCTCCCAGCTCCCGAACAGATTTGCAGCCGTGGTGCTGGTCTTTAGACCCGCCGAGGGCGGGGCGAGCTGAGCTCGGGCCCCAGCCTGAAGTTCGCTGACGACCGCGAGATCCAGGCGCTGCGTGGTGTCCTCCGGCGGGGGCGGCTCAGGGAGGGTACCGGCTCCGAGCTGCTCCAGGCGGTCGAGGACCTCGGTCATGCTCGGTCGATCCTGGGCCGAGCGCTGTGTGCAGGCTCCGATCAGGGCTCCGAGCGCGTCCGGCATGGTGTAGGCCCAAGCGTGCAGGCGCAGGGGCTCAACACGGGCCTCTCGCTGGGCACGAATGAAACCTTCACGGTCACCGAACTCGGAGTAGGGCGCGTCACGGGTGATCATCTCGAACAGGAGCGCGCCGAACCCAAACACGTCCATCGTCGGGGTTGGTGGCGCCTGACCAGTCTGCTCGGGGCTCATGTAACCGACGGTCCCCGGGATATCGAAGGTCCCGGTGAGTCGACCAGGCATTCCCGCCTTCAACGTCCCGGCATCGAGCCTGGCCGCGTGACTGAAGTCGAACAGTTTGATCTCGCAGGGGTCCTCGTCGACCACAAAGACATTGGTCGGCGTGACGTCGCGGTTGACGATCCCCCGTTCGTGGCAGGCGACCAGGCAGTGCGCGACCTGGCGCCCGATATCGACGATCGTGTCGACCGAGAGCCGGCCCTGGACGAACAACCAGTTCAGGGTCCGCCCTGGGAGCACCTCCGTGGCGAGCCACGGCCAATCTCGATCTTCGAAGCGCCCGCTGGCGATGAGCTCGACGATGTGCGGCGAGCCCTGGAGCTGCCTGAGGTAGCTCGCCTCGTTGATCAACCGCTGCTCTCGCTCCGGGCGACCCACGTAGCGCGGCTGGAGTACTTTGAGAGCAACCTCTCGCCCCGTCGCGTGGTCGCGGGCACGATAGACGAGGCTCATGCCGCCCTCGCCGAGCTCCGAGAGCAGCTCGAAGCGATCTCGGCCGAGTCGAGCGCCGGGCGAGGGCCTCTGCGCCGGGTTCACTGTCCGCCTCCCTGGCGCGTGGTGGTGGACAAGGTGCCCTTTCCGAGCCTGACTTCGAAGTACTTACGGCCCTCGAGCGCCTCGACCCGAAGGGTTCCCGCGCGGGTCCAGGGGCTGTCGGAGGAGGGGCGCCAGGACACCTTGTGGGTCCCTGGCCGGAGCTTGGCGGTCGCTACCCAGTCGAGTTCATAGACCCGCGAGCCGACCTTGACCTGTCCTGTGCTGAGGCCGTCGATCAGAAAGGCGACCTTTTCGCGGGGTAGCTTCGTGGGGGGCGAATCGGGCTGTGGGTCTGGGTCGGGCAGCGAAGTTTCGCTCGCACCGCTTGGTTCTTCGCTCGACTCGGGGGACTTGTGCTCTCCAGGTTGCTCGTGTTCTTCAGACGGCTCTGCGGCGGGCGTAGAAGAAGGCGTGGGCGGCTC
>CAYVJQ010000238.1:0-3628 GCA_964451725.1 uncultured Nannocystaceae bacterium | reverse complement strand
GGCAAAAGCTCGACTATCGCTACGGCGCCGAGTGGCTGCTGCGCAAGCTCGCGCCTTAGAAAACCGGGTACTTGGGACGGGACGGGACTGTCCGCGATAGACCACCGCCTGCTATCCTTGTGGCAATGAGGTGCGCAGATGGATATCCCCCCAGAATACCATGAGCGAGAGCAGAGCTATCTCAAGCACCGGGTCCTCCAAGAGTACTTGGCGCTGTGGGGTCGCAAGATCGGATCCCTCTCAAAGAGGGGCCCTGTCACGCTTTGGTACGTCGATTGTTTCGCGGGGCCATGGAGAAACAAGGACGACGACCTCACCGATACATCGATCCATATCGGTCTTTCGGCTCTCGAAGAAGCTGGTCGAATCTGGCGAGAAAATGGTCATGATGTAAGGTTGCGGGCCGTCTTCGTCGAGAGCGACCCCAAGGCGTACAGACGACTCGAGGAGTATCTTCGAACGCGCGAGGGCGAGGTGAAAACCCACCCTTTTCAGGGTGAATTCGGCTCGCATGTCGACGGGATCTCAACGCTCCTCGGTGACGATCCTGCGTTCATATTTGTCGACCCTACGGGCTTCAAGGGGGTCGCTATGGACTACATTCGGCCGTTGCTCGAAGCGCGGATGCGAGAGGTCCTCGTGAACGTGATGTTCAACCACATCAATCGCTTCAAAGATGACAGCCGGGCGTTCCTGCGAGCACAGATGAAGGCGTTCTTCGGTCTCAGCGAGGGCTCGCTCGCACCGGGGCTGTCAGAGGTGGCTCTGCTTCAGACGTACCGAAAGAACCTGAAGGCGAGGTGCCATCTGGAGGTGGCGGCTGATCTTGCTGTCCCACATCCGACAAAAAAGAGGACCTGGTTTAGACTGGTCATCGGCGGCAAGCATCGTGAGGTGATCAAGGTTTTCCGCGAGGTAGAGGCCCGGGTGATGGGACGGGAGGCTTCTTCCGTGAGGAAGGCTGCCCAAGAGCGCAAGGTCGAGAGGGAGACTGGGCAGATTTCTCTGTTTGTGGGCCAGGGAGAGGCAGAACGAGACCCGTGGTATGCGCGGGAGAATGAGGAGGATCAGGTCGGGGTGATCGAGGATCTGCTCGGGTACTTGAGGACCTCTGGGCCCGTTCAGTATGGAAGTCTCTGGCCGATGCTTCTGGAGGAGCGGCATGTGACAGAGAGCGAACTCGGGCGCCTCGTGGTCGCCGCTGACAAGGAGGGACGACTGGTGATCGAGCCGCCAAAACCGCGACGACGCAAGGCTCAGGATGATGATTTCCTGGTTCTCGTCGAGACATGTCGCCCAAGGCGCCCTTGAACAGTGCTCGATTCAAGTCCTGGATCTGAGCTACGATCTGAGACATGAGTGACGGCAGCACCATCGAGTGGACTGACGCGACCTGGAATCCGGTCCGGGGCTGTACGAAGATCAGCCCAGGCTGCAAGCACTGCTACGCTCAGACATTCGCGGAGCGCTGGCGAGGTACGCCCAACCACCCCTACGAGCAGGGTTTCGATCTTCGCCTCGTTCCTGAAAAGTTGACAGATCCTCTGCGTTGGTCGCGCTCACGCATGATCTTCGTCAACTCGATGAGCGATCTCTTTCACAAGGGCGTCCCAGACAGCTACGTATCCGCGGTCTTCGACACGATGTTGCTCGCCGATTGGCATATCTACCAGATGCTGACCAAGCGCGCTCGAAGGCTGCGCGAGTTCACCCGACGCGAGTTTCCCCATCTTATAGATCACAAACACATCTGGCTGGGTGTCAGCGTCGAGGATCGACGATGGGGTCTCCCCCGGATCGATGAGCTTCGAGAGACGACCGCTGGCGTGAAATTTTTGTCTGTCGAGCCTCTTCTCGAGGACCTCGGTGAGTTGGATCTCTCCGGTATCGATTGGGTGATCGTTGGCGGGGAAAGTGGCCCAGGCGCTCGTCCGATGAAACCAAGTTGGGCGCTGTCGGTTCGAGATCAATGCCGAGACGCCGGCATTCCATTCTTCTTCAAGCAGTGGGGGGGAGTCCGTAAAAAGCTCGCGGGCCGTGAACTCGAAGGCCGCACCTACGACGAACTTCCAGAGCTACAGAGGGGACCTCTTCCTGCTCGTGCAGAACGCCATCGCCGCGTCAGCCTTGTCGAGCAACAATTGACGGCCGGACTGTAGCGCTCCCGGTCGAGGGAGGGCCGACCACCCCGCTGCTCAGTCTTGGGAGTGGGACACGAACCATGCGATGGCCTTGGGCGTGAAGTCGGCGGTCAAGACCTGGCCGATGGCGGCGTCGCTGTCATCGCTCACCATGACGAATTTCGCTCCGCTGGGACAACGGGGGGCCCGAGCGCGGAGTGTCTTCGAGCTCCGGATCAGGTCGAAGAGTTCGATGACGGCCTCCTCGCTCTGGCGCTCGATCTCGGCCACGCCTGCGCGGCCGTACTTGCATGTGTCGATGATGTAGGTCGTCACCGTGACTCGCGCGATGCGTTGGACGTCGCTAAGAACGAGGACGCCGCCCATGTACTGAATGCCCTCACCGTCCTCGTCCAACAAGACAGTGCGGAACGGGGTGTCGTCGGGTCGCGGTTCGACCTCCATCGACGCCCACGGGTGGGCCCTGTCCGGGCCTCCGAGCGCCTCGAGGCCTTCGCTGGTCCACGGTTTAACGTTGGTCACCGAGACCTCGAACTGTGCGGAGTGCCCGTCGAGGTTGTCCACCGTGAAGCCCGTGGTCGCGCCGATCTCGGCCGCCACGGGGGTCGAAGCTGCGCGCCCCCCTGTGTGACCGATGCCAGGATCTCGGTCCGGAACACGAGTGCGTAGCGTCGCGCCTCGTCCAGACCTACGGTCTCGGTGTACTCGGTGTACTCGCTTGGCTCACCGCCGGCCTCGGTCACAGTGAAGGAGACGATGGCTCGATGAAATGCTTCCGGTTGTGCCGACCGGGAAAAAGGCTCGACCTCGAAGGGGCGGCGCTCGACGCTGCAGGTCGAGCTCGCGGTGTGACCATCGAATGTCGCCTCGAAGTGCAGCTCATGCTGGCCGAGCGAAAGCGGAAGAAGGGAGGCGGAAGGGTAATATATACCGCTGCGGTTGGTCGAGTCGTTGAGCTCCGGCAGGGCTTCGACCGAGACCTCGGCGCCGTTGGGGAGATCCTTGGCGTGCGCGTACATGGTCGAACCACTGACATCGCAGGTGACCTCGAAGTACTT
This sequence comes from uncultured Nannocystaceae bacterium, assembly GCA_964451725.1. Lineage (GTDB taxonomy): Bacteria > Myxococcota_A > Polyangia > Nannocystales > Nannocystaceae > Plesiocystis. Next base: position 429 of record CAYVJQ010000238.1, on the reverse strand, counting down.
GATCCAGGCGGGGTCGGAGTGCGAACAAAGTGGCGTGATCAGGGCGAGGGCGGCGACCATGAAGGACTTCACGAACTCGGAATGCACACCATCCTCGGGCCTGAGAAACGTGCAGTGGATCGCACAAAAATCGCCGTCGCCAAGCACGAACTTGGCGACGGCCTCACAGACTGGCCAGTCGCTCTGGGCGACCGCCACACTGGCCTGCACGAGGAACTGACGAGGTCGGGCTCTGAGTTTCCTGTCGAACCAAATGGGGCCACTCTGTGGTCATTGCTTTGGTTGTAGGAAGACCCTGGGTCGGGCTCTGGGTTTCTCCTTTTGGGGACCGAGTGAGTCCCTTTTGAGCGAGCCCTCCTTTGCCACCCGGCTGTTCAATCTTGGGAGTGGGACTCGAACCAGGTGATGGCTTCGGGCATGACGTCGGCG
>CAYVJQ010000237.1:1220-3647 GCA_964451725.1 uncultured Nannocystaceae bacterium | reverse complement strand
GCCCGAGCCGGCGCAGCGCTTCACGGCGCTCGGCGTAGTCGGGCAGGGCCTCCTCGAGCCGAGTCCAAAACGCGCTGGTGTGGTCCCGATGCACGAGGTGGACGAGCTCATGAGCGACGATGTAGTCCACGAGTCGCATCGGCGCCTGGATGACCCGCCAGCTGAAGCGGAGCGTTCCCTCGCGGTCGCAGCTCCCCCAGCGTTTCGTCGGCGCCCGTCGTGGGACCAGCACCTGCTCGGGCTCGAGACCACCGAGGCGCTCCCCCCATAGCTCCACGCGCTCGTTCAGACGGGCCTCGGCGTGGCCGCGGTACCAGCCCTCGACAGCCTCGCTGACGGCCTCGGCGCGCTCGACCGGGGCCGGCCCCAACCCGCGGTCGACCTGCACGACGAGTCGGCCCCGGTCGAGGCGCGCGGCCTTCGGGCGCGCGCGAACCTCGACCCGCAGTCGGTAGTGGCGCCCCAGATACAAAATCGATTCGCCGCTGACCCACTCTCGCCGAGACCGGGGTCGGTTCTGCTCGTCTACCAACCGCAGCTTGCCGACGATCCAGCTCGCGCGGTCGCGGACCACGGCGTCGAGCCGCCCGACCGGAGTATCGCGGGGTGCGGTCAGCAACACGCCGCAGGTCTCGTCCACGGTGACGGCCACGGTCTTGCGCCGCGGGCTCCGACGGATGCCGTACTCGATCGTGCGCGTCCCCCAGCGGATGCTCGAGGACTCGAGGGTGCTCGACTCGGTCACCGCCGAGCCTCTGCAAGACGGACGATCGAGGCGGCGATCAGGCCCGCCTCCTCGTTGCTCGAGCCCGCGGCCCGAAGCTGGCGCTTGATCTTCTTTCGCATCTGCCGCTTCACGTCGTCTTTCTCGTGCCAGCCTTTGATCTTCAGCAGCGGCTCGATCGCCTCGTCGACCAAGGAGGCCAGGTCGGTGTTTGGACTGTAGCCCTCGCCCGCGTCCTCCGCAGCCATGGGCATGGGGCGCGCGCCGTCGAGCACACCCTTGATCGCGTAGGCCTGGTCGCTCAGGCCGAGGTCCGCCGCGACCTGCTCGCGCGCTTCCATGGGCGCGAGCACCTCCTCGGCGAACAGCTTGAGCTGCTCTGCGTCGTCGATGCGGTTTTGCTTGCGCAGCGCGATGATCTCTTCGAGCCGCTGGCGCAAGCTGGTGTAGAACGCCGGGTTCTCCTCGATCTTGACGTGGATCTCGTGGCGGATCGCGTGCTCCATCTGCGAGGCCTTGGCTTCGTCCGAGGTGAGCGCGTCGAGCTGTTCGTCGAACTCGGCCGAAAACAGGGGCACAGCCTTGACCAGGATGGCGATGTCGTCGACTTGGACGGCATCTTCGATGAGCTGGCGAACCTTGGCCCCGCAGTCCGAGATGTCGAGCTGGTCGTCGTGGAACTTCGCCTTTGCAGCCTGGCGGATCTTGCCCAGCCACTTCATGTCGTCTTTGTAGGCCAGCGCCCGCGGATCCGGCAGCAGCATGTCCATGGATTTGGCGAAGCGACGAAACGCCAGGTCGAATTCCGCGCGCAGGTCCTCGGGGTCGAGAACCGACACACAGGCATGCAGGTCGTCCTTGTCGTGGACCTTGGCGAAAAAGCGCATGGCCGCGTTGTGCCGGGTCTGCAAGCGCGGCAGCTCGTCGGACTTGGGCGTCATCGACCCCTTCACGTCGGTCGACGAGAAGATCGACAGGGCCTCGCGCAGGTTTTCGGACACGCCCCAATAGTCGACGAGCAAGCCGTAGGTCTTGCCCTCGGCCTGGCGGTTGACCCGGGCGATCGCCTGCAGCAGGTTGTGCTCGCGCAGGGGCGAGTCGAGGTACATCACCTGGTTCGCGGGCGCGTCGAAGCCCGTCAGCAGGCGGTCGCAGACCACGATGATCGACAGCGGATCGCTCGGGTCTTTGAAGCGCTCGATCAGCTTGATTTGAATCTCCTTGCGAAGCGTCCACTTGGCGATGTGCGCCGGGTCGTTGTGTGACCCGCTGATGATCACCGCCGACTCGGGGGCGTGGAACTTGTCCAGCGACTCCTTGTAGAGGACGGCCGCCTCTCTGCTCACCCCGACCACCTGGGCCTTGAACCCGTTGGGCTCGATGTGGGTCTGATAGTGCTTGATCAGGTCCATCACGATGGATTCGACACGGCGCGGCGCGGCAGCGATCGCCGCCTCGGTCGCGTACTTCTTCTTGATCGCCTCGCGCTCGTCCTCGGAGCGATCCGCAAACACCCGGTCGAAGACCCGGTCCAGGTGCTGGCCGATGATCCGCAGCTCGGGCAGGCGGCCCTCGTAGAAGATCGGCACCGTCGCCCCATCCTCCACGGCCTGCTCGATGGTGTACTTGTCGATGTAGGGGCCGAAGGTCCGCAGCGTGCTCTTGTCCTTCTTGTCGATCGGCGTGCCCGTGAACCCAAAAAA
>CAYVJQ010000237.1:0-1120 GCA_964451725.1 uncultured Nannocystaceae bacterium | reverse complement strand
GCCCGCTCGGGGTTGGCGAACCCGCAGTCCCGAAAGGTGTCGCTGATCTGCCTGTCCAGCGCCGAGCGGTCGGTGACCACGACGATGGTCGGGTTCCCCTGTCTCGGGTCGCGCCGCAGCTTGAGGGCGAGCCACAGCATGGTCAGGCTCTTGCCCGACCCCTGCGTATGCCACACCACACCGCCGCGCTCGGTGGGTGTGTCGGCCGCCCTGGCGGCCTCGATGCGGTCGATCGCCCGGTTGACGGCGAGGAACTGCTTGTAGCGGCAGACCTTGCGCACGACCCGACCATTCTCGACCTGGAAGACCTGGAAGTTGCGGATGATGTCGATCAGGTTCGCGGGTGTGAACACCCCCGCGAGCAGGCGGTCCTGCGCCGTGGGGGCCCGACCGACGAGGGTGCGCAGGGCGTCCTCGCTGCGCGGGTAGTCGGTCTTCCACTCCAGGAAAAACCGGCTCGGCGTCCCGATGGTCCCGTAGGCCGCCCGCTCGCCGCAGGTCGCCACGAGCAGTTGGACGGTCTCGAACAAGCGGGGCGCGCCCTCACCCGTCCACTTGTCGTCGGCTTCTTGGTAGCGGCGCAGCTGCTTGATCGCCTGGCTCTTCCACGAGTCGCCGATCGTGGGCGACTTGCACTCGATCACCGCGATGGGGATGCCGTTGAGGAAGACCGTCACATCGGGAATGATGTGGCGCTTGGTGCCGCGGACCTTGTACTGGCGGGTGACCAGGAACTCGTTGTTGGATGGGTCGTCGAAGTCGATGAAGTGGACGGGCTGGGACTTCTTGCCTCTGCCGAGGTCTTGCTCGAGCGAGATGCCGTAGGTCAGCGCGGTGTGGTTGTGCTCGCCGGCCTCGGTGAGGGTGGTGGCGGAGACCTTGGTGATGGTCTTGATCGCCCGCTGGAGGTTGTCGTCGCTGATCCAGGGGTTGAGACGTCTCAGGGCGGCGGCGAGACGGTCGACGAGGACCGTGTCCTTGAACGACGCTCGCTCGGCGTCGAGGGTCTCGGGGGCGACGTAGGTGAAGCCGAGGGTTTGGAGCAGCTCGACTGCGGGTGTCTCTGAGAGCTTGTCTTCGTTCCAGGATTTTGCGGATGGGGTCATGTGGGCTCCGGGGT
>CAYVJQ010000236.1:0-3841 GCA_964451725.1 uncultured Nannocystaceae bacterium | reverse complement strand
GCTCAGGTGTATCGAGGGTCACTGCGTGCGAGGCAGGATAGTGCGGCACGCTGATCTCCCGACTCGTGATCTCGGGCGTGTCGGGGAAGGCCCCGGGCTGGTAGTCCACGCGCCAGCGTTCCCCCCATCCCTCGTCCGCCTGGACTTCGACCCCCGCCACCCACGGGTCGAAGTAGGTCTCGAAGGTCGAGGGCAGGGCAGGCGTGTAGACCACCAGATCGTACTGCGCGACCGTGATCATCGTGTCGACCCAACGCAGGTTCGACAGGAACAGGGCCCCGAAGTGGCTGTCGTTCGGGTCCACGCCGAGGATCTTCGCCGTATTGCTGTTGAAGCGAGACAGGACCTCGTGGTGAAAAGGCACAAAGTAGCGATCCCAATCCTCGAGCGCGCCCAGAAGCTCGGGCCAGTCGCCCTGATCCTCGTCGGCCCCGAACGCCCCCGTGCTGAGCGACCGCCAGGCGTAGCTGCGATCGTCGGCGCTCAGACCCACGATCGCCTCGACGTCGACCATGAGCAGAGCCTCGGTCGAGGCCACGTCGTTGAGGCGCACCCGAACCAGGGCCAGGAGGTCGCTCAGCCACGACGCCGGGGCCCGCGTATCGTAGGGACTCCGACCGTGGTTGCTGGCGAAATCCAGACCGTGGTTGTAGGCCGAGCAGACCCCCCCCTGCTCGGCGCAGGTCGTGTAGGTCGTCCCCAGCTCGGCTGCGAGTGTATGCAGGGGCGAGTCTGGGGCCTCGAAGAGCTCCCCCGCCGCGAGCTTCTGGGTGAGTCCGGTCATCGCGGGTTGAATCAAGATCTGACGCCCGAACTGGGCGGAGATCTGCGCCGGCTCGACCGCCCCCGGGCCCCACAGCTGAGCGTGGTGAGCATCGATTTCGGCGACCAGGGCCGGATCGAGGAGGTGCCGCGTACCCTGGGCGTAGGCCCCCGGCTGGAGCAGCATGTCGAGCATGACCTGGGCCCGAGTCCCCCCGTAGCTCTCGCCGACCACGACCACCGGATTGTCCGCCAAGCTCGGGTGTGCGGCCAAAAACCGCAGCAGCGTACGCACAAAATCAGCCGCGTCGATGTAGCTGTTGAAGCTCGCCACGTTCATGGCCGCCCCGCGTGTCGCCGCGTCCCCGACCTCCGCCGGCGGCTCGATCAAGCCATGGGAGAAGCCCGTGTGACGCGCGTCGATCCACAACAGGTTGCCCAGCGCGGTCCAGCTCGCAGGATTGTCGACCACCGTGGGATCCCCGGGCGCCGTCCCAGTCTGTCCAGGAGAGAAGGTCCGCGAGCCCGTGCTCAGCCCAAGCAGCATGCCGCTCGACACCCCGGGGCCACCGTTGAAAAACACGAACAGCGGTCCGTCGTCGCTGCCGCGATCCGCCGGCTGAAAGGCGTAGAACATCCGGGTCTGGGCGCTGCTCAGCTCGAGCACCCCCTCCCCATCGCCGCCCGCCGCGATGAAACTGCCGGGCACGCCGAGGGCATAGTTCACCGGCTCGATCTCGATGAAGCCGGCCTCCGGCCCGAGACCCCCGCAGTCACACAGGAGCTCGCCGTCGACACATACACAGTCCTCGCAGGGCGCCGGGTCGCAGGCTTCGCCCATGTCCACGATCGCAGCGGTGCTCGCCTCCTCGCTGTCCTCCGTCGAGGAGTCGTCGGTGGCGAACTCGTCCTCACTCTCCGCGCCGGCGCTCAGGGTCGAGCCCTCTGTCTCGGTCGATCCCTCCGCCTCGGCGCCCGGATCTGGAGATTGGCGGCAGGCCACGCCGGGTAGCACCGCCAGCGACGACAGCAGGAACCGCGCGCAGAAGGTTCCCAAGCGCGCCCATCCCCGGCCTCGCCCGACTCGTCGCTGTTGTTCCCGACCCCCGATCAGCGACCCCATGGCTCACCCCATCTCAGGCCCAGCATAACAGCGGGCATGGGGCAGGGCTGCCCTATTCCGAGAGCTCCGGGGGGCGTTCACGGGAGATGTCCAAGAGCGCGCACAGGGACCGGGCGTCGAGCTCCTCGTCGAGCTCCTCATGGGAGAGCACGTAGCCCTCGCCCAACTTCAACACCTCACCATCTCGAAAATTCACCCGCACGCCGGTATCGGTGCGTCGCCCGCCGTCTTGAACCGTGCTCACGTGCGCGCTCGAGACCTCGGTCCACGGCTGGAGTCGAGTGTGGCTCTCCCCCCGGCCCCAGCGTAGCCCAGCCGCAGACAGCTCGATCCACCGCGCCCGTCGACGCTGCAGCCACAGACTCCCGGCGAGCCCAGTAGCGACCGCAGACAGAATGCCTGCAAACAACAGCGCGCTGCCCAAGGCCGAGGTCGACGAGACCCCGACCACAATCGCCGCGACCACGAGCCCCAGCGTCGCTCCCCCCAGTCCCAGCGTCGGCCCGGGCGCCGCCTCGAGGCGCAGCACCACGGGTGGATCGAAGCGCCGCCGCGCCTTGGCCTCGATGGCCGCGGGATCCAGGTTCCGCCGTCCATGTGCCGCCTCCATCGCCTCGAGCAGGGCGATGTGCAGACCCTCGAGCTCGCCCAGCCCAGAGATCGACAGACGCGCCTCGCCAGCCTCGACGATCAGCACCTCTCCCTCATCCCCGTGCTCGGCGTGCACTGCCGTGATCTCGCCCAGGCTCAAGCTCAGATCCAGGGGCCCCGCGCCCCCGCCCAGCCCGACGGGGAGCGCCAGGGCGTGGCCCCGAGGCATACGAATCCGAAGCTCCCGCGCGCTCAGCCACACCCGGCGCTCAGCCTGGAGTTCCACAAAGACAGTGCGCGCTCGAAGCCCGGTCAGCCCAGAGATCGCCGCCAGGAGCACAGATGCCGCGCCGTGGCCCTGAAAGAGGGTCGAGACCAGCCCCGCGCCGGCGGCGAGACAGAGCGTCGAGAGCAGGGGAAACAAGATCAACTTGCTCGCGCGCTGGGTCCAGGTCGGCCGGAACACCCGCGACGGCCTCACCTCAGCGACCTCGACCAGCTCACGATACCTACTCATCGGCTCACCCCTCCCGATAGTTGTGGGCGAGACGCATGTACTTGCCCGCGAGTTTGCGATGGAAGGTCTCATCGGCCGTCGTCAGCGTCCGTACGACCTTGCCTGGCACGCCGAGCACCAAGCTGTGCGGAGGGATCTCGACTCCCGGGGTCACCAGCGCCCCGGAACCCACGATGCTCCCATGACCGATCCGGGCGCCGTCGAGGACCGTGGCCTGAATGCCGATCATCACGCCGCCCTCGATCCGGCAGCCGTGCAGCACCGCGCGGTGACCCACAACCACCTCCTCACCGACGATGGTCGGGTCTCGGTCTCCCAGGTGAATCACCGCCCCGTCTTGGATGTTGCTGCGCTCATGGATCTCGATACGGTTGACGTCTGCGCGCAGTATGCAGCCATACCAAATGCTGACGTCGTCACGCAGCACCACATCACCGACCACCGCCGCGCCGGTGGCAACATGCACAAACGCCCCGACAACGGGCACCTGGTTCAGGTAGCGCTCAAAGATCGCGCCAGGGAAGCGATCGCGCAGATCTTCGAGCGCGCCCTCGAGCGCGTCGACCCCCGAGGGGGGACCGGAGACCCGCGGCACCGAGTCGACCTTCGTCCGCGACGCCATGCGCGGAAGCATATCGCAGCCTGCTCCAACCACCACAAAGAGCCCCCCGAGCGCTGGCGTTTCGCTTGCAAGCGACCTACCGATTCGCGTAAGAAGAGTCCGTGGCTGCCAAGAAGCGACCTGACAAGGCCCCTGCGAGCAAAAAGGCGAGTTCAAAGCAGGCACCTCCGCGGGTGAGCAGCACCAAGAAGGCCTCCGCCAAGAAGGCCTCTGCCAAGAAGGCCTC
>CAYVJQ010000235.1:0-3867 GCA_964451725.1 uncultured Nannocystaceae bacterium | reverse complement strand
CCCGAGCCCCCCGAGCCCCCCGAGCCTCCGCCAGGCAGCTGGTTCAGGCCACACAGGGGCCGCAGCAGGATCTCGACGCCCGCGTCCTCGACCTGGCGGCGCAGCCACGGGAGGTAGCGCGACATGTCGATCACCGGGGCCGTGAACACGAGCCCGTGTCCGTAGCCCGGGGGCAGCTCGTGGAGCCAGGCGTGGCGAAAATGATCGACGAAGCGGGACCACGGTGGATCGGCGACGGGCTCTGGGAACAGCTCCAGGGCCTCGCGCATGATCACCCCGGTCTCGCGTTCCGCGTCGGGCTCGTCGGCCATGCAGGCGAAGCGCTCGTAGCTGACCTGGGCCCAGGGGATGACCCGGTCGAGGGGCTGGACCCGGTAGGGGTACCAAAACGCCGCCGCCACGCTCGAGGTGGTGTGCTCGGGCATGGCCGCGGTCCAGATCTGCACGCGCAGGCCGGCCGCCGCCAACTCGCTGGCGCAGCTCAGACCCGCCACGCCGGCACCGATGATCAGGACCTCGGGGCGGGCTCCGCTTGCGTGCTGGGCGGCCATAGGAGCCGGGACTCTCCCACGATGGCCCGCCTGTGTGTGGCTGGTGGCACAGACAGACAATCATGCGCGCAAGAGACGCATTTGCCCTCAGGGCGTCGGCAGACTATCCAGGTTCGACGTGGAGGACTACCTCCAGAGCGCACGCGACGGCTGCTCGCCCGCGCAGTGGACCCGGGCGGTCAAAGCCGCGCGTACGGGGAAGGTGCATGGTGTGCGCGAGGTCGACGGCGAGCTGATCGTGCGTGTCGAGACGCTGCCCGGTCTGCCCGCCCACAGCGTCAGCCTCGAGCCCAAGATCGGCAGCTGGGACTGTGACTGCGACGCCCGCACGGACGCCTGTGAGCACGTCGCCGCCGCGGTCATCGTGTATGCCCGGGCCCACGAGCGCGGCGAGCCCATGCCCGGCCTAGCGACCGGGAACATGACCCACGTCGGCTACCGACTTCGGAGCCGCCGCGGGCCCATCAAGCTGCGCCGCGTGCTCGTGGGCCTCGACGGCGAGCAGCTCATGCCCGCATCCCTGGCCAAGCTCGACGGGGGCAAGGTCCCAGGGGCGCCACCGTTCACCGCCGACAAGGCCGACCGGGCCTTCGAGACCCGCTTCGGGCCCTCGGTGAAGGCCAAGATCCCGCCTCGCCTCATGGGTGAGGTCATCGACCACCTCAGCCGGGTCAGCGACGTCAAGCTCGACGGCCGTCCCGTGTCCATGGGCTCGCCCTCGTCGGGTCTGATCGTCCGGGTCAGCGAGACCAAGGCCGGCGATTTCGTGGCCCGGATCGAGCAGGACCCAGAGGTCACCGAGCTCTACGAAAACGGGGCCTTCCGCCGGGCCCGGACCCTGCACGCGATCGGCCCACACGGCCTCGAGGCCCGGCTCTTCGACGAGCTGCGCAAGGGCATGGTGTTCAGCTCGGGCGCCCCCGCTCCGGCCCCGATCCGAGGTCGGCGCAAGGGCCCGGATTTCGCGGGTGACGTCGGCGCCCTCGTGGGCCAGATCTTGCCCGTCGTCCGTCGGCAGCTCCCGGTCTCCATCGACACCTCGCGGCTCCCGGGCAGCGTCAAGATTCGTCCGCGGATCCAGCTGAACACGATCCGCGAGGGCGACGCCCTGGCCGTCCTGGCCACGCTCGTCTACGGCGACCCGCCGATAGCGAGGGTCGACGGCGAGCGCCTGCGCCTGGTCGGCAAGGGCGGCGGGGCTCGTGCCCTGCCGGTCCGCAACGCCCGGGTCGAGGACCTGCTGCGGACCCGCCTGCGCGAGCGCTTTGGACTCGAGGTCGGGGTCCGCAAGATCTTGGGGGCCACCGAGGCCATCGCCCTGGGCGCGATCCTCGGTGAGGACCAACAGGATTTTCAGGTCTCGGGCGACGCCCACGAGGGCTTCTTCGAGGCCGCGGCCCTCGAGCCCAAGCTGGTCATGGGCGCCGACGGGGCCTTCGAGCTCTACTTCGTGCCCGAGGGGGCGGAGTTCGACCCGGCCAACCCCGGCTCCGGCTCCGGCTCAGGTGGGGATGCCGACGAGTTCGGCGGCCTCGACGACGACGAGCATCCCCAAGACATGCGCGCCCAGCTGCAAGGGCTGCGCGGGCAGGGCGGCCGTCGGTTTCGCAGGGCCAACGCCGCAGCCGTGGTCCAGGCCTGGCAGGCGGGCGAGGCCTTTGCGCCCCTGCTCGGCGGGGGCTTCGGCCAGATCCCCACCGGGTTCATGGGTCAGCACGGCCACCTGGTCGCCGATCTGCTCGCCGCGAGCGAGGCCTCGGCCGCCGAGAAGGGCAACACCACCGCCGGCCGAGCCGCGCTCTTGGATCTCGCCGAGCTCGCCGCTGCCCTCGACCAGGCCCCGCCGCCGGGCTTCGAGCAGCTCGCCGCCCTGGTCGGCGACTTCGCCGGGATCCCGACCGCGACCTTGCCCGAGGGCCTCCAGGCCGACCTGCGCGACTACCAGAGCCGGGGCGTGGACTGGCTGACCTTTATCCGCAACGTCGAGCTCGGGGCCCTGCTCGCCGATGACATGGGCCTGGGCAAGACCTTGCAGGCCCTGTGTGTGCTCCGCAGCGGCGAGGACAGCGACGGCCACCGCCGCCAGAACCTGGTCGTGTGCCCGACCTCCGTGCTCCACAACTGGCGGGTCGAGATCGACAAGTTCCGCCCCGGGCTGCGGGCCAGCGTCTACCACGGCCCCCAGCGCCGCCTCGACGACGACGCCGACGTCATCCTCACCACCTACGCGATCTTGCGCATCGACATCGAGCGCCTGCTCGAGCGGCCCTGGGACGCCATCGTCCTCGACGAGGCCCAGGCCATCAAGAACCCGACCAGCAAGGTCGCCCGGGCCGCCTTTCGGCTCCGGGCCCGCTTCAAAATGGCGCTCACCGGTACACCCGTCGAGAACCACCTCGAAGACCTGTGGAGCCAGTTCCACTTTCTTCAGCCCGGCCTGCTCGGCGGCCGCAGCCAGTTCCACGATCGCTACGTCAAGCCCATCGAGCTCGGGGATCGGGGCGCGGCCCAGCGCCTGCGCCGGCGGATCCGCCCCTTTGTTCTGCGCCGCCTCAAGTCCGAGGTCGCCACCGAGCTGCCCCCGCGCACCGACGTGGTCCTGCGCTGCGAGCTCAGCGTGCGCGAGCGTCAAGTCTACGACGCCGTGCGGGCGGCCACTCAAGAGCAGGTCGTCGACCGGCTCCAGTCGGGCCACAACGTCCTGCAGGTCCTCGAGGCGCTCCTGCGTCTGCGTCAGGCCGCCTGCCACCCGGCCCTGCTGCCCGGTGGCCGGGGTCGAGCGGCCCTCGACGACAACGACGCCGCCCCCAGCAGCTCCAAGATCGATCTCCTGCTCGAGACCCTGCGCGAGGTCATCGACGGCGGCCACAAGGCCCTGGTCTTCTCCCAGTGGACCAGCCTCCTCAACCTGCTCGAGCCCGTGCTCGATGCCGACGCCATCACCTACTGTCGCCTCGACGGCGGGACCCGAGATCGGCAGGGCGTGGTCGAACAGTTCCAGAGCCCGGGCGGCCCGCCCGTCATGCTGATCTCGCTCAAGGCCGGCGGCACCGGACTCAACCTCACCGCCGCCGACAACGTGTTTCTGCTCGACCCCTGGTGGAACCCCGCGGTCGAAGATCAAGCGGCCGACCGCGCCCACCGCATCGGCCAGGACAAGCCCGTGCTCGTGCATCGCTTGATCGCCAGCGATACGGTGGAAGAGCGGATCTTGGGGTTGCAAGATCGCAAGCGAAAGCTCGCGCAGACTGCGGTGGGAGATGCCTCGGGCGCGCACGCCGTGACCAAAGACGAGCTCCTGGCGCTGCTGGAGTAG
>CAYVJQ010000234.1:0-4240 GCA_964451725.1 uncultured Nannocystaceae bacterium | reverse complement strand
TGCTCCGGCCGCCGAGGCTGCCCCGGCCGCCGAGGCTGCCCCGGCTGCCGCCCCCGAGTGATCCTTCACTCACCGTCCTGGAGCGAGGTCGAAGCATTTGCTTCGGCCTCGTTTCTTTTTGGTTTTGGGACTAAGTTCGGCGATGGGGTCGCAGACCCCCCTGGAGACAACTTTACGTGCGATTCGACGGCAGAACCCCGGACTCCCTACGCCCCCACAGCCTGACACCCGGCTTTACCTCCCAGGCGCTGGGCTCGGTGCTCATCGCCACAGGGGGGACACGAGTGTTGTGCACGGCGTCGCTGGAGGCCCGGACTCCGCCTTGGCTGAGCGAGGGGGGCTGGGTGACCGCCGAGTACGCCATGCTCCCGGGCGCAACCCGACCCCGGGGCAACCGCAAGAGCAATGGGCGCAGCAAGGAGATCCAGCGCCTCATCGGCCGCTCGCTCCGGGCCGGGCTCGACCTTCAGAAGTTGGTGGGGCCCAAGGGCGGGCTGTCGATCGTCTGTGACTGCGACGTGATCGAGGCTGACGGCGGTACACGCACGGCTTCGGTCACCGGTGCTTGGGTCGCGCTCGAGATCGCCCTGCGCAAACTCGTGGCCGAGGGTCGCCTGAGTGAGCACCCGGGGTTGGGGGCGATCGCTGCGGTCTCCATCGGGATCGTCGCAGACGAGGCGGGGGTCGGGCAGGGGCTGCTCGACCTCTGTTACGAGGAGGACAAAGGCGCGGTGGTCGACCTCAACGTGGTCATGCGCGCGGGGGACCCGAGCCTCCCAGACCCGAAACCGGGCCTGGTCGAGATTCAGGGCACGGGGGAGCGCGGAGACTTCAGCCGGGCCCAACTCGACCACATGCTCGACCTCGCCGAGGGGGGCATCGCCACTTTGCTCGCGGCCCAACAGGTGGCGCTGCGCGAGGCGGGGGTCTGAACGTGGTCAGTCGAATCGTCGTCGCCAGCGGCAACACCCACAAGATCGAGGAGCTCATCGCCATGATCGGGCGCTCCAATGTGGGGGCGGTGCGTGCGCTCGAGGTCGTGCCCCTCGGGGCGCTGCCCTTCGCCCCGGCGCCGGAGATCGCAGAGACCGCACCGGACTTCGTCGGCAATGCGTTGCTCAAGGCCAACGGCGTCGCCGCGTGGCTGCGCGAGAAGGGCTGTGCCGACGACGACCTCGTGCTCGCGGACGACTCCGGGCTCTGCGTCGAGGCCCTCGACGGGGCGCCGGGCGTGCACTCGGCTCGGTTCGCAGGGGAGCAGGCCGACGACGGGGACAACAACGCCAAGCTCGTGGCTGCCCTGCAAGAGCGGGAGCTCGACGCGTCTCCGGCCCACTACGTGTGTGTGTTGGCGATGCGCCACGTCGGGACCCGGCCCTTCGACTTCACCATGCCCGAGAGCGAAGCGGTCTCGATTCAGGACGACTGCCTGTGCATCGAGGGCCGCTGCCACGGCAAGGTTCGGGTCGCGCGTCAGGGCGAGGGCGGGTTCGGCTACGACCCTCACTTTTGGATCGACGAGGACACCCGGACCTTCGCCGAGTTGGCTCGCGGTGAGAAGGCCGTGCGTTCTCACCGGGGATCGGCGATGGCGAAGCTCATGCGTGAGCTGCCTTTGATGGTGCTCTGAACGTCGTCCGCCGCCGAATCGTCAACAGATTCGACAGCATTGCGCCCACCAGGATTCGAACCTGGGACCCTCGGCTTAGAAGGCCGATGCTCTATCCAACTGAGCTATGGGCGCGATGGACGAACGAATGGCCAAGCCGGCAAAAATCGGGGCGAAAGGATTCGAACCTTCGGCTTCCTGCTCCCAAAGCAGGCGCGCTACCAGACTGCGCCACGCCCCGAAACGAGCCGGATACTAGCCGACGGCTCCGTCAGGGTCCAGCTCACGGGCTGCCAGCCTCGCTCCGGTAGCCATGTGCCCCACGGCCGAGTGCCACAACGGGCAGTAGGACCAATATGGGCCGGAAAAGTGGATCGCTGGGCGTTGGCGCAAGCACTGGTCTGAGGGAGGGAGTCGCCATGGGCCTGTAAGCGGCCCGAGGTGGGCCCACGTTGGCTGCCCGGACACCCCATGCGCTGGTCGATCGCCTCACTCCTCGTTCCTTGTTCTCTGACCCTCACCCTTGTGGCCTGTCATGGCCAGGAGAGTGAGTCCCCGCTCGGGACGGGCTCCAGCGAGGGCGGCCAGAGTTGGTCGGCCGACGGGCGCAGTGCGGAGAGTGCCGCCGGCTACGGTCGAGCAGGGGATGGGGATGGGGATGCCGCTGCCGAGGCTGCTCCTGTAGGCGCGAATGCAGGCGCCGACCGGAGTTGGGACGGGGCCGCATCCGACAGGGTCGCCATCGAGGATTCCCGCCCCAGTCTGGGGACGGCCTACGGTGAGTCTCGACGGTCCAGCATCGAATCCGTGGGCTTTCAACGGGCCGACTTTTCGGCGCCCGACGTGGTGTTCACGATTCGCTATGACGACGCCTCGGGGGTGCGCTCGGCGGCTCGAAGGGTCCGCTCTCGGGCCTGGTCGGACGAGGCCATGCAGGGCCATGGGGGCCTCTCTTTTGCCCTCCTCGACAGCGCGGAGCGGGTCTTGCCGGCGGCCACGGTGGGCTCGGAGTTGTTCGCGGTCGGTCGGCCTCAGTCCCGCTACAGCCTGGCGATCGCCAACGATACGGGCACCGCCTACGAGCTGGTCGCCTCGGTCGACGGCCTCGACATCGTCGATGGGCGCGCGGCGAGCTTCGAGAAGCGGGGCTACGTGATCGATCCCTTCAGTTCGATGGTGATCGAGGGGTGGCGCACCAGCGAGGACACGGTCGCCGCGTTCCGGTTCTCGAGCATCGAGGACAGCTACGCCGAGCGGTTGGGGGACGGTCGCAACATCGGCGTGATTGGAGCGGCCCTGTTCCGAGAGGCGCCCCCGAGCTGGGACGAGTGGCGCAGCCCGGACGAGGGCTGGCGCCGCGACGGCGCCGATCCCTTCCCGGGGAACTGAGCCCTAAAAGCGCATCGACCAGCCGACCGTGACCCGCCGGGCCCGGGCCTGGGACCCGTCGGCCATGGCATTTTCGTGCCGGCCGAGTCGGACCTCGTCGACGCTGAGGGTGACCGCGCCGCTGACCAGGAGGGCGCCGCCGAGGGCCATGGTCACGATGCCCGCCGTGGCCGTGGTGTAGACGCTGGGGCAGGCCTCGGGGTCGGTAGGATCCGCGCCCTTGGGGCAGCGTCCGTCCACAGCGAGCAGGGCTCCACCCACGCCGAGCCCGACCGCGCCGCCGATCATCAGGGCGATCTCTGCGCCGCGGGGCATGATCCGGCGGGGTTGTTCGGGGCCCGGTCGCGGTTTGGTGGGGCCATCATCGATCGGGACGAGGGGCTGGGGTCCGAGCGTGGTGACCTCGCCGTTGGCCTGGATTTCGATGGTCTCTCGGACCGGCGCGACGCTGCGGTCTCCGCTCTCGATCCACAGCCGATACCGCCCAGGGATGAGGGCGGCGATCGACTTGCCCGAGATCGGGCGTTCGTTGAGGTAGATGCGGCAGGGGCCGGTACAGACCACGACGAGTGAGCCCGTGCCCTGCTTGGCGAGGGCTCCGCCGCGCTCCTTGCCGAGCGCGGCGAGGCCCGGGCCGAACTGGTTGGTCGGGAGCGGGGTCCCGCGTGCCGTTCGAATCGCTTCGTCCATGGCCGCGCGGGCCTCGGATCCGTGGCCCGCGGCGAGCAGCAGCCGGGAGTAGCTGAGCTGGGCGAGGGTCCGCAGTTGCTGACCCTTGGGATCGGTGGCCAGCTGGGGCGCGTAGTCTTGGAGCGCGACGAGGGCGTCCGCGAGCGAGCCCGTGTTCATGCCTGGGTTCTCGTTTGTCAGATCGAGGGCGGTCTGAACATTGGTGAGGGCCCGGCGGTACTCGGCATCCTGGACCTCACCGTCGACGGTGGGCGCGGGTGGGTCCGCCGCCGCGTCATCGCCAGCAGCGGGCGCGATGGCGAGCATGAGTACAAATAGCGAAGTGGGAGTCATCGCGGCCACAAACTTAGCACTCCTGTACAGATACGCGATGCTGCACATGCACACTGATCGGGTCCGGTCGGGCGCATCGACGGGGTGCTGGCGTGGGCTGAGCCATGGCTACATCTCTTGTGTCCCAAGATGAGCCTGGTGGCGTGAAATCGAGAGGCGGTCGCGCTAGCAGTCCGTGGTGAAACCCATCGCGTCGCCTCGCGCAGGATTTTTCGTCGA
>CAYVJQ010000233.1:0-4391 GCA_964451725.1 uncultured Nannocystaceae bacterium | reverse complement strand
CGGTGACGACCTCGCGCCGCCCAGTCCCTCCTTCGAGCCTGCATCCCTCCCGCCTGCGTCCAAACAACCGGTGGAGGAGGAGGCCTTCACGCCGCCTAAGCGCCAGCGTGAGTCCAAGCGACGTGCGTGGGGGCTGCCGGGGATCCTGCTGCTGCTCTTGCTCGGGGCTGCAACCTGGTGGACTTGGGGCCGTTTTGAACCGGAGACCCCGGGACTCCAGTCGGCCGAACAGACCGAGAGCCCCGGGCCGAGCACGGACACGGACCCTGGGCCCAACCTGACCGGGGAGAACCCAAACCCCGACCACGAGTTCGTCTCCGACGCACCACGGGACGAGTCACCCGCGACCGCGCCCCTCGATCTTCCCGGCCCCAAACCCAAACCCCGACCGCGCCCCGAATGCGACGGGATCGAGAGCAAGGGTCGAGCCGCGTTCGGCGAGCGCGAGTGGTCGAAGGTCGTCACCCACACGGCTCGCAAGCGATGCTGGGGCTCCCGTCGGGAGCGCGCAAAAATCCGAGCCCAGGCTCTCTTTTACCTCGGTCGCTGGGGCGAGTGTGTCCGCGTGGGCGCCCATGTCTCCGATCCAAAAACCAAGGCCCTGGTCCAAAAATGCCGGGACTTCGCAGCAAAGCCATGACTTACCGACTCATCGACCGCCCGAGCAACCGCCACAACGCCGCTCTGGGCCTCTTGCTCAGCGCCGGGCTGGCCCTCTCTCCGCTCGCGCCTTCCCACGCGGCGCCCGGTCCCGAGGCGCCCACCCCCGGGCTGCCCGGGCCCACGATCCGCGTCGCACTCGAGGCCGACGTCTCCGAGCTCGGCGAACTCGGTCACGGCCTCAGCAAGAAGATCATCGAGCAGCTCCAAGACGACTTCGAGGCCGCGGGCATCGAAGTCGTGGGGGTGGGGGAGCCCGCGGACGTCGCTCTTCGGATCCGCATCCGCGTGTTGGAGTCCGACGAGTGGGACTACGGCCTGCACTTCGAGTTTGTGGGTGAGGACGGAGAGCGCACCCGTTCGGCCATCGACTGGTTCGACTGCCACCTGTGTGTGGATGCGCGGATGTTCCCGCGCCTCGACGCTGTCGCCCCAGATCTGATCGCGGCCATCGAGCGCGAGGTGGCCTCGATGGCCGAGGTTGGAGACAGCGGGGATGACGATGGGTCCGGTGACACGGAAGGCGGGGAATACTCGGACACCGGGGAAGGCTCGGACACCGGCGAGGACCCAGACGGAGGAAGCGAACCGCCACCGCCGAAGCCGAAACCGATCGGAGCGCTGGGTTTTGCGGGGGTCGCAGGTCTCGCCCTTGGTACGGGTCTCGGCATCGCGGGTGCCGTCGAGCTGCCCCGGCGCGTCGCCTTCGGTCAGAGTGACGCCACCCCCTTCCTCGACGAGGTCGACCATCGGACACCGGGCCTCGTGCTCCTCGGGGTCGGCGCTGCCGTGTTCGTCGCCGGTGCCGTCATGCTCGGTGTCGATGTCGGCACCCGGGCCAAGAAACGCCGCCTCGACACGGCGCGGCTCCCCACAGTCTCCCCGCTCGTCGGCCGCATCACCGGCCTCGGCGTCGCCGGAAAATTCTAGACCAGGAAGGCTCAAACCACCATGAAACGTCTCAGCCCCATTTACTTCCTCCTAGGTCTGCTCGGGTTCTGCGGGGGCCTCACCCTCTCCTCCTGTGTGACCAAGGTCCGCAATACCCACTGCAAGACAGTCGAGGGCGACGCGACCTGTGCTGCCTACTTCGGAGACGAACGACCGTATTGCACAAACAACGCCTGCGACGAGGAGTCCATCCCCTACGACGGCTGTGTCGTCGACCAGCCGACAGACGAGTGCCACTACGCCTGCGGCCAACAAAACGACCAACAAAATGTGATCGACGACGACTCGTGTCTGGAGGACATGGACGACACGAGCGAAACAGAGACCGGTGACACGGAGACGACCGAGACCGAGACCGAGACCGGACCGGAGCCCTGTGTCGATAGTGGCGACTGTGACGACCCCGAGGCGCCGTTCTGTGATGATGTTTCCGGTGAGTGTGTAGCGTGTGACGGCGTGATGGACCCAGATGCGGCCTGTGCGGAGGCCGACCCAGAGGTCCCGCTGTGCATCGAGGGAGTCTGTGCCCAGTGCACGGTCGATGATGATGCCGTGTGTGGTGACTTGACCCCGATCTGTGACGCCGACACCAACACTTGCATCGGGTGCTCCGAGCACGAGCAGTGTCCGGACAGCGGTGCCTGCAACATTGCGGAGGGGAATTGTTTTGACCCGACGAGTATTGCCCATGTCGATGGAGACGAGCCCTGCAACTCTGGAGATGGAAGCGAAGGCTCTCCATACTGCAGCCTCAACGAGGCTCTTCTTGGTGCGTCTGACGATCCTGTTCTCATCGTGCACGAGGTCGTGGGTGATCCACTAATCTATCTTGAATCCAATACGATCTCGTTCTCGGCCGCAGTCCTTGCCGCGCCCGGCGAGTCGCCGGTGATCCGAGGATCGGTTTCCTCCGCGCTGACAGTTTCGTCATCGGGAAATCTGTACATTATTGAAATGTCTATAGACAGTACTGCTGGAGGGCATGCTGGTATATCTGTCGCTGGCGGCCAAGTTTGGATCGAAAAGTCCCGTATCGTGAACAACTCGGGCGGCGGCATCGTCGTCGATGGCGGCGGCTCGCTCGTGCTCGAAAACAGCTTTGTCGGTGGTGATGTGAGTGACACCCCTGCCATCGATGTCATTGACGGCACAGTTGACATCAACTACACGACTGTTATTGCGGGCGCTTTTACTAGCGTTGCGTTGGCCTGCGTCACCGGAGAAGCCTCTACTGTTCGCAACTCAATCATCATTTCTCGTTCGGACGACGATGAACTGGTCTGCCCCGACATCAGCATCACGACGAGTGCACTCGAGATGCCCCTGGGCGACAACGCCGAACTCGGCCCCATGGACATCACCTGGTTCAGCGATGACTTCGCTGCCGGCGATTTCTCCCTCTCAGGTGCACACCCCCTAGCGATTGAAGCAGCCGCGACCTGGCTCGATGGAGACCCGGCCACAGACATCAACGGCGATGCCCGCCCGACCACCGACGGCATGCCAGACTTCGCAGGCGCGGACCGAATTCCATGACCAGTTCACGCTCAAACTTCACTACCTTCACGTCCATGGGCACACGACTTCCATCCCGGGTCTATCTCTTGGCCCCCTCTTGGCTGCTCCTCGCGGCTTGTCTCGAGCCAGGTCCGGGAGCACAAGATGGTGCCGACGATGAAGTGGGAACCCACGATGGGGAGGGGACCATGGAGGACATGGACGACACGAGCGAAACAGAGACCGGCGACACGGAGACGACCGAGACCGAGACCGGACCGGAGCCCTGCGTCGACAATGGCGACTGTGACGACCCAGGTGCGCCGTTCTGTGATGATGTCTCGGGTGAGTGTGTCGCGTGTGACGGCGTGATGGACCCAGATGCGGCCTGTGCGGAGGCCGACCCAGAGGTCCCGCTATGCATCGAGGGAGTTTGTGCCCAGTGCACGGCCGAGGATGATGCCGCCTGCGGTGACCTGACCCCGACCTGCGACGTCGACACCAACACCTGTGTCGGCTGCGCCGAGCATGAGCAGTGCCCGGACAGCGCCTGTAACATTGCTGAGGGGAACTGCTTTGACCCGGACCAAACGTCGCATGTCGACGGTGATATGGATTGTGGAGGTGCCGACGGATCTGAGTCGGACCCATATTGCACGATTTCAGACGCACTCCTCAACGCCGACGGCGACGTGTTGATCATTGTCCACGAACGGAACTTGAACCCCATAATTTACTTGGAGTCCAACGTGATTTCAACATCGGTCGCACTCTTCTCGCCGCCAGGCGACGTCGTAGTTGTGCAGGGGTCCGTCGCCCCCGCATTCAGCATATCCGGATCGGGAAACCTATATCTCCGTGGGCTGGCGGTTTCTGGGGGCACGGGGGCAGGCTTGGGCGTCAATGGCCAAGCCTGGATCGAGAAATCCCGCATCACCAACAACTCGGGCGGCGGCATCGTCGTTGATGGTGGTGGCTCGCTCGTCCTCGAAAACTCCTTCATCGGCGGAGTTGTCGATACCCGCGCTGTCGATATCGTTGACGGCGCGGTCGACATCACATACACAACCATCGTTGCGGGGTTTGGAGACGCCACAGCGCTATTTTGTACAGATGGCCAGGGTTCCTCAGTTCGAAATTCAATCATTATTTCTCGCTCGGATGCCGACGAACTCGTCTGCCCTGATCTCAGCGTAATCTTCAACGCACTCGAGATGCCTCTGGGCGACAATACCGAACTCGGCCCTATGGACATCACCTGGTTCAGCGCTGAATTCGCTGCC
>CAYVJQ010000232.1:0-4401 GCA_964451725.1 uncultured Nannocystaceae bacterium | reverse complement strand
GTCGAGGAGTGCGACGACGCCAACATGGACGACACCGACGACTGCGTCGCCGGCTGCCTCGTGGCGACCTGCGGCGACGGCTTTGTCCAAGATGGGGTCGAGGCCTGCGACGAGGACAGCGACCTGTGCACGGAGTGCGAGTGCGGCGACGCCGAACTCACGATCACCATTCCCTTCACCGACACGGCTGGCTGGCTCGCCGACGGCTGCTGCAACGAGGCCGACTACCGCGTCGCCGACGGCCTCGACTCGACCCTGACCGCCACCTTCGACGACCCCCTCCCCGAGGGCACCGTGGCCACCAGCGTGACAGTCGACGCAGGTATCCGCCACGCCTGTAACGCCGACGTCGACGCCATGGACTTCGGCCTCAACGCCATGAGCATCGGTCTGTGGAGCAGCAGCGACGGCCCCCACTGCAACTGCGCCAACCCGGCCGTCGGCAGCGCGAGCTTCGACGGCCTCGGAGCCTACATCGTCGGTGGCGAGAACACCCTCGAGATCGTCCACAACGCCACCGGCTCCTGCAACGAAGCCATCACTACCGTCCCCGGCGAGGCCGAAGGCACGGCCTTCACCGTGACTATCGGCTACACCTGCGGCTGAGCTCTCCACCGCAGCGACCACACTGGGTGGGCTCGCGCTCCGCTCCTGGCTCCGGCCACGAGCGGGGCGCAGTCCACCCTTTCTGCATGCTGGAGCCGCTCCGGCCGACCCGATGGATTCGCCTACATCCGGCCGGTGCCTCAGTTGGAGCAGGTGCAGGTCGAGTTCCTCGGGTAGACCCATGGCCGCGCCTGCTTGATCGCCAGCTCGCCCTCGGCCGTAATCTTGAACTCGATCTCCATCGAGAAGGGACCGCCGTCCTCTGGGTAGCGCCGCCGAAAGTGCTCGTGGATCGACTCCAGGTCGCTCCTGAGCAGAGCGAGCTGCCCGTCCGACATCAGCGGGGAGCCGTCGGGCGAGAGACTCGAAGGGTGAACCATGAAGTAGGGCCCCTCGGGTGACTCGGGCACCAGATAGAGTTCCTCGGGCGTCGAACCTGAATCCGGGTTGGTGATCAGATCCTCGCCGACCTGGGCATTCACGTAATAGATCCCCTCGCGCCACCGGTAGAGCACGTCGTCGGTCGCGGCGACCCCGTTGACCTCTTCGTCCGAATAGTTGGGGTGGATCAGGACGCCCATCGCGGCCTCCAAATGGGAGATTCGATAGAAGGAGCGCTGCTCGTAGGCCCGCTCCGTCCAGAGGCTCGCGTAGACCTGTTGGATGGACTTCGACAGATGCCCCTCGTCGGGGTGGTGGGTGTAGGAGCGATAGAGACCTGCACCGTTGAAACCCGCCAGATCCTCCACGTTGGTGCTGGACCGGCACCGGAGCGAGGTCCCGGAGGGGAAGCCCGCCCGGGCCACGCCGAGGGCATCGCGTAACTCGGCGGGCATCGCTGCGCTCCGAATGCTCTTTCGCAGCGCGCGCAGTCGTTGGTCGCGGTACGCTCGCTCGGCGAGAAAGCGGGGATCCGAGAGCAGCTCCCTGACCTGGTCGGCGAGCCCGGTCGCTCGCATGAACTCGACGTAAAACCACAGCGGTACGGCGACACCATCGGGGATCAGCGCACCGAGCCCGATCTTGCGCAGCTCTGCGACGTTTGCGGCCTTTGCACCGAAAGCCGGCGCATCTTCAAAACCAAGCGTTTCAAGCGCCTCGATCGCGGTCACCCCGAGATCGAGGCGGGGCGTCCGGGTTTCCCTCGGGCGTCGCTGTTCGAGATGTATCTCGACCTCTTCGGCGCTCGCCTCTCGAAGGGCGAAGAGCAGACCGTCCACCTCGAGCCGAACCCAGTGATCGAGGTGGGGATCGAGGGGGCCCGAGAGACGCGGTGGCACGTAGGTATTGGGTATATCGTCTTGTATGGCCCGAAGGTTCACATGAGCCAGCGGGGTCTGAGGGGTCGTCGTGATGATGCCCGCGACCATGGGAAGGTCGCTCGGAAGCGCGTCGTAGACCACGATATCGGTGGGCGACGGGACCTCGCGGGGGCCCATGGTGCGGAGGCGTCCAAACGCGACCCCGTTGTTCATCGCCACGATCCCACCATCGACTTCGGGTGCGGCCTCTAGAATGCGAAAGGGTGCTGCTGCGTAGCGCTCCGGCTCGAGAGTGATCGCCGCGCGCTGTTCGTCGTCCTTGGGCAGATAGGTGAGGACCCCGGCTGCGATTCCGATTCGTTCTCGGAGTTCCTCATACACCTCCTCGACGACCGCATAGTCTTGGACCGGATGCGCGTCGATCGAGAAGTAGAATCCGCCCGGTTTTCCGGCGCTCACTGCCTCGCCTGCAAAATACCCGATCTCCCCTCCTATTCGTCCGGGCACCCAGTCGTGTTCACAACCGATGGCCCGTGAGAACTCCCAGTGTGGGCCAAAGTGGGCCCCGTGGATGAAGTACGTCCAATTCGGCTCGGCGCTTCGATCGAGGATGAACTTCATCCACCGCCCCTCGCTCAGATCGAGCGGAACCACCAGCCGCGAGAGTGTCTCGAAATCATCGAGGCGCGAGGCTCCCGCCCACGCAGGCACGAGCTCAGGGGTGAGACACCCTCCACGGCGTTCGCCCTCGATCTCGGCCAGAGCGTCAAAATCGACGTCGAGCGCCACTCTCCCCTCGAGCGAACAACAGTCCGGACCGCCGTCGCTCGGCGGGGGCATCTCCCCGCAACCAGAGAGAGCGACGAGCGCGAGCATCGAAATCCGTGGAGGTCCCCAGAACCCCAACCAGAACCCCAACCCCAACTCCTCGTTGAAGCAGGTATCCCTCACACGATCCGGTGACCGCCCGAGCTGTGGAGCCCTACGCTTTCCGAGCACAGTACAAACTGATTCGACCCCGCACTGAAACTGCTCGAGACCCGGTC
The DNA here is from genome assembly GCA_964451725.1 of uncultured Nannocystaceae bacterium. Taxonomy (GTDB): domain Bacteria; phylum Myxococcota_A; class Polyangia; order Nannocystales; family Nannocystaceae; genus Plesiocystis. The sequence goes on along the minus strand of CAYVJQ010000232.1, from coordinate 1,487 downwards.
TAGGACCCGGCTGGGCGCCCGCCCTGCCCTCGACCGAAGTCGAGGTCCGCGAGCCCAGGTTGGGCTGTCCGTCGCAGGCCATCGACAACAGCGAGAGCCCGACGCAGCAGGCAAATACGGATCGAGTCGACGGCACCACCGGGCGAGCCTAGCAGCCCGTGGACATTTCCCTCACGACACTGCGCTCGATCTCTCCGCCGACGGCGGTGTTGCCGAAACTCGTAGCACGCCTGATACAGCGGTGTTTCAGCGCCTCACCCTCGACGAAACATCCGGCGCGAGGTGACGCGTTTCATTCTACCACGGGTTGCACGCACCTCCTTGTTGGACAGCCCTCAGCACGCCCGCGCGGTCGCACGCCCGCCCCGTTCTTGTATCCGAGCTCCATGTGGCGCCCCCCCGATGCGTCACGATGCGTCACGATGCGTCAGGCCGGGTCACGATGATCTGCTCGGGCGAGATGAGCTCATACTGAATACCGCGCCAAAGGATCTTGCGGGTCAACAAATTCCTGATGCTGTTGTGGGTGCTGAGGAACGAGGCGACAGGCGCCAACAGCACATAGTACCAACGCCTCTCGTATATGGACCGAGAGATCTCTGGCATCCATGGATGGCAAGCCTCGAGCATCCGGTAGGCAGCCGCAAAGAAAAACGGCAGCAGCGCAAGCCCACCGACGCCGCTCAGGTAGACCTCGCTACCGGTCGAGATCAAAAGCATGAGGCTCACAAAACCCCAGGAGATGAGCCCCACAAAAACCAAATGAACGATCGAGTTCACCCACCAAACGCAGGGGTGATACACGCGCATCATCAGCATTTGTCGTGACGTGAACTCGAGTGTATCTGCGAGGCTTGGAGACTCATAGGTGATCGAGATGCATTCGGGTATATAGCGCACCTCCAGCCCCTGCCGTTTCACTGCCTGAGTGAGAGCCAAGTCGTTGGAGACGACATGTCCCCAAGCACGCCTCACTTCGGCACGAACGAAGGTCTCGAGTGAGATCGCCATCGCCCCGCCCCAAACAAAATTCATTGAGGGGTGAACGACGGTGGGGAGGGCGCCTGCATTCCAGACACTACACAGCATGCCACTAAAGCTCGGGCGGGCCGGATGATACCAGCGATACCCCGTCGTCGCGCCCACTCGACTGTCGCGGAGTGGGTTCACGAGGTATCGGACATATTTTCTGTCGGGTCGCGCGTCTGAATCAAGGAAGACCAGATGAACGATGTTGCTGCGAACCCCATCAATCGCGGCCAGCTGGTTGGTGATATTCTGCGCCCGCTCGAAGCTGATCCCCGCGACGATGAGCCTGGCCTCGAGATCGGGCTGACGCTTCCGAACTTCAGCCAATGTATTCTCGACAAAGGAGTAGGCCGGGTCGTCGCGGCTCTCGACGGAGAAGAGAAACTCCAGATCGGGATGATCTTTGGGCCTCCCCCGATCTCGTGGACACCTCCTGAACGGAAGCGATACTGAAGGAG
>CAYVJQ010000231.1:0-4424 GCA_964451725.1 uncultured Nannocystaceae bacterium | reverse complement strand
ATTTTCCGTCGAGGGCGAGGCGCTGAAACGCCGCTGTACCGGGCGTACTGCAAGTATTGGCAACGCGGCCATCGGCGGAAGGGCCAAGCGAGGCGGCGTGAGGGGTTTTGCCGCGGGCTGCTAGACGGCGACCTTGCGTACGCCCAGGCTGACTCGGCGCAGGAGCAGGTCGAGGGCCAGCAGAGGCAGCATGAGCCAGAGCAAGACAAGGGGCCACAGGGCCTTGTTGCGGGTCCGCCCAGCGGGGTCGCCGGGGCTGGTGACGATCTCGTCGATGGGGCCGGCGGTACTGCCCGACTGGACCAGGCCCGCGAGCCACTCGCTGTTGGGCTCGAGGGTCTGGGGGGAGAGCTCGGCCGGGTAGGGCACGCTGACGTGGGAGATGGCCTCGGCGGCGAGCCGGGGCGGGTTCTGGCTGGTGTCGTAGAGGCGGGCCTTGAGCAGGCGCTGGCCGGCCTCGATGTCGCGGACGAGGGCCTCGTAGCGACCGGGAGCGGTGAGCTCGAGCTCGACCTCGCGCAGGCGGCCGTTGTCGATCAGCTCGCCCTCGTCGTCCTTTTCCTCGGGGATCGAGGGGTCGATGACCTCGACGACGCCGCCGAGGTCGTTGGCGAAGCCCTTGGGCGACTCGACGTCGACGACCACTCGCCAGGCGCCCGGGTCGGCGGCCGGGCCGACCTTGATGATCGCGCCGCCGAGCAGGCCGGCGCCCTGGCGCATGGTGTCGCGGGCGAGCTGGGACCACAGGCGCGGGAACCCCTTCCAGCCGATCCAGTGGGTCGCCCAGCGCGGTTTGGCGTCGCTGGCGAAGGCGGCGATCCGACCCAGACCACGGCGGCCGCGGACCAGGAGCGGGTCGCCGAGGTGGGTGCGCAGAATGACCTCGGCCTGGGCTTTGGGTTTGACCGGGACGATGCCCCGGAGGCCCGGGGCCTTGTCGAAGTCGATGCCGCGCAGGAGTTGGACGGGCTTGGCCACACGCGGGTAGAGCTGGCGTTCGACCAGGGCGTTGCGCTTGACCTCGCGGGCCTCACGAGAAAAAATTCGGGGGACGTCGGTGCCGTCTTCGGAGAAGAAGTAGCGGCCCCGGCCGCGCTCTGCGACCCGGTACAGGAAGTCCTTGCCGGCGCCCACGCCCACGCCCACGCTCGAGACCGTGATGTCGGCCTCGCGCATGTCGCCGAGCAGGGAGTTCATGCCCGCTTCGGGAGACTCGCCGTCGGAGAGCAAGATGACGTGTTTGACCAGGGCCTTGGACCCGGCGAGCTGGAGGTAGGCCTCGCGCAGGGCCGGCATGGCGTTGGTGCCACCGCCGGCGGCAAGCCTGCGGATGGCCGAGGAGATGCGCAGCCGGTTGGCGGCGGGCTGGAGGCGGACGAGGACCTGGGGCGAGGAGTCGAAGGCGACGACACCGATCTCGTCGCTGGGATCGAGGGTTCGGGCGGTCGCGCGGGCGGCCTCCTTGACCAGGCCGAGGCGGTCGTCGCTGGACATGGAGCCCGACTTGTCGATGACCAAGATCAGAGCCAAGGTCGGCTGCTCGCGCTGGCGCTCGCCGGAGAAGCGCACGGGCAAGACCTGCTCGAGGGTGCTGCCTCCCCAGCCGCCGACGCCGAAGCTGTTCTCGCCGCCGACCATGATGAAGCCGCCGCCGAGCTCCTTGACGTAGCGGACCACGGCGGCCTCCTGTTGGGGGGAGATCCAGCGCGAGGGGATGTCGGAGAACACGACCAGGTCGTACTTGCGCAGGCCATCGGCCCCCGCGGGGAGCTCGCTGGGGCCGACCGTGTCGATGGCGAGGTGGTTCGAGCCCAGGGCCCGCGACAGGGCGGCCGAGGGGTCGTTGCTGACGATCAGCACCCGGGGGCGCCCGATCACCTCACCGACGACGGCGGCCTTGTCGTTGACCTCGCTGCGGTTGTCCTCGACCGGGATCTCGCTGGTGTCGAGGGTGGCCTCGAAGACCACCGGGCCCGGCTCGGTGACCCGGGCGGCGAGCTTGACCTGTTGGCGACCGCCGCGGAGCTCGACCTCGACCGAGGGCTCCATGGGGTTGGGCTTGCCGTCTTTGCTCAGGGACAGGCGGACCTTGCCCGGCGCGGTCGCTACGATGTCGACGGCGACCTCGAAGCTCTTGCCGACCCGGAGCTCCGCGGGCAGGTGGACGGCCGCGATGAGCACGTCACCCCGGACCTCGGCCGGGAAGCTGCGGGTGTGGATGGCGACGCCCCGATCCTCGAGGTCGAAGATCGCCTGACCCAGACCCTCGCGCTCGGACAGGTCGCCGGTCGCGTCGGTGACCAGCACGACCCGGCCCTCCGTGTCGGGGTCGAGGAGCGCCTCGGCCAGGCGCAGGGCGCTGGCGTGGTCGGAGGCCAGGGTGTCGTCTGGATCCCGGGTGACGCGGAACTCGGCCAGGGCCTCGGGGGCGAGCTCGCCGAGGTCGTGGACGTGGGCCCGCCCGGCGTAGGTCACGAGCCGAACCCGGGTCCGATCTTCGCGCTCGATGCCCGCGGCCTCTTCGTCGGCAGCCAGGGTGAGGGCGTCGCGGACCAGGACCTCGGCGCCCGAGAGCTGCCGATCGTCGATGCTCGCGGAGGTGTCGACGACAAAGACGACGGTCTTGCCGCGAATGGGGGTGCGCAAGCTGGGCTGACTCAGGGCCAGGGCCACGGCCATGACCACCGCCAGGCGCATGAACACCTGGAGGACGATCTGAAAGGCCCGCACATCCACGAGGGTGCGGGTGGCCATGACCACCAAAAACGGGAGTATGGCCGTGGGCATGAGCCACAGGGCCTGGGGGCGGGAGATGATCAGGCGCCGGTCTCCCGACTCGCTCAGCAGTTCGGCGAGGCGCAGGGGGAGCTCGAGCTCGAGCCCACCGCGAAGCGGGACCAGGCCGATGAGGATCCGAGCGGCGACCAGGCCGAGCAACAGGGCGAGCAGGGGGAGGGCGAGGGGGTGACGGACGAGCTCGCCGCCACGCTGGCGGACCGCGCTGGCGCGCGAGCCCTTGGGGGCGCGGGTCTGCCTGCTGGGGGAGTCGCTCATACGGTCTTCCTTCGGTGGTAACTGGCCCACTCCGCGGCGATCAAGCCCACGCAGATCAACATGATCAGGGTCCACAGCGGGCCCTCGGACAAGGGCGCGGGATCGGGGGCCTCGCCGGCCGCGTTGGCCTCGGGGACGGTGCTCTCATCGAGGCGCGACTGGAGGTTGGAGGCGGCCGTGTTGGCCTGGTTGACGGCGACCTCGAAGGTCGAACCGGCGGCCTCTCCGTCTTTGACCTCGATGCTGTACACGCCCGGGATCAGGGCGCGCATCCGAAATCGGCCGTCCTGGGCGCGCACACGCATGGGCAGCACGGCCGGCTCTGTGCTGGCCTCCGCCTCGGATCCTGACTCTGCTCCGGGCCGCTGGGGCGTGGGGGGCGTGATCTCGAGCAGGCTGACACCCTCGGCGGGGACACCGAAGTCGGCCAGGGCCAGCTCCCGGCTGGCACCGATCGGGATCGCGGCCACGAAGCCCGCCTCGCGGCGGCCGAAATAGTCGACGGCGTTGGCGATCATCAGGGGGAAGGCCATGCGCAGGGGCAGGTCCGAGCGCCGCGGATCGAAGCCGATCAAGAGCAGGGCGTGCTCGGCCTCGCGCAGGGCGACGATCGGCTCACCCAGGTGGCTGACCAGGGCCAGGTCCCCCGGCTGGAGCTCGAAGCTGGTGGCCGTGAACAGGTTGATGTCCTTGAACACCACGCCCGCGAGCAGCTCGTGGTCCTTGCGCTGCTCGGACATGCGCGGGCCCCGAATCTGGCGCAGCTTGGCGATCGGCACCGGCGAGTCCTCGAGGCGGTGGGGATCGAAGATCACCAAGTTGGTGTCGGGCAGGGTGTCGGGCAGAGGAGCATCGGCGATGTCGTAGAAGACGATGTCGGCCGCGGTGACGGCCCGCTGGCCCTGGGCCTCGCCGCTGGCCTGCTCGGGGGTCAGGGTCGTGAGCCGAACGTAGTCGTCCAAGGTCAGGAGGGCGGCCTCCAAGAACAGGTTCCCGCCGTCGGTGACGAGCACGACCTCCATGGGATCCAAGGGCGGGATCACGGCGTAGGCGAGATCGTCGATGGCCGGACCCAGGGCGCGGGCGCTGTCGGGATCGTCGGGCAGGGGCCGGAGTTGGGCGACGAGGCGCTCCCGGGCTGCGTCGAGCTTGGGCAGGACCTCGCGCTTGCGCTCACCGGCGGCGAGCTCGAAGATCTTGGTTCCCACGGGCAGGTCGTCGGCCGTGACTCGAAGCTCGAAGCTGGCCGGGTCGGCGCCCAGGTTCTGGATCTCGACGAGGACCTCGACCTTGTCCCGGTTGCTCGGGTAGCGGCGGGCGGCGAAGGCGGTGATCGCTACGTTTCCGACCTCGTGGTCGGCACCGAGCTC
>CAYVJQ010000230.1:0-4480 GCA_964451725.1 uncultured Nannocystaceae bacterium | reverse complement strand
TGGCCAAAGGCCACAAAATCAATGAGCTCCCCCGGGATGGTGTTCTCGGCGTTGACGGAACACTCTCCCCCGTTTGTGTCGGGACCGCAGGCCCCGCACAGCAGGAAGCACACCACCACGGTCCCCGAGAGAGCGCCCCGACTCACTACAACCAATCCGTGGTATCGAGGGTCATCGTCCAAGTTTGGGCCAGGTCACCCTCGCACTCAATGTACATAGACATCGTTTTCCTACCGACCGCGAACACTCGAGTCAAACGCCAGACCAAGTCACCAGACTTGCAACAAGTGAACCACACTTCAACCCAAATTGCAGCTCAAACGACAACTTGATTTTGATACGACTTTGTAACACCCCGCTGCAGCTGACGGAGCTCTGCCCGTGTTCCCTGGTCGGAGGGCCGCCCCCAGCCGCGAGATCCACAGGGCCTCACCCCGATGTGGATCTCAGGCCCGGCCCGGGTTCGCTCTGAGCGGCCATGGACGGCAACCCCGGGGAGACCAATCGACACATCCCACTCCAGCCGGCTCCGACGACTCCCGAGCTGGTAGACCCGCCCCATGCTCCCGCCTCGCCCCTCGACCTCCCGGGCCCCGCTCGCCGCCCGACGCTGGGCCCTCACCGCCAGTTTCGGCCTCCTCGCGTGTGCGGGCGATCCTGGCAGCGACGGGGGCGGGAACGAAACCCAGGGCACCGGCGGAGCCCCAACCGGGACGGGCGAGACCCTCGAGTCCGGCGACTCCGGGTCCCACAGCTCGAGCGATGTCGACAGTTCAGGCGACTCGGACCAGACCAGCGACGCTAGCGAGACCGACGATATCTGGGACCAGGAGCTCGTCCACGTCGCCCATCCCCGAGAGCTGCGCGCGGTCTGGGTCGCCACTGTCTACAACATCAACTGGCCCAGCAGCGCGGGCCTCGACGCGTCCTCCCAGCAGGCCGAGCTCATCGAGATCCTCGACGTCGCCGCGAGCCTGAATCTCAACGCGGTGGTGTTCCAGGTCCGGCCCGAGTCCGACGCCCTTTACGCCTCCGACCTCGAGCCCTGGAGCCGGTTCTTGACCGGAGTTCAGGGCGTCGACCCGGGTTGGGATCCGCTCGCCTTCCTGATCGAGGAGGGCCACGCCCGCAATCTCGAGATCCACGCGTGGTTCAATCCCTACCGAGGCTCGGTGGGCGCGGGTGCCGACTTGGCTCAGCCCCACATCGGCCTCCAGCTCCCGGAACACGCCCACGTCTACGGCAGCGCCCTGTGGATGGATCCCGGCTCGGCCGAGGTCCGAGAGCACACGATCGATGTGGTCTTGGACGTGGTCGAGCGCTACGACGTCGACGGGGTCCACTTCGACGACTACTTCTACCCCTATCCCAACGGCGAGCCCTTCCCCGACGACCTGACCTGGGCGGCGTACCAGCAGCAAGGCGGCGCGCTCGACCGGGACGACTGGCGCCGGGACAACGTCGACGTGCTGATGGCCGAGCTCGACGCAGCGATCACCGCTGCCGACCCGGACTGCCGCTTCGGCGTCGCCCCCTTTGGCATCTACAGGCCAGGCATGCCACCGGGCATCGTCGGTCTGGACCAGTACGCCGAGCTCTACGCCGATCCACTCCTGTGGCTGAGCGAGGGCTGGGTCGACTACCTCGCCCCCCAGCTCTACTGGCCGACCACGAGCCAGGCTCAAAACTACGAGGCCCTGCTCGACTGGTGGACCCAGATCGACCCGGAGCGCTATATCTTTGTGGGCAACAACCTCAGCAAGCTGGGCGAGTGGAGCGTGGACGAGATCCTCGCCCAGATCGCGCTCTCACGGCAGTACGCCGGGGCCAATTCACGAGGCAACATTTTCTTCCAGGTCGCCCCCCTGCTCGCCGACACGCTCGGGATCAAGGCCGCCTTGGTCGAGCAGTTCTACGCCCGCCCTGCGCTCTCGCCACCCTTGGTCGAGCGAATCGACGACCCGGTCGACCCACCGTTGTTGAGCCTGGAGGGCGGGCAGGCGTGGGCCGAGGACAGCGCCGGCCAGCGTCTGCGCGGATTCGCCATCTACGCCGACGACGGTGATGGTGGATGGGACCTCACCCACGTGGAACCCATATTTCAGGTTGGTGGGGCGCTGGCCCTCGAACTTGGACCGGGGCGCTGGGCCGTCAGCGCCGTAGGTCGCCACAACGTGGAGAGCCTCGGCGTCGTGGTCGACGTGCCCTGAGCGCCCCTCCCGAGACGGCCGCAATCCAAAATCGGAAATCGCGCTATCGACGACAGTGCCACCTTTCGCGTGCGATACCCCGCGAGTCCCCCTTCCCCCAACCGCAGACGCGCGGCCTCACAACGGCGAGACTCTCGCCCATGACTCGACGAAGCTTTCGTGGTTTGACCGTCCTGGCCAGCGGCGCCCTGTTGTTCGCCTGTACCGACGATTCCTCTTCCGTCACCGACACGGCGGGCGACAGCCCGACGAGCACCGACACCGATTCCGATACCGCCACCACCGACGACGAGGTCGGGACGATGGAGGGCAACTCCTCGACCGACGCCGACTCGGAGACCGGCACGGCCGACTCCACCGACGGCACCGACGGCACCGACTCGAGCACCGACTCCGACTCCGATTCGAGCACCGGCACCGACGGCACCGACGGTATGACCAGCATGGACACCGACGAGGGCCTGCTCTGCACACCCGACCAGACCGTGTGTTTCGACGCCGACAACACGCAGACCTGTGACGAGAGTGGCGAGGCCTGGGGCGACCCCGAGCCCTGCCCCCTGGACACGAACTGCCTCAACGGCGTGTGCCTGAGCGAGTGCGACCTCATCGAGGCCAACCCCAGCTCCGTGGGTTGCTCCTTCTTCGCCACGAAGATGGACAACTTCTACAACAACGCCAACGACCCCTCGAAGAACGACGCCCTGATCGCAGGCAACATCTCGAGCGTGAACCCGGTGACGGCCCAGCTCTACTTCGTCCCCGTCAACGGGGATGCCGAGCAGGCCCAGGGCGCGGCCGTCGAGATCCCGCCCGAGGGCACCTTCACCTGGAGCCTCGGTCAGGTCGAGATCGACAGTGTGACCACCATCCGCCAAGGTGGCGTCTACCGGCTCGAGACCACCCGCCCCGTGGTCGCCTACCTGCACTCGCCGATCGGCTCGACGGCCACCAACGACGCCTCCATGCTGCTCCCCGAGCACGCGCTGACCGGCAACTACATCGTCACCTCCTACCCCAACACCCTCGGCACCGCCTACCCGAGCTACTTCACGGTCATCGGCACGGTCGACGACACGACCCTCACCTTCACCGTGCCCGAGGCGACCTTGGGCGGCGGCGGCGTGCCGGCTCTGAGCCCAGGACAGAGCACCGACGTGGTGCTCCAGCGCTACTCGACCCTCAACGTGGTCGCCCAGCAGAGCTCGGGTGGCGACGTCTCGGGCACCATCATCTCGGCCGATCACCCGGTCTGGCTGATCGGCGCGACCGAGTGTGCCAACGTCCCGGCGTGGCCGCAGAACACCTTTTGCGACCACATGGAGGAGTCTCCCTTCCCGCTCGAGTACTGGGGACAGGAGTACGTCGGTGCCCACGCCCCCAACCGCGGCAGCGAGCAGTACCACTGGCGCGTGTTCGGTGGTGACGACGGCGTGACCGTCGAGACCTCGCCTCCCCAGCCCGGCTTCCCGATCAACCTCGACAAGGGCGAGTACTACCAGTTCGCTACCAACGATCACTTCGTGATCACGGGTGACGGGCCGTTCTTGCCGGTCCAGTACCTCGAGAGCGAGAACCCCAACGCGGGCACGGGCGACCCCGGCATGTACCAGATGGTGCCCACCGAGCAGTTCCTGACCAGCTACGCGTTCGTGACCGGTACCGGCTACAACCAGCACTACGCCCAGATCACCCGCCCGGCCGGCGGCAGCGACGTGCTCATCGACGGCAACCTGGTGGGCGGCTACGTCCAAGTCGGCAACTTCGAGGTCGCCGACGTCAACGTCAGCGAGGGCGCCCACTTCGCGACCTCCGACCAGCCCTTCGGCGTCATCCAGGTCGGCTACACCGGCGTCACCTCCTACGCCTACCCGGGCGGCCTCAAGCTCGAGATCATCAACCCTCAGTAGGACGCAGACCCAATCGGGGAGCCGATTCGGCGGCCCCGTCACGTCAGAGCCCCGGGGAGCAGACTCCTCGGGGCTCTGACGTGTCGCGGGCCGGCTCAGTCCGCAAAGGGATCGGCCAGCTCGGGTGACAGTGAACGCCCGAGCTCCGAGGTGCCGCCCGAGCTCCAGTCGGAACCGGAACCCGAACCCGAACCCGAACCCGAGCCCGAGCCCGAGAAGGGATCGAGCAACACGGGCCAGGTCCCGGGCTTCCAGTCTGGAGGCGCGTCGAAGGGATCGCGCAAGTCCGGGTCCGAACGGCGAATACGCTTCCGCTCCCGGTCTCGATCCGGCTGGCCCCGGAAGGGATCGAGCAGCGCC
>CAYVJQ010000229.1:1795-4572 GCA_964451725.1 uncultured Nannocystaceae bacterium | reverse complement strand
GACTCCGACTCCGACTCCGACTCCGACTCCGACTCCGACTCCGACTCCGACTCCGGGATTCCTCGACCACCGCCGGCGTGCTGCCGCGCCCAAACCTGGACCGCCTCCGCCTCCCCGGCGTCGTCCAGACCCGGGGGCGCGACCCGAGGGGCATGCAGCGCCCGAAGCTGGGTCTCGAGCTCAGAGCGCATGAGAGACCTCGCGCGCCGGGTCATCGGATTCAGCCGAGCGGGCGCGCAGATCGACGAGCGCCCGAGAGAGGCGCTTGCGGACCGCCGCCTCGCTGATGTCGAGGAGCTCGGCGATCTCTCGGTGGCGCAGGCCGTCGCCGTAGCGCAGCGACAGGAGCCGCCGGACCTCCGGCTTGCAGTCGGCGACCAAGGTCTGAAGCTGCGCACTGCGCTCGTCGGCGATCAGATGCTCGAGGGCCCCGGCCGCCTCGACCAGCCCGTCGGCGGCGGCCTCGAGGGCCACGGGGTGCCTGCGGCCTCGGTAGTGATCGATGACCGCGTTACGTGCGATCCGCAGGACCCAGGCCTGGACGCTCCCCCGCCTCGGATCGAAACGCTCGAGATGCTCGACCACGCGGCGAAAAACCTCGGCCACGAGCTCCTCGGCATCGGCCAGCGAATCGACCCGGCGGGCGACAAAGCGGGCGACCAAGGGGTGCAGCTCCCGGTAGAGGCGCGTAAACGCCCGGCTGTCTCCGGCCAGCGAGCGCCGGAGCGTGCGGGCGAGGGGGTCGCGTCGTGGCAACAGCGCCATGTCCGGAACTCTACGCGAGCCCGCCGATTGTGTGACCGATGCCGATGGGCCCGGCTGCGGCCGGCTGCGGCCCTCAGGACGCCGATCGGCCCACCGCTAGCGGAACACCTCGAGCATCGACGCAAACCACCCTGGGCGGCCTGCGAGCAGCTCGAGCTCACCGTCGTCGAGGTACACACCCCCACAGGAGAAGCACTTGTCGACTTTGACGCCGCGGAACTCGACCTCGTGCAGCTCCGCACCACACTTGCCACAGCGCATCCAGTGCAGCTCCTTTTGCGCGATCCGCTCTTCATCGGCGAGTTCGGCCTGCTTTTTCTTTACGGCCTCCCGCTTCTTCTCGAGCTCGCGGCGGAGGAAGTACTCGTCTTCGTTTTCACTGGCGTTCGACATGGGGTCTCCGAGTCTATCTTGTGAGTGATGCGGGAGGTCGCGGGCTCAGTCGCCCGTGTCCGAGGAGGCCGCTGGAGCCTCGGGCTCGGGTGCCGGCTTCGGATCTGGATCCTCGGGCTTCGGGGGGTCGGCCTTGCTCAGGTAAGCGTCGGCCGCGGCGTTCCCCGGGTCAACCTCGAGCAGGCGCGTATAGAGTTTTTTCGCGCGGGTCTCGGCCCCGGTCTTCGCGGCCACCTTGGCGGCACCTGCTAGCGCGGCTCGGTGATTCGGGACCTGCTTCAAAGCCCGGTCGAAGAACTGCCCCGCGCGGGCGTTGCTGCCCTGCGCGGCGTAGCCCGTGCCGAGGCACACGAGCACATCGAGGTTCTTGGGCTTGATGTCGAAGGCCTTGAGCAGCGTCTGGACACCCGCGGATCCCTCCCCCGACTCGACCTGGCCGCAGCCCTTTTCGAGCAGGTTGTCGAAGCGAGAACCGCCCGAACCACCGGAACCCGAACCGCCCGAGTCTGAACCACCGGAACCTGGGCCGCCGGAGCCGTTCACTGGCTCGCCCTCCCCACTCAGCGGGACCGGCGGTGCCTTGGCGACCCCCTCCCCCTCCGAGCTGGGCGCCGCCGAGAGGACCCTGCCCACGATGTGGTCGCTCGAGTCCGCCGACAGCTGTCCACCGAGGGTGTGTGCGGCCTCGGTCTGCCCCGAGCGCAACAGCGCCAGGACCAGGACGGCGTCTGCGAGTCCCGAGCGCGTGGACAGGGCCTGGAGCTCGGCGGTCAGGCCATCGGGGACCGGAGCCTCCAAGTTGCGCCACAGGGGCGCAGCACGAACGACGAGGCCGAGCTCGCTCGCGTCCTCGGGGACCATGGGCGTGACCTCGGCGAGGTCGCGGCCTGCCGCCAGTCGGGCCACAGCACGAACCCGAGCCAGGCGCTGAGTATCGGCCGCCCCCTCGATCGAGCCCGCGATCCGCTCGCCCGCCTGTTGGTCGGCGGCCGCCCGAGCCGAGAGGCTCGCGCGCTGGTCCACATCGATGGCCGCCGCGATCGCGTAGGCCAGGGAGCGGCTCGCCAGCAGCTCGGCCTGCGCCATCTTCAAGGCCGCGCCCGCGCGACCCTCGGCTCCAGCGTCGATCGCCCGCTGGAGTCCGACTTCGGCCTTCGCCATACCCGCGATGCTCAGGCCGTCGATGGCCTCGAGCGCCGCTTCGACCTCGGGGCTGGGGCTCTGCTCCGAGCTGCGTCCCTCTCCACCCACCTTCGCCTCGGTCTCGGGTTGCTCGGAGCTCGAACCACCCAGACCGAGCAGGCGCGCGCGGATACTGGGAACCCCGAACATGATCGCTACGGCCGCCGCGACACCCAAAAATGCGATCAGACCGGGGCCGATCTTTCGTTTTTGGGGGCTCGCCTCGAAACCGTCGAGTGGCTCGCCAGCGTCGTCCGACGTCGACTCGTCTCGATGTTCGGGCGCGGCCCGTTTCGCTGCCGATTTGGGTGCGGCCGGTTTGGACGCTGCCGACTTCGGCGCTGCCGGTTTGGGTGCTGCCGGTTTGGGTGCTGCCGGTTTGGACGCTGCCGACTTCGGCGCTGCCGGTTTGGGTGCTGCCGACTTCGGCGCTGCCG
>CAYVJQ010000229.1:0-1695 GCA_964451725.1 uncultured Nannocystaceae bacterium | reverse complement strand
GTTTGGGCGCTGCCGGTTTGGGCGCTGCCGGTTTGGGCGCTGCCGGTTTGGGCGCTGCCGGTTTGGGCGCGACCGACTTCGCTGCTGCCGGCTCGGCCTCGGCCGATACCGATTGGACCGATTTCGCGTCTGCAGCCCCCGCCGCCGCGGCTTTGGTCGCCACCGCGACTTTGGTCGCCGCCGCGGCCGTCGCTGCGCTCACCGGCTTCGGGGGTCGAAGCGGCTTGGTCGACCCAGGTCGCGCCACAGCCTTCGCTTGCGAGCGACTCGGCGGCCTCGGAGCGACCGCCGCGACCACTGCACTCGCGGACGCAGCCAGACCCTCGAACCCCTCGAAGGCACTCCCGAACTCGGGCATGTCGCCGAGCCGAACCCAGCGGTGGCCCGTACGTGAGACCTGATCGTCGGGGTGCATGCGGCCCTCGTCGATCCACTCTCGCAAGGTCGCCACGTCGGGTGCGGTGAAGCTGGCCCCCTCGGTGGTTCGAATCTTCCAAGGCTTGGGTGCCGCGGCGGGTCCACCGACGGTGAAGACGTGCTCACACACGGAGCAGCGCACGCTGATGCCGGCCTCGTCGGGTTGGCGGTCCCCAAAACGGAACTCGGTTTGACACCCCTCGCAGCGGACGATCATGCGGTTGCCCGGGCTACGAGATCAACGCGAGGGCCGAGCCCAAGACCGCGAGGAAGGTCGCAAGCGCGAGCACGGTCCCGAACAGTTGCATGGCCATGGGGACCTCGGTCTTGACCGGCTCGAGGCCCGCCTCGGCGTGGCAGCTCGGACACGCCATCTCGTGCGCGTCGGCCTCGGCGTCGAAGCGCGTGTGGCATCGGCTGCACAGGTAAGGCATGAAAGCGGCGTACGACGGGGCTCCAGACATGTCAAGGCGCCCGACCGGCGCTCCTTTACGCCCCCTTCACCGACCGGAGAACCGGGCTGGACAGGGCTGTGGCACCATGCGGAGGTGCGGATCCTGCTCATCGAGGACGACCAGAAGCTCGCCGAGCGGACTGCCGAGTACCTCCAGTCACACAACGCCGAACTCGAGGTCGTCAACGACGGCGAGCGGGGCCTCGAGCGCGCCGCATCGGGCGAACACGACATGGTGCTCCTCGATCTCATGCTCCCGGGTATCGATGGCCTCGAGCTGTGCCGGAGGCTGCGACGGCGCTCCAAGGTGCCGGTGATCATCCTCAGCGCCCGGGGTGAGGAGGTCGATCGGATCGTCGGTCTGGAGGTCGGTGCCGACGACTACATGCCCAAGCCGTTCTCACCCCGGGAGCTCCTGGCCCGCATTCGCGCGGTGTTGCGCCGCAACAGCGCCGCGAGCACCGATGGGGAGAAGGACACGATCCGGGTCGGTCCCCTCGAGATCGACCGCGGCCGGCGCAGCGCGTCGGTGGGCGGGCACGCCTGTGAGCTCACCGCCTACCAATTCGACCTCCTGTGGCTGCTCGCCACCCAGGCCGAGCGGGTGCTGAGTCGCAACCAACTCCACGCCCAGGTCCGGGCACTCCGGGGGGAGTCCACGCTGGAGTTCGACCCTGCCGTCGACCGGTCCATCGACGTGCACCTCAGCAAGATCCGTCAGGCCCTCGCGGCCGCAGACCCGAGCGCCGGCGCGGGCCTGATCAAGACCGTCCGCGGGGTCGGCTACGTGCTCTCGGCCCCCGACGCCCCACCCTCGAGCTAGC
>CAYVJQ010000228.1:1559-4673 GCA_964451725.1 uncultured Nannocystaceae bacterium | reverse complement strand
TCCGCCGACTTCAGTTCGCTGCTCGCGGTCGGCGGGAAGGTGTTTTCGGTGACCCACTTCGAGTCTCGGCCCGGGGGGATGTATCTGTCGGAGCTCGAGCAAGACCCGAGCACGGGGGAGCTCAGCCCGCTCTCGACCGAAGCGATCGACTTCTCTGGGGTCGACGGGCTCTGGGTCCCCTGCGCCGGAAGCGTGACACCGTGGAACACCCACCTCGGCGGCGAGGAGTATCCCCCCGACGCCCGCGAGTTCGAGGCCGCGCAGATCGTCGAGGATCTCGGGGGCTACACCACCCCCATGCTCCGCTACTGGAAACTGGATATCTACAGCGACGCCGACAACGACGATCTCGTCGACCTGACCCTCGACGAAGTGAAGGCGGCGGGCTTCCATCCTTACCACCATGGCTACCCCGTGGAGGTCACGGTCGGTGAGGACGGCTCGTACGAGGTCACCAAACACTACGCCATGGGTCGAAGCGCGATCGAGTTGGCCTACGTGATGCCCGATGAGCGTACGGTCTACATCACGGACGACGGGACCAACGTGGGGCTCTATATGTTCGTAGCGGACGCGCCGGGAGATCTGAGCGCGGGCAACCTCTATGCCATGAAGTGGTACCAGACCAGCGCGGAAGGGGTGGGCTCTGCAGATATCGACTGGGTCGATCTGGGCCACGCCTCGAACATGGAGGTCGACACGCTCCTCGAATCGGGCATCGGGTTCAGCGAGATCTTCGCCAGCGCCGAGCCGATCCTCGACAACGAAGACGAGCTGACCGGCGAGTGCCCCGAGGGCTTCACGTCGATCAACGCGGGGGGCCTGGGTCTCGAGTGTCTGACCCTCCAGCCCGGTATGGGGCTGGCCGCGTCGCGCCTGGAGACCCGCCGCTACGCGGC
This sequence comes from uncultured Nannocystaceae bacterium, assembly GCA_964451725.1. Lineage (GTDB taxonomy): Bacteria > Myxococcota_A > Polyangia > Nannocystales > Nannocystaceae > Plesiocystis. The sequence continues at coordinate 3,774 of CAYVJQ010000228.1, read as the reverse complement.
CTTGCTCGGGGCGACCGTGGAGCTGCGCAAGGAAGAGGGCATCACTCTGGACCCCGACAGCCACACGATGTTCATCGCGTTGTCTGCGGTCGAGAACGGCATGGAAGACTACGCCAAGAAGGGCGAGCCCAACGACGGCTACGACCTCGGTGGGCCCAACGATATCCGGGTGCAGAGCAACAGCTGCGGCGCTGTCTATGCCCTGGATCTCTCGCCCTCGACGCTCCACGACAGCGACTGGGTCGCCTCGAACTGGCGGCCCCTGCTGGTCGGGCAGGAGATCAGCTACCCGGACGCGAGCCCCTTCTCCGGCAACAGCTGCAGCGTCAACGGGATCTCCAACCCCGACAACCTGACCTACATTCGTGGCTACAATACATTGATCATCGGTGAAGACACGAGCCGCCATCAAAACGACGTGGTCTGGGCCTATGAGATGAGGACCGGGAAGCTGACGCGGATTCAGACCACTCCCTACGGCGCCGAGACGACCTCGCCCTACTGGTACCCGGACATCAACGGCTTCGCGTACCTCAAGAGTGTCATTCAGCATCCCTACGGCGAGTCGGACGTCGATGAGTTGATGGACCCCGCGGACGCGGCGGCCTACGACGGCTACATCGGCCCCTTCCCGGCGATGGACTGACATGCTTCGGCGCTGCGCTTCGCTGACCTTGTTGCTCACGGCCTGCATGACCGACTCGACCGACTCGGTCGAGTCCTCCGAGTCGGCCGATCAGGTCACGGCGGGTGACGGACATGATCAACATGATCAACATGACCAACATGACCAACAGGGGCAGCGCGAGCGTGCGCCGACACGCGTGAGTGCCTACATCCCGCCTCAGTGTTACGTGGATACGATCGACGAGCAGGGCGGGGTTCACAATCCTTGCTTTGTCTGTCATCACGACGCCTGGCGGCCCAACTTCATCGGCGATGGCTCGGTCCAGTCCGCCTATGACCTCCCTGGGCCGGCGCTGACCAATCCATGGACCAACCTGGGGGTCGATCGACGCGCAGAGCTGGCCACGATCGACGAGGCCGAACTGCTCGCGTATGTGCGGCGCTCGAACTACCGAGAGGGCGAGACAATCATGCTGGCGGCCCGGCTGGCGGTCCTGGCCGAGCGCTGGCGCGGGTATTCGCCCGACGCGTGGTTCGAGTTCGACGAAGCCGGCTTCGACCGGGCTGCCGACGGCTCGATCACGGGCTGGCGGACCTACGCCTACCGACCGCTTCCGGGCGCGTTTTTCCCGACCAATGGAGGCGGCTTTGGCGATGCATTGATTCGGCTGCCGGCTCGCTTTCGCCGAGACGCGGGGGGGGTCGATGATCTCAGGATCTACAAACTCAACCTGGCGATCCTCGAGGCACTGATCTCGCGGGCCGACGTGGCGATAGAGGTGACCTTGGAGCCCCCTCTGGGGGTCGACCTCGATGGTGATGGGGAGCTGGGAGTGGCCCTGAAGATCCGCTACCGATGGGCGCCGCTGCGGGGGGAGAGCATGCGTTGGGTCGGTGAGGCTGGGATCGCGCAACAGCGGGGGGAGGTCGAGCTGGCGGCTGGGTTGTTTCCGGTCGGCACAGAGTTCCTCCACAGCGTCCGTTACCTCGATGTGCAGGGCAGCGACACCGACCGCCGGGTCGTGATGGCGCCGCGCATGAAGGAGCTTCGCTACGCCCGCAAGCGCAGCTGGTCGAGTTACTCCGATCTCGACGAGGCCGCGGCCGACGACGCAAAAGAGCGCGTCGACTTCCCGGACCGTGTCCGTGAGGTGGTCGGTGAGCTCGAGCGTGGGGTCGACAACGGCATGGGTTGGATCTATCAGGGCTTCATCGAGGATGTCGGCGGTGAGCTCCGCCCGCAGACCGTGGACGAGACCATGTTTTGTATCGGCTGCCATTCGGGGGTCGGGGCCACGGATGACGGGATCTACTCCTTTGCCCGCAAGCTCGGCGCCGAGGCGCCGGCGGGGGGGTGGAGCCACACGGCCGACGATGGTGGGTACACCGTGGGGGACCTCGTGCGCGCGGATGGTCGTGGCGAGTACGCGACCTACCTGATCGAGAACGGCGCGGGCGATGACTTTCGGGCCAACCCAGAGCTGCTCACGCTGTTTTTCGACATCGCGGGCCAGCCCCGACCCACGGCGCTGGAGGCCCTCGCCGAGGACGTCGCGCCGCTCTTGATTCCATCGCCCGAGCGGGCGCT
>CAYVJQ010000228.1:0-1459 GCA_964451725.1 uncultured Nannocystaceae bacterium | reverse complement strand
GAACGAAAACGGGCACGCCGTTAGGCGTGCCCGCGAGCAGTGCGTGAGCGGTGGGCTCAGATGCACTCGTGAATGGCGGGGTGGCAGCCCAACATGCAGTCGACGTTGAGCGAGCAGGGCGAACCGGCCTCGCCAGTGGTGCACTGGTCGGTCAGGTCCGAGCAGTAGGGCGCATCGTCGGAGCAGTCCGAGTCGTAGTCGCAGGCATCGTCGAGCTGACCGTCGGAGCACACACCGAGCGAGCACAGGGGCGCGCTCTCGGAGCAGTCCGAGTCGTAGTTACAGAGGTCGCCCTCCAAGCCTTCGGAGCACAGGCCCTGCGAGCACAGGGGTGCCTCCGCGGAGCAGTCGCCGTCGTAGCCACAGCTGTCGGTGACGGCACCGGCCGAGCAGACGTCGTCCACGCACAGTTGAGCCTCGGGCGAGCAGTCGATGTCGATCTCGCAGGAGTCCCCAACGTTGCCTTCCGAACACACACCGATGGCACAGTAGGCCGAAGGGGGCGCGCAGTCGGTGTTGTAGAGGCAGGAGTCGCCGAGCTCACCGGCCGAGCACAACCCGTCCGAGCACAGGGGAGCCATGGCTCCGCAGTCGGAGTCACCGGCACAGGAGTCGCCGACCGCACCGGCCGAACACGCGCCTTCGGAACAAAACGGGGCGGATTCATCGCAGTGCGAGTTGTAGGTGCAGGGATCACCGACGCCACCGTCCCAGCAGAGCGCCTCGAAGCAGCGGTTGCCTTCGGCGCAGTCCGAGTTGTAGTCGCAAGGGTCACCGTCGTTACCATCTCGGCAGAGACTGTCGACGCAGGCGGGGGCCTCCGCCGGGCAGTGCGAGTCGTAGGTGCAGGCCTCGCCCTCGTGGGTGGAGGGCTCGGAGGAGGTCTGCGGACCCTGGATCTCACCAGGACCGTTGTTCAGGTTTTCGTCCTGATCGTCGATCTGGGTTGCGTCGTCGACGGGCTCGCCGTCTTCGAGGGCACAGCTGGTCGCGAGACCCACGAGCAGGAGAGTCGTGAATAGGGAGCCGGTACGGAGCCTGAATCCGGAGAGGTCGTAGAGTGCGGTTGCCATATTTACACTCTATGAAAGTGTATATTAAATAACAATGTCGATTTCGCGAATGTTGGCCGACACCTAATGAAGTGTAAGAAATAGACCACTGGGCAAGAAACAAACGGAAGACTGTCCATTGGTACACTGATCGCCAATTGGATCACTGGGAAAATGGTTCCAAATCGGAACCATTTGTCATGACTTCCTACTTTGGGCGAGATCAGGCACCGCTAAACCCCTGTGGGCGGTCGAAGGGGACGAAGGGGACGGGGTGTTCCCAAACCGGTAGGTTGGGGTGGATGACCAGCGGGTGGGACCCCAACACGCGCGCCGACCTATCGGACTGGTATGGGAGTGACACCTTCCTCGGAATGGGGTGCCACCTGCTGTCGAGATTATTGGTG
>CAYVJQ010000227.1:0-4793 GCA_964451725.1 uncultured Nannocystaceae bacterium | reverse complement strand
CATCTTTTGGGGCCGCCGTGCCAGTTTTGTTCCACTTCGCCCGCAGACCTCCTACACTCCGAAGCGGTCGTGCTCTTTACGAAGATATGGACTGCTGTTCTCGCCATCTTGGCGACCGCGTGCCTCGCCGGCATGTACCTGCTCTCGACGGGCTCTTCGGGGGGCTTCACCAAGGCGGACGAGGCCGTGGTGCGGGCGATCACCGAGGCCGGGATGGCGGCGCTCGCCTCCGACGTCAATTCATCGCCGGTCGGCCTGGGTCCCTCGGTGCTCTCCGACAGCCGTCTGCGCGAGGCGATCGACATGCCCGCGGTGCCCCCTGTGGATGCCCCCGAGGACGCGCTCTCGCTCCAGGACGTGTTCACTCAGGTCGCCAACGAGACCCTGCTCAACGAGTACCCGCTCATGAGCATGGCTGTGGTCGACAAGAGCGGAAACGTGCTCGCCCGGACCGGGCTCGCGCCCGAGCTGTTCGACGAACTGACCAAGCTTCCGGCGTTGAGCACGGCGCTCGGCAGCGACGAGGCCAAGCTCATGTCGGCGAGCCTCAACGGTGAGTTCCACGCGGTGAAGGTCTCCAGGCCCGCGGGCGAGGCCCAGCAGCGCCGCCTGTTGACCATCCGAGCCGTGTCTCTGGGTGGCGGATCCTTCTTCCGCCGGGTCGTCGGGACCAAGAACCCGGCCGGTCTGGTGCGCTCGGGGGCCATCCTGGGTGAGCCCATCGGAGGCGCCAAGGCGAGCGACCTGACGGGCTGGGTCGGCAGTCATATCAACGACATTCCACCCGAGGGTGCGAGCACCGTGTTTCAGATCGGCGAGGGGGGCGGCGCCCGGATCGGCGCCGGAGCCCGGTTGCCCGGATCGGCCGGCAAGGGCCCCGAGGGCACCGTGTTTGTCGTCCTGTCGGGCCACACCCTGGGCTCGACCCAGCGGGACATGGCTACGGCCCTGTCGCAGGCCCTCGGCAAGGGCGGCCTCGCCCAGCTCAACTGGATCCTGGTCGGCGGGCTGCTCGTGATCAGCCTGGGCCTGACCTTCTACCTCCCCTACATCGAGTTCAACACGCCCCTGCGGCGGCTGGCCAACGAGTTCAACGCCATCACCGAGGGTCGCCAGCACGAGCTGCACCACGACACCTACGGGGGGGAGTTGGGCAAGCTCGGTCGCTCGGCGCAGACCGCTATGGAGGCGCTGCGGGCCTCGTGGGAGCAGGACATGGCCGATGAGGAGGTGGGTCTCGACGACGAGCCTCCCGTTCGCCGGACGCGGAGCGCGACCCGCAGCCTGCGAACCGTGCGTCGCCCCAAGACTCGAAACCATCGCAAGCTGACGGGTCGGCAGGCGGCCCTGTCTCAGGAAGACGATGACGAGGCCATCGATCTGCCCGGTGTCGCGCCGGCCAAGGTCGAGCGTCACGCCGCCGCCGAGGACCCCAAAAGGAAGCCCAAGCCCAAGCCCAAGGCTCCGCCCGCACCCGCCCCGACCTTCAACGACGAGATCAGCGATGCCGCCGTGGCCCTGGGCGACGACGACGACTCGGTGAGCTTCGAGGACATGGGCGACAGCCGCGAGCGCTACTACCGAGAGATCTACGACGACTTCGTCGAGACCAAGTCGACCTGCGGCGAGAACGTGGACAGCTTCACCTACGAGAAGTTTGCCAAGAAGCTGCGCAAGCAGAGCGACGTGCTGCTGGCCCGGGCCGATGTCAAAGACGTCGAGTTCAGCGTGTACATCAAAGACGGCAAGGCCGCGCTCAAGGCCAAGGTCATCAAGGTCTGACCGGAGCTGGAGTGGGAACAATGACGGTCATCCGGTCCATCGCGCAGGTCGGGGAGCCCGTGCTGCGTGAGCGCGCGCGCCCAGTCGGCGAACAGGAGCTCGCCTCCCCTCGCTTTCAGGCCTTCATCGACGACATGGTCGCGACCATGCGCCACGCCAACGGCGCGGGCTTGGCTGCCAACCAGGTGTTCGAGCCCGTGCAGGTGTGTGTGATGGAGGTCGACGGCAACCCGCGCTACCCCTACAAGCCCAAGATCCCCCTGACGGTGCTGGTCAACCCGGTGCTCACGCCGATCGGTGAGTCGACCTTCGCCAACTACGAGGGCTGCCTCTCGGTCCCGAACCTGCGCGGGGTGGTCTCGCGCTTTGCCCAGCTCCGGGTCCAGGCCCTCGACCGGGACGGCCGGGCGCTCGACTTCGAGGTTCGGGGGATCACCGCGGGCACCTACCAACACGAGGTCGATCACCTGCACGGCGCCCTGTTTCTCGACCGGGTCGACGACCCGACCACCCTGTGTACCTGGGAGACTTTTCGGCGTCACCGCGAGGCCGACTTTCGAACCCAGGTCGAGGCCGTGGTCGCGCGCTGGGGGAGCTGAGCGTGCGCCTGGACTTGCTCGAGTGGTTTGCGAACTCGGCCCGGCCCGGCGTCGAGCTGGGGTCTGTGTTCGAGGTCGCCCTGGTCTACTCGGCGGCGCTCCAAGACGGAGACGTCTGGCCCGAGGCGGGGCCCACCCTCGTGGCGCTCGAGGACGCGCTCACGCCGATCTCCAGTTCGGACAGGCGCTCGGAGCCCGGTTCCGAGCAGGGCTCCGACCTGGAGTCCGAGCAGGTCTTCGACCTGGGGAAGTCGACAGAGGTCGTCGAGTCTGTGCTTCAGCTCCTGCGTGAGCAGGGCTTTCGGGGCAACATCGAGGCCTACGAGGACCCTCGCAACAGCCTCATGGACCGGGTGCTCGAGCGTCACCTCGGCCTCCCGATCACGCTCTGTGCCCTGGCTCAGCACCTGTGTGCGGTCTGTGGCGTGACCCTGCACGGGATCAGCTTCCCGGGTCACTTTTTGGTCGGCCTGGGTCTCGACCCCGAAGCCTCGGCGCAGCCCCTGGTCTGGGATCCCTTTCGGGGCGGTCGCCGCCTCCAGCTCGACGAACTTGCGACCTTGTATACGAGCATCGTCGGCAGCCACGTCGAGGCCGACTCGGAGCAGCTGAGGTCGCAGCTCAGGCCCTGTGATCCGCGCTGGATGTTGACACGCATGCTCGAGAACCTGCGCCGCCACTTTGGGTTGGCGGGCGAGCGCGAGCGGGTCGCCGACACGCTCGCGCTGCTGGCCGTGCTCCACCCGGAGCTCGAGCGGATCTCCTCGCTCCTGGACGAGCACACGCTGCGCCGAGACTGGCTCAACTGAGCGAGCGCGCACCCGGTTCACGCAGGACACGCACCGAGCTGCTCGGCCTGACCCCAAGCAAGTTGCTCGGCCCGACCCAGCCCGACCCGGAGCTGAGGTGAACGGGCGGCCGAGGTGAACTGGGAGCCGAGGTGAACGGGGACCCGCCGTCTCGGGCGGGGATTTCTCGGATGTCCTGCTAAGCTGTGAAGCGTCCGGTGCGCGAACCTACCCGATATAGCGTGTCTGGCGCGCTGTCCCTGGCTGCGCACCTGGTGTTCATCTTGGCGGTCGTGTTTGCCCTCGAGGTCCGCGAGCGGATCCCCGAGCCGATCGACGACACCCTCCCCGACTACGAGATCGACTTCATCGAGTTCGACGTCAAGGAGATCGAACCCGACGCAGCCCAAGCCGAACCCGAACCCGAACCCGAACCTGAGCCCGAGCCGCCGGCCGAGGAAGAGACCACGCCGCCCGAGACCGAGCTCCCCGAGGATCCCGAGGGGGCGCAGACCCCCGAGCCCGAGCCTGAGCCCGAGCCCAAAAAGTTCGGCGCTCGGAAATCCAAGATCGCCGGGATGGTCCCGCCCAACGCGACCTGGACCATGATGCTCGCCAACAAGCGCATCAAGAAGTTGCCCTTTCGCGACTCGGCGACCGAGATCATGGCCCCGCTGCGGGACTTTCGTCTGCTCATCGACGACGCTGGTTTCAACATTTGGGAGGACTTCGACTTCGTGGTCGTCGGCAGCCCCGACGCCACCGATCAGACCCAGGCCTTCGTCGCCGTCCAGTACAACTTCGGGCACGAGGAGATGAAGGCCGGCATCGACCGGGCCTGCGCGCGCGCGGGCATGACCGTGGACTGGCGCCAGGAGGGCGAAGGCAAGAAGACCGCGTGGATCGGGGATCCGCGCCTGCTCGACGCCGACCTCGAAGAGCGCAGCCGAGACGACCGCCAATTCGTGCTCGTGCCCGGGGACAAGGTGGCCCTGTACCTGCGCGAGGACTTTGTGGATCAGGTCGTCGCTGGCCCCGACGCCGCCAAGGGCAAGACCTCCGGGAACTTCGTGGCCAACATCGCGAAGATGCGGCGCTACACCTACGCCGAGCCCACCGCCGGCATGCAGCTGGTGATCGAAGATCTGCGTCGGATGATCCGGGTGCCCAAGGGCTTCCCGCTCGAGATCCCGAGTCGGGCCGAGCTCATGTGGGAGGCGGCCAGGACCCCCGAGCTGGTCATCAAGCTTCAATTCCTCGAGCTCGCCCACGCCGAGCAGGCGCTCGCCTATTGGAACGACCAGCTCGAGTCGGACCTGCGCAAGCTGGGCGCCTGGGACATGGCCGGTGGGATCATCAAAGGGACCACAGGGGAGCTCGACAAGCGGACCTTGGTGCTGCGCCACGAGTTCAACGAGATCGCCGCCCGGGTCGTCTTGCAGCTCATCGCCAAGGAGTTCGGCAAGGTCATGCGCTACTCCAAAAAGGAGGCCGAGGCCGCCAAACTTCGGCGCGAAGAGAACTGGGCCAAGCGAGACAACGGAAAGCTCAAACCCTCGGAGGTGTTGGAGATGGAGGGCGAAGAAGAGCCCAAGACCATCGCCCCCTCGCGCCCGCCCCGGGC
>CAYVJQ010000226.1:0-4838 GCA_964451725.1 uncultured Nannocystaceae bacterium | reverse complement strand
CCCGTCTCTTCCTCACCGCGACCCTCGGGTTCACCATCGGCTTCGGCCTCCCTGCGTGTCGGAGCATCGTCTCGAATCCCTACCACTGCCAACTCAACAAGGGAGACTCCTACTGCCGCGAGCTCTACGGCGACGAAAAATCGTTCTGCTCCGCCGCCGCCTGCCTCACCACCTCACCAGACGGCTGCACAGCCGCCATGCCCTCCGAGACCGAGTGTTACTACCCCTGTGGTGGAGGCCTCTCAGTCGTAGATGACGACAGCTGTCTCGAGGGGGGCGAAGAGACGGAGACCGAAACCGAGACGTCCGACACCGAAACGGACACGGAAACCGAGACCGGTCCAGAGGACTGCGTCGATAATGGAGACTGCGACAACCCGGATGCTCCGTTTTGTGACGATGCCTCTGGCGAGTGCATAGCCTGTGATGGCGTGATGGACCCTGACGCCGCCTGTGCAGAGGTGGATGCATCCGTGCCGTTGTGCATCGAGGGAGCCTGTGTCCAGTGTGCGGAAGAGGACGATGCAGCGTGTGGTGACCTGACCCCGATCTGCGACATCGACACCAACACTTGCATCGGGTGTTCCGAGCATGAACAGTGCCCAGACAGCGCTTGCAACCTTGCTGAGGGAAACTGTTTTGACCCAGCCAGCACCCTCCATGTCGACGGAGATAACGGTGACTGTGGGGCCGCTGACGGAAGCGAATCTTCGCCATACTGCACGATTGGAGCAGCCCTTATCGCTCTCTCTGAAGGTGCACTGGTTATCGTCCACGAGCGTAACTTGGAGACCCCATACACAGAGTTCAGTAACATCTCGATTGATGTAGCGATGTTCGCCGCGGACGGCGAGAACCCGGTTCTTCAGGGCAATGGCGGGCAACCAGCGCTTATTGTCACCGGGTCGGGATCATTGTCAGCACGCCGGCTGGTACTCGCCAACGGTCCCGCCGAAGGTTTGCAGGTGGCCGGAGGCCAAGCCTGGATCGAGCAATCTCGTATCGTGAACAACTCGGGCGGCGGCATCGTCGTCGATGGTGGTGGCTCGCTGGTGCTCGAAAACAGCTTTGTCGGCGGAAACGTCGATGACGTCGATGCCGTTCTGGTGATCGATGGCGGAGTCCAAGTCAACTATTCAACGCTTGCGGGAGGCGGAGACTTTGGGGAGACTGCATCGGCTCTGAGTTGCAATGCAGGCATGGAGGTCATAATTCGAAATAGTATACTGGTGGCGGCTTCTGCTGGGCCGGGACTCGTGTGCGCCGATGCAACTGTGACAAACAGTGCACTTGAAGAGAGCGTGGGGGACAACGTGGTTCTCGGCGAATTGGTGCCTGGATGGTTTTCCGACTACCTTGTCGGCGATTTCTCCCTTTCGGGTGCACACCCGGAAGCGATAGACATGGCAGCAACCTGGCTCGACGGTGACCCGGCAACAGACATCAACGGCGATGCCCGCCCGACCACAAACGGCATGTCCGATTTCGCAGGCGCCGACCGAATTCCGTGAGCGCCGCCCTCATCCACTGATCGTCCTCTCCCGCTCCGATACACACCCAGTCCAACATGAGACTCGTCAACGAGACATCTCTGCCCGCGCAGCTCGTCCGCGTCGCCCGGGGTCCCTTCGAGACCGCGGCCGCGCTGGTCGCCAAGGCCAGTTTTCGGCTCGACACGAACGGCCCCAGCTTCGATGCAGATCAGCTCCCCATCTACGGTGCGCCGACCCCTTTCGAGGGTCACCACTTCGACCCAGATACGATCTTGAGCAAGGAGGGCGTCGATATCCTGGTCGTCGGCGCCGCGGCGGCGCCGGATCGGCAGACCCGCTGCATGGCCGTGCGGGCGGCTATCGAGGGGGCCGAGGGCTCCTGGTCCCGCGAGCTGTTGGTGTTCGGACCCAGGCGTTGGCGTCGTTCAAGGTCGCGCTATCTGCCCTCGGAGCCCGGGCGCTTCGACCAGATTCCGGTCACCTGGGCCAACGCCTTCGGCGGGGTCGCCAGCTTTGAAGGGTGCAGCGTGCCGCACTTGGGGAACCCGAGCGGGCGGGGCTATATCGGAGATCTGAGCCCCGCGTTGGAGGACATGATGCTGCCCAACATCGAGCACCCGGCCCACCGCCTCGAGCAGGCCGGCGACGATCCACCGCCGGTGGGTTTTGGCCCCTTGCCGATGACCAGCACCCTGCGCGTGCTCCCGGCCATCGACGAGGCCAGCCCCGCCGGGGTCGACCGCAGCATCCTCAACGTCGCCCCGGTCGACAGCCGGGTCCCGGGCCTTCGTGGTGGCGAGCGGGTCGAGCTGCGCGGGTGGGCCTGCGCCGGTCCGCGGATCTTTGCGCTGCCCTGTGTGCCCCTGGTCGCCGAGCTGCGCGTGGGCCAAAAGCGCAGCGTGTTGCCCCTCGAGATCGATACGGTGCTCGTGGCCCCCAGCTGTTCGCGCCTGGTGCTGACCTACCGCTCGACCTTCACCTACAGCTTCGAGCGCGGCGTTCCTCGCTCGGCCCGGCTGCGCTGGGGCAATGCCCGTGCTCAGGGAGGTCTACGTGTCGCCGTCTGAGCTGTTCTGTGCCCACCCGGTGTACCCGGGGTGGCTGCGCGTAAACCTATTCAGTGGCCACGACGCGATCTTGCCTCCAGCGCCGCCGTCCCCGATCAAGGGGTATCCCCACCAGGAATTTTCGTCCGCCCGCGGACCCTTGCCCCCGTTTCAAAAGTTCACGACCAAGGTGACCTTCGACGGTCAGCCGGGCATGTTGGAGGGGCATAACCACGGGCCGATGGCGGTCCACGCCTGCAAACCACCCAACAACACGCTGCTCGTGCCGACGATGATCAAGTCGAAGTGCACCTGGCCGATCGTCGCCAGCCGGCGCTGCGCGGAGGGCAAAAACCTCGCCGCCTTCAAGACCATGCTCGCGCCCTATGTCTTTTGCATCGGCGGAGCCAAAGAGGAGAAGAAGAGTCCCGCCAAGGCCCCGCCCGCCAAGTCCTCGCCCAAGACCACCGGGCCCGGGTCCAAGGCCGGCGCCGGGGCGTCCTCTGCCGGGGGCGCCGCGAAGACGAAGGCGCTCGTCGCCTACCAGTCGCTCGGCATGTTCATGTTCCCGACCAGCTCTCAGACCGTGTCTCTGCCCCTGGGGTTGATGGACTACCTCGTCGGGGTCTTGAAGATCGCGGCCAGCAAGGCCTTCGACACTGTGTTCGACAAGGCCTGGGCCCGGGTGGGCCTGTCGCCGAAGGGGAACATTTTGCAGGCCAACGCCGCCGCTGCGTTCGGAGCCACCGGGGCCGCCGCCCGAGAGCTCGCCGCCGCGGCGCTCAAGAAGACAGCGAAGAACGTGGTCAAAGGTCTGGTCAACGGTGCGAGCATCTCGGTCCCCTACAAGCTGGGCAAGCTCGACCTCTCGACTGGAGACATCACCGTGTGGGGCGAAAAACGGGGCACCCTCGGCGGCGGTCTGAGCCAGCTCTCAGGCCTGCCCGCGCGGGGCTTCAGCGGTTGGGTCGACGATGGTCTCGACGCCATCGACCCGGCCGCAAACTGGCACCCCGGCCGCCTCGACGCCGAAAAGGCGCTCACAGACGCATTCTTGAAAGAGGCGCCCCATGTCGGCTGAATCCTCTGCCCTGCGGGTCGAGCTTGGGCAAGCCAACACCGACGCCGACCCCGATGCCACACCGGCCCTGCAAGTCGGCTTTGGGCAGGCCGGCACCGACGCCGCACCGGCCTTGGAAGTCGGCCTCTTCAGCGGTCCCGATGCCACCCAATCGATCCGCGTGCACATCAAGCGGACCTACGACCTGCGGGATGGGCAGCCCTTGTCCAGGGCGACCGAGCTCGAGATCGACCTCCGGCCCAGCCCCGTCGAGGAGGACCAGGACGGCGGACACCCGGTCGGCTGCCTGGTCGGCGAGTCGGACCTGATCCCCTGGAAGCCCTGCACCGACATCGTCGTCCACGGTTGCGCCCGGACCCCCGGCCGGCGGCCGCTCTCGCGCCTGCCCCTGTCCCTTCGGCTCGGCGCCGTGCACCGGGAGGTCGCCGTGTTCGGTGATCGCCGCGTGCACCTGGGCCCCAACGGGGCGCCCACCTTCACCAATCCCGAGCCCTTCGTGGCCCTGCCCCTGACGTGGCGGCGGGCCTACGGTGGCATCGACCTCGGGGTCGTGAATCCCGAGCTCCCGAGCGACCTGCCGACCCTGTTGGCCAGCCTTCAGCCCGAGCAGCACCCCGGCGCCTACCCGCGAAATCCCGCCGGAACCGGCTGGGTAGGGTGTGCGGACCCGAGGAGTCTCGAGCAGCTCGCGCTCCCCAACTTCGAAGACCCGCGGCACCTGTTGCGGCCCCACACCCTCGTCCGCGACCAACCCGGGGGCTGGCGGAGTGCCCCGATCCCCGCGGGCTTTGGATGGGTCAGCCAGATGTGGTTTCCGCGGGCGTCGTTCCTGGGCCTCCGCCCCGAGATCGAGCCCGACGCCCAGACCCTGGTCGAGACCCACACCGGGTGGTTCTCCGACCTCGATCCCGGACCGGTCGACGGGCGGTTTTGGTCGGGCGCCGCGTGGGGCATGCGGGCCCTGCATCTCGCCGAGGGCGACCCCATCGTGCTCCAAGGCTTTTCCCACGACGGCGACCTCCGCAGCGCCCTGCCGGCCTTCCCACGGGTGCGGATCGTTCAACAGCGCAGCGAGCTCGAGGTCGAGCTCTCGCTGCTTACGGTCGAGCTCTCGCCAGACGACTCGCTCGCGACCTTGGTCTGGGTGGCGAGCGCCACCCCTAGCCGCCAACTTCCACCGGCTCCGCCGACCGCCGACACCCTCGCCCACGAGCTGCT
>CAYVJQ010000225.1:0-4847 GCA_964451725.1 uncultured Nannocystaceae bacterium | reverse complement strand
CCCGTCTCTTCCTCACCGCGACCCTCGGGTTCACCATCGGCTTCGGCCTCCCTGCTTGTCGGAGCATCGTCTCGAATCCCTACCACTGCCAACTCAACAAGGGCGACTCCTACTGCCAAGAGCTCTACGGCGACGAGAAATCGTTCTGCTCCGCCGCAGCCTGCCTCACCACCTCACCAGACGGCTGCACAGCCACCATGCCCTCCAAGACCGAGTGTTACTACCCCTGCGGTGGAGATCTCTCAGTCGTAGACGACGACAGCTGTCTAGAGGGGGGCGAAGAGACGGAGACCGAAACCGAGACGTCCGACACGACCGAGACCGAAACCGAGACCGGTCCCGAGGACTGCGTCGACAATGGCGATTGCGACAACCCGGATGCTCCGTTTTGTGACGATTCATCTGGCGAGTGCGTAGCCTGTGATGGCGTGATGGACCCGGACGCCGCCTGTGCAGAGGTGGACGCAACTGTGCCGCTGTGCATCGAAGGAACCTGTGTCCAGTGCACGGAAGAAGATGATGCAGCGTGTGGCGACCTGACCCCGATTTGTGACACAGACGCGAACACCTGCATAGGCTGCTCAGGGCATGAGCAGTGCCCGGAGAGCGCTTGTAATATTGCGGAGGGCAACTGCATGAACCTGGGCAACATCGTACACGTCGACGGGGACGAGGACTGCGGGGTGGGCGATGGATCCGAGGGCGAACCCTACTGTGATTTGGGGGAAGCACTGCTCGCAGTCGGCGATGAGTCTCTCATCATTGTCCACGAGATCACGACGGATCCATTCACGTACAACGAGTCAAATACCATCCAGATTTCGGTCGCCATATTCGCGGCGCCAGGCGAATCTCCGGTGGCCGAAGGCTCCGGCGGCGTCCCTGCGCTGGCTGTCTCGAGCGCCGGTCAACTGTTTATGAAGGGGTTGTATGTCGACGATGGTGATGGTGTCGGGGTTTCCGTGGCGGGCGGCCAGGTGTGGATCGAGAAATCCCGCATCGTGAACAACTCGGGAGGCGGCATCGTCGTCGATGGTGGTGGGTCGCTGGTGCTCGAAAACAGCTTTGTCGGTGGCTCGAACAGCGCGCCTGCCATCGATGTCCTGGACGGTGACATCTCAGTTTTGTACTCGACCTTGGGATTCCCAGCGCTCGTCGCTGGAGCGGCCCTCTCATGCAGCGATGGCAGTTCGAGCACCCTTCGCAACAGCCTCGTCACCAGCACCCATGTCGACCCCGAGATTCAGTGCCCCCAACTCACCGTCAGCGGCTCCGCCTTGGAATCGATGAGTGACGACATCAACGATGCCGGCGGCAACGTGTTCATGGACAACCTCGTTTTGGAGTGGTTTACAGATTACCTTGCCGGTGACTTCACACTCGCCGATGGCCTATACCCCCCCATAATTGAAGGAGCCGCGACCTGGCTCGACGGCGACCCGGCAACAGACATCAACGGCGATGCCCGCCCGACCACAAACGGCATGTCCGATTTCGCAGGCGCCGACCGAATTCCGTGAGCGCCGCCCTCATCCACTGATCGTCCTCTCCCGCTCCGATACACACCCAGTCCAACATGAGACTCGTCAACGAGACATCTCTGCCCGCGCAGCTCGTCCGCGTCGCCCGGGGTCCCTTCGAGACCGCGGCCGCGCTGGTCGCCAAGGCCAGTTTTCGGCTCGACACGAACGGCCCCAGCTTCGATGCAGATCAGCTCCCCATCTACGGTGCGCCGACCCCTTTCGAGGGTCACCACTTCGACCCAGATACGATCTTGAGCAAGGAGGGCGTCGATATCCTGGTCGTCGGCGCCGCGGCGGCGCCGGATCGGCAGACCCGCTGCATGGCCGTGCGGGCGGCTATCGAGGGGGCCGAGGGCTCCTGGTCCCGCGAGCTGTTGGTGTTCGGACCCAGGCGTTGGCGTCGTTCAAGGTCGCGCTATCTGCCCTCGGAGCCCGGGCGCTTCGACCAGATTCCGGTCACCTGGGCCAACGCCTTCGGCGGGGTCGCCAGCTTTGAAGGGTGCAGCGTGCCGCACTTGGGGAACCCGAGCGGGCGGGGCTATATCGGAGATCTGAGCCCCGCGTTGGAGGACATGATGCTGCCCAACATCGAGCACCCGGCCCACCGCCTCGAGCAGGCCGGCGACGATCCACCGCCGGTGGGTTTTGGCCCCTTGCCGATGACCAGCACCCTGCGCGTGCTCCCGGCCATCGACGAGGCCAGCCCCGCCGGGGTCGACCGCAGCATCCTCAACGTCGCCCCGGTCGACAGCCGGGTCCCGGGCCTTCGTGGTGGCGAGCGGGTCGAGCTGCGCGGGTGGGCCTGCGCCGGTCCGCGGATCTTTGCGCTGCCCTGTGTGCCCCTGGTCGCCGAGCTGCGCGTGGGCCAAAAGCGCAGTGTGTTGCCCCTCGAGATCGATACGGTGCTCGTGGCCCCCACCTGCTCGCGCCTGGTGCTTACCTACCGTTCGACCTTCACCTACAGCTTCGAGCGCGGCGTAGCTCGCTCGGCCCGGCTGCGGTGGGGCAATGCCCGTGCCCAGGGAGGTCTGCATGTCGCCGTCTGAGCTGTTCTGTGCACACCCGGTGTACCCGGGGTGGCTGCGCTTCAACGTCTTCAGTGGCCACGACGCGATCTTGCCTCCCGCGCCGCCGTCCCCGATCAAAAGGTATCCCCACCAGGAGTTTTCCGCCGCCCGGGGGCTCTTGCCCCCGTTTCAAAAGTTCACGACCAAGGTGACCTTCGACGGTCAGCCGGGCATGTTGGAGGGGCATAACCACGGGCCGATGGCGGTCCACGCCTGCAAACCACCCAACAACACGCTGCTCGTGCCGACGATGATCAAGTCGAAGTGCACCTGGCCGATCGTCGCCAGCCGGCGCTGCGCGGAGGGCAAAAACCTCGCCGCCTTCAAGACCATGCTCGCGCCCTATGTCTTTTGCATCGGCGGAGCCAAAGAGGAGAAGAAGAGTCCCGCCAAGGCCCCGCCCGCCAAGTCCTCGCCCAAGACCACCGGGCCCGGGTCCAAGGCCGGCGCCGGGGCGTCCTCTGCCGGGGGCGCCGCGAAGACGAAGGCGCTCGTCGCCTACCAGTCGCTCGGCATGTTCATGTTCCCGACCAGCTCTCAGACCGTGTCTCTGCCCCTGGGGTTGATGGACTACCTCGTCGGGGTCTTGAAGATCGCGGCCAGCAAGGCCTTCGACACTGTGTTCGACAAGGCCTGGGCCCGGGTGGGCCTGTCGCCGAAGGGGAACATTTTGCAGGCCAACGCCGCCGCTGCGTTCGGAGCCACCGGGGCCGCCGCCCGAGAGCTCGCCGCCGCGGCGCTCAAGAAGACAGCGAAGAACGTGGTCAAAGGTCTGGTCAACGGTGCGAGCATCTCGGTCCCCTACAAGCTGGGCAAGCTCGACCTCTCGACTGGAGACATCACCGTGTGGGGCGAAAAACGGGGCACCCTCGGCGGCGGTCTGAGCCAGCTCTCAGGCCTGCCCGCGCGGGGCTTCAGCGGTTGGGTCGACGATGGTCTCGACGCCATCGACCCGGCCGCAAACTGGCACCCCGGTCGCCTCGACGCCGAAAAGGCGCTCACAGATGCATTCTTGAAAGAGGCGCCCCATGTCGGCTGAATCTTCTGCTCTGCGGGTCGAGCTCGGGCGAGCCGACACCCACACCCACACTGGCGCCGCAACGGCCCTGCAAGTCGGCTTCGGGCAGGCCGACAGCGGCGCCGCACCGGCCTTGGAAGTCGGCCTCTTCGACGGCCCCGATGCCACTCAATCGATCCGCGTGCACATCAAGCGCACCTACGACCTGCGGGATGGACAGCCCTTGTCCAGGGCGACCGAGCTCGAGCTCGGCCTCCGGCCCAGCCCCGTCGAGGAGGACCGGGACGGCGGACACCCGGTCGGCTGCCTGGTCGGCGAGTCGGACCTGATCCCCTGGAAGCCCTGCACCGACATCGTCGTCCACGGTTGCGCCCGGACCCCCGGCCGGCGGCCGCTCTCGCGCCTGCCCCTGTCCCTTCGGCTCGGCGCCGTGCACCGGGAGGTCGCCGTGTTCGGTGATCGCCGCGTGCACCTGGGCCCCAACGGGGCGCCCACCTTCACCAATCCCGAGCCCTTCGTGGCCCTGCCCCTGACGTGGCGGCGGGCCTACGGTGGCATCGACCTCGGGGTCGTGAATCCCGAGCTCCCGAGCGACCTGCCGACCCTGTTGGCCAGCCTTCAGCCCGAGCAGCACCCCGGCGCCTACCCGCGAAATCCCGCCGGAACCGGCTGGGTAGGGTGTGCGGACCCGAGGAGTCTCGAGCAGCTCGCGCTCCCCAACTTCGAAGACCCGCGGCACCTGTTGCGGCCCCACACCCTCGTCCGCGACCAACCCGGGGGCTGGCGGAGTGCCCCGATCCCCGCGGGCTTTGGATGGGTCAGCCAGATGTGGTTTCCGCGGGCGTCGTTCCTGGGCCTCCGCCCCGAGATCGAGCCCGACGCCCAGACCCTGGTCGAGACCCACACCGGGTGGTTCTCCGACCTCGATCCGGGCCCGGTCGACGGGCGGTTTTGGTCGGGCGCTGCGTGGGGCATGCGGGCCCTGCATCTGGCCGAGGGCGACCCCATCCTGCTCCAGGGCTTTTCCCACGCAGGCGACCTCCGCAGCGCCCTGCCGGCCTTCCCACGGGTGCGGATCGTTCAACAACGCAGCGAGCTCGAGGTCGAACTCTCGCTGCTTACGGTCGAGCTCTCGCCAGACGACTCGCTCGCGACCTTGGTGTGGGTGGCGAGCGCCACCCCTCGCCGCCAACTTCCACCGGCTCCGCCGACCGCCGACACCCTCGCCCACGAGCTGCT
>CAYVJQ010000224.1:2809-4875 GCA_964451725.1 uncultured Nannocystaceae bacterium | reverse complement strand
GCTGCGGACAGCGGGAGGAGGGCGCGGCGACGGTGCACGGACTCAGATGGACACGGCCCGGCGCGCTTGGCAAGAAATCGGCGCAAAAAATAGTCGGGGAGTGAGGGAAGAAAAGGGTGCGGAGTCGGCGGTTCGAGCAGTCCGGCTGGAGTTCGTGGCCCCGACCACGTCGGTGTCCCTGGCCTTTGGTGGGGATCCTGGGCACCATCCGGCCATGTCGAGCGCGCCGTCCGAGCCCGGAGAATCAGCAGGGTCCACGGACCCACTCGCGGCCCGGGTTCGGGCGCTCGAGGCTCGGGTCACGGAGCTCGAGATGGCCGCGACTTTCGACAGACAGGCCCAGGCCAGCCTGGATGAGGTCGTGCGTGAGTTCGCCGAGCGGGTCCAGGAGCTCGAGCAGCAGATCCGTGATCTGAGCGCTCAGGAGAGCGCGGGAACCGAAGTGGTGCGCGCCCCTATGGGCTGATAAAACCGCGCCGTGGCCAAGCGCGGCATCCCCTTCGGCGCCCGCCCAGGCAGCGCTGGGCGACCTGCTCGCGGACCGGGCGAGGGCGATCGCTCGGGCCCCGAAACCGGGAGGGGTCCAGGGGGTCCAGGACCGGGCCCGGGGCCGGGGAGGGGTCCGGCCGTGCTGGCGGTCGGAGAGGTGGTGGCGCTCGCCAACCGCACCCTCGAGCGCGGCTTTCAACCTTTGTGGGTCGAGGGCGAGGTCTCGAACCTGGTCCTGGCCCGCAGCGGCCACGCCTACTTCACGCTGCGCGACGACCAGGCGGCGCTCTCGGTGGCGATGTGGGCGACCAGCGTCCGCCGGCTCCGCTTTCGTCTCGCCGAGGGCCAGCGCCTGCGGGTGTTCGGGCGCCTGGGTATCTATGTGACCCAGGGTCGCTTTCAGCTCTACGGGGAGCGGGCGGAGCCCAGCGGTCTGGGCGAGATGGCCCTCGCGCTCGAGCAGCGCAAGCAGCAACTCGCGGCCGAGGGCCTGTTCGAGACCCAGCGCAAGCGAGCTCTGCCGCCGTGGCCCCGGCGTATCGGCGTGGTCACGAGTCCCACGGGCGCGGCGATCCACGACATCTTGGAGGTCGTCCGCCGACGCATGCCGACCTCGGTGCTGCTCGCTCCCAGCAAGGTCCAGGGCGCCGATGCGCCCCGAGAGCTGCGCGCGGCCCTGCGTCGCCTGGCCCAGGTCGAGGACATCGAGCTGATCATTCTCGGCCGTGGCGGGGGCTCGGCCGAGGACCTCTGGGCCTTCAACGACGAGGCCCTCGCCCGGGAGGTCGCCGCTTGCCGAGTCCCGGTGATCGCCGCGGTCGGGCACGAGGTCGACGTCAGTATCTGTGACCTGGTCGCCGATTGTCGGGCGGCCACCCCCTCCCAGGCCGCCGAGTTTGCGGTCCCCGATCGCCGGGCCCTCGAAGATCGCTTGGGCGACTGGGAGCGCCGCCTGTTCCGGGCGGCGGAGCGGATCACGGTGGACCTGGGCGCCCGTCTGCACAGCGCTTCGACCCGCCTCGAGCGCTGGGGGAACACCCTGGTCCGGGCGCAGCGGGGCGCGCTCGAGCGAGACCGGAAAATCCTCGAGGTCGGTGTGCGCACGGCCCTGCGCCGGGATCAGGGCCGGCACCGAGAGCTGTCTGCGCGGCTCTCCGCCGTCCACCCGCGCGAGCGCATCGCGGCCGAGCGTGCCCGTTTGGGCCAGCTCGAGCGCCGCCTGGTCCGGGCCGGTCGCGGGCTCACAGCCACCCTGGGGCCCCGGCTGGCCCGGGCGGCGGGCAAGCTCGACGCGCTCTCGCCCCTGTCTGTGCTCAGCCGGGGCTACGCCCTGGTCAGGGACTCCGAGGGGGCGGTGATCCGCGATCCGGGCGAGGTCGCTACCGGGGATCGTCTGGAGCTGCGCCTGGCTCGGGGGTCGCTCTCGGTCGAGGTCCTCGGGTCGCGGGGGACGGGATCGGGCGAGGTGGGCCCGGCTGCGAAGAAAAGTGGGACCGTGAAGAAAAGTGGGACCGCGAAAAAGAGTGGGACCGCGAAGAAAAGTGGGACCGCGAAGAAGAGCGGGACCGCGAAAAAGA
>CAYVJQ010000224.1:0-2709 GCA_964451725.1 uncultured Nannocystaceae bacterium | reverse complement strand
AGTGGGACCGCGAAGAAAAGTGGGACCGCGAAGAAGAGCGGGACCGCGAAAAAGAGTGGGACCGTGAAAAAGAAGAAGAGCAAGACCGTGAAGAAGAAGAGCGCTGCCGTCGGCCGACCCGACCCGGAGACCGACGCGTGAGCCCGCGCTGCTTCGGGGTCCTCGGTGATCCCATCTCTCACTCGCGCTCGCCGGTCATGCACACGGCGGCCTTCGCCGAGCTCGGCGGGGAGGCCGGTGGATTCTCCTATCTGCCCTTTCACGTGTCCGCGGGTGAGCTGGGCGCTGCGCTGCGCGGCGCGGCGGCGCTCGGCTTCGGTGGCCTGAACCTGACCCTGCCCCACAAGCGCGCGGCCCTCGAGTACTGCGATTGGCTGTCCCCGGCGGCCCGGCGCATCGGAGCCGTGAACACCCTGCGCTTCGTGCCTGGAGCCGAGCCTGGGGCACCCACGGCGATCCACGGTCACAACACCGACGGCCAGGGGTTCCTCGATGGACTGGATGAACTGGTCGGCGGGGTAGTCGGCAGGTCGGGGGCGCTCGACCTGCGCGAGGCCACAGTGCTCGGCACGGGCGGGGCCTCGCTGGCGGTCGTCGACGCGCTCTTGGAGCGCTACCCCGAACTCAGCCTGCGCTGGGTCAGCCGTCGCCCAGAGGCCCCGCCCGCGCAGGCCAGCGACCCTCGCGTCCGGGCGCGACTGCGGGTGTGTGGCTGGCCCGACCTGCTCGCTACCGGGGCGGGGCGGGGCGGGGCGGGGGATGGGGCGGGGGATGGAGACTGTGGCGGCCCGGCGCGGGGGCAGCTGCTCGTCAACACGACCATCGTCGGGCTCGCCGGGGGCCCCGATCGCTTCCCGATCGCCCTCGATCTCAGCGCCCTCGATCCGGGGGCGGGGGTCGTGGATATCGTCTATCCGCGGCCGGCGGGCGGGCTGCTCGATCGGGCCGCGGCCCGGGGTCTCGCCGTTCAAGACGGCCTGCCCATGCTCCTGCATCAGGGCGCCCGGGCGCTCGAGATCTGGCTTCAGGCCACGCTGGCCCCGCGCACCATCGAGGCGATGCGGGCGGCCCTGTACGGGCTCTGAGAGCGCCTCCAGGGGCCCTCGCATGGCGGCAATGAAAACTGAATACATTGGCCTACATGTAGGCCAGACGTCGGGTGTGGCTCTTCCCCAATCTCCAGGTGGGAAAAATCGGCGGGTTTTTTGCCTCGGATCCAGCGAGTCGATAAGGCCTGAACACCGACCCTTCCCCGCAGTCGCGGGACAACCCCCAAGAGGAAAGAAAGATGGCCCACTTCGAACTCGACGACGCCTTTAACGACCAAGCCAAGATCAAAGTGATCGGCGTGGGTGGAGCTGGCGGCAACGCGGTCAACACCATGATCGCCTCCAAGGTCGCCGGCGTAGATTTCATCGCCGCGAACACCGACGTCCAGGCCCTCGAGCGCAGCCACGCGCCGACGGCCCTCCAACTCGGCCGCCGGGTCACCCGCGGCCTCGGTGCCGGTGCCAACCCCGAGCGCGGCCGGGAGGCGGCGCTCGAGAGTGTCAACGAGATCGGCGAGATGCTCGAGGGCGCCGACATGGTCTTCGTCACCGCCGGAATGGGCGGCGGCACGGGCACGGGCGCGGCCCCGATCATCGCCCAGGTCGCCCGCGAGTGTGGAGCGCTGACCGTCGGCGTGGTCACCAAGCCGTTCTCCTTCGAGGGCAGGCGGCGCATGAAGTTCGCCGAGATGGGCATCGAGCGGCTCGAGCAGGCCGTCGACACCCTGATCACGATCCCCAATGATCGCCTGCTGCACGTCACCTCGACCAACAGCACGCTCATGGACGCCTTTTGCCTGGCGGACGAGGTGCTTCAGCACGCCACCCAGGGCGTCTCCGACCTGATCACCATCCCCGGCATCATCAACGTCGACTTTGCCGACGTCCGCACCATTATGGCCAGCCAAGGCCGGGCCCTCATGGGCATGGGTGTAGGCGCCGATGAGGGGCGCGCGGTCGCTGCGGCCCAGCAGGCCATCAACAGCCCGCTGCTCGAGGACGTCACCATTCAGGGCGCCAAGGGCATCCTGATGAACATCACCTCCGGGCCCAACCTGCGCCTGCACGAGGTCGAGGAGGCGGCTTCGCTGATCATGGAAGCCGCCCACGAGGACTGCAACATCATCTTCGGCGCGGTCGTCGATCCGAATATGGGCGAGGCCCTGCGGATCACGGTGATCGCCACCGGATTCGACCAGCACGAGCCCGAGGAGGAGGTCCTCGGCAACGCGATCGCGGCCCACGCTCACCGGGCTCGACGTCAGTCTCAGCAGATGCAGATGCCCGGACTCAACGTTCCGATCGTCGGCAGCGGTGGTCAGAGCCAGCGGGTCCAGGTTCAGGTGCCCGCCACGCCGCGCTCACTCGGAGCTGCGAGCCGCAGCCCGGCCCCGGCCCCGGCTGCCAAGAAGCCCAGCCTCAACCCGATGTACGCCTCGCCCGCACCGACTCAGGCCCCGCTGCGCAGCCGTGCCTCGGTCCCGGCGCCGGTGGTCCACCAGCAGCCGGCCCCGGTTCAGGCTCAGGATTCGGGCCCCTACCCACAGGCCCGAAGCTCCTCCGCCAGCGGTGGCTGGAGTCGCGGCGGCGAGACCGGGGACCCGCGCGAAGTGCCGGCCTTCCTGCGTCGGCGCGGTGGCAGCGACGACGGCGGCTACGT
>CAYVJQ010000223.1:0-4911 GCA_964451725.1 uncultured Nannocystaceae bacterium | reverse complement strand
CCGCCCGGCTCCCACGACAAACTACCTATGCAAGGTGAGACCGTAGAGGTCCCCTGTCTAGCCGGTCTGGAGGTGTGTGGGCTACCACTCCAACTCGGGCCCGAGCCGGCGCAGCGCTTCACGGCGCTCGGCGTAGTCGGGCAGGGCCTCCTCACGCCGAGTCAAAACACGCTGGTGTGGCTCCTCCACCTCGAGCATCGAGGACCCACGAGTTAAGATGTAGTCCACGAGTTGCATCGGTGGCTGGATGACCCGCCAACTGAACACGCCACTACCCGAAGCCAGCCAGGATCGGGGTCGTCGACGACCCCGATCCTGGCGCCAGCAGCTCCGTCGTTTGAAACCCGGAAATTATCGCTGAGGATGATGGGATCCAATCGATCAATTTCACCTTCATCATTGTCAATTTATGCCCATGCCATGTGCACGCTGCTCTTTGGAAAGTACCTGTTGAACAGCATCGCGGTATTGGTCTCGACGTTCCCGTACTTCGCCAGGTGCTGCTCCGCGGTTGCTAGATGGACACCGCTGTTAGGCAGGGATAGTCTCCAGGACTTCCGCGAGCCTTGCGACATCATACATGGCAGCAAGGCCTTCTAGGGGGCCAATGTCCAGGTGCAGCACTTCCTCTATCGTCGGCTGAACACATAGTCGAGCTTCCTGCTGCCAGGCATAACTATTCGCCTTAAACCATGGTCCGACTGCGCCATGGTGGCTGTCAATGCTACCATAGGTAACCCGTTCAAATCGCCCCGTCAAACCCAGCTGATGCGCCGATCGCCCCACCCGGCGAAGAAATGAGATCGGGTCAGTGATTGCTACTGCTTTGTCACCGAATGAACAGAGTTTTTCAAGGTCTGGTTGCGTGGCCCAGTGGCGCGAGTGATGGGTCATACAGAACGCATGTAGATTTGCGTGGTCGTCCCTCTGAACTCGTACCGGGGCCGCGATATCCGCACTTGGAATGATGAACGATCCGTCGGGCTCCAATGGGAAGTTAGGCGGAAGTAAGTTCCGAATCTGTGGGTCGAGCGGGCCGATGCGGATGCTGATGTCGTTCGGCTGGTACTGAGCCGAGAGCCCGTCCAGAGGATCTCCTCGAACTCCACCGTCCTCAAGCCCCCAGTACGATGAGAGTCGCGGCATCCAAAGGCGACCGTCAATGAGTTCCTGAAGGTGCTTCGCCTGACCGACTTTGACAAGGACGAAGTCAGGGGGAGTTGGGATGCGATTTCTTCGTCGAACTTCTCCATGGTGTACATGGTACACTATACGTGTGGCATGGTCGAGCAGCTGGCTTGTATCCATGACCCAGGTCGAGATCACAGCTGTATGGCTGTGCGCGGCCACCCTCAGTGTGGACCGGCGCAATTTGGCAGGTGGGCGTCCGGCCGAATCCCGACTAGTTGTCGCGCGACGTGTTGATCGAGACCCAGTTTTGCTGCCCAGCTGTCGGTCGGGGGGGGCAGCTGCGACCGATCTACCTTTGGCGCGGGACATGCCCAAGGGAAGGTGTTGCACAGCTCCGAATTTTGCTGTGATTGAGGTCGTGCAAGCTGCCCATGACGAGATCAAGCCTCTCTCACGTCCAGGCCAGGCATCAGTGCAAGAAACCCTGTGTTCAAAATGGTTCAAAGATCCAGTGATTCTGGTAGGTTGCATGGCTGTCCCTTCCGCCCCATTTGGGGGGACGGCCTCATTGAAGCCGGATGAGGTTCGAAAATGCGCTCATCCTTGGTCTACCCTTCCTTCCCCGTTTGGAGGCGGCACTCATTGAGTGCCAGGGATGGGGTAAACATGGACGCGCCCATTCTTCGGAACAGAATGGGCGCGGTTGGCGGCCCCTCGTTTTGCGGGGTTGTGGTGGTTGAAGGGGCCCTTGTCGCTTCGACCGCCCACCATACGCCTTCTGTGACCGAGGAGGTTCATTTTGGGCCACCTCGGTCACTGAAGGCGTGGTTGACGTTGGAGAGTTGAGATTCTCTCGGTTCACAGTACAGTGTCTGGATGTCCGACGACAAAAAGAGTACGCGTCAGTTTCGCCAAGATGCCCAGCAGAGTCCTCGCCATCAAAAGGTATCCAAGGCGCAGAATGTGACAGATTCGCAGCAGTCCCCCGCTGCGACTCTGTCTCCAGGGCAGACCCGTCGTGCGTCGATGCATCCACAGACCGCACAGCGAGAACAGGAGTTGGATGAACTCAATGAGTTGATCTTGGCTCAAGGATCAGATCCTGATCTGGGCGATGAGGATGCTCTTGAACAGATTCCTCAAACGACCCAAGAGTGGGCCGTTTGGATCGGTGAGCAACTTCCCGTATATCTCGGCTTGATTGCGCTGGCAATTGGCTATTTCTTCGGCATGCGGGAACTGAAGATAAACCGACTTACGGCACTACTCGCAGCCGAGGACTCGCTGGCTGCTGCGAGGGAGCGTTATGCTGATGCTGGACTTCAGCTGAGCGTGAGAAATGCCAAATTGAAACGCGTGAAGCAGCTCCTCCTAACTGGAAAAGGAGACCAGTTGGATATGCTTATCGTGGTCGAGGAATCAAGATTTGCGAATCGCTACCATGAGGAGGCATATGTGCAATTCCTCAACCGGCTTGACCGAATATGTGCCTGTGTGTTGAGAGGTCAGATCGAGAAAGATCATGCTCGGCAGGATTACAAAGACATGGTCATTGATTTATGTCAGGAGAATGGGGAGATCGTGACATCTGGGAGATACGAAAGCATCGCTCGTTGTTTCTATACGTGGTTTGTTGATGAAGGCGACTAGGGGGTGTCCCTAATCTCGTGGCGAGAGAGTTGGATCATTTCGATCACTTAGGACCCGCTCAGAGATTACCTATCCGTAGACGGCGCCCAGATGACGCCAGGCGGTCTCAGAGCGCCACAGAACGGGCGTCGACGGATAGATAATTTCTGAGCGGGTCCTTAGCGGTCGAGGCCTGCCAGTCGTGGTTACGATCGCGTGGATTTTCGTTGTAGGTCTCGCCAGGGGATGCCGGTCTTGGCTCGATACAAGACGCCATCGATGAAGGCTCGGCCGCCGATCTTGGGCTTTGGACCAGGTCGGCTCGAATCGATGAGAGGTTCGATGCTGGCCCACTGATCGTCGGTCAAGGCGTGACGCTGCATGCCTTCTCCAGATCACGTTTATCGATCCGAGGCAACCTCGCCCGCTAAGTGATCGAAATGATCCAACTCTCTCGCCACGAGATTAGGGACACCCCCTAGCCCTGTTTCGGTGACGCGGAGCTCCCGACACTCCCCTTGGCGCTGCTCGCGGGACTGAAAGCGCCTGTTACCACCTTTTACGGGTAGCGGAGCAACTTTGCGGCACACTCGCCGCCCCCTCCCCCGCTCTGCCCACGTTGTGGAGGAAGTGGCCGCCTATTCACGGGGGTCTTCGGGAAACCAGGTGTGATCTTCGAGAGACCCGTTCACGATAGCATCGATTACTCGGGGCTTATCGAACATCTTCGATAGAATCGTCACGAGCATGTGGACGTCGAAGTCCGGATCTATCTCCGCGACCCTCACGTCCATCATCGCGGTTTTCATCCCGAACCTCAGATACGCGCGTTCACGGGGGTCTTTCACGCGCTTGATAAGGGCTGACGCTTCTTCGTAATTTCCGGCCATCACAGTCCTTTGAGCGCGGAGTAGAGAGGTTGGAGTTTTCCGCCCGCGCCAACGGCAAACTCGCTTCCGATGTTCGTGACGTTCCCCCTGAATAGTGCCCCAGTGGGAGATACGACCAATGCTTCACCGAACTCCCCCGCAAAGATATGGGCACCGTCGGCGCCCGCCGCCCAAGCGGCTGACCAGCTCCCGCCACTCAATTTATTGATCTGGGCTGCCATACCTTCAAATACCTTTGCCTTGTCCGCCGCCGAGCCGCCCATTCCTTTTAGGTGCCGAACTGCCTGACCAAGCATCTCGCGGTTCGAGCCCTTTGCAATTGTAGGCACCTCCCTCGCAGCGGCCCCGCCCGCCTCTGCGGTGGGTAGTGCTCCCGGGGTGGGGCCGAGGCTAGGTTGCTCAGAGCCCAATTGGGTGATGTCACTCAAGGTTTCCGATGCAGCACTGGCGGACTTGGCCCGAATCGACCGGCCGAGCCTGGACGCCGTCGCCCCCACCCCGAGCACGATGCCACTCGCCTCAGCGGTGGCTACTGCTGCATGACCCCAGGACCGTCCGGCCCCGAAGAAGGAGTCGGCTTGAACGATCCCCCTGACGCCATCCCGAAATTTGGGCCAAGGAGTGAAGCCGAGGGCTCCCTCGGTCTGGTACCTCTCGACAAACCCATCTGCTACCCCACCGGGGTCTGTCGCCAGTCCGTAGGCGAGTGTGGGTAGCGCCGTGGCTATTTCCAATGAGGCTTCACCAACTCCGGCGACTTGTCCCGCAACGATTTGATGCGGAACAGTTGCTATCGAGAGTGCGGTTTTAGCGTGGCCCCAGAACGTTGCGCTCTCGGAGTTTGTCGGTGCCGGGGCTTCGCTCACCGGACTCGGCCCCGCGGAAGCCTCAGCTACATCCGGGGATGATGATGTGGCCTCAGATGGGGTGCTTGGTGCAGGAGATTGCTCCCGCTTGTTGTTGATGAGGGTGAGGCTGCCCTCTAGAAACCCATTTCCGGTGAGGTCACGTCCCGATGTCGGTCGGCCGCGCGCGTAGGCGTAGCGGTTGATGCCGTCTCCGAGGCCTATCGGGTCGGCTGCCGTCCATCGCCCGAGCCAGGGCGCCAGGTAGCGCGCCGAGTGGAAGGCGAGCCCGGTCTCCTCGTCCCGCTCCATGCCCGTGTAGCGGTAGCGTTTCGGTGAGAGGTCGATGCTCGCGTCCACGGCTCGGTACGCGCTGGTGCCGTAGGGGTGATACTCCTCGTGGGAGATGATGGCGC
>CAYVJQ010000222.1:0-4991 GCA_964451725.1 uncultured Nannocystaceae bacterium | reverse complement strand
ACCTTGCGTTCGAAGCTGAAAAAACTGGGCCTCTATGATACGCAGGGCTCTTGAACGGGGGCGCTCGGTCCGGTGATAGACTGCCCTCGAGATCGGGAGAGGTCACAGGTGCGCGAAACATGACGTCCCCGCGAGACGAGTACCGGTTGACGGGCTTCGAACAGAGGGAGATCTGGCTCGTCCGTGGCGACAGAGTCGCCCGGTCCCAAGGGGAGCGGCTCACCGCCGCGGATGCCCTTCGAACGCTGCGCCTGGCCACCACTCGTGGTGATGTTCATCGAGAGACACTTGTCCGCGGGCTGAGGCGGCTCGGCGGTGTGTTTGGCGGAGCGTCACACATGGCCGGACTTTTTGGCGCCGATCACTTTTGGCGACACCTGGAGAGCGACTTGAGGTGCGGTCGGATCCATGTGGTCCTCCGAAACCGCGAACTGAGGCATTTCTCGCACACCCGGCCGCTCGGGGACTCCGAGCCGCTTCTACACGACGGTTTCGAGGACGAGGACCCCTTTCCTCCCGAGCCCCGTATCTCCCTCCTCCCCCTCTTCCGCCAAAGCCCCACGCCCATTTTCTCGAGCTCGAAGACCTCGTGTTTGCCACGGACCGAGAGGTCTTGCTGCCCGATGCTTTGGGTGCGTTGATCGTCATCGCTGGGTTTGCCCGCGAGCATCCCGAGAAGCAATTACTGGTCGCCGGGCACACCGATAGCAGCGGATCAGATGGCCACAACCGCGAGCTGTCGGAGCGCCGGGCCGAAAATGTCCGCCTGTGGCTGGCAGGGGACGCCGAGGGCTGGTCGACTCACTGTCAGGGGAATTTCGAGCGCGCGGATTTCAAGGCCGTCCACGCTTGGGCGCAGCACCACCTCGGGTGGTCCACCGATCCCGGGGAGCTCGACAACGCTTGGCACGGGCAGGCCCGACGGGCTCGTGACGTGTTTCGTGGCGAGTGTGAGGCGGTGCTCGCCATCGAGCTCGAGCACGATGTGGCCCAAAACAAGGAAGACTGGCGGGGGATCCACGATCTCTACTCGCTGATCGTCGCGCGCTATCTCGACATTGAAGCGGAAGACCTGCTCGCCCTGCGCCGATCGTTCCGGTTTTGCGAACCCGCGACCCTCGCTTGCGGGGAGGACTTCCCCCGCGACCGGCCAGGCCAAAACAACCCGACGAGCGCCACCGACCGGCGCGTCGATGTGCTGTTCTTCGACCCCGACGAACAACCCCAGCCTGGGGGCAGTCCCCCCGGCGCCGAGATCTACGCAGAGCACGAATACGTGCTGCACGAACTCGACCCCTGCGACCTCGATCCGCTCACACCGGCGATCTACGAGATTCACATTGAACTGTACGACCACTGGCACCATGAACCGGTCGCAGACTCAACCTACAGGTTGTCGGGGCCGCTCCCGGAGCGCCTCTTTCAGCGTGAGGGCACCACCGACGGCACGGGGGGGGGCTCCACGAGGCGCTCCTGCCCAGTGGGCACTATGACCTTCGAGTGGGGGACTCGAAAGTCACGGTGATCTCTCACCCCGTGGGCTTCTCGGACCCGAATCATCCGCAGGTTGGGCCCAATTTCCCTGATGTCTATCGCCTAGCCGGCCATCGAGACCACCCTGTATTTCCTCCACGTCCCGGCCATCAGGACCACAATAGTTGGGTGATTCCAGCCTACGATGCCGGGCCAGACAGTGAAATCGGCCACCTTGAAGAGGAACTCGAGGGAGGATAGGGAAGGTTCAACATGGGTAAGGAAGATGAAAAGGAGAGAATCATCAAGGTCGCCGCACCACAGCACGTCGGGCGGTCGGCGCCACTGGTGATCTCGTTTGGAAACTGGGAAGATGAGCTGCCGCGAGACGTGACCATCGAGTTGGTGGAGATCGACAAGAAGGGCTCGTCGGACGACAATCTCACCACCAGCAAGGACCTGGTCGCCTCGTTCACGGGGACGCTCGTCCCGAGTGAGGATGGGAAATCGGTCGTGTTCGAGGGCATCTCGCTTCAGATGGTGGCGAGTGCCGCACGCTGCTCCGATCGGGTCTGGCTGCGCTTCGCCAGCCAGTCCGATGCAGACGTCGTGGAGGCCGGCATCCCCTTCTCGGCAGCGGTCGCTGGGAAGAAGGGAAAGAAGGGAAAAAAGAAGAAGGCCAAGCCCGAAGAGTTTTCCGCGAACGAAGGGAGCTTCTACGAGCTGGCGGCAAGGGTGCGAGAAGGGCACGGGCCCGAGGGAGCCGAGATCGTCTTGTCTGGCGCCACCACGGTCCGCCAGCGAGCATTCGTGTTGCTCGCGGTCGAGCCTCTGTCTCAAAATGACAGCTCGATGAGGCACGACATCGGCAAGCGCATCCTCGAGACCTATCACCCCAACCAGACCAAGGAGCACCAGCCGCGAAACTGGGGGAGCTGTGTGATCCGCATCCGAAACCACTGGCCCATGATGATCGGTGTGTCGGGTTGCTCCTACGTCATGGTGACCATGCTGCTCCGCTACTTGCGCGTCGATGTCGCCACGGAGATTCCGGAACAGGCAGGTGAGGCTGCACTGGAGCCCGCAGATCCCGTCGCAGGGAAGACCGCGCGCCTGTGGGACACCATCATCAAGTATGATGAGCTCAAGGTGAAAACCGAGTATCAGCCACCATGGTCGATCAAGGACCTGAACCCGGATGCCGAGAAGTGGGGAGAAATCTGTAAGGCGCGCTACAAGGCTGAAAAGAAGGCGTTCGTGGACCATTTTGATGAAGCCATCGAGAAAGAAAAGGAGCTGCTCGAAAAGAAGGAACCTGGAGGCAGGAATACCCTTCCCTCGCTAAAGTCTATTGGTCGTCACTTCAGGAAGAAGACCTCAGGGAAGGATGGAATTGCGATTGATGAACCACCAATTTCCGTGAGCATAGATCCGTCATCCTATTTTTCAAACGAGGCCGTTTCTGCCCAGTCATTCGTGCCATTGCTGGTGTGGTACTTGAACATGTATGATCGCCGAGAAGATGGCTACACAGTGCGGCGGCGAAGTCTGAGTCAACCTATGCTCATGGTCGCGGGGGAATCAGATTACACGGAGCTCGGGCCTTATGACCACAAAGAGTGGGTGCCACAGTACGGCGTTCTCCCACTCATGGTGGGTGGGGAACAAATGCATATCCTAGATATGGTCCAGCAGGGGACGCCCGGGACATCCGCGAGCAACGGTGCTGCGATTTTGGTCCCCCTGTCGAATGGTCTCCGCAAGCACTTCGGTTTGGTCAGTACCGCCCCGCACAAACTCGTGAAGGACTACCCCGCAGACTACCCCGGGGACCCCGAGCTCGAGCCGTGGCAAAGGTTCTTCGTAGAGACACTCGACCGGGGACTCCCTATCGTGGGCCTGTTCAGTCCCGGACAATACTCGCTTCGGGACAGTGGCGGTCACTTCTGCATGGTCGTCGGCTACCGGTTTCGGGCGGATCCAGAGGACTCAGGAAAAAAGGAAATTCGATTTATTCTCAACGACCCCGCCGGTGGGCGAACCTTCCAATATGAGGCTCACAATGAACGCGAGCTGAACCCCGAGGGGGTGGATCCGGGGGCACCCATCAAGGGGGCATCATATGAAGATGGGAAGTACAAAAAAAGTGCTATGGATCGGGAGCGCTCCGGCCTCAACCTCATCCTCGAGCGACGCAAACGCCTGTCGATCCGTGAAGTCCGGGTCTACGAGCCAGGCACAGGGGGCTCCCTGTGGAAGCCGAACGCGCACGCCCGTTTCTTGTACTTTCAGGGGAGGTTGCAAGATGAGTTGGACTGATTTGCGGCAGCATGGAACAATGTTGTTGTTGTTCGGTGGACTCGCCTGTGTCGAGCCACGCGGCAGTGAGGCGACAGACCACAACGTGGTGAAGTTTCCCGCTTTGGCGAAGAAGTGCGACAAGGAAGACGTGGCTGGGTTGGAGGTCTTGGCAGATGACCTGGGCCGGATTTTGACCAGCCCTGGGCTGTGCTCCATCGAAGGCTCGAAGGTGCAAACGTCAGACTCCTTTGGCCCTGAGTACTCGATAGTTCTCAGCCTCAGCTACGATGATTCAGGGCGACCCACCGAGGCCGGGACTTGGTTTTCTAGGTTCTGTGATCTCGAGTATTGGAACCCGCTTCCACCTTCCTCAGATGACGACCCTGCTTGCGATGATATGGAGGAGCATACCCAAACTTGGCGCTGGGGAGAGAACGGACAGCTCGAGTCGGTCGACTACACAGTCAGAGCTGAGTTTTTCGACCCCGGGGAGGACGCCGAGCGGTGCTATTTCGTTGAGGAACCCATGGTGACGGACAAAATCCGCTGGAGCTACGATGAGGCTGGCCGTGTTGAAGCATCGAGTGGGATGTCGGCAGACTGCGAAGGAACTCAAACGATTCTGGAACAGGTGAGCTACGGGCAAGGTCGAGTCGATTCTCACGTAACGATAAAGTATACCGAGGTGAGTGGTGAGCCTGGAGGCTGGGCTGGCAGTTGGTATGCCGTCGTAGATGAATGCGGCCGGGTGGTCGCGGCGCCGGAGAATGGAAACAGTGATAACATCATTGAGTATACCTACGACAACTACGGTCGCCTGGTGCAGGAGGCGGGGGGGCGGAAAACAAAGGTGTGGGGGTATGATGCCATGGTGGCGGCGGGCACCAGGGCGGCATGGGCGTTCGAGGCATCAGTGGACGGCCGGGAGTTCTCCATCTCGTCCTCGGATCAACAAGTTCGGAACCAATATGTTGTCCGAGTCGACAATGTCGGCCGCGTGGTCGGCGTGGAGTCGAATGCTTGGGTGTGGAAGCTGGGATACGGAGACTGTATTCATGCTGACAGGGCGACGGCTAGCTGGCGAGTGGGTGATTTGTTCTGGGCGTGGGACTTTCCGGACATGCCGATTCCTGGCGAGGGGGCAGGGGCGCTGGACTACTGGCTGTCAAGGGACGGCTCATTTGATCCTGCCTAGCTCGGCTCATGTGATCCACCCG
>CAYVJQ010000221.1:0-5190 GCA_964451725.1 uncultured Nannocystaceae bacterium | reverse complement strand
GAGTCGTCCCCCGAAGAAGAATCGTCCTCCGAAGACGAGTCGTCCTCCGAAGACGAGTCGTCCTCCGAAGACGAATCGTCCTCCGAAGAAGAATCGTCGGAAGAAGGGAGCGAGACGGGCGGAGGCGGGGGGGAGAATTCCGGAGCCAGCGTCGCTCTGTTCCCGGTCCACGATCCGGAGACGGACGAGCGATTCGTATTCTCCATGCACCTCGACGTCGATGATCCGCTCTCGACCCTCGAAGCCTCGATCGGTGGAGAATGGATGCCCTCGGAGTTCAGCTACAGCGACGGTCGATTCGTCTCCTTCGAGCTCGGGAACAGCGCCCTCTATCTCGACTTCGGTACTTTCCCCGCCTCACCGCATTTCATTGAGCTCCCGCCCGGCTTCTTCCCCCGGTTGGCGGCCCTAGCCCCAGACTCGAGCGCCTGGATCGTCCACAGCGAAGTGGAGGGGCAGACTCAGGCCCACTTGTGGCGGGTCCCGATCGAGGTCGATGGGAGTCCGGGGACCCCGGAGTTGCTCACCCCGCAGTCTCAGCCAGGAGATGGGTTCTCCTTTCCTCGTCACCACGCGTTCTCGGCGGATATGTCGACGATGGCCGTGTATGGCATTCGAGACGGGGTCTTGGGCATGTTCCTGGTCGACCTGGTCGACTCCAGCGACTCCCCTCGATTTTTGGGCGCGATCAATCAAATCCACGGCAGCAACTCACCGAGCGCGCTGCACCTGACCCCTGAAGGTGGCGAGTTGATCTTCCACCAGGGGGCGAACCTCAGCAACGGTATATGGTGGTTCGACGCCGACGGGGTTCCCGAACAACATCTCATCGGTGGGGATGGGACCAACCTCCTCCAGTCGTGGGCCGACGATGGGCGCACCGCCCTGTGGCGCAACCTCTCGAACCCGCAACACTGGAACTGGCTCGAGGTCGGGGACGCCGACGTGTCCGTCACGGAGATCGTGGTGCCCGGGCAGATCAAGCTCGGGTGGGCGGTCGATGGGGGCGCGCGGTTGATGCTGATCTCCGAAACCGGGGGAGGGGATCGGAGCGTGTTCATGGGTGATGCCTTCGGTCCCTACGAGCCCATCTTCGGGGCTGCGGTCGGCGAAGACCCGGTCTTCGTCGCCCAGCCGGGGGGCGACGGCTATGTTTTGCTCAACTCCGAACGCCCCGACATGAACGTGGATGTCGAGCTGATGCGGGTCGTGGACAACCTGCTGGTCGAGAACTTCATGTTGGCCGAGGGCAGCCCCGACCACGCGACCTGGACGGCCTTCGGGGACCGGGCCATTCTGAATTTCGATGATGGCCTCAATCAAGCTTGGGTGGTCGAATACGAGGATCCTGCGGCGACCTTCGAAGCGCTGACGCCGGTGCTGCCCGAGTCCCCGACCAAAATCCCGGGCTACTCGCCCCAGGGGGACTTTGCAATTCGGGCCTCGGGCGACCAGTACTTTCTGTCTTCGGCGGCCGACCCGGGGGTAGCGACGGCCATCGATTTCGAGGGGCTCACGGTTCGCCGTTCGGTGGTGATCACCCCTTACACCCCGAACTGATGACGCCGAGCGGGACTACCTGATCTCAGCGGGGCCGCGGGCGCTCACCCGACGGCGGCGGAGCATTTCGCCCTGCGAGACATCGTCGATGAACAGGGCCACGGTCGAGATACCCGTGTCTTCCGACGACTGGTAGACGTCGATCTCGACGTCGATCGTGGCTGGGGCCTCGTCGAAGTAGGCAGAGGGGAGGGGAGAGGCCACCCAGGCGCTCGAAGCAGTGGGTTGGTCATCGGCCTGTTCGTCCTCGTCCTCGGCGGCTGCGGACCGTGGACCCGCGAGCAACGCGAGGGCCAGCATAGATACACAACACCCGGAGAAGAGAGCGAGGCGCCGGTAGCCGCCTCGGTAGTGTCGTGACAGCTGCCAAGTCGGCTGTCACGACGGATGGGCTTCAGACGCGCAGGACCGCGCCGGCCCAGGTCAGGCCTGTGCCGAAGGCCGCCATGGCGATCGTGCTGTCCGCTGGCGCGCGGCCTTGCTCGCGGGCCTCGTGCAGCGCGACGGGGATGGTCGCGGCCGACATGTTTCCGTACTTGTGGACGATGGACATCATCTTGTCCTTGGGCACCTTCAGGCGGGTGCGGCAGGCTTCCATGATGCGCATGTTGGCCTGGTGGGGGATCAGCAGATCGATGTCGTCGGCGCTGAGCTCCGCGGCTGCGAGCGCGGCCTTGCCCGCGGCGGTCATCGATCGGACGGCGTGTTTGAACACGGGGTTGCCCTGCATCTTCACGCTGTGGAGCTGCTGGGCGACGGTCTCGGCGGTGGCGGGCATCTGGGTCCCGCCCGCGGGCTGATACAGGATCGGGGCGAGGCGGCCGTCCGAGCCCCAGTTGAAGGACAACAGGCCCCGCTCTTCGTCGGTGGACTCGATGATGACCGTGGCCGCGCCGTCGCCGAACAGGACGCAGGTGCTGCGGTCCTCCCAGTTGACGACCTTGCTCATGACCTCGGCGCCGATGACCGCGACGCGCTTGCCCGTGCCGAGCAAGCTCGCGCCGACCTCGAGAGCGAACAGGAAACCGCTGCAACCAGCGCCGATATCGAAGGCCGCCATGCCGCCGATGTCGAGCTTGTGCTGGACCCAGCACGCCG
The DNA here is from genome assembly GCA_964451725.1 of uncultured Nannocystaceae bacterium. GTDB lineage: Bacteria > Myxococcota_A > Polyangia > Nannocystales > Nannocystaceae > Plesiocystis. The sequence continues at coordinate 2,532 of CAYVJQ010000221.1, read as the reverse complement.
TCGACGGGAACATGGTGTCGGGGGAGGAGGTCGCCAAGATGATCGCGTCGAGGCTGTCGGGCTCGATGCCCGCCTGGGCACAGGCGGCGCGGACAGAGGCGGCTCCGAGGGTGGAGGTGGAGGTCTCCGCGTCGGCGATCCGGCGCTCCCGGATGCCCGTGCGCTCGACGATCCATGCGTCGGAGGTGTCGACTGTTTTTTCGAGCTCCGCGTTGGTAAGGACGCGCTCTGGAAATGCGGTGCCGGTGCCGAGGATTTTGAATCGCTTCACGGTGACCTTGGGCTGGGGCGACCCAGCGCTGCCTGGATATAAACGCGCGCTGCACCTGTTGGCCAGTGAAATGGCCCCGTGCGGGTGTCGTGCAGGTGTCTGCGCAGGGGCGTGCAGTCGGGGGGCCCGTCGCCAGTACGCGCTCGTTTGGAGCCTGGGAGACGTTGCCGACCGGAAACGCGGGAGCCCGATGTGTCGGGGTGTATGAATTTTTGCCGAAGAGAACGCACTTCACTGAAGGCGCCCCGACTGGAGGTGCGTGTGCAACTCAGCGGTGAACCAAGTTCGCGCGGCCGACCGGCTGGCAAGCGGGCGAAGGCGCGCCAGTGTGGAGAAAAAGGTTGCACGCGTGATCGATCCAGACCTGTCGTGCGACAACATCAATGTGATCGCCTGCACCGGATGTCAACGTCACTATCGGATCGAGGACAGGCGCTGCCCGTTCTGTACGACCCGCCTTCGAACCTCACCGGCGATCGGGGCGGTGGCCCTCGTGCTCGGCCTCGGTCTGCTCGCCTGTAGCGACAGCGACGGCGACGGCGACAGCGTCGATACCACCGCTGACACGGGGAGCAGCGATATGGGGAGCACCGACACCGGAGACTCCACGACGGACTCGGACACCAGCTTCGGCACGGAGTACGCCGGGCCACCTCCGGGGGAGTGGGGGGAGGACACGGAGACCGACACGGAAACCGAGAGTTCGACGGAGACCGACACGGAGACCGAGAGTTCGACGGAGACCGACACGGAGACCGAGAGTTCGACGGGGTCCGACACGGAGAGCGAGAGCGATTCGATGGAGAACGACGACGCCTGAGTTTCGGACTGTAGGTCGGGGTGGGCCGGTCCGAGCCAGGCTTTTCAGTGGGCTGGATAGAACCCGAACGATGTCGGGGTCTTGGCCCGCCGTGGACCTCGAGCCGGCGCTCGGTCAGCCTTTGGGTCGAGGTCTACCCTCACTCGATGAACAGCGCGGCGACCATTGCAACATCGGCGGCGTAGAGCGCAAGCGTCCCTGTGAAGTTCGACCGGCTGCCCAGCTTCAACGCGGTCCCGAACGACCTCTTGAGACGCGCATTTTGCAAGTCGACGCTGTACAGTTCATCGAGCAGCAAGTGAACGATGAACCCGCCGGCGACGAACAGGCTCGGCCACACAGCGGCGCTCGCGGCCCCCGGGAACAAAAATGAGATCGTGTGATAGAGCCCGAGCCCACAGGCCGCGGCCATCGGGATCGAGTGGATCACTCCGCGATGAACGGTCACTGTGTGGAACACTTCAGAGACCACATAGCGGATGAAGACATAGGTCAGCAGCGCGGTGACGATGGGCGCTTCGAGATGGTACTCGGCGTCGACATGGTGATAGATCACGCTCGCCCCGAGCAGGGCCGACAACACCGCGACGATTGAAAAGACCAATCGTGTCGAGATGGAGTTCTCGGAGTCGACGTCTGGCAGGAGCCCCCCCGCGGTACCGCAGACCACACAGGCCGCGGACACAGGCAAGCCCAGACCCTGGTCATGGGCGAGCCACGCCGTGATGACCACGCTGGGAACGACCGCGCCGACCACGTGAGTACGGTAATTGGCCACCGCGACAGTCTAGCAGCCCCTGTCTACGTACGCGAAGATCAGGAGGGAAAACGAGATCACCAAGCGAGATGCGTCTGCACGCACCGCTCATACCATTTTGATGCTCGAGAGAACCAGCTGCCCTTCGTACGACCCCGCCCTTCGGCCTGGGTCTGCGGCGATGAGCGAGCGCGGGGCATCAGCGATCCAGATCCACACAGCACGCCACCAGCGAGACAAAAAGTAGGTAGTGCACCCCTTGCGTGGTATTCTCGTATTGGGATCGCATCATTCGCTATGTGTTGTTGGCCCACGCTGCCGGGACGACCCCATTCTCCAGACGAGGGCCGCGCAGCGCGAGACAGAGGGACGGCCTCCCAAGGGCGGGAGCTCGTGCCACGTCGACGCTGGCATCGACGTGGCTCGACGGCGTGCCTCAGGTCGTGCGAGCCGACGGACGCTGATGCCGCTCTCCAAGGACGTGATCTTGGTCTCGAGCAGAGACCGGATACCCGCGAACGTCCGCGTCGCGCCAACTCGCAGCCAATACCACTCGTTCCGCCCCCTACACCTGCGGCGGCGGCGAGAGCATCCCCGAGAACTGGGTCTGCGATGGCTCCCCCGACTGCGAAGACGGCAGCGATGAAGTCGACTGCTGAGCCTCGCTCCGCTCCCCCAAGACCC
>CAYVJQ010000220.1:0-5295 GCA_964451725.1 uncultured Nannocystaceae bacterium | reverse complement strand
GGGTGTCCCTCGTGCTCCCTGTGTCCGACGACGGTGGCACAGACGAGCCCGATGCCGAGCCCGAGCCACCGAGCCCGAGCCCGAGCCCGAACCCGGGCCCGAACGAGGTACCGCTGGAACACGAGCCCCTGTCAGACCCGGCCCCAGCGTCCCCCCTGGCATCTACAGACGTCACACCTGGCGAGGCCGTCGAGACACCCGAAGACCCGCCTCCCGAGGACCCCGGACCGACACCCAAGGCCCCGAAGCCCAAGACCGAGGTCGCGTTCATCATCGACGGAGTCAAGACCGCCGACATCAAAGTCGGCGCCAAGACCCTCCAGTACAAGCACATCGCCATGGGCCTGTTCAGGGTCGGCCGCCACCGTGTCCAGTGGCGGCCGACGGGGGGCGAGTGGACCAGCGTTGGACGCCTCAAAGTCAAAGAGCTGCCCAAAGGCTGGTACTACGAGGTCACGATCTCGGGTGACAGCCTCGCCGTCGAGCAGCGCCAGGAGGGCTCCAAGTGACCGCCGCGCTCGCCCTGCCTCGGGTCGGAGAGCTCGTGGGGGACCGCTTTCGACTCCTGGGTGAGCTCGGCGAGGGCGGGATGGCCACCGTGTTCAGGGCCCACGACGCGGTCACCGAGCAGGAGGTCGCGCTCAAGCTCCTGGCTCCGCGCTACGTCGGTCGTGGTGTCCGCGAACGAAGGCTCATCGACGAGGCCGTCTACCTGCGCCGGATCGGCGGTCACCCCAACCTCGTGCGACTCATCGACGCGGGCGTGTTGGCGCCCTCGGGCTGGCCGTGGCTGTGCACCGAGGTCATGCACGGTCAGGATCTGGGCTGGCTGCTGGTCAAGGGCAAGCTCCCGCCCCAGCGTGCGATCCCGATCGCGGGCCAGGTCGCCGACGCCCTGCTCGCCTGCCATCGGGCAGGGGTCGTTCACCGAGACCTGACCCCGCACAACATCTTTGTGCTCGAGGGCTCCGGCGACACCGTCAAGCTCTTCGACTTCGGCCACGCCGCGGCGCTCGGAGGGCCGGAGCTCGCGGCCGGCGAACGAGGGCGGCTCACCGGCGTCCACGATGTCCCCGGCTCGCTCGGGTACATCGGCCCGGAGCAGGCTCAGAACGCTCCCCCCGACCCGGCCATGGACGTGTTCAGCTTCGGCGTTCTGCTGGCCGAGATGATCACCGGCCGCAACCCCTACGAGCGCTTCGCCGACCGCTCGGCGTTCATCCGGGCCCAGCGCGAGGGCACGCTCGATCCGATCTCGATCCAGCCCTGGGCCTACGCCATCCCCGAGGGCCTCGCCGAGATCGTGAGGGCCTGCACCGCTCCCGTCGCCGACCGCCCGTCGATGGCCCGCGCCCGCGAGCTGCTCGGGCGCGTCGCGGCGAGCCTCTCGGCGACCACCGACGACAGCGCGGGGGTCCATGAGAAGGATGAGAACGACGAAAACGACGAAAACGACGAGACCGTGCGCTTCGACGCCATCTCGACGATCGTCTCGCACCAGCACGAGCGGCGAGACGCGCTCATCGGTGCCTGGGGACCGCCCCCCGCGACGACCGCGGCGAGAGAGCCGGCTGTCTCCGTCCTCGACCCATCCCCGCCGGCGACAGCCCATCCTGGCGATGAGGAGGAGGACGAGGACGAGGACGAGGACGAACTTGGGAGCAAAGCGATCGCTGAGGCAGCCCGGCCCGAGCTGGCCTTCGCTCGTCCACCACACCTTCGCGGTGACGACCTCGCGCCGCCCAGTCCCTCCTTCGAGCCTGCATCCCCCCCGCCTGCGTCCAAACAACCGGTGGAGGAGGAGGCTTTCACGCCGCCGAAGCGCCAGCGCGAGTCCAAGCGACGTGCGTGGGGGATACCGGGGGTCGTGCTGCTGCTCTTGGTGCTGCTCTTGCTCGGGGCCGCAACCTGGTGGACTTGGGGCCGTCCCGAACCGGAGACCCCGGGACTCCAGTCGGCCGAAAAGACCGAGCGCCCCGGGCCGAGCACAGACACGGACCCCGGGCCCCGCCTGACCGGGGAGAACCCAGAGCCCGACCACGAGTTCGTCTCCGACGCACCAGGGGACGAGTCACCCGCGGCCGCGCCCCTCGATCTTCCCGGCCCCGAACCCAAACCCCGACCGCGCCCCGAATGCGACGGGATCGAGAGCAAGGGTCGAGCCGCGTTCGGCGAGCGCGAGTGGTCGAAGGTCGTCACCCACACGGCTCGCAAGCGATGCTGGGGCTCCCGTCGGGAGCGCGCAAAAATCCGAGCCCAGGCTCTCTTTTACCTCGGTCGCTGGGGCGAGTGTGTCCGCGTGGGCGCCCATGTCTCCGATCCAAAAACCAAGGCCCTGGTCCAAAAATGCCGGGACTTCGCAGCAAAGCCATGACTTACCGACTCATCGACCGCCCGAGCAACCGCCACAACGCCGCTCTGGGCCTCTTGCTCAGCGCCGGGCTGGCCCTCTCTCCGCTCGCGCCTTCCCACGCGGCGCCCGGTCCCGAGGCGCCCACCCCCGGGCTGCCCGGGCCCACGATCCGCGTCGCACTCGAGGCCGACGTCTCCGAGCTCGGCGAACTCGGTCACGGCCTCAGCAAGAAGATCATCGAGCAGCTCCAAGACGACTTCGAGGCCGCGGGCATCGAAGTCGTGGGGGTGGGGGAGCCCGCGGACGTCGCTCTTCGGATCCGCATCCGCGTGTTGGAGTCCGACGAGTGGGACTACGGCCTGCACTTCGAGTTTGTGGGTGAGGACGGAGAGCGCACCCGTTCGGCCATCGACTGGTTCGACTGCCACCTGTGTGTGGATGCGCGGATGTTCCCGCGCCTCGACGCCGTCGCCCCAGATCTGATCGCGGCCATCGAGCGTGAGGTGGCCTCAATGGCCGAGGTTGGAGACAGCGGGGATAACGACGGGTCCGGCGACACGGAAGGCGGCGGAAGCTCGGACAGCGGGGAAGACTCGGACACCGGCGAGGACCCAGACGGGGGAAGCGAACCGCCACCGCCGAAGCCGAAACCGATCGGGGCGCTGGGTTTTGCAGGGGTCGCAGGTCTCGCCCTTGGTACGGGTCTGGGCATCGCGGGTGTCGTCGAGCTGCCTCGGGGCGTCGCCCTCGGCCAGAGTGACGCCACCCCCTTCCTCGACGAGATCGACCATCGGACACCGGGCCTCGTGCTCCTCGGGGTCGGCGCTGCCGTGTTCGTCGCCGGTGCCGTCATGCTCGGTGTCGATGTCGGCACCCGGGCCAAGAAACGCCGCCTCGACACGGCGCGGCTCCCCACAGTCTCCCCGCTCGTCGGCCGCATCACCGGCCTCGGCGTCGCCGGAAAATTCTAGACCAGGAAGGCTCAAACCACCATGAAACGTCTCAGCCCCATTTACTTCCTCCTAGGTCTGCTCGGGTTCTGCGGGGGCCTCACCCTCTCCTCCTGTGTGACCAAGGTCCGCAATACCCACTGCAAGACAGTCGAGGGCGACGCGACCTGTGCTGCCTACTTCGGAGACGAACGACCGTATTGCACAAACAACGCCTGCGACGAGGAGTCCATCCCCTACGACGGCTGTGTCGTCGACCAGCCGACAGACGAGTGCCACTACGCCTGCGGCCAACAAAACGACCAACAAAATGTGGACGACGACGACTCGTGTCTGGAGGACATGGACGACACGAGCGAAACAGAGACCGGCGACACGGAGACGACCGAGACCGAGACCGGACCGGAGCCCTGCGTCGACAATGGCGACTGTGACGACCCAGGTGCGCCGTTCTGTGATGATGTCTCGGGTGAGTGTGTCGCGTGTGACGGCGTGATGGACCCAGATGCGGCCTGTGCGGAGGCCGACCCAGAGGTCCACCTATGCATCGAGGGAGTCTGTGTCCAGTGCACGGTCGATGATGATGCCGTGTGTGGTGACTTGACCCCGATCTGCGACGCCGACATCAACACCTGCATCGGGTGCTCCGAGCATGAACAGTGCCCGGACAGCGCTTGCAACATTGCTGAGGGGAACTGCATGGAGAGCGTTGTCCACGTAGACGGCACGGAACCTTGCTCCGACGGAAATGGAACGGCAGAGGCACCCTATTGCGGGTTGGAGGAAGCGCTCCTGGGAATAGGTGATGAAACACTGATAATACTCCACGAAATAATGACCGACCCAACAATCTACCTGGAGTCAAACGCCGTACAGATATCCGTGGCGCTCATGGCTCCGGATGGTGAAAATCCGACAATCCAAGGATCACTCGGCGCACCTGCGCTGGCTGTCTCGAACGCCGGCCAGTTGTTCGTGAGGGGGCTATATGTCGACAATGGTGATGGTGTCGGGGTTTCTGTGGCGGGTGGCCAGGTATGGATCGAGAAATCCCGCATTATCAACAACTCGGGCGGCGGCATCGTCGTCGATGGCGGCGGCTCGCTCGTCCTCGAAAACAGCTTTGTCGGCGATGGTTCTCTCACCAACCTCCCAGCCATCAACGTCGTTGATGGCAGCGCCAGCCTGAACTATTCGTCAGTCGGCTCAGGATTCGGCGCCTCGTCCGCGTTCCGGTGCGAAGTCGGTCAATCGGTCGCCATCCGTAACTCCATCTTGGTGTCCGCCGCCACCGATGACGAACTTCAGTGTCCCAGTGCCACGGTCGAAGACAGCGCACTAGAGATGGAACTCCCCGACAACACCACCCTCGGCGAGTTCAACACTCTCTGGTTCACGGACTACGACGCTGGGGACTTTTCCCTCGTCGGAGGCGAGTACCCCATCGAACTCGACACCGCCGCCATCTGGCAAAACGGCGACCCGGCCACAGACATCAACGGCGACGCCCGCCCGACCACCGACGGCATGCCCGACTTCGCAGGCGCGGACCGAATTCCATGACCAATTCGCGCCCAAACTTCACTACCTTCACGTCCATGGGCACACGACTTCCATCCCGGGTCTATCTCTTGGCCCCCTCTTGGCTGCTCCTCGTGGCTTGTCTCGAGCCAGGTCCGGGAGCACAAGATGGTGCTGAAGATGAAGTGGGAACCCACGATGGGGAAGGGACCATGGTGGACATGGACGACACGAGCGAAACAGAGACCGGTGACACGGAGACGACCGAGGCCGAGACCGAGACCGGACCGGAGCCCTGCGTCGATAGTGGCGACTGTGACGACCCAGGTGCGCCGTTCTGTGATGATGTCTCGGGTGAGTGTGTCGCGTGTGACGGCGTGATGGACCCAGATGCGGCCTGTGCGGAGGTGGACGCCGGGGCCCCGCTGTGCATCGAGGGAGTCTGTGCCCAGTGCACGGTCGAGGATGATG
>CAYVJQ010000219.1:3523-5439 GCA_964451725.1 uncultured Nannocystaceae bacterium | reverse complement strand
TGGTCCGGGTCGCGCGTGGCCCAGCTCAGACTGCGGCGGCCGTGGTCGTGAAGGCGACCTACGACCTGTGCTCGCCCTCGCTCGAACTCGCAACTTGGCAGCTCCCCGTGTTGCGCGAACCCGCCGAGCTCGACGGCTGTCACTTCGAGCCCGATACGATCTTGAGCAAGGAGGGCGTCGATATCCTGATCATCGGGCACGCCCAGGCACCGGGTTCGAGCACACGCATGATGATCGTCGAGGCGTCCATCGAGCAAGCCAGCGGGCAGGCCAGCAGTTGCTGGCACCGGCGGGCCGCCGTGTTTGGACACCGTCAGTGGCAGCGCAGCGGCCTGCGCTACGCACCGAGCAACCCGGCGAGCTTCTGCTCCCTACCCGTGACCTGGACCAACGCCTTCGGAGGCATCGCCACCTCTGGCGGTGCGCCGGCTCCCCACCCTGGCAACCCCACCGGGCGCGGCTACGTGCTCGACCTCGACCGAGGGCTCAGCGATCTGCGGCTCCCCAACATCGAAGACCCCCTCCACCTGATCGAGCGGGCCGGCGATGCGCCCACCCCCCGCGGCTTCTCGCCCCTGCCCGGCACCAGCGCGCTCCGGGTGCTCCCGGCTCTCGACCCTGGGTCTGTGACAGGGGTCGGCCGAAGCATCCTCAACGTCGCCCCGCCCGAGCACCGGCTCGCGGCGCTCAGCGGCGGCGAGCGGGTCTCCCTGGCGGGCTGGGCGAAGGGCGGCCAAGGGGTCTTCGAGGTCCCGCTCGCGCCCCTGTGTGTCGAGGTCACCATCGACCGGCGCCGCTACACCTTCACGCCTGAGATCGACACCCTGCTCATCGCGCCGACCATGGGCGGGACCGGGCGCCTGGTCGTCACCCAGCGCGCGACCTTCACCTACAGCTACGCCGCGGGGGTGGCTCGAGTCGCGCGGCTGCGATCCCTTGCGCAAAGAGGAGTCTCCCGTGCCGCCTAGCAGCTTCCTCGACGCCATGCCCGTCTACCCCTTTTGGGTGCGGGTGAACCCCACGAGCCAGCACAAGGCCATGTTTCCGCCCGCGACTGTGCCCGTGGACAAGCACCCGCACTGCGAGGTCTCGACGGCGCGGGGCGTCCTCCCGCCCTTTCAAAAGTTCTCGAAGACGGTGCGCTGCGACGGCCACGTGGTCGCGCTCGACGGCCACAACAACGGCCCGCTCGCCGGGCACATCTGCATGCCACCAAACAACTCCATGCTCGCTGTGACGGCGATCTCGTCGAAGTGCAAGTGGGTGTTCACTGCTCACCGGCGTACCGCCGGGGGCAAGAGCATGGCGGCGTTTCAACACCTGTTCGCCCCCTACCTGTTCTGTGACGACGGGGACAAGGACAGCAAAGACGAGAAGGGCGAGGGCGTCGAGGCCAAGCAGTTTCCAGTCGCGCCCGGCGTTCAGGCCCCCAAGCCCACGCCTGTGCCTTCTGCCTCCTCCTCTTCATCATCATCTCGCAAGGGCGCAGGTATTGGACTGTTCATGATCCCGACCGGGCCGAACACCGTCACCCTCAAACTCGGGTTCATGGACTACGCCGTCGGGGTCGCCAAGCAGCTGGCGAACAAGGCCTTCGACAAAGCCTTCAACACGGTCTGGAAGCGGCTCAGCCTCGACCCCAAGGTCTGTGTCTCGCCGCTCCAGCCGTCCGCGGCCTGTTGCAGCCACAGCGACGCCATCGCCCGTCTGCTCGCCGAGACCGCCCTCAAAAAGGCCGCCAAGGGCTACGTCAAAGGGGTCTACAAGTCCGCGAGCGTGGGCCTCCCCTTCAAGCTCGCCAAGCTCGATCTCCGGACCGGCGACGTCACCGTTTGGACGCGAGACGCGGGCAACATCGGCTGGGGGTTGAGCGAGGCCACCGGCCTGCCGGCGCGCGGGTTCAAGGGGGTCGTCCA
>CAYVJQ010000219.1:0-3423 GCA_964451725.1 uncultured Nannocystaceae bacterium | reverse complement strand
CGGTCGAGGTCGGTCTGTTCGCGGCCCCCGATGGGGCGCGTGCGATCTACACCTTCATCAAGCGGACCTACGACCTTCGTGACGGCCAGCCGCTCACGCGCTCCTTGTGTGGGCAAGTCCCGCTCCGGCGGACACCGGTAGAAGAAGACGGCGGTGGGAGCGAGCCGGTCGCTTGCCTCGAGAGCGAGGCCGACCTGATCCCGACCAAGCCGTGCACCGATGTGGTGGTTCACGGCTACGCCCGGACCCCGGGTGCCGAGCCGTGCACGCGGCTCATGACAGGCGTCACGGTCGGCGGCCTGCGAAAGCGGGTGTTGGTCACGGGCGACCGGCGGCTGTGTTGGCGCCGCGACGGCGCGCACCAGTTCTCGTCTGCGACCCCGTTCACGGCGCTCCCCCTGACCTGGCGACGCGCCTTTGGGGGCATCGACGCGGGTGTCCCTCCCCGAGCGCCGGGCTCCGGTGGACCCGACCCCGCGCTCGACGACGTCGCCCACATGATCGCCCACTTGCAACCCGAGAATCACCCCGGCGCCTACCCCCGAAACCCAGCCGGAACCGGTTGGGTCGTCCGCGGAGACGCGCGCAGCGTGGACGGCCTCGCGCTCCCCAATTTCGAGGACCCGGCGGACCTGCTCGCGCCCGAGCGCTGCGTGTGGTCCGAGCCCGGCGCGTGGCGTTCGGCGCCCACACCCGCGGGCTACGGCTGGCTCGCCCACAGTTGGTTCCCGCGCTCTGCCTTCCTGGGTGTCGGTGTGCGCGAGCCTCCCAGTCGGGCGCTCGCGGAGACCCGCGCCGGGTGGTTCACAGATCCGGTCGACCCCCGTGAAGTCGACCCCCGATTTTGGTCGGGCGCGAGCCCGGGCATGCGAGCCGTGGGTCTCGAGCCCGGCCACGCTGTCGAGCTGCTCGGCCTCCACGTCGAGGGCCCGCTGCGGACCTGCCTACCCTCATTCCCCGAAGTCCAGGTGGTGTATCAGCGCGGCCTGTTCCCGGTCGCCACGCCGCGCCTGCACACCGTCGAGTTGTTCCCCGACCAAGCCCTCGCCACGCTCGTGTGGGTCGCCCAGACCCGCGTGGACGGTTCTTTGCCCCTGAGCTTCCCAGACGCGAGCGCCGAGCCCCAGGCCCTGTTCGAAGACGTCTGTGTCCTCCTCGATGGCGAGGTCGTCCCCCGCGAGTGCATGCGCTGACCCGAAGCGAGACCATGTTCATCACCAGACCCCCCCGCCTCCTCAGCTCCCTCTCGCAGCTCGCCCTCCTGGGCCTCCTTGGGTTAGGGCTCGGGCTCCCTGTCGACGCCGCGGCTGCGCCTCCAAACTCGCCCGGCGAACCATCGAGCCCCGACGCCGCGAACAACGAGATCGTTCGTATCCACATCGTGGTCATCGGGGGGAAGCTCTCCCAACAGGTCCTCGAGGACGTCACGGACCAACTGGACGCCCAGTGGGCCGTCCTCAGCGAGCGGCTCGCCATCCGCGAAGCCCCGCTCGCCGAGGCCGAGGCGGTGCTCCGCGTCGAGTTTGGGCAACCCAACCTCGAGCAGCCGATCTACGTCGTCAGCGCGTCACTGCGCTACGGAGAACAGACACTCGTGCGCGGCAAGGCCGAGACCTGTGTTCGATGCGACGCCGAAGACCTCGTCAGCCGGGCGCTGACGATCGTTCCCGAGGGCGCCGAACTGCTCCGGACCGCACGAGCCGAATCCAGGAATCCCGCTGTAGCGAACGCGCCCAGCCCGGAAGAGGACGATGCCGCTGCCGAGACTGGGGCCGCGCCCCTCGACCGGCCCAAGAACACCCGGCTCGGCATACTCGGCTACATCGCTGTCCCCATGTTTGGGCTCGGGCTCGGGGGGCTCGTCGGTGGTGGGGTGCTCTTGAACAAGGGGGTCGTCCTTCACGATCCACCCTTCTTGCAGACCAACTACCGCCAACCCGGGCTCGCCGTCGGCGTCGCGGGTCTCGCCCTGGTCGTGGTCGGGACCACGCTCATCGCCATCGATCTCGCTGTGCTGGCCCCCCGCGGCCGAGCTCGAGTGGGCAGCTCCCGCGGCGTCACCCGTGTCGGGGTCGGTTCGATCGGCAGCCCCGCCGGGCTCACCGTCAGCGGGCAGTTCTGAGTGAGGGCTGCGCCCATGACCAAAGCTCAAAACCAAACGACCCAACCCACCGCCGCCACGCCGCTCGTGAGCGAATTGCTGACCGCGAGCAGGCCCGGATCGATCCGCATGCGCTTCAACGGTGGACCCCCCTCCAACTTCGACCTCGACAACGGTGCCACCCTGCGCTTCGGTCGGGGGACCGGCGTCCACTGGGGGATCGAGGACCCATCGATCAGCAAGCGGCACTTCTCCGTGCGCGCGGTCGAGGGTGGTATCGAGGTCGAAGATCTCGGCTCCAAAAACGGCACCTGGTTCATGGACCGGCTGATCCGACGGATCACCCTGGTCCCGGGCGACCGTTTTCGCGCGGGTGGGTGTGACATCGAGTTCGTCGATGTTCACGCCGTGCGGGTGACCGTCTCCCAGCGTGAGTCCTGTGGAGGACTCCTCGGCCGCTCCGTCGTCATGCGCGAGCTGTTCGCCGAACTCGAGGCTCACGCCGACACCTCCCTCGGCGTACTCATCACCGGCGAGACCGGAACCGGAAAAGAGGTCACCGCCCGCGCCCTCCACGACCTGTCCACGCGCCGCGGTCGACCCTTCGCCGTCGTCGACTGCGGGACCCTCTCGGGTGAGCTCGCCGCCGCCACCCTCTTTGGTCATATCCGGGGCGCCTTCACCGGGGCGACCAGCGACCGACAGGGTGTGTTCGAGGCCGCGGGCCACGGCACCGTGCTCATCGATGAGATCGGCGAGCTCCCCCTCCCGGTCCAGACCCAGTTCCTACGGGTCCTCGAATCACGCCAGTTCAGCCGCGTGGGTGAGCCCAACAACCTCCGCCCGCTCCACGCCCGGGTCATCGCGGCCACCCATCGAGACATCAACGCGGCCGTCGTCGCGGGCAGCTTCCGCGAAGATCTCTACCATCGCATCGCCCACGTGAAGCTCCACCTGCCGCCGCTGCGCGAGCGGGGCGACGACGTTGTGTTCCTCGCCGAACACTTTCTCCAGCAGATAGCGAGCGAGGCCGAGCTCTCGGTCCACCTCGGTGAGGATGTCAAAGCGGCGCTCCTGGCCCACGACTGGAGGGGCAACGTCCGCGAGCTCCACTACGCCATCACCGTAGCCGCGCACAAACGAGGCAGCGGCGAGGTCATGGCGAGCGACCTCTCCCTGGGCACGCCCAGGGCCGCCGAGACCGGGTTGCTGGCTCTCCTCGAGCGGGGTGGGTTCACCTATGACCAGCTCCACACCGAGCTCGACCGGCTCGCGCTGCCGCTGGTCATGCAGCGGGCCGAGGGAGGCATCCGCAAGGCGGC
>CAYVJQ010000218.1:0-5446 GCA_964451725.1 uncultured Nannocystaceae bacterium | reverse complement strand
TCAGCGGACTCGGGCCAGGGTCTCGCGCAGGCGCAGGGCGAGGGTCGCCATGAGCTTGGGGGCGACGTCCTGCCGGGGGACGACCTTGCGCCGGAAATCCTCACCGCGGATCTCGAGCAGGCGGACCGGGCCACCCTTGGGGCGCACGCTGGCGCTGCGCGGGCTCTGGTCGATGGCCGAGAGCTCACCGACGACATCGCCGGGGCCGATCAGAGCGACCTCGCGCTCGCCTCGGGGAGTCTGGCCGAGCGCGTCGACGGCCTCCCTGGAGGCGGCCGAGGCGAGGTCCGTAGGCAGGACCAAGCTGGTTCGGGGGGTCGCCACGGTGACGACGGCGCTGCCCTCGATGATCAGGTAGAGGTCGTCGGTGGACTGGCCCTGCTTACAGATCAAGCCCGTGTCGGGGATGGTCCGCTCTCGGGCGAGGTGACAGATCTCGTGCAGGTCCTCGGGGTTGAGCTTCTCGAACAGGGGGACGCAACGCAGGAACAAGAGTTTGTCGGCGGTCGCCAGCGAGGTGAAGGCGCCGTCGGGGATCGGTGGCAGGGTCCGGCCCTCGATGACCCGGATCGGGTTGGACCGCGTGGGGGCGTCGGGGCTGCGCTCGGCGAGGGCCTCGAGGGCCTCGCGGGCGGCTCGACGAATGTGCGGGTCGTCGTCGCGCAAGAGGTCGTCGAGGGTCTGCACAGAGACCAGGCCAGGGGCGCGCAAGGAGGCGTAGACGGCCGTCTCGCGGACCAGGGGATCTTCATCGTGGACGGCCTGGGTGACCTGGGCCGAGAATCGCTCGAGGCCCAAGTGTGCGACGCCCTGGATGGCGCCCGCGCGCAGGTAGGGGTCGCCGGCGCGGAGCAGGGCCTCGATGGCGGCGTCGAAACCGGCCGAGTCGGGGGCGCCGTCGCTGGGGGCCTGGGGTAGGGGCTCACGGATGACCTCGGCGAGGCGGGGGCGCAAGCTGGGATCGATGAGCTCGAGCAGCTCGTTCAGGGTCCGCTCGCGCTGGCGTGCATCACCGAGGCCGAGGCCGTGGGTGGCATCGCGGATCGCCTTGCCCTGGCGGGCGCTCGAGACCGTGTGCGGCAGGGCCTCCAGGGTGCGGTCGAGGGCCCGAGCCTGCATGCGGTCGACCGCGAACAGGGCGAGGTCGAAGCTGCCCGCGGCGCGCAGAGGGGCGAGCGGTTTGGAGTAGGTGTCGCGCAGGTGGGCGATCTGGTCGAGGCCCTCGCTAGCCCGGGCCAGCATGGGGCTGCGGTCGCCCTTGAGCTCGGCGTCGATGCGCGCGTGGGTGCTCGAGTCGACGGCGTACTCGCGCCTGAGCTTGCGCAGGACCTGCTCGCTCGCACCCTGGAGCATGGCTTCCGTCAGGGCCTCGCGGTAGCCGGCGAGCTGGAGCTCCTCCTCTACACTGACCACCCGGGTGGTCTCGGCTGCGACCGCCTCCATGAGCTCGCGGTGTTTGCCCTCGCTGATCCCCAGCTGGGTGCGCAGGAGCTCCAGCATCTTGAGCTCGCTCTTGGTCACGATGCCGTCGGCGTAGGCCTCGCGCACGCTCTCTCGGTACACGGCGAGCTGCTGCTCCTCGGCGGCCTGGGTGGCCTTGAAGTAGGCGAACACACCGGCCGGGTCCGCGGGTGGGGGCTCTTTGAACTTCCACTTCTGAAGCAGCTTCTTGGCCGACTTCTCCTCGACGTAGTCCTTGCGAGAGCGACGCCAACGCTTGACCAAGAACATGGTCGCGACCGCGGGCACGGCGAAGGCCAGGACCCGCGGGCCGTAGGGGATCGCGCGCAGGGAGGGGGCTCCCGCGAAGATGTAAAATACGTTGAAGGCCACAAACGCGGCCAGCGTGAACATGTGGTGGCGATGCTGCTCGGGGTCGCTGGACCAGCGCGCGCCGAGCCCCTCGACGGCGCTGAACAGGGCGAAGCTCGCGGCCATGAACAGGCCCAGGCTCAGGGGCGCGGCCGCCCACGCCGGGACCGCGGGCGCGAAAAACCAGCCTGGGCCGGCGAACAGCTCCAGGCTCGCCGGGCGGTGGGTCCACCCACCCCCGAAGTAGGCCTCCCAGTCGCCCGCGCGCAGCCAAAAGTAGACATAAAATGCGAGCACCAGGCCGGGGAAGGAGAAGTAGGCGATGCGCTTGGCCCGGTCGTCGACGCCCTTCCAATAGGCGTTCTCCTGATCGATGTCGGGGCAGTTCTTCTTGCAGGCCGTACACTTGGCGCACTGCGAGTTGTGCTCGAGGCGCAGGGAGTTGGGCTCGGTATAGATGCGCTCGACGATCGAGACCGGGCACACGAAGTTGCACCACGTCTTGCCCGTGTAGCGCCAGTTGACGAGGGCCGCGCCGAAACCCAGGACGACCATGAGCGTCCCCAGAGCGATGCCGTCGCCGTTGGTCAGGAGCAGGCGGCCACACAGGGCGAGGGCCAGCATGCCCAGGGAGATCAGCGGGTACCAGGCCTCGGCCCACTTGGGTACGCGGCGTGTGGTCTTGGGCTTGGTCTTGGGTTTGGTCGCGGACTTTGGCGCTCCCTGCTTTGCGCTTGAGCGACCGGATCCGAGGCCGTCGAGCTTGCGCCCGAGGCTGGCCCAAAACGCGAGCGGGCAGACCTTGCGCCACGGGTAGAAACCCGCGATCACCACGCCGATGGGCACGAGGGGGACCCCCACGGTCCAGAACAGGCGTGGGACCGAGACCACCTGAGCGCCGACCTCGAACTCGAGACCCGCGAACATGGCGACTGTGAAGGCGACGTAGCCGAACACAAAGACGTTGCGCACCCAGGTCTCGACCTTGCTCAGCCCTGGCTTGGGCCGCTTCTTGGAGACCATGACGAGGGTCGGCATCGCGGCCTGATTGTACGGCCAGGGTCGACCAGGGAACACAGGGAATCGATGACGGCGCGAGTTTCCGATGGCCGTCCCGCACCCCACGGTGGGAGACTGCGGCCATGGCCGCCCTCGTCACCGCGCTGGTGCTGCTCCTGTTCCTGGCGGGGTACAGGTTCTACGCCCGCTTCGTGGGCGAGCGCGTCTTTCACGATCGGGACGACCCGGACTTCGTGACGCCCGCCCACGCCCTCGAGGACGGCCGCGATTTTGTACCGACCGCCCGCGGGGTGTTGTTCGGGCATCACTTCACCTCCGTCGCTGGGGCCGCACCGATCATCGGGCCGTGTGTGGCCGCCTACTGGGGCTGGCTGCCGGCCCTGGTCTGGGTCGTGGTCGGGACGATCTTCATGGGCGCGGTCCACGATTACGGCGCGCTGGTCGTGAGCGTGCGCGAAAAGGGACGCTCGATCGCGGACATCGCATCCGAGGTGATCAGCCCGCGGATCCGGCTCATGTTCCTGATCTTCGTCATGGTGCTCAGCTGGCTGGTGTTGGCGGTGTTCGCCATGGCCATCGCCGGCCTGTTCATGGCCGTCCCGACCTCGGTGCTGCCCGTGAACATCTCGATCGTGATCGCCCTGGCGATGGGCTGGCTGCTCTACAAGCGCAAGGTCTCGGCGCTGGTGCCCTCTCTGGTCGCGCTGGTCCTGCTCTACGTGTTTGTGTGGGTGGGGACGGAGGTGCCCCTGTCGCTGGCCGATGTGGGCATGGACCCGGAGCAGGCCAACCTGACCTGGATCCTGGCCCTGTTCGCCTATTCGGCGGTCGCCAGCTTGCTGCCGGTGTGGCTGCTCCTGCAACCGCGGGACTACGTCAACAGCCACCAGCTCGTGGTCGGCCTGGGCCTGCTGTTCATCGGGCTGTTTGTGGCCCACCCCGACTTCGACGCCCCGGCGGTCCGCCTGTCCGAGGACGGGGCCCCGTCGATGTTTCCGTTCTTGTTTGTGACCATCGCCTGCGGGGCGATCTCGGGCTTTCACGGCCTGGTCGCCTCGGGCACGACCTCCAAGCAGCTCGACAAGCTCGAGCACGCCCGGCCGATCGGCTACGGGAGCATGTTGGGGGAGGGGGCGCTGGCGCTGGCCTCGACCATGGCCGCGGTCGCCGGGATCGGCCTGGTGGGCTACTGCGCCCTGCCGGTTCAGGGTGAGGTCGTCGATCTGAGCTGGGCCGTGTACTACGACAGCTGGGCCCACGCCTCGGGCAACAAGGCCGCGGCCTTCGTGCTCGGCGGGGCGGCGTTCCTACAGCAGCTCGGGCTGTCCGCCGTGCTCGCCCAGACCTTGATCGCCGTGCTCGTGATCTCGTTCGCGGCGACCAGTTTGGACACGGCGACCCGCATCGAGCGGCTGATCGTCGCCGAGATCGGCGAGGCCCTGAAGCTGCCCGTGTTGACCAACCCCTACGTGGCGACGGTCGTCGCGATCGTGCCGGCGATCGGCCTGGCGACGCTGCGGGTCGCCGACGCCGACGGCACGGTGCGCGAGGCCGGGTGGGCGCTGTGGCCGGTGTTCGGGGCCAGCAACCAGATGATCGCGTCGTTGACCCTGCTGGTCTTGGCCCTGTATTTCTGGCAGCGCAAGCGACCGGTGGCGCCGCTGGTGGTGCCCATGATCTTCGTGATGGGCGTGACCATGGTCTCCCTGGTGCTGCGTCTGCTCGGGTTTTGGGCGAGCGAAAACTGGCTGTTGTTCGGGCTGACCCTGGTGCTGAGCAGCATGATGTTGTGGATGGGGGCCGAGTCGCTGGCCCATTTTCTTCGTCTTCGGCGTGAGCGGACCAGCGAGTCGGAATGACCCGCCGGCGAGACCCGGGGTCGCAGGCGGAGACCCGCAGCGAGACCCGAGGTCGCAGGCGGAGACCCGCAGCGAGACCCCGGGTCGTAGACGGAGCGCACGGAAGGGCCCGTCTGGGGCCTGAGCGGTGCCGGCGCAAGGTTGCGCATACCCGCGCGTCGAGGTGGCCAGGGCTGCCCGGTGCGCCGCCTAAACTCGCGCTGTTCCGCTCCGCGATGTCGCGCTCCTCGGCGAGTGGCCCAGACTTGGCCGCCGCCCGCACTTGCGCGCGCCCCTTCGAGTTGGGAGAGTCGTGCCCCCCAACTGCGGAGGCCGTGCGTGTCCACCCACTTCGTTCTCAAGATTCAGTACGTCAACAAACCCCCTGAAACCCGCAACATTGCTGTACGGGTGACGACCCTCGGACGCGAAGCTGGGGACATCGTCCTCGGTGATCCGCAGTCTTCGGGTCGCCACGCCGAGATCCATTTCGAAAATGGATCGGTCCGGGTGAAGGACCTCGGCAGTACCAACGGTACGTTTTTCAATAATGCTCGCGCGCCGGAGTTCAGCCTCCAGGCTGGCCAGCAGTTCTCGATTGGCCAGACGGTCATGACGCTGATGGCGGTCAACTCCCCGCAAGACCGCGCTGGTGGTGGCAAGACCATGATCGCCATGGGTGGAGTGCCCGGCGGTCCGCCCGTCGGTCGTCCGCCTGGGCCGCCTGGGCCGCCCATGGGTCGGCCTCCCGGAGCACCCCCGGCTGGTTTTGGCGC
>CAYVJQ010000217.1:0-5453 GCA_964451725.1 uncultured Nannocystaceae bacterium | reverse complement strand
AGGGACAGCTCGAGCCCGCGGGCCCCCTCTCCCGCCGCCAGGATGGCCTCGATGGCCGCGCGCTGGACCCCCGGATTGGGGTGGCGCCACAGATGCTGGATTCGGCGCAGCACGGGCTCCGTGGGCTGGTGGCGGCCGACACTCTCGAGCAGGGCGACCATGGTGGGGTCGGAGGGACCCTCGAGCAGCCAGGTCACGGCGAGATCGAGGACCAGGTCACGACCGGTCGCGGGGCTGTCCTCGTGCCAGCTTCGGACCCGCCGACCGGAGGCCACGAGGTGTCGGCCATAGCGAAATACGAGCTGCTCGAGGGCCGGAAGCTCGACCCGCTTGACGCTGAAGTCGCCGGCCAGAGCCCGGGCGACGATGTTCCGAAACAGGCTCCGAAACAGGCGCGTGACCTCGGGCAGGAAGCGGAGCTCACCGGCGTCGCACAACAGTCGGAGCCCACGCAGGGCCTCGATCTCGTGGCCGGGGTCCTCTGCCCAGGGTGCCTCGAGGTAGAGCTCGGCGGCGAGGGTGTCGCGCTCGCCCACGTAGCGCGGGTCGAAGAGGCCGCCGTGGTGAGGGCCGAACTCGGCGCAGGCGCGCTCGAGCAGGGCCGGGCGCGCGCGGCTCAGGCTCCACAGGGGGACCATGGCTCGGGCGCGCAGATCTGGAGGGGTGTCCGGGTCGAATACCCAGGTGTCGAGGCGGATGGCGGCCTCGGGTCCAGCCTTGACCTCGAGGGCCGCGAGCACCTCCTCGGGGAGGCGTTCGAGCCAGGCCAAGAGCGCCCCTTCGTCGTCGAATTCGGGGCTCCGTCGGGCGGCGTCGATGAGCGCCAGGGCCACGGCCGGGTCGCTGCAGCGCCGGAGTTGGCGGGCGATGAGGACGTGGGCACCCGCGCCTGCGCTCGCCCCCAAGATCGCCGCGCGCCGGATCCAGCGGGGGTCGTCGGGGGTCAGGATGCCGAACTCGTCGAGCTGCACGACCATGGCCGCGCGCGCGACATGGGTGATCCGAACAAAGAGCGCTCCGGTCCAGCCGCGGTGGGCATCGAAAGCCGCGAGCGCCGCTGGAATGTGGGCAGCTTGGAGAAACAGGCCGCAGCGATGGGCGGCGACGATGCACTCGCGGGTCGCGGCCGCGTAGCGCAGCGGGGCCTCGGCGGCCAGGGTCAGCGCGTACTCGAGGGCCTCGATCTCGGTCAGGGCGAGGCCCCCGGCGCCCGTCGATGCACCGAGCCCGGCGAGCGCCCGGGCGCGCACGGTCGGGCTCGCAGCATCGTCGACCACGATCTCGAGCAGGGCCTCGGGAAGCTCGAAGCGATGGCAGAGCTCGACGCAGGTCGCCCCGATCGCCGGGTCCTCGCTGGTCAGCCCACGGCGGATGGCCGCGGTCCGGGCTCGGACCTGGATCGGAGTCAGGGGCTGGACCCAGGCCGCACCCAAGCTGGCAAAGGCAGCCCTGCGCAGGGCTGTGTGTTCGTCGTCGAGGGCCGGGGCGAGGAGGGGGAAGACCTCGCTCGGCTCCAGGGCGAGGTCCTGGACCGCTGCGGCCGCGAGCGTGGGCAGGCGCGCGCGCAGGCGGGGGTCTGGGGCTCGGCCGACGCGAGCGAGCAGCGGCCCGGCGTCGCGGAGGTCGCCCGGACCGAGCTGGGCGAGGACCCGCAGCAAAGTCGGATCGTCGATGCGCTCGAGGGTAGGGGCGCAGCTCTCTGTGCTGGCGGCCAGCTCGAGCCGCAGCCAGACGACCGTGGTCAGGGGATCGCGCTCGCCTCGATCCTCGGGGAGGCGAGGCCCGTACCCGCGCAGGGCCCAGGCCAGGTCTGCGAGTCGGGTGCACAGCTCGGGCGAGGCGTCTCCCAGGCGCGGGGGGAGGGCGCCCGCGATCGCCCGCAGGCGCGCCGGGTCGGGGCAGTGGTGGAGGGCACTCGTGAGCGCCTCGATGTTCGCGCAGGCCAGGTGTGCCGGCTGCTCGAGGATCGTCGCCAGCAGGTCCTCGGCGGCGTCCAGTTCGACTCGCATCCGCCGAGTCTCCCACAAGTCGGGTCCGCTGCAATCATCGTCCCCCTCCGTCCCGACCCGACTCGACCTGACCCGACTCGACAATTGAAAATGCCCCCCGCACAGCGCGGAGGGCATTGTCTCGTCTGCGCGAGCAGCCCTATTGGGGGTTGATCTCAGCCAGACGCATGCCGCCGGGGTAGGCGTAGGAGGTCGCCGCCGTGTAGCCGAGGTTGATGATGCCGAAGGGGGTCTCCGAGGTGGCGAAGTGGGTGCCCTCGTCGATCTCCCAGTCCGAGACCTCGTAGTTGCCGACCGTGTAGAAGCCGGAGACCTGGTCACCGTCGACGAACACGGGCGAACCACCCTGCTCACGGATGACCTGGACGTAGGTCACCGTGTACCCGGTGCCGGTGGCGAAGGTGTAGGCGTCGAGGAACTGCTGGGTGGGCACCATCTGGTACATGGAGGGGTCGCCCGTGGTCGCGCCGCCCGACTCGCTCTTGCCCTCGAGGTACTGGACCGGCATGAACGCGCCCGTACCCGTGAAGATCACGCTGTCGTCGGTGGCGAACTCGTGCCACTCGCCGAGGTCGAGATTGATCGGGAACTGGGGTTGGTTGGGGGACACGCTGACGGTGGTCCCGTCTTCGCCGCCGTAGATGCGCCAGTGGTACTCCTCGCCGCCGCGTGTGGGGGCGTGGGGACCGACGTACTCGTCGCCCCAGTAGTCGAGGGGCAGCATCTGCTCCTCGATGTGGTCGGCGTACTTGGTGCCCGCGGGGACGTTGACGATCTCCGAGCCCGAGATCAGAACGATCGGCTGGGTCGCGGTCACGTAGGTGCCCGAGACGTCGACGTGGTTGTCGGCCACGACCTGCATGCTGTCGCCCCGGTTCATGACCACTTGGCCCTGACCGTTGGCGGGCACCAGGGGCACACCCACGCCCGAGTTGGTCTGTACCGGCGGCGTCCAGCTGACGATGGTGTTGTCTACGGTAGCGATGACGTTGAAGTAGCTGGGGTAGTAGTTGGTCAGCCAGGGAAAGTAGGAGGCGACGATGTGGTTCTTGCGCAGGGCGTACTCGGGGAGCAGCATCGAGGCGTCGTTGGTGAAGATCGACTCGAGGGGCGAGTGCAGATAGGCGACCACGGGCAGGTCGCTCTCGACTCGATAGGTGCCGCCCTGGCGCTTCATGGACACGCCGTCGATCTCGGTCTCGTCGAGCTCGAAGGTCTGGACGCCGCCCGGGTTGATGATCACCGCGTTGCCCACGGGCTGCTCCACGTTGCTGCCGATGGGCATGTAGTAGAGCTGGAGGATGGCCTGAGAGCTCTCGGAGACGTTGCCGATCACCAGCGAGTCGGGCTCGCTGTTGTCGTAG
This sequence comes from uncultured Nannocystaceae bacterium, assembly GCA_964451725.1. GTDB lineage: Bacteria > Myxococcota_A > Polyangia > Nannocystales > Nannocystaceae > Plesiocystis. The sequence goes on along the minus strand of CAYVJQ010000217.1, from coordinate 2,080 downwards.
TTGTCCATCTTTTGGGCAAAGAAGGAGCAGCCGACCGAGCTCGGGGCCAGGATCGTGAGCGCGCACAGGTCGATGCAGCTGCCGTCGATGCAGCCTTGGTTGTCGCCACAGGGGACCGGATCGCCGAAGTCGCTGCCGTCTTCGAGGCACTCGGCGACCGCGTCGTCGACACACATGGTCGCGCCCGGGGTGCAGAGGCCGCCGCCGGTGGTCTCGGTGGTGCCCGAGTCGGTGTCTGTGCCGGTGGTGTCCGAGTCGGTTTCCGTACCGGTGGTGTCCGAGTCGGTGGTGCTCGAGCCCGAGCCGGTCTCAGTCTCGTCGTCGTCGGTGGTGACGCCGATGTCGTCGTCGGTCTCGGCCGTGGTGAAGCTGGTGGCGCCCTCGTCCACGCCGCCATCATCCTGGCAGCCGCTGAGGGCGAGAATGAGCGTTGCGCTCGAGATCAGAGAAAGAGAGAAAATCGAGGCGGGGCGGTCAAGGATCGTCATGGCAAAAAGTCCTCGGCAAGGAGGTGAAGTGTGTGAAGTAGGTCGCGGGGCGAGGCTGGGGCGCGACTGGATTAGTTTGCGCCCTTTGTGCCGGCCTCGCCAGTGACGGGCGAGACTGCGCGTCCTCCCTAGTGCCACAGTCTCGCCTCAGCCCTACGTAGATGTGCTGAACACTCGATTGGCAACAGCCGTTGCGATCGGCGATCAATCCTCGACGGGTCGACGCATGGTCACGAACTCTTCGGCCGCAGAGGGGTGAATCCCGACCGTTGCGTCGAAATCTCCCTTTGTCGCCCCACACTTGATGGCGATCGCCAGGCCCTGGATGATCTCGGGTGCGTCGTCGCCCACCATGTGAGCTCCCAACACGCGATCGGTCTCGGCGTCGACCACCAATTTGCACGTGATCCGCTCCTCGCGCCCTGAGATCGTCGCCTTCATAGGGCGAAACCGGGTGCAGAAGATATTCACTTCGCCGTGTTGTGCGCGCGCAGCCTCTTCACTCAGACCGACCGTGGCCACTGGCGGCTGTGAAAACACCGCGGTCGGGATGAAGCGGCGATCGACCGGGGTCGGGTTGGCGTTGAAGGTGGTCTCGGCGAAGGCCCGGCCCTCGGTGATCGCTACCGGGGTCAAGTTGATCTTGTCGGTGACATCACCGATCGCAAAGATACTCGGCACCGAGGTCCGGTTCTGCGCGTCGACGACGATCGCTCCATTCTCGGTGCCGACGCCGACCGTCTCCAGGCCGAGCTTGGCCGTGGCCGGCCGCCTGCCGGTGGCGTAGAGGAGCTGATCGGTCTCGTGGGTCTGGACGTGGTCGAGCATCAAGCTCAGGGAACCGTCGGGCAGGCGGTCGATGCTGCGCACGTTGACCTCGGTCTGGATGTCGATCCCACGCGCCCGAAGCTCGTCGGTGAGGCGCTCACGGATCTCGTTGTCGAAGCCCCGCAGCGGGTTGTCGCCGCGCAAGAGCATGGTGACTTTGGAGCCCGCGGCGTTGTAGATGCTGGCGAACTCGACCCCGATGTAGCCGCCACCGACCACGGTCAGGCGCTCGGGCAGGTGCTCGAGAGTCAGGGCCTCGTTGGAGGTGATGCTGTGCTCGATGCCCGGGAGCTGGGGCCGGGACGGCCACCCGCCGGTCGCTATCAAGATGTGTTTTGCGGTGTAGCGCTGGCCTGCGACCTCCACTGTGTGGGGATCGATGATGGTCCCGTGGCCCTCGATGAGCTCGACGTTGGAGTCGCGCAGCATCCGGCGGTAGATGCTCTCGAGGCGGTCGAGCTCATCGGCCTTGGCGGCCATCAGGCGGCCCCAGTCGAGGCGCGGCGGGTCCAGCTCCCACCCGAAGCCCGCCGCGTCGGCGAAGTGGGCCGCGTAGGCGCTCGCGTAGACCATCAATTTCTTGGGCACGCAGCCCCGCATGACGCAGGTGCCGCCCACGCGCGAGGCCTCGCAGATGGCGATCTTGGCCCCGTACTCGCCCGCGCGCCGACTGGCGGCTACGCCTCCAGAACCCGCGCCGATGGTGAACAGATCGAAGTCGAAGTCGGACACGGGCCAAGGTGTACACCAGGACCCAGAGGGGG
>CAYVJQ010000216.1:3809-5523 GCA_964451725.1 uncultured Nannocystaceae bacterium | reverse complement strand
GCGCCGAAGGGAGGGCCGGAGCCCGTGGACCGGCCGACTGGGTCGGGGGTCTCGGTCGGCCGGTGGGGGTGCTCGGACATCGGGGCCCAGCCACCATCCCACGCTCGGGGGCGACTCTGCCAGCGATGATCAGGGCGCCGCCGCAGCTCAGGAGTCGCGGAGACGTCCGGCCAAGGCTCGGCGATCGACTTTGCCGTTGCGGGTGCGGTCGATCGCCTCGAGCACACGGGCGCGATCGATGACCATATAGGGCGGGAGCCGTGTGGCACACAGGCGCTTGAGGGCGAGCAGGGAGGGGGGCTTGTCGCCCGCCATGCCCGGCTCGCCGCAGGTGGTGAAGAACGCGACCAGCTTGGCGTCGAGGCCCTCCCCGTCGACGATCACAGCGACCTCGGCGAGCGCGGGATGAGTCCCCAGGGTGGCCTCGATCTCACCGAGCTCGATCCGGTGACCCCGGACTTTGACCATGTGGTCTCGGCGGCCGAGGAACTCGAGTTGGCCGTCGGCGTCGCGGCGAACCAGGTCGCCGCTGCGGTAGGGCCCGCACTGTGGGGGGCGGCCCCAGTAGCCGAGCATCACCGTGGGCCCCTCGACGATCAGCTCGCCGGGTTCGCCGGCGGGGGCGGGCACGCCGGGCTCGGTCTCCACCCACAGGCGCGCGCCGCTGCAGGCCACGCCGATGGGCAGGGGGAGGGTCCGGTCGCTGGGGATGGTGGCCCCGACTTCGTAGGCGGCGCAGACGTTGGTCTCGGTGGGGCCGTAGAGGTTGAACAGGCGCGCGTGAGGCCAGTGCTCCCGCAGGGCGCGGAGCTGGGCGATGGGGAAGGGCTCACCCGCGAAGCAGACCACCCGCGGCCGCCACTGGGGCTGTGCGCGAAGGCCCCCGCGCTGCATCATCAAGATCAGGGCGGAGGGGACCGAGTACCAGACGCTGATCTGTTCGCGGGCGCCATAGTCGACCAGGCGCGTGGGCGAGTGGGCGGCGGCGTGGCTGAGCAGGCACAGCTCGGCGCCGACCGAGAGGGCGCCGTAGAGGTCGAGCACAGACAGGTCGAAGTGAAAGGGGGCGTGGCTCGAGAGCCGGTCGCCGGTCTGGAGCTCGAGCGCGGCGACGGCCCAGTCGATGAACGCCCGGGCGTTGCGGTGGCTGATGCAGACACCCTTGGGCACGCCGGTAGAGCCGGAGGTGTAGAGGATGTAGGCGAGCGCGTCGGGGTGGCCCCGATGCTCGACGGAGTCCGATGGGGAGTCCGAGCATCGGTCCGCGAGCGCGTCCTCTCGCTCGCCCAGGACAGCTCGCCACGCGTCCTCGCCGGGCTCGAGCGCCAAGACCAGTCGCTCGCGCTTCTCTGTGGTGTCGGCCTGGGTCGCGCTCTCGAGGATGAGCACCCGCGCGGGCGTACACACCAGCAGCTTCAAATTCGCGTCCGCGCAGATAGTCGCCACCCGCGGTGCGGGGCTGAGTGGGTCGAGGGGGACATAGGCGGCGCCCAGGCGCAGGCAGGCCTGCATGGCCGCGACCATGAGGACCGACTTGTCGAGCCACAGGCCGACCCGGTCGCCGGGCTCGACCCCCATGGCGCGCAGCCGCAGGACCAGGGCGGCTGTGAGGGCGTCGAGCTCGGCGTAGGTCGCCGCACCATCGGGACCGCGCAGGGCGGGGCTGTGGGGGCTGCGGGCGGCGGTGCCTATGAGCAGGTCGTGGAGCAGGTCG
>CAYVJQ010000216.1:1763-3709 GCA_964451725.1 uncultured Nannocystaceae bacterium | reverse complement strand
CGGGACCGGCCACTCAAAGCCCGAGCTCCTTGGCGATCAGGTTGCGCTGGATCTCGGAGGTGCCCGAGAACAAGGTCGCGGCGATGCTGTCCCGGAGCCCGCGCTCGACCTGGGCCTCCCGGGTGTAGCCGATGCCCCCGAAGATCTGGATGAGGTCGAGGCTCGAGGCGACGGCGGCCTCGCTGACGGCGACCTTGGACATGGCCAGCGCAGCCGTTGCGACCTCGCCCTGATCGCGCAGCCAGCAGGCCCGGTACAGGAGCATGCGCGCCGACTCGAGGCGCAGGCTCATGTCGGCGATCTTGTGGCTGATGGCCTGGAAGCTGCCGATCGGCTTGCGAAACTGGCGGCGCGACTTGGCGTAGATCACGGCCCGGTCGAGGTTGCGCTGCATGAGGCCCAGGTAGGCGGCGAACAGGCAGCCCCGCTCCCAGTGCATGGAGTCGGCGAAGATCTCGGCGCCCTTGCCCTCTTCGCCCAGGCGCCGCGAGACCGGGACGGCGCAGTCCTCCAGGTACAGGGAGCTGATCGGTGAGCTCTCGAGGCCCATCTTGGAGAACGGGCGGCCGACGGTGAGCCCGGGCGTGTCGCTGTCGACGACGAAGGCGGTGATGCCCATGAAACCCCAGCTGCGGTCGACGGTGGCGTAGACCAAAAACACGTCCGCGACCGGGCCGTTGGTGACGTAGCTCTTGGCGCCGTTGAGCAGGTAGCGCTCGCCATCGCGGGTCGCGGTGGTCTGGAGGGCCGAGCTGTCCGAGCCGGCCTCGGCCTCGGTCATGGCGTTGGCGGCGACGAGCCGACCGGCGGTGAGGTCGGGGAGCAGCTCGGTCTTGAGGGCCTCGCAGCCGCTGGCGACGATCGGCGCCAGGCAGGCGTACTGATGGGCGGAGGCCGAGAACACCAGGCCCATGTCGCGGCAGCCCAGACCGAAGGCCTCGGTGAGATAGGCGGCGTCGAGACAGCTGAGCCCGGAGCCGCCGTAGGCCTCGGGCACACACAGACCGAGGAGGCCGAACTCGCCGCAGGCGTCCCACTCGGAGCGGGGGAAACGCTCGAGGGCGAGGCGCTCGCTGAGCCCGTCGTTGAGGGCCCGACTCGAGAACTCGAGGGTCGCCTCGAAGCGCTCACGGATGTCGTCCGACCACGAGAAGTCCATGGGCCGGAGGTTATCGCGGTGCGGGACCCGGCGGGGGTCGAGCTTTGTGTCCCCACTTCCGACGGGCCTGCCCGGCTCGGAGCGGCATGACGGCATGTCGGGATGTCGGCATGTCTGCATGGTTACAGGTCGGGCGCAGTCCACACCGGGAGACGGTGCGACTTCCGGTGCCTACCCGAGCTGGAGGTGTCGAAGTTTGTCGGGGTTTCGCACGATGTGGATACGGACAATCTTGCCGTCGACGATGTCACTGCTGATCACCGAGTCGAGCTCGCCGTCGACGAACAACAGGGCCCCGGGCTGGCCGTTGATCATCCGGGTCTGGAGCTCGGTCTCCCCGGTCTGGAGCTGCCAGACACCGAGCGCGAACTTGGCGATCTTCGCGGCGCCGTGGATGGGCTTGAGGGCGGCCTGTCGCTTGCCGCCGCCGTCGCTGGTCAACACCGCATCGGGGGCCAGGGCTGCGACCAGGGCCTGGGTGTCGTTGGCCTCGGTGGCCTGCTGGAACTGGAACAGCAGGGCGAGGTGCTCGGCCACGGGCACGTCGAAGCGCGGGCGCGCGGCGTCGATGCGACCCCGGGCGCGGGCGTAGATCTGGCGGCAGTTGGTGGCGCTCTTGCCGGTGGCCGCTGCGATCTCGTCGTAGTCCCGGTCGAAGACGCTGCGGAGCAGAAACACCGCGCGCTCGATGGGTCCGAGCTGCTCGAGGACGACCAGAAAGGCCATCTTCACCGACTCGCCGAGCTCGACGTGGTCGGCGGGGTCGGCCTTGGGGGCGGCGGCGAGG
>CAYVJQ010000216.1:0-1663 GCA_964451725.1 uncultured Nannocystaceae bacterium | reverse complement strand
GCGGGTTGGGGCATGGGGCAGCTGTCCGTATCGAGGAAGCCGTCGGGGGCCAGGCCCAGGGTGTGGTTGAGCCGCGCTCGATACTGTTCCCAGGCGACCACGCTCGCAAGCTCGACGATCTGGGCCTCGCTGAAGTGGGCTCGGACCCGGGCGAAGAGGGCCTCGTCGACCTCGGGCGGGGTCGCGCTCATGGCCTCGGACAGGGCGATCGCGGCCCGCTCGCTCTCGCTGAAGCAGGGCGCGCGCTCGTAGTCGTCGAAGGCCGCGAGGTCGCTGGCCTTCACACCGCTGTTGAGGGCCACCCAGCTGCCGATGTCCATACAGTAGCGACAGCCAATGGTCCGGGCGGCGGCGAGGTCGGCGAGCTTCTTGGTGCGCACGGGGATGCTCGAACCGGCCTCGAGGGCCAGCTCCATCCAAATCGTGGCCCGGAACAGGCGGGGCCAGCGAGCGCCCACACGCATGGATCGAGGCGTGCGCCCGAACTCGCGGGCGACGAACCAGAAGATGGCGCGCTGAAACAGGCCGCGGGGCTCGGCAAGGGCGATGCGCGCGGGGGCCTTCGATTCGTGTGGCTGTGACATCAAAGGGGCGACGGGTGGGGCCGCGATCCTGTGACAGGTGGGGCGAAGAAAATTTCTTGGTGGGAAAAACTCTGGGGCTGCGGGACCGCGGGGCCTCTCCCGAGCAGCACCTGGGTCAAGGCTGCTCGGGGGGGGCACCCGCTCCGAGTTTTTTGGGTTCTGTGTCAGCGCGCTGCGCTGCGCTCGCAGCTTGGATGGACGCCGCGAGCTCCTCGTGGTTGTGGCTGCCGATGTAATGGGTTCTCGTCTTTCCCGAGCTCGTTCTCCAGACGATTTTAACGGCTCGGCCCTTGTCGCCGGAGATCGAATGGAGCCACTTGCCCCGTCCCAAGGGGGAGATTCCCCAACGAAGAGGGCTCGTGTAGTCATGCACGACAGCCTCGACGGACTCGATCGCGGAGAGGGGGATCTTTGGACCGAAGATCCCATAATGGACATCGACGAACTCGCTTGTCACTTTCACACGAACGACGGCAAAGACCAGGCCGAGCAACGCGACGCCCCCACCGAGGGCGAGGCCCAGACCGAGGCCCAAACCATGAGTCGCAGACCACAACGTGATGGACACGGCCATTGTGCCGGCGTAGGTAGGCGCGCGCCAGTTTGCATGCGCCTTGTCACGAAACAACGCGGGCTCCCCACCCATGTAGGTGCTCTCGTATGCATCAACTGCATCAACGTCGTCTTTTGACTGCGTCTTCTGCGGCAGGTTGTTGTTCTTGGCCACTCTCGGGTTCTATACCACCGGTATTCGGCGCCCTGGATTCGTAGGACATGAAACTGCTCGAGAAAGAGGGCGGGGGAGTGGCTTGATGCAATGAGAGTTCGATGTGATGTGGAGTGTGGACGTTGAAGGGAACGGGTCGTCGCGGTGTTTCGCTCAGGGGACAGGTGGATGTTCGTGCGGGCCCCAACCCCCGGGTCAAGCCCGATCGGAGTCGGGAGGCTGCGGCGTTGTCCATGGGGTGTACCAATACCGCGCGGTGCGGTGCTTTCGTGGCATGAGCGAGGGTCGCTCTGGTAGCCTGTCCCGTGCCCGAGGACGGTAGACCGAAGCTGCCCCAGAGCCTGCTCGACGC
>CAYVJQ010000215.1:1922-5656 GCA_964451725.1 uncultured Nannocystaceae bacterium | reverse complement strand
CGGGCGAGCAGCCCCGAGAGCAGGAAGACGGCGAACAGCGAGGAGAAGCGGCGCAACACGGTGATCTCAGGGGCAGTCCATGCGCTATCCCACATTGTAGGTGTCGACCCAAAAAACACACCCATGCGAGCGTTCGTGCGGGGTGTTCCAACATCTGTTGCAATTCGGAACGTGGGCGGCGCTCGGCTTTGTGGTCGTTCGACAGCAGAAGCCGCGAGCTCTGGAGCGCGTGACCTGGGAGCGCACGCAGACGTCCCCTCGAGCCCCTCGCAGTCTCGCCAGATTCTGGACCAAAACTTGCTGATGACTATTGCTGATCAGCGAGAGGATTCACCGCACCGCCATGACCTTGCCCAAGACTCCACCTCCGACCCCCTCGCCACCTCGGGCGGGACCCTTCGTCCCAGCTTCAACTCCAGGAGGAGGAGCTCCACCGGCGAGCGCCCTCGAGCGGATCGAGGCCAAGCTCGACCGTATCGAGCGACGCCTCAGCCGCCTCGATCCCCTGCTGGAGCTCGCGCCTGGTCTGGTCGCGGTCGCCGGCGATACCTTCGACGAGGTCGCCGCAGACATGGGAGACGCCGACGCCCGGATCCTGGCGAGTCTGGCGACTCTCGAACGGATCACGCGTCCCCAGACCCTGGACCGCCTGCGTGGCTTGCTCGATGCGGCCGAGGCCGCACCTGGGCTGATCGCAGTGCTCGGAGACACCTTCGATGAATTCGCCGCCCGCGCTGCCCGAGAGGGCATCGATCTCGCGCGGGTGCTCCCGGATCTGGCCGAGGCCCTGTTCGTGGTCTTGAAGCTGCTGTCGGGTGAGGGCACCCAGACTTCGCTCCGCGCCGCCCTGGCCCCGGAGCACCTGGCCGTGCTCGAGAAGACCGCGAACGCCGTGGCCGTGGCCGTGGCCCAGCCCGAGCGCGCCGTGGGTCCGCTCGGAGCCCTCGCGGCGTTGAGAGACCCACACACCAAGCGGGCTATCGGCTTCGCCCTGGCCGTCGCCCGCCAGTTCGGCAGCCAGCTCGAATCCAAACCCGTCACCCACACCAGCGGCCCAGGCCGCCTGCCCGCGAGCACCGAGGAGAAGCGCTAGATGAACAAAAAATACGAAGTCTTGATCGTGGGTGGAGGGACCGCCGGTCTCAGCGTGGCCGCCCGTCTGCGCAACGAGCCCAACCCGCCCGAGGTCGCCATCATCGAGCCCTCCGAGCAGCACTACTACCAGCCGCTGTGGACATTGGTCGGCGCAGGGGTGTTTCCCAAGGAAGTCACCCAGCGCGACGAGGCGGCCTACATCCCCGATGGCGCGACCTGGATTCGAGACAAGGTTGCGAGCTTCGACCCCGGGCAGAACCGGGTCACGCTCGCGGGTGGCGAGGTGGTCGAGTACGAGTATTTGGTCGTCGCAGCCGGCATCCAGATCAACTGGGGCGCCGTCGAAGGGCTCGAGGCCGCGCTCGGGGATGGGAGTGTGTGCAGCAACTACTCCTACGAGACCGTGGAGGGGACCTGGCGCGCGATCCAGAACTTCAAGGGCGGGCGGGCCGTGTTCACCTATCCGGCCACGCCCATCAAGTGTGCCGGTGCTCCACAAAAGATCATGTACCTCGCCGAGCATGCCTTCCGACGTCAGGGCGTGCGCGACAAGTCGACCGTGGTCTATGCGGCCGCCGGGGCCAGCATCTTCGGGGTCGCCAGGTACCGGGCGCCGCTCGAGAAGATCATCGAGGATCGCAAGATTGAGACCGCGTTTCGGCACAACCTGCTGGCTATCGATGCCGAGGCCAAGCGGGCTGTCTTTGAGCACCTCGATACCAAAGAGGAAGTGGTCATGAGCTACGACATGATCCACGTGACGCCGCCTCAATCGAGCCCCGCGTTCATCGCCTCGAGCGAGTTGGCCAACGACGGGGGGTGGGTCGATGTCGACAAATACACGCTACGGCATTTGCGCTTCCCGAACGTGTTTTCGCTCGGGGATTGCTCGAGTTTGCCCTGTTCCAAGACCGGGGCAGCGATCCGGAAACAGGCTCCTGTGCTGGTTCAAAACCTGCTGGCGGTGCGGGCCCACAAGGCCGCTACGGGGGCCTATGACGGGTATGCCTCGTGCCCGCTGATCACGGGTTACGGGACCTGTATCTTGGCAGAGTTTGTCTATGATGGGGTGCCGGATGAGACCTTCGACTTTGATCAGACGAAGGAGCGGTACAGCATGTATGCGCTCAAGGCCTACGGCCTGCCCAAGATGTACTGGCATGGGATGCTCAGGGGTCGCATGTAATAAGATGAGGGAACCGGTCCCGGGTCCTCCAAGGGACCGGGCCGTCCGGCTCACCGGAGCTCGGACTGATTCGAGCCTCGGTCTTGTTGCGCTGTCGCAATGCGGGTCCCACCCCCAGGCGAGCCCACTTCCCTGGTCCGGTCCGGCCTCCATCGGTTTGGTCAGCATCTGGGTCATCGATGGGACCTGAAGCCCGACAAAGCGGTGCTTTGCTCGAGATCTGTGCGGCCGCGTCGGGTGCTGAGCTCGAACCATGTATCGACGCCGAAGCCAGCAATGTGGCCAACTCCGCACAAGTTGCGCGGTAGCTGCAGGGTGAAGTCGCCATTGTGACAACATTTGTTTAGGATTGCTTCGCGTAGTCCCCGCGATCTCGACCGATGGTCACACTGAGACATTCGGCCGCGTCAGGGGCCGCGCAGATGCAAGTATAATGAGCCACGATGCTCCATCACTTTCTAACCACCCAAGCTCGTTTGTTCGCGCCCGCGTTTGTGTTGCTGCTGTGTGCACCTGCATGCGCCGATGACACACCGGCCGATGACCACAGTGACGACGACACAAGCGATGGTGACGGCGATGGTGACGGGGACACATCGCAGGACAATCTCCAGATCTCGCTGAGCTTCGGCGCTTCGGTGGGGGATCGACCAGCCGCCTGTGGCCAGACCTATGATGGTGTCGGCAGCCAGGCTACGACCGTCGAGATCCAAGATCTACGCTTCTTCGTGTCCGGGATCGAGCTACTCGACGCCAACGGCGACGCCACCGCGCTCACGCTCGAACAAGACGGGTTGTGGCAATATCAGGATCTCGCCCTGCTCGACTTCGAAGATGGCAGCGCGGCCTGCCAGGACGGCGGCACCACTGAACTCAACCACGCGGTCATCGGCACGGTGCCAGCCGGGGACTACAGCGGCGTCCGCTTCACGCTCGGTGTGCCCTTCGAGCTCAACCATCAAGACGTCGCCAACGCCCCCTCGCCCCTCAACTTGCCCTCGATGTTCTGGACCTGGCAGGGCGGCTACAAATTTGCGCGCATCGACCTACGCAACGACGACCCCGCCGACAACGCCTGGCTGTGGCATCAGGGCAGCACCGGCTGCAGCTCCGGCACCCCCGAGCAGCCGCCCGAGGAAATCTGCCTTCGCTCCAACCGCCTGACGATCGAGCTGCCCGTGTTCGACCACGCCAGCCAGACAATCGTCTTGGATGTGGGTGCGATGCTCGCGGATGTCGACGTCGGCAAAAATACACCGATGACCGCGCCCGGCTGCATGAGCGGGCTGGATGATCCCGAGTGTGCCGAACTGTTTCCCCAGCTCGGCCTCGACTTGGCCACCGGTGCATGCCTGAGCGATTGTTCGGATCAATTGCTGTTCCGCATCGAGTAACCTGATGCGACGAATAGCCACACGGCGGGCCGCTGCGGCCATGTTCATGTCTGGGCTCG
>CAYVJQ010000215.1:0-1822 GCA_964451725.1 uncultured Nannocystaceae bacterium | reverse complement strand
CTCGTCACCCCCGAAGGCTCGACCGGCGAGCCGCTGGTGCGCAACTCGCTGGGGCTGACCAACTCTGCGTACACCTCCAAGCTGACCTGGGCCAACCCCAACCTCGATCAGCTCGAGCAGCAGATCCTGATTCCGATGTTTGGCGAGTTCCCGGTCGAGCTGGGGATCACCGGCCACGAAGACGAGGTCCTGGCTCGATTCAAACAAGATGCGCTCTATCTGGATCTTTTCGAGGCCGCGTTTCCGGATCACAGCGATCCGGTTGGATTCGATAGCATCGTCAAGGCCCTCGCCAGTTTTGTCCGGGTGTTGATCTCGGGCGACTCGCCCTATGACCGCTACCGTAGCGGCGACTCGAACGCGATCAGCGAGTCGGCGGTCCGCGGCGCCGAGTTGTTCTTCTCCGAAGAGCTCGAGTGTCACCACTGCCATGGGAGCTTCAACTTCTCATTGGCGACCACCCACACCAACACTACATTTACGCAAAACGCGTTTCAGAACACGGGCCTGTACAACATCGATGGTGCCGGCAGCTACCCACCCGGCAACGCGGGGTTGTACGAGTTCACCTTCGAGGCCGGTGACATGGGCCGGTTTCGCCCGCCGACGCTGCGCAACGTGGCGGTGACCGGCCCCTATATGCACGACGGCAGCGTCGAGACCCTCGGCGAAGTCGTCGACATCTATGCGGCCGGCGGGCGCGTGATCCCCGAAGACGAAACCTGGCCGGGGGACGGCCGCGCAAACCCCAACAAGAGCGGGCTGGTCTCGGGGTTTGAGCTCACCGAGCAGGAGCGCACGGATCTCATCGCGTTTTTACACAGCCTCACTGATGACACCTTCTTGACCAACCCGGAGCTGGCCGACCCGTTCGGATAGACGGGCTGCTCGACGACGACAGGCCCCGACACGTTTGGCCTCACGGCTCGGCTACGCGCTGGCCGTCGGGGCTGACGTCGAGTTTTGCGCGGCCGCATCGGGCGCACACCAACATCGAATTGCTGTTACTCGTACTCGCCGATGTTGGATCTCCCCACGAGACCCTGCTGTATTAGGGCAGGGTGGGTAAAGTGGGAGGTGGTGCATCGAGAGAGCTTGGCCGCCAGGTCAGTCGAGCCTCGGATCCTGCATGTTTGAACCCCATGAGATGCGCTTCGCCGTCCAAGGGAATCGCCAGGGCGCAGGGTTCCGCGCATGCCGCGACACCATCGAGGGACACCTCGGTATCTGGAGGATGAACATCGACGAACAGGATGTAGGCGCGCTCCTCATCGATCCCTAGCTCTCCCTCGACCTTGCGAACAACCTCCTCTGTCGAAGTGGCGAGCTCACGAAATCGATGAAGTGATTCATTGGCCAGGCGCAGCTCGTTTTCACCTATCCCACCTTCGTTTGAGCATGCTTTGATGACGTTGAATAAACCGAGCGATCGTTCCTTTTTATTCGCCTTGTCTCGAAGGGACAGGGGCAAGATGCGACTCCACTGGAGACACGACTCCTCTGGGCTGCCATTGAATCGAGCAGCGAGGAACAGCTGCTCTTCGAACTCGGGGCTGAATGGCGAAGAAGTCGGTTCTGCGTCATCTCGCGGCATGTCGGGCTTCACGGAGATCAAGAGCTGCTCCCCGACATCGACATCGACATCGACGACCATGATTCGGTCGTCACCACGGGAGGGTGGAGGCGGCGCGGGATCGGAATCTACGTCCTCTGACGACGAGGCATTCGATGATCGTGAGGTCTCGAAATCATCTGGAGATTCCGTGCTGCGAGAGTCGGTTTTTGACCTCAGAACATATATCAGGACACACAGAATCCCTAG
>CAYVJQ010000214.1:0-5719 GCA_964451725.1 uncultured Nannocystaceae bacterium | reverse complement strand
CTAGGCGCCGAGATCACAACCTGTTCGAGCCGCTGGCCGACGGCAACCCCGTCACCTGGATGACGAGTTTTAGGTGTTTGACGCCCGAGGCCACTCTGCCCCCCATCAGAGCGCAGGTTCTATAGAACCTACTTCATTGGCACAACATCTGCTTAGTAGGTACATTCACCATTGGCGATCAGGATTGGCTCGTGAGTGGACTCCCCCATGACTCCCATCGCCACCTACATCCGCGTCGGCGAAGCCATGCCATGAACACCCTGCTCTCGATCGGAACCCTGCTTGCGCTCGGCCTCAGCTTCGGCTGTCACCGGATCGCCGACGAGGATCCCGAGCCACCCAAGTGGCTTTTTGACGTGTATTCCGACCGAGAAGTGGGTAGCACTTACGACGGATCGGTGACCCGTTTCAGGCTCTTTGACGACCATCGTGTGGTGGTCGAGCGCGACTTCGTCTGTTCCAGCGGTATCGAGCACACATGGGAGTTGGAGTGGGAAGCGACTGGACCCAACGCCATCGCCATGAAGTCCCCAGAAGGGGCAGCTGCGAACCCAGATTCCAGTTTCGTGTCGGAGTGGTGGTTGAAGTACTCGTCAGAATGCGAGCCTGTCGAGCTCGGTTTCATCCAAGTCTCGACTGGAGAAGACCTTTCACTGGGACAGCTTCACCGTGGTGAAGTCTGCGGCCATGCAGTCGAGCCCCCCGAGGACTGGGGCAGAGGACAATGGGACGAGTGCGACTGGAACTGGTGTGAAACCGAACCCGTCGATGTCTGCGAGTAGCCAGGCCGACATGCGCGTGTCACGCCATCTGGCACAGCGACTCCATCTGCTCCTCGTGTGCTCCGGCGTTGCGGCACCACGCTCCACAAGATGCTGGTGCCTACATCCGCGTCGGCGATGCCATGCCATGAACACCCTGCTCCCGATTGGAACCCTGCTTGCGCTCACCCTCAGCTTCGGCTGTCACCGGATCGCCGATGAGGACCCCGAGCCCCCGGCGTGGATCTTCGACGTGTATTCGACCCATGAGGTCGGCAGCGACTACGACGGAGCTGTCACCCGTTACCGGTTGTTCGAGGACCACCGGGTCCTGGTCGAGCGAGACGGAATCTGCTCGCCCGACCTTCAGAGCTCCTGGGAGTTGGTCTGGGCCGTCACCGGACCCAACTCGCTGTCGCTGAAACCCCGTGAGGGAGATCCTCCTCACCCAGACTCGAGTCTGATCGAGGAGTGGTTCCTCGAGTACTCGTCAGAGTGTGAGCCCCTTGAACTCGGCTTCGTCCAAGTCGCCACAGGAGACCGTATCCCGCATGGACAGCTACACCGAGGTGAGGTCTGCGGCCAGCCAGTCGAGCCTCCCGAGGACTGGGGCGGAGGAGAATGGGACGAGTGCGGGTGGAGCTGGTGTGAAACCGAGCCCATCGACATGTGCGACTAGACGCCATCTAACTAGACGCCGAGATCGCTACCCGTTCGAGCCACTCACTGACGGCTACCCCGTCACCTGGTTGACGAGTTTTCAGGTATTTGACGCCCGGGACCACCGTTACCCTGATCTGTTTCGGGGGCCATTGGGTCGACTAAACCAACTCCGATTCAACAAACATTACAGGAGCTCTCTGGTCACTTCATCCAGGTTGGGCTCAGGACTCATAGGGCATCCGCTGCAGCTCGACAGCATGGCCAGTAGGGCTCCAGACCCAAGCCACTAGATACTACATGCTATTCTTGCTCTCCGCCCAAGGACAGCCGCCCTTAGTCACCTCCATCCGTGTCGACGAATCCATGCCATGAACACCATGCTCCCGATTGGAACCCTGCTCGCACTCACCCTCAGCTTTGGTTGTCACCGGATCGCCGATGAAGACCCTGAGCCCCCCGAGTGGCTCTTTGACGTGTACTCCAACCACGTGGTTGGAGGCAGCTATGATGGACCTGTGACCCGGTTCAGGTTCTTCGACGACCATCGGGTTCTGGTCGAACGCGACTTTGACTGTTCGCCAGACGTGCGGGTCTCATGGGAACTGGTCTGGAGCGCCACCGGACCAAACTCTATCTCGATGAAGTCCCCCGAGGGTGCCCCACCCCACCCAGACGCGATTGTCATCGAGGAGTGGTTCCTCGAGTACTCGTCGGAGTGTGAACCCCTCGAGCTCGGATTCGTCCGCGTCTCCACCGGAGACCGTACTCCAAATGGGCAGCTGCACCGAGGTGAGGTCTGCGGCTACCCGGTCGAGCCCCCCGAGGACTGGGGCGGAGGAGAATGGGACGAGTGCGACTGGAACTGGTGTGAGGCCGAGCCCGTCGACATGTGCGAGTAGACCTCGTCCAGCAGGCCGGGGATTTTCTCACTGGACAAGAGCGTGGCGGCGAAGTCGCTTCCGTGGGGTCGAGCGGACACCGAGCTCCCCACGGGGAGCACCCGATCAACCGGCTGGTTTTCGCTTAAAGCAAAACGCCCACGGCCTAGGCCGTGGGCGTCTCTCTCGCTCGATTTGATTCGAGCTGGTCGAGACTGGCAGCGATTCGCTAGCGCATGCCCTTGTCTTCGATCTTGTTGATCTTGCCGTCGGCCCAGCAGACCTCGTAGGTCCGCACGGTCATTCCGGCACCGGCCTCCATGGTGAAGCAGTCGCCGGTGTTGGCCACGACCTTGGGGTCGCTGAGCGTGTACATGCCCATGTCGTCGTCGGTGATGGTCTCACCCGAACCGAACTCCTTGAGCGCGGCCGTGACGGCGGCGTCGGTGCCGTCGAACTTGGCCATGAAGTTTTTCATGTCCTCGGAAACCTCGACCACGGGGGCGGCGGGCTTCTCGGGGGCGGCCTCTTCGACCTTGTCGTCGGCCTTCTTGTCGTCGGCCTTGTCGTCGGCCTTGTCGGCCTTCTTGTCGTCCTTCTTCTTGTCGTCCTTCTTGTCACCGTCACATGCGGTGAGGCAGAGCGCGAAGGCGAGGGCGGTGCTGGTCAAAACTCGGATGTTGCGCATGGTGATTTCTCGTTTGGGGCTCCCTGGGAGCCGCCAGCCCTTCTAACGGATCCCAAGACCGAAGCCAACCCGGTGGAGAAGCCATCCCCAGGCCGCCGGGACGGCCCGTCGAAGGCGATGTGCCAAAATGTCGCAGATCGGGCATCCAGCGGTCTCCACGACGGCCCCGGGCGCCTCCGGGACCCGCTCGGCAACTGCGCACACCGGTGGGGACAGTGGCAGCAATGTGCCCGAAGACGACATGAATGGGCGTCTCGAATCGACCACTCGAGCCGTGACTCCCCCGTCCCAGCAGCACGCCTCCGGTCCCCCTTCTCAGCCGCTAAGATGGCCTATGCGCCCCCTCGTTTCCCGACTCGGCACCGCCACCATCTTCGGCGTGGCAGCACTGGCGGCACCCGCGGCCGCCCACGCCGCGGGTGAGTGCGACTGCGACTACGTCATCGAACCCGGGACCGAGACGGCCGACGGATCGGCGCTCGGGGTGTCCCCGGGAGACAGCGTCTGTGTGCGCGGCGGGGACCGGGAGTTTCTGCGGCTCTACGACTTCGTCGGCACCAGCGAAGCCTGGATCGAGATTCGCAATTGCGAGGGCCGGGTCACGATCGACAACCCGGACCGGGGCTACGGGCTCACGGTCGACGGCTCCCGCTACTTCAAAATCAGCGGCGCAGGCGATCCGGCTCACGAGTACGGGTTCTACGTCCGGGCGACCCGGACCGGCCCGGACTACTCCGCCAGCGGGGTCGCGGTCGGTGGGCTCAGCAGCGACTACGAGCTCGACCACTTCGAGGTCTTGGACAGCGGCTTCGCCGGGTTCAGCCTCAAGACCGAGTCGACCTGCGACGGATCCGCCAACCTGGGCAACTTCGTCCAGTACGACACCCGGGTCCACCACCACTGGATCCACGACACGGGCGGAGAGGGCATCTACTTCGGCAGCACCGGCTACGGCGGGCGCGAGTTCCAGTGCGAGGGTCAACCCACGGTCTTGTACCCGCACGAGCACCACGGCGTGGACATCCACCACAACCTGATCGAGGACACGGGCTGGGACGGCATGCAGGTCGGGGTCTCCCCCGTCGACTGCCGCGTGTGGGCGAACACCATTCGGGACGTCGGGCTCGAGGGTGTCGAGTATCAACAGCAGGGCATGCAGATCGGTGGGGGCTCGCGCTGTGAGATCTGGGCGAACCGGCTCGAGCGCGGACCGACCAACGGAATTTTCATCCTCCAGGCCGCCGACACCACCGTCCACGACAACCTCGTCGTCGACTTCCAGGGCTCGGGCATCTACGCCAACGATCGCGACGACGCCGACTTCGCGGGCTCGCGCTACGTGTTTGTGCACAACACGGTGTTGCGCTCGGGAGGCTGGGGGCTCGCCATCTTCGGATCCCAGATCGCCGACAACCTGGTGTGGAACAACCTCATCCTCGAGTCGGGAGACGGCGACCTCGGGGTCGGTGCGGAGGTCGATTGGGATGGCCAAGGCAACATCACGCAGATGCAGATCGCCGAGCTCGGGTTCGTCGATCCGGGCGCCGGGGACTTTCATCTGCTCGAGGCCTCACTCGCGGGCGACGTGGGTGTTTCTGCGACCGAGTGGAGCGAGCAAGATCGGGACGGCGTCAGCCGGGATCCCCAGGCCCCCGACGTCGGCGCCTATGAATTTACGGATCAGCCCCCGCCCGCAGAGCCCCCAGGCGACGGTGGAGGAAGCGACAGCGGTGATGGTGTGGGTGATGGCGACAAGGACGGCGGCGACGACAACGGTTGTAGCTGCAGCAGCGGAGCCCGAGGGTCCGAGGGGCCCTGGCCGCGACCGCTGCTGGGCCTGCTCATGCTTGGACTGGCCGCCAGCCGCGTCCGACGGCGCGACCCTGCCCAGTCCTGAAGCCATCGCCGTCGAGGCGCGCTGCCCGGGGGCCGTCGAAGAAGTGACGCCCGATGCCGCCCGGCTTCACTTCGAATTGATCGCTCGAGAAGCGAGCGCTCAAGCGGGCGAACACCGACCGTCCGCGCAGGCTTCGCCTTGTTCACAGTCGTCGTTGGTCTCACAAGCCACGGTCGGCGCCACGGGCTCGAGCTCGGGCTCGGGCTCATCGAGGTCATAGGCGTCGGGGCCCGCATAGACGTCGACGGGGATGGCGCTCGAGTCCCCGACCGACGACGCCGCGGTGCCGGCCTTGGACCCGCCGTCGGCAGAGGAGGCCGGAGCCGTCGCGGGTTCAGCGGTATTGGTATTCGGCGCGTCCCGAGGCTCGCTGATGTCTGCCGTGGGTTTGTCGCAGGCGCTGGCTCCGATGAACATCACGGTCGCGGCGAGGGCCATCCCGAGCTTCGCGCTCAGGGGCGAGCCGATTTTGCGAGGTGTGTCGCCGCAAAATGGGCAACGTGTCTCTGTAGCGAGGAGGTGGCGACGGCACTGGCTGCAAGGGAGCACGGCCGCCAACATAGCACCGCGACCGCGGGGTCCGGCGCGACCCCGCCCCTTGTGCGTTGTGTGGGTATTTGGCCATCCATAGGCTAGAGACTTGAACACACCTGACCTCCCTCTGGTTAGTTTAGTCAGTCGAATAAAACTCTCAGAGAAGTCGGCTCCGTGGTCGACGACCCCCCCATCACAATATGGACAGGATCGTGATCGACGGGGTCCACGAAGCCCTCGCTACGGGACGGGACGGGACGGGACGGGACGGGACGGGACGGGACGGGACGGGACGGAC
>CAYVJQ010000213.1:0-5810 GCA_964451725.1 uncultured Nannocystaceae bacterium | reverse complement strand
TCCGGATGTCCCCGGCACCCGCCGCCACCAGCGCCGTCTTCTAGAGCCTGCAACCCGCCCTAGAACAGTGTAAACCCATCTCATGGCTGATCCCGCGCGCGCCTCGACCCCCCCGGGCTCCTCCGCCCCCACCGTCTCCCCCCACCGCGCGAGCGACCTCCCGGGCCCGCGCGGCTTCCCCCTATTGGGCGTGGCACCGAAGATCGTCCAGGAGCGCTTCCATCTCCAACTCGAGGCTTGGTACACGGAGTACGGCGGCCCGTTTACCTTCAAGCTGGGACCGAAGCGCTTCGTGACCTTCGGGGGCGCGGAGGAGGCCCGGGATGTACTCAAGCGTCGACCCGGACAGTTTCGTCGCGGCCGGCACCTGGCAGCGATCATCGAGGAGTTGGGCGGCCGGGGCCTGTTCACGGCCGAGGGAGAGAACTGGAGGCGGCAGCGCAAGCTGACGGCGCCGGGTTTCAACCAGAGCCAGCTGCGCCGCTTCTATCCGACCCTCGAGCGGATCACGCAGCGCCTGCACGGGGTCTGGGAGCAGGCGGCGGCCGAGGACGGCAGCTGGGACTTTCGTGGAGACTTCGAGCGCTTCACCACAGACGTGACGACGGCTCTGGCGTTTGGACTCGACGTGAACAGCCTCGAGGGCGGGGGCCACCTGTTTCAAAACGACATCGAGCAGCTGTTTCCGGGTATCGCGCGGCGGATGGTCGCGGCGGTGCCCCTGTGGCGGGTGTTCAAGCTGCCCAAGGAGCGGGCGCTAGATGCGGTGGGAGACCGCCTGCGCACGAAACTCGAGGGCATCATCGCCGAGGTTCGGACCCGCCTCGAGGCCGATCCGGAGCTCGGGCCGGACAGCGCAGAGACGCTGCTCGAGGCGATGATCGTCGCGGAGCTCACCGACGAAGACGACGAGCGCTTCGGGGCGGGGGAGGTGTTCGGGAATGTGTTGACCCTGCTGCTGGCGGGCGAGGACACGACGGCGCACACGCTGGCTTGGGTCACACACGCTCTGGTCTCTCACCCCGAGGTTCAGGCCAAACTCCAGGCCGAGCTCGACGCGGTGCTCGGCGACGCCCCGGGGCTGGGCGGGTTCGAGGACAGCAAGCGCCTGCCCTACCTCAACGCGGTGATCCAAGAGGCGCTGCGCATTCGCAGCGTGGCCCCGATCATGTTCTACGAGTCGGACGAGCCCACGCAGGTCGGCGACGTACAGATCGAGCCGGGCGAAGTGGTGGTCCTGCTGACCCGCCACTTCGCGGTTCAAGACGAAAACTTCAGCGATGGCCAGCAATTCTTGCCCGAGCGCTGGCTGCGGACCGAGCCGGCCAATGTGGCCCGATGCCCGGTGCACCAGCACAAGGCCATGATGCCGTTCGGGAAGGGGCCGCGGATCTGTCCGGGCCGCGGGCTGTCGTTCCTGGAGATGCACGCCGCGCTGGCCTGCCTGTGTCGAAACTTCGAGCTCGAGGCGATCGGTGATCCCTCCTTGGTGCGCGAGCGCTTCGCGTTCACGATGTCGCCCGAGGGCTTCGAGGTCCGGCTCAAACCCAGGCGCTGAGGCGCGAGCGCGGGTCTGGATATCCGGCCGTCAATCCCGGTTTTGGGGTGTGCCTACCCGTTCCAAGATCGCTGCGCGGGCCTCGATCGTGCCCGGAGGGATCCGCGAGAGGGGGTAGCCGGCGCGGCGGTAGGGCCGGGCCAGGTCGACGAGCTCGAAAAATCGTGGGTGCAAGGTCGGCTCGCCGCCCTCGAGTTGGACCTCGAACTCGCCCTGGGCAGGCAGGGCCGCGAGGTACTCGGGGATGCCGAGCCAAGTGTCTCCGCGGGGCGACGAGCAGGTGCTGCACCACGGGCAGGCCCGGTTGCAGTGGTTGGTGGTCGCCACATAGACCCGGTGAGGGCGGGTCGCGCTCGGGCGATCGTGGGGTAGGTCGCCGGTCAGGGTCGTGTTTTGAGGCCGGAGCTCGACCATGGGTCCCAGGGTCGCACCGGGCGGGCTACCCTCCGCCCATGCATGTGCCCAGCACGATCTCGACCATGTCGGCACTGGCATTGGTGTTGGCCTGCGGGCTCCCGGCCTGCGGGTCGGGCTCTAGGGGCGCGAGCACGGCCGCCCCAATTTCGCCTGCCGCGGCCTCGCCGGAGAGTGGAGAGACCAGCGTTCGCCCCGGGGTCAACGACAAATACTACGAGGACGGCTCGGTCGAGGTCTGGACCGAGAAACTCGAGGGCGAGCGCCGCGAGGTGATCGCCAACCGGGATGCGATCATCGCCGCGCTCGAGCTGAGCCCGGGGATGGTCGTGGCCGACGTGGGCGCGGGCACGGGGCCGTTTCTCCGAGCTCTGAGCGAGGCCGTGGGTGCAGACGGCAAGCTCTACGCCGTCGACTTGGCGCCCCCATTTTTGGCCCATCTCCGGGATCGGGTGGAGCGCGAGGAGCTGGCGAATACGCAGGTCGTGGCGGCCAGCCCCCTGAGCGCGAACCTGCCCGCGGCCGGTGTGGACCTGCTGTTCATGTGCGACGTGTATCACCACATCGAGTACCCGGTGGCCTACACCCGCAGCCTCGCCCAGGCCCTGGCGCCGGGGGGGCGGCTGGCGATCGTGGAGTTCGACAAGGTCCCGGGGAAGACCTCCGAGCGCATGATGAAACACGTACGTCAAGATCGGGCGACCCTGATCGCGGAGCTCGAGGCCGAGGGTTTTGTGCTCGTCCGAGAGATCGATTCGGTGCCGCTCGAAGAGAACTATATGTTGGTGTTCGAGTGGGCGAACACGCCTGCGCCGGAGGCCTGATCTGAATTGATCTGAACCTCCGGCGCCAGGGCTCGGTGACAGTTGAACGCCGGGTCGGCGATCAGAAACAGATTCCGCCGGTCAGGCCGGGGAGCGGGGTGCAGGTTCCACTGATGCAGTCCTCGGGTCCGGCGCAGGGGGAGCCGAAGCCGCCGTCGCCACACGAGCCGAGCACGGCGTTCTCCATCAGGCGCACGCAGTTCCAGTCGCTGGGACAGTCGCTCACGCTCTCACAGGCCCCGAGCAGGCAGATCTTGTCCTTGGCGGGGAGGTAGTCGTCGTTGCACACGGCCCCGGTGGTACCCGTGGGGCAGCTGCCGTCTTCGGCGCAGGCGGGCATGGTGTAGCAGGCACCGCTCTCGGAGTCGGCGTCGGGGAAACACACCGCGTCGGAGGCACAGCCGTCTTCGACCACGTTTGTGTAGTCGCAGCTCGTGTCGGTGGGCGGGGTGGTGCAGTAGTCGTTGACGCAGATCTGGTCGCCGAGGCAGTCGTCTGCGCTGTCGCAGGTCGGGACCTCCTGGTTTTGGCAGAGCATGCTGTCGGTGTCGCAGTATTGGTCGTCCGCGCAGTCGCCGTTGTTGGTGCAGCCCAGGGCGCACAGGCCGTTGAAGCAGAACTGACTGTCGGGGCAGGGATCGGCGTCGCTGCAGGGGCTCCACTGGCCGTCGTCGCCGCTGTCTCCCTTGCTGTCGTCTTCACCGACGTCGTCGTCGCCGTCTCCAGCGATGGTCGCGTCGCAGGCCGCGAGGGTGCTGGAGGTGAAGAACAGGCCGAGGGCGAGGACGAGTTTGGTTTGGATACGCATGATGATGTCGATGAGTGAGTGGATGAATGAAGGGTAGTTTGGTGCGAGGGGTGAGCCTCGAGGGCCCCCCTTTGTTGCCGGCACTTCGAGCTTTCGTTGCGTACACCCAAAAAAACTCGGACCGGGGTCCGAGGGCCGCTCGTGCGCGGGAGAGGAGCGACGAGCGTCGCTGCGCGCTCAGGTCGCGCAGGCTTCACGCATGCTCGAGAGGTGGATGGACTGGGGCCAGCGCGACTCGAAGCGGGCGAGCTCGCGGGCGCCGGCAGCTCTGCGACCGTCGGCACACAGGCCCCGGACCTTCGCCGCGCGCCGCTCCTCGATGAACTGGCCCGCAGGAAATTCGCGCTCGTGTTCGGCGACGAGCGCGAGCGCGGTGCTCGGGTCACCGGTCTTGAGGGCCGAGGAGATCCGCCGCACGAGCGCGAGCTCGTCGGCGAGGGTCTGTGGGGCGGTCGTTGGGCTGGTCCTTTTTGGCGCCTTTGGAGGCGTCTTGGGCCTGATCTTGGGGCCGATCTTGGGAGCGCCGCTGTCCCCTGTCTCTGTGGTCGACGGGAGATCGTCTGTCGGGGCCCCATCCCCGAGTGGGCGCCCGACTTCTGAAGTGGGAGCGCCGTTTGGGATGGGGGGTGTCGAGACGTCGGCGATCGAAGTCGCGGCGCTCGTCCGGGGTGCATCATGAGCGGACCGCGGCGGCTCACGCAGGGCCAGGGCGAGCGCGCCGGCGATCAGGCCGGCGGCCCCGAGGCCGAGGACGACCTTGAGGACCGCCGGGCTGCCCGCGGGCTCGATCAGCAGGGGTCCGCGATCAAAACCGGGATCTCGATCGGGGGGCGGAGCGCCATCGTCGAGCTGGCGCTCGACCTCGCCCCACACGCGGGCGAGCGCGTCATCGTCGGGCCCGGGCGCAGCGCGCTCGCTCGCCTCGAGCTGGCTCAGCAGATCTTCGCTTGGCTCGTTCATCGCTCCCCCGCTCTCTCGGTCTGTCCAGGTGTGTCGCGTGTCCGCAGGGCGAGGGTGCGGAGCTGAGTCCGGGCCGCCCGCAGGCGTGTGTAGATGGTGTTGACGTTGACGCCGAAGCCCTCGGCGACCTCGGCCGCGCGCAGGCCCTCGAGCGACATGAGCACGTAGACGGCGCGCTTGTCCTCGTCGAGCTCGGCGAGCAGGGTGTGGAGGAGGCGCTGGGCGTCGCGCTGGGCATCGCGCGCCGACTGACAGAGCTCGCCGGCTGCCGCCGCGTGAACGGGGGCCTCGCGCTGGAGGGCCTGGAGTTTGCGTTGGTGTCGCCAGGCCCCTCGGCGCTGGGTTCGGACCACGCGCATGGCGATGCCGAACAGCCAGGTCCGCACGCTGGAGCGGCCCTCGAACTCGCTCAGTCGACGCGCGGCGACCAGAAATACGTCCTGACAGGCGTCCTCGAGCGCGTGCTCGGGCGCACCGAGGCGCCGCAGGCTTCGCCACACAAAGCTGGCGTGATCGCGGTAGATCGCCGAGAGGCGCGCGCGTTCGTCTTGGACCGCAGGTGCAGGCATGCGCAGGTGTGGGTGAGTGGCCAGGTCGGGAAAGAATCGTTGCGTGGGCTCAAAATCGTAGCTCGACACCCGCGAGGACCCGTACACCCACCGGGCGGGGGCGCCACAGGTCGTCGGTGCCGTCAGCTTGAAAACGACGCCGGGTCAGGGCTACCCAGGGCTCCACGGTCACGCCAACGGCCAGCAGATCGAGGGGGGCCCACACCAGGCTCGGGGCCACGTCGATGGCCACCCAGGGGATCGCGCCTTCGTCGATCTCGACAAATCCGACCCCCTCGCCCAGCTCGGCCCCGGCCTCGAAGCCGACACACAGAGGGACCTCGAGCTTGGCCCGGTCGTAGCGGAGCACGCCGCAGCCCCGGACCACGGCGAAGGCGTGGCGAAAGTCGGCCCCGCGGCTCGGGTCCTCGGCGAACCGTGCCTCCCGGAGGAAGGCGTAGTGACCCTCGAGTTCGATCCGAGCGTGGCGCCACTGGAGGGCCACCCCCAGGCGGACGACTGGGCCGACGTCGGGGAGATCGCCGAGTGAGATCCCCGCCTGGGCACGAACGGCCCCCACAAACGCACGGGATTTCGGATCGGGTCCGGGAGCTTCGGATTTGGGCTCGGCCGGATCCGAATCTAGTTCGGGTTCGGGTTCGGGTTCGGGTTCGGGTTCGGGTTCGGGTTCGGGTTCG
>CAYVJQ010000212.1:0-5880 GCA_964451725.1 uncultured Nannocystaceae bacterium | reverse complement strand
TCAACGCCGAGAACACCATCCCGGGGGAGCTCATTGATTTTGTGGCCTTTGGCCATGACTTCGAGGCGTTTTGCCCGGGTGGATTCGAGGCTGCGGAGTCCCATGCGCGGTGGGTCGCGGACATCTGGGGGGGAGAGGGGGAGAGGGAGGCGTTCAAGTACGGATTGTTCGAGTCGCGTGACGATCCATGCTGGCCGTGTGACAGATTCGGAGCCTCAACCGCCGCATGTGCACTAGGCGGTGTCGTGGCGACGACCAAGCTTCCGCATCGTCACGAGATCTCACATGCGGTCAAGGGTACGAGCTGCGCAACTTTGCTCGAAGAGGGGTGGGCGACACTCTATGGGGACTACTATAAGGCGGCCTTGACGACAGGCGACATTCGGGTCGCGGCCGCTTCAGTGAATGAGGGCGGTCCGTTGCCTGGGGAGTACTATCCGCTGGCCGCACGCTTTGTCGCGTTTTTGATCGAGACCTATGGCCAGGCGGGGTTTCGGAGGGTGTGTGAGCTGGACAGCAACACGATGGCGGCGGTAGACGCGGCCATGGTGGAAGTTTATGGGAAGTCGTTCAGCGAGATCGCCGACGAGTTTGATGGTTACCCAGAGTGGAGCTTGAGTGAGCTGCGGCAAGATCAAGCCTGCGAGGATGGTGAGCTGGTCTCGAGCCCGTGGACGATGAGCCTGGACTGTGCGGCGCAGGGTGTCGAGGGCAAGCTCGGTGTGTATCTGTCCTCTCAGGTGCGCTTCGAGGTCGCCGAGCCCGGTAACTATTTGATCGAGTTCGACGCGCCGGTCGAGGCGATGCTGCGTTTGGAGATCCGAAGCTGTGAGCGGGACGGGATGGCCTCAATATTTTGGGATGCGAGGTTTGTTTATACCCATCCAGGTCACGAACCCAGTGGCCAGCTGTTCATGAACATGGCGGCCGGGGACTACGTGCTGCATCTGATGCTCAAAGACCCAGATGGACCGTTGTCGGTCGATCTGAATCTGACCCTGGAGTCTTGGCCGTAAGCGGCGACTCAGAGATGGGAAAATCGCCTAATTTGTGGTGCCTCGCAAACTCGGACCGGGTCGGGGTGATCGAGATGTTATGGTCGCGGTGTGCACTGGCTGCTGGAACCGGAGATGACCCTCGATGCCTCGGATTTGTTGTGGTGAGCCGGGGTGTTCTCTCGGGCACCTTGGTGGTGTGCGTCCTGTTGTGCGGGGCCTGCGGTCCCGACACAAACGGGGGAGAGTGTTCCGTCAACGCCGAGAACACCATCCCGGGGGAGTCCATTGATTTTGTGGCCTTTGGCCATGACTTCGAGGCATTTTGTCCGGGGGGATTCGAGGCTGCGGAGTCCCATGCGCGGTGGGTCGCGGACATCTGGGGGCGAGAGGGGGAGAGGGAGGCGTTCAAGTACGGATTGTTCGAGTCGCGTGATGAGCCATGCTGGCCGTGTGAGAGGTTCGGTGCATGTGCCTTCCGCGGTGTCGTGGCGACGACCAAGCTTCCGCATCGCCACGAGATCTCCCACGTGGTCAAGGGTACGAACTGCGCGATTTTGCTCGAGGAAGGATGGGCCACACTCTATGGCGACTATTTTTACGCGGCCTTGACGACAGGAGATATTCGGGTCGCGGCCGATTCAGTGAATGAGGGCGGTTCGTTGCCGGGGGAGTACTATCCGCTGGCCGCACGCTTTGTCGCGTTTCTGATCGAGACCTATGGCCAGGCGGGGTTTCGGAGGGTGTGTGAGCTGGACAGCAACACGATGGCGGCGGTCGACGCGGCCATGGTCGAAGTTTACGGGAAGCCGTTCAGCGAGATCGCCGACGAGTTTGATGGCTACCCAGATTGGAGCTTGAGTGAGCTGCGCCAAGACCAAGCCTGCGAGGATGGTGAGCTGGTAGCGAGT
Source organism: uncultured Nannocystaceae bacterium (assembly GCA_964451725.1). Taxonomy (GTDB): domain Bacteria; phylum Myxococcota_A; class Polyangia; order Nannocystales; family Nannocystaceae; genus Plesiocystis. The sequence goes on along the minus strand of CAYVJQ010000212.1, from coordinate 3,974 downwards.
CCGTGGACGATGAGCCTGGACTGTGCAGCGAAGGGTGTCGAGGGCAAGCTCGGTGTGTATCTGTCCTCTCAGGTGCGCTTCGAGATCGCCGAGCCCGGCAACTATTTGATCGAGTTCGACGCGCCGGTCGAGGCGATGCTGCGTTTGGAGATCCGAAGCTGTGAGCGGGACGGGATGGCCTCAATATTTTGGGATGCGAGGTTCGTTTATACCCATCCAGATCTCGGACCCAATGGCCAGCTGTTCATGAACATGGCAGCTGGGGACTACGTGCTGCACCTGTTGCTCAAGGACCCAGATGGACCGTTGTCGGTCGATCTGAACCTGACCCTGGAGTCTTGGCCGTAGCCGCTACGGGGTCGTGAGCGAGATCGGGCCGGCGTCGATACGGGCCTCGAAGATCGCCCGACCCTCGACGAGCCGGCAGCCCCCAGCGGCGCCTCCTTGTTGGACCGCGCAGCCGCTCCAGCCCTCGGGCACCTGCGTGATCAAGGTCAGCTCTTCGTCGAAGAGGGCCGGGTCGAGCTCCGAGCGCAGACACAAGTGCAGCTCCCCGTCACCGGCCGAGGCGAGCACGCCCGTGGAGACGGGGCGGGCTTGCTGGTATTTGTGGGCGCTGATGAAACCCGCGACCCAGACTTGGTCGACGAAGTAGGGGTCGCTGATCAGCTGGTCGAGGAGGAAGGTGAAGTCAGGGGAAGCGACCGCACCATTGTTGACACCGCTGACCCCATATTCACGGCAGTTGCTGGTTTGACCTGGAGTATCGCAGACACAGTTTTCGACGTCGGCGGGGTCGCAGATCCCGTGAAAGTGGATTCGGGTCCAGTTGTCGGCGGGGATCTCGGCTTCCATGTAGGCCTTGAGCTCGCTGTACAAGGTCTGGCCGGGGGTCGCCGGGGCGATGCCGGAGCTGTGTACACGATCTTCACAATAGAACTGCTCGAGCAGCTGCTGGTACTCGGCGTCACTGATGTTCCAGTCGGTCCCGCCGCCGTTGTTGAAGGCCATCATGGGGCTGCGCTCGGGGGGATAGAGCGAGCGGATGATCTGGGCGGTCTCGCCGATCTGGTACTCGGCGTCGGCGTAGTCCGCCGCGCCCGCGTGGTCCATGCTGTGGTTGGCGAGCTCCTGGAAGTTGGCGGGAGCGAGGATCTCCCAGGCGTCTTGGAAGTCCTGGTAGGCCTGTTGGCCGGGGTTGATGAACCAGGTCCCGGTGAGCCCGTGGTCGATCATGGCGGGGACGCCGATCAGCGCCTGACCCGGGGTGCTGTCATCGAAGCTGATGGTCAACGCTGCGGCACGGTCGTACTTCCAGTGGGCGATCTGTGAGTGGCCGATCTCTCCGGGAGCCGGGTTCTCGAAGCTCTGGGCGTCGTCACAGATGTTCGGGGGACCTGAGGAGTCGCCCCCAGAGTCAGAGCTGTCGGCAGTATCAGAGCCGTCGGCAGTATCAGAGCCGTCGGCAGTATCAGAGCTGTCCGCAGTATTGGAGCTGTCGGCAGTATCGGAGCTGTCCGTAGTATCGGAGCTGTCGCCGTCCGTGTCGCCGTCGGAGGTCATCTCATCGGAGCCTGGGTTGGTCGTGCAGCCGACAGCTCCCACACCCAGACCGGCCAGCAGCGTCAGAGTCGAAGTCAGAGTCAGGGTCGATGTGTAGCTCATGGGAGGTTCTCCGCGGTGAAGGAACCGGGCGATTCAAGGTTGCCGCCCGCGTACTCGTAGGGGCCGATGTCGTGGGCCCCGGCTTGGGGCCGGGGGTGGCCGTCGTGATCGTCTGTCACGTCACCCAGGGAGGCGCCTGCGTTGATCGCGGGGGAGCCCACCTGAAGGTGAAAATCTCCGCCGACGCTGCCGTCGTAGTCCACGAACAGGGGGTCCACCCCCCACAGCTCGTTCGTCTGCGGTCCCGGTGTTCCGCTGGGCATTGCGCCATTCGAGTGCCAAACCAAGTTGTAGTCCACGGTCCCGTCGTCGCCCATGATCTTGCGGGACTCGGCGTGGCAGTCGACCATGATGTTGTTTTGCACCGAGATGTCGACGGCGCTCTCACCAGAGTGGACCGACACGCCCCAGGGGGTATCGTCGAGGTTGGCCTTGAACACGTTGTTGGAGATTCGGATATTGGCGAACAGCCCCTGGGAGGCTTCGATGCCCTCATCACGAAACTCGAAGATGTTGTTGCGAATGGTGATGTCGTGGCAGGGGTTGTCGAAGACCGCCGACATCATGATGCCCTTGCCGCTGGGGTGTTGGATGATGCAATGGTTGCGCTCGATGACCGTGTCGGTCATGACTGGTCGGCCGCCGGAATTTTGCATGTCCCAGGTCTGCAGGCAGTCCGCGTGGGGGTCGATATTGTGCTCGATGTCGCTGGGGTCGGCGATGCCGTGGATGAAGTTGGCGCGGATCGTGTGGTGATCGCCAAAGATGCGCATGCCGTCGGCGTCGAGGCCGGTGTTGCCCGGGGGGTCCCCCTTGGGGTGGTGCTGGACCGAGTCGGAGATCTCGTTGCCTTCGACCAGCACGTGGGAGCCGACCACATGGATGCCCCACTGGCCGTTGTGGTGGAGGTGGTTGCCGATCACCTCGACGTCGTGAGACAGGGCGTCGATGGTCGTGCCCGAGACGTCGATACCCCCCCAAGGGCACTCATGCACAAAACAGTTCTTGATCGAGACGTTGGCGCTTCCGTCGACGAACACGCCGGTCGACGTGTCGAGCTCCGCCTCGACGTCGAATCCATCGATGTCGACGAAGTCGCCCCGGACCACGAACCCTCGGCATTTCGCGCCGTGCAAGTTGGCGGCTTCGAAGGACAGGCGGGCGCCGTCTGCTCCGCTGCGGTCGATGAGCACATACTCTTGGTAGTCGCCATCTTCGACGATCGCCAGGTCGCCCGCAGAGAGGGTGTCGACCGCGTGCTGGATCGTGCGCCAGGGCTCGTCCTGCGTGCCTGGGTTCGAGTCGTCACCGGTCAGTGATACATAGTAGGTGGGCCGATCGGGAGGCTCTGTGTCGGCTGTGTCGGCTGTGTCGGCTGTGCCGTTTGTGCTCTGACCGTCGTCGCTGTCGCTGTCGCCGTCCGTAGTCGGACTGTGGTCGGTGTCGCCGTCTGTGGCCTGTGTGGTATCGGTGCCCTGGGTCTCGTCGCTCGAGTCGCCCGGTGTGTCCACACATCCGGCGAACACGATGAATGCCGCGATCGAAATTGGAGATGCTCGCGTGGTGCGCTCGTGCAAGAGACCCCGATTCATGGCTGGAAGATGCCACGTGGCGACAGTGAAAGGAAAGCAGGCTGTGTCGGGCGCTTGTCCAAGTAAGCTGATCTACAGGACCTACGTCGGGACTCGAACGGGGCTTGGGCGGAGGTCCATGCGACCCGGCCACCGATGGTGGATCCTGGGTTTCGGAATCACATCACATCAAAAAATGTCAGGATATTTTAATTGGTGACAGATTGAGTATGTTGATGGATATGTTGATCTAATTGTCAGGTGGTTCGGGGCCTCGACCTCACAAACCCTGGGCGGGCTGCTATCGTGGCCGTGTGCGCTGGCTGCTTGAACCGGAGGTTTTTGGACCTGGAGAGCACCCCTTGACCCCCGTGGTTCGAGGCCATGGGCCATGGGGTGAGCTCCTGGTCCGACCCGTGGTGGTCCTCGCGTGGTTTTCCCGAGCTCGAGGGCCCGGTGGTGTTTCACGGTAGCCTCCAAAATGCGGCCCAGATCGCGGAGGCTCGACCCGAGCTCGGGCTTCCGCGGTGGTCGCCGGGGGCCTACTGCGGCCGCGAGGGCCTGCGCTGTCGGGCCTGGTACCCGCAGGTCGCAGAGCTCTTGGTCGACAGCGACTACATGCTGACGACCGTGGATGCCCTGTGCCGGGCCCCCGAAGCTGTCGCCGGAGCGCTGGCCGACGGCGGGGGGGAGATCTTTGTCCGCCCAGACAGCCCGCTCAAGCCCTTCAGTGGCCGG
>CAYVJQ010000211.1:927-5947 GCA_964451725.1 uncultured Nannocystaceae bacterium | reverse complement strand
GTCCGTACCCCGAGCTTCACCCCGCGCAGCGCGGCGATCAGCTCCCCGCAGTCCCCCGGGCGGCACACCCGATCGTAGTCCAGGGCCCGGGTCAGCACCTCCCGCAGCCGCCTGTCCACGGGCAGTTCGGCCAGCAACCTCGGCTCGGTCCGGGCGATCGCCAGTGGCGGCCGCCTGCCCAGCAGCACATACACGACCGACATGGCGGCCGCGTACACATCGGCCCGAGGATCGGGGGTCACGCCCTCGTCCAAGAGCTCGGGGGCCGCATAGACGATCGTTCCCATGCCGCCCATCGTCCGGGTGCCGCCCGCATTGGCCCCGCGCACGAGATCGAAGTCGGCGAGCAAACCCCGACCGTCCGCGTCGATCAAGATATTCTCGGGCTTGACGTCCCGGTGCACGAGACCCTGGCGATGGGCGTGGGCCAGGCCCTCCAGCGCCTCGGCGACGACCTTCAGCCCGGCCTCGACCGCGATTCTCCCCGACTCGAGAGCCCGGCGCAGGTTCCCACCGGCGAGCCAGGGCATGACGTAGTAGTGGTGCTCGCCGTGGCGGCTGGGGCCCTCGAGTGTGGCCACGATGTTGGGGTGGCTCAGCTCTCGGGTGACCTCGGCGCCCTGGCAAAAACGTCGAACTCTACCCTCGTCGCGGCGCCACTCGGGACGCAGCACCTTGACGGCGACCTCCCCCAACCCACCTCGCTGATCCTGGGCACGAAACACCCGTGCAAAGCCGCCGTCCCCCGCCAGCTCCCCCAGCGCGTAGCGGTCCGCGAACAGCTCACCGACCTCTGGGCTGTCGGCAGTGGCCCGCGTGGACTCGACCGTGGCTGGGGCCGAGGTCGGCGGTGCAGCATGAGCGGCCCCGATCTCACGCAGCTTCGGCGCCAGATCCCCAAAGCCCTCGACCTCGATGAAGTCCACATCCAGACCCTCGAGCTTGGTCTGCATGCGCTGCACGTCGCAGCCGCGGGCGAGCACATAGTGGGGCCCGGCGCAGCCCCCAAAGGTCTCCGAGACCCAGCGCAGCTGCCCCACGAGGTAGTCGTCCTCCATGCTGAAGCCGACAAAAAGCAGGTGCCGGCTCATCATGAGATGGCGCAGGGCCTCGAGGGCGGCCTGATGCAGGATCTCTGCCTTGCCCTCGTCCTCGGGGTAGAGGGTCGCGTAACCGTCGGGGGACAAGATGATCTGCGAGGGCTGATCGATGGAGCCGTGCAGGTGCCACACGGTCGGGCTCGCCACCGGGCCACGAAGCGCTTCAATGAGGCCGCCGGGGGCGGAGATCGGCCACGTGGCGAGGTCGTGGTGATCCGGGCAGCCCCAGCGCAGCACCCGGTCGTAGTTGGTGGTGATCACCAGCTTGCTGCCCAGACCCCACACGGCCTGGGCGAGCGCCAGGCTGTCCGGGTCGACGTCGCCCCGGGGCACGCCGAAGCTGTCCCTGAGAAACTCGGACCACTGCGCACCCAGGCCCCTGCGGGACCACGCGGCGGCGTCCATGGTCTCTGGGGGTGACTCTTGAAGCAGCGCGCGGATGACTTTGTGCTGGGACCGGCCCTCCTCCTCGATGCGCTGGGCGGCGCGCTCGAGCAGGCCGATCCAGCTGGGGAAGGCCCCACCACCGCCTGTTCTACGCACGGCCATGGACACGCCTGCCCCCGCAAAGGGGATCAGCGATCCCGCATCGCGGGCCGTGAGCAGCGTCCTTGGGAGACCAGCCGGCATTCCTGCAGATTAGCAGGTCGACTGCGCCGACCACGGAGCAGAGCAGCGGGCGACGCAGACACGACATCGAGCGACCCCGACTCGACCCGCACGCGCGGCCCTAAGCGATGTCCGGCGTAGAGCAGGCTCGATTCCGAGCGCACCTGAGCCGACTCCGCATCGACGGCTTCCTGGCACGTGTCCGTCCCTGAGCACTGCGACAGTCCATTGCGACCGGTTCATGGCACGCTCCCGGTCGCCAGACACACCGAGTAGATGTAGGTCGGCTCGTAGCAAGGCGAGCTGAGGATGTCCTCGCTATGAGCCATGTAGGCATCACAGGTCGGAAGCTCTGCCACGCAGATCAGCAGATCCTCTGCCGCGTCCTCGCAGTTCGGCTTCCACAAGGAAGAGTCGGGGTCGTTGCACTGCGCCAAACACTCGGCTTCAGTCGCGTAGTGATCGGTCACATCCGGGTCACACTTGAACTGCTGAGCACAGTGCATGGTACAGGCCTCTCCGTAGTCCCGGACCACCTTGTCCGGGTCAGCCTGCCGATCGCTGCAGGCCAACGCGGCCAGCACAAACACAGCAGATAGCAGGCCCCAACCTCTCGTCCATCTGGATCGGCTCACCCCACACTCTACCTTGTGCAGGGTCTCGAGGACTTCGGGGCGCTGGTCGCTGGACTCGAACGACACGACTCTCCCATCTTCAATAGCGGTACGAGCCTCCTCATTTCGAAAATGGCAGAGTGATGCCGGCTCGAAGTGCCGGCTCGACTCCGAGCCAGCCTTGGCCCCGGACTCAGCGTGGATCGACGAGCATCTCTGCGTCTACCGAGACCGCGCCGCCGCCTTTTTTCTCTACCCTCACGGTCCGCTGAACCGGGAAGTGCCCGGGCTTGCGCAGCTCCACCCGGTGCTGGCCCGGAGCCAGTTTGAGCTTCCCGGAGACGGCGCTGACCTGACCGATGTACTCGCCGTCGACCCACACGTCGGCGTCGGGCATGTCGGTCTGAATCTCGAGCAAACTCGACGGGGGAGTGCGGCCCTTGGGACCGCTGTCGCCGTGGGCGCAGCCCACCGAGGTCAGGCCCAGCGCCAGAGTCAGGCCCAGCGCCAGCGTCCCCGCCAACCCAAAACGGGCGGGGGCCCGAGGCGCGAGCGTGGTCGGGACTGGGGAAACAAACTGCGACCCCAGGGGGCGCGACTTACTGCATGCGGACGCGGAGGACATGGGCGGAGTCGACACGCAAGCCTACCAGGCCGAAGCCGGGAAAGCTCAGGCCCTGGAGCTGCCGAGCCAGGCGCTCGATGTCGATGTTGCCGGTGATCCGCAAGATCGCTGCGCCGTCGGGGCCGATGCCCGAGAGCGCGGCTCCGTCCACGCCGAGCACGGCCTGGCGGAGGCTCGACTCCAACACACCCAGGCGGGCCGCGGGCCAGGGCTGCTCGACCCGAAGCTCGAGCTCTCCCCGGGCCTCGACGGCGAGCGCGTCGGCGAGCTCGCCCAGAGCCCGGTCGAGGGCGATGTCCCGGGCCTCTTCGGGATCGCTGGCAAACCCCCGGGCGTCGACGGCCAACTCGAGGCTGACCTCGCCCTCGGTGCTGGCGACGACCTCGACGACCGCGGCGTGGGCATGAGTGTGGGTCACCGTCCCCCGATCGCTGCAGCGCAGGCTGAGCCGGAGGGTGGTGGCCGCGCTCGTGCCACGCCCGCCACGACCACTTTCGACCAGGACGCCGTAGGCCTCCAGGGGCTCGCGCAAGCTGGCCTCGTCGAGGGCTCCGCAGCCCTCGCTGTGCGGCGCGGCCCACTCGAAACCCGTCCGCCCGGAGCCGCCCGAATCGGCGGCGACCCGCTTGCGCAGACGGGGCACGTCGACCTCGACCTCGAGGGTCACGGTCAGCTGGGCACCCGAGTCCTCGACCGAGAGCACGCGGTAGGCAGCCGTCCATGCCTTTGCGTGGGCGAGCACCTGGGTCACCGCGTGACTGTCGACCTGGAGCTCGGCCTCGATGCCCTCGAGGGCCTGCTCGAGGGCGGCCCGGCGAGCCGCGGAGACCCCCTGCTCGCGAGCGCCCTCCGTGTTGCCCTCGTCGAGGACGACATCCGCGCTGGCCTCGATCGGCGCCGCAGCGGCATTCCCTGCCACTACCAACGAGAACGCCGAGATCCCCACCAAGGTCGCCACGCGAGCGTACAGACGCATGGCGCCGAGCCTGCGATCCGCCCCTTCGAAGCGCAAATTTTCTGTTCCAAAGCCCCCATGAATGGGCTCGACTCCGCACGCGCAGGGCCTGGACCCCCGATCTCTCGACCCCCACTCACGCCCGCGGCAATTTGCGCAGCTCCGCGTCCAGACCCTCCTAGGAGGTCCTGGGACCTCCTTCGCTCTCGACCCCGGACCCCGGGTGGCGCTCGCGCGCAGTCTGAGCTAGATAGCGCGCGATGTTGCGTGGTCCATTTCCAGCCCATCGGCGCTACAGCATTACCCACCGTGCTGTGCAGCGCCTCCGGGAGTTGGTGCCGACCATGGACGAGCTCGACGACGAGGTCTTGCGAGACCGACTCGACGGCGCCCTGGGCAAGGCCGAAGAGGACGGACGCGCAGTCCGGACCCTCGACGCCATGCTCAACGAGCCCCAGGTCCTGATCCCCGTCGACGAATTCGGCGAGGTTCTCTACGCGATCATCAAGGAGGACACGGTCGTCACCGTGCTGCCCAAGGGCCACGGCGAGGAGATCCTCCATCGTGGGCAAGCCCTGCAACAAAAGGTCGCCAGCGGCGAGGTCTCCATGCCCGAGCGTCCCCAGGCCACCAGCGGCGAGCGCTTCGATGCCCGGCGCCGACGCTGGCGCGAGTCCAACGGGGGCGGTCCCGTGGTCATCGAGCGCCCCCGTGCCCAGGCGGCGCGCGAGCCCGAGCCCACCTTCACCCACCTACGCCGGGGTGCGAGCGCCCAACCTACGGCCGAGGCTCTGCCCACCGCCGTAGCGAGCAGCCCCTGGCTCGAGCATGCGCCCACCCCCGAGCGGCCGGGCGACGACCCGGTGGCCGCTGCGCTGTGGGACGCACTCGAACGCGGGAGCCGTCGGGCGACCGTCGCCGCGCTCCGGGACCTCCTGGCGCGCAAAGATCGGCAGGAGGACCTGCTGCCCGTGTGGAACGAGATCGCCAGTTTGGGGATCCCCAGCGGCCTGAGCCTGGGCGACTTCCTCGACGCCTGCGCCCAGAGCTGAATCCAGCTGGGCTGAATCCAGCTGGGCTGAATCCAGCTGGGCTGAATCCAGCTGGGCTGAATCCA
>CAYVJQ010000211.1:0-827 GCA_964451725.1 uncultured Nannocystaceae bacterium | reverse complement strand
GCTGGGCTTGGGCTGAGTCCAGCTGGACTCGAGCGGACTCAAAACCGAGCTACCAGCGGGCCACACAAAACGGCCGCGCGGCGCTGCGAGCGATCTTCTCCGAGCTCTCCTTGCCACTCGGCAGGGCGTAGACCTTGGCCTTCCCCTTCCAGACTGCCGAGCTCCAGTAGCGCGCGCGTCGAACCTGACGCACGCCCTCGAACTTGCGCAGCTGCGAGGGATTGGCCAGCGACCAGGTCGAGGTCCCGCCGAAGTCCAGGCGTGCGCAGGCTTGGCCGGCGCTCTTGAAGTCCGTCACCGCGGGTGGATCGACGAGCGTGATGAACGCCCCGCTGCGCACGGTCCCCTTGGGTGCAGGGCGGTCCGTGGCCGGCTGTCCGCCCGGGGTTGATGCCCCGCTCTCGCTGCCTGTGGTGGCTCCCCCGTCGACACCGTCCTCGCCGGTCTCAGAACCAGATTCGGTCTCGGTCTCAGAACCGGTCTCAGTCTCAGAACCGGACTCGGTCTCGGATTCAGTATCGGTCTCGGTCTCAGAACCGGATTCGAAACCCGACTCGGTCTCGGACTCCGAACGGGTCTCGCTCTCCAGTCCAGACTCCGACCCGACCGCAGCTGGATCTTGTTCGACGCCGGCGCGCTTGGAGCTCTCACCCGAGCTCGGATCGACGCCTCCCCACATGGGCCGAGTCAACACGACGATCGCCACGGCCGCGAGGGCGACCAGTGCCCAGGGCCACCAGCGACGCCTGGGCTCCGAGGCCGGCGGCTCTGCCCGAGACGGAGACGGAGACGGAGACGGAGACGGAGACGGAGACGGAGACGGAGAC
>CAYVJQ010000210.1:0-6115 GCA_964451725.1 uncultured Nannocystaceae bacterium | reverse complement strand
GGGGAGAAATGGAAAAGCCCCCACCGGATCATCTCCAGCGGGGGCTGTTCGGCCTCAGGGCCCTGTAAAGTGGGCACTGAAGCGAGTCGGGGCGCTGAAGCTAGTCGGCGCGCGGACCCCAGTCGGGGGTGCTCGCACCCTTGGCGATAGCGACGTTGTTGTTGCCGTCTTCGTTGGCGACGTAGATCGAGCCACCTTGGTTGTAGGCGATCCAGCGACCGTCCGGGCTCCAGCTCGGATCGAGGTTGCGACCGGGGGTCTGGGTCATGCGGACGACCTTGCCGGACTTGACGTCGATCTTGAACACGTCGTAGCGGTTCGAGGCGTCCCGTCCGCTGTAGATGATCCACTGGCCGCGGCCCTTGCCCTGGCTCCAATCGGGCGACTGGTTGTAGCTGCCCTGCTTGGTCACCCGGCTGGCGCCGCCACCGGAGGCGCTCATGCGATAGATCTGCGGGCCACCGGCCCGGTCGGAGACGAAGGCGATCTGCCCGCCGCCGCTCCAGCTGGGCGAACCGTCGATCGCCGGGCTCTTGGTGAGCCGGTTCTTGATGTTGCCGCTGCGGTCGATCGTGTAGATCTCCGCGTTGCCGTCCTTCGACAGGGCCAGGGCGATGGTGCTGCCGTCGGGGCTGACCGCACCGCCGAGGTTCAAGCCCGGGTACTTGCTGATCCGGGTCGGGCCGTTGCTGCCCCACAGGTCGGGGTTGCGCTTGGCGTAGCTCGTGAACACGACCTCGCCACCGGGGGCCATGCTCGGCAGGATGTTGAGCGAGCGGTTGCTGGTGACCGCCGAGGTCGCCTCACCATTCATCTGCACCGTGTAGATGTTCTTGCTCGTGGTCGGGTTGCGACGGGTGCGAACGAAGGCGATCCGTGAACCAAACACCCCGGGCTCCTGGGTGTAGTAGTTGATGACCTCGTTCATGAACTTGTTGGCGGCCTTGAGGGGGTCGCCCGCGGGGTAGCCCTTGCTCAGCACCGGCTTGTCGCCCTTGCTGATCTCGTACATGGCCATGCGGATCTGCGAGCCGGCCTCGGAGGTCAGGATGACCACATCGACGTTGCCGACCTGGCTCCACGCCTTCTTGTTGAAGCCGGTGGCGCGGACGAGGGCGCCGGGCAGGCTGCGCCGGGGTATGACCTCGAAGCCGCCGGAGATCTGAGCGTTCTTTCGCAGCAGATCTCCGAGCTTGCCGTCCGTGGGGATCGCTACGCCGAGCAGGCGGGACTGGCCGGAGAGGTTGGTGTCTTGGACCGCGAGCGGAGCGGCGTTGGCCACGGCCGGCGCAGAGCCGGCCCAGTGGGCCCCAAAGACCAGCAAAGAGGCGAGGAGGGAGATTCCAAACAGGGTACGCTTCATGACTGGGACACCTTGGCGTCGCCGGGATCATACCCGCCGTCGGCGCACAATCAAAGCCACAATCAAAGCCGCAATCAGGCTTCAGGGGTCGCATCGAGCGCGGCCTTTTGCCCCTAAAAAGAAAGCCGGCGTCCGAGCGCAGTGCTCGAACGCCGACTTTTCTTTTTGGAGCGCAGGGGTCTACTTGACCCGACCCGACTTCCAGGCGAACTGGTAGCGCAGGACCACACAGTTCGACTTCATGCTCTTGGCGATCTTCGCGGGGGCGCGCGGGAACTTGAGGCGCTCGACCTCCGCCCGGACGGCGTTGTCGAGGTCCGTGTTGCCGGAGCTGGCCTTGTTGTAGACCTTCTCTACGGTGCCGTCTTTACAGACCTTGAGCTGGAACCTGTAGGCCTTGGCGGCCGGCAGTTTCCCTGCCCAGGCCGGGACCTTCATGTTGTTGAGCGCCGACATCACGGCCGTGGCCCAAGGGTCCCCATCCTTCTTCAGGTCGGCCCAGCCGTTGGGATCGCCGAAGGGATCGCCCGTGGGATCGATGTTGTTGGGCAGATCCTTGGAGTAGGGGTTGTTGTCCTTGCGGTTCTTGTCCGAGACCTTGGCGTCTTTGTTCTTGTTGACCGGCTTGTCGTCCTTGGCCTTCTCCGGGGTCTCTTTTTTGTCCTTCTCGACCTCGGGGGGCTTCTCTTCCTCGGTGACGGCCTCTTGGACCACATCCTCGGGCGTGCGGGTCTCCTCGTTGATGGCCTTCTCCGGGATGTCCTTGGGCTCGACCCCGAGCTTGGTCAGGGCCCCGGGTTCGAAGTCCATCATGAACTCGTCCTCGGCATCGGGCTCTTCGGCCTCGGCCGTGTTCTCGAGCCAAAAGATGAGCCCCACCAGACCGCCGGCGAGGATGAGAGCGCCGAACAGACCGCCGACGAAGGCGAAAGAATTGGAGACCAGGGCGCGGAATTCACGCGCGAGCGACACAAAAGGCGCCAGGAGAGCCGGGGGTGTCTTGATGGGGGCTGGGGTCTTGGGCTGGTTCATCCGCTCGCTCCTCGGTGAGACAGGCTAACAGGGGATCGTGTTCACAACGTCGGGGGCGGGCTCGAGCTTGCGCCCGGAAGGGTCGAGCTTCGGCGTGCACCGCTTGTGACCGGAAGGTCTCACGGGTCCCATGGATCACAATCGGTCCGGGCGGCCGCTCGAGAGCCGGTTCGGGGTCAGATCTACTCTTCGATACGCGGGTCGGTGATGAACCCGACTTCGCTCACACCCGCCCCTTTGAGCGCGATCATGATGTCCAAGATGCGATCGAACTCGATGTTCCGATCGCCCTGGATAAAAGCGATGCCGTCCTCTTTGAGTTTCGCGTTCGCCGCGAGTTGCTCGGTCCAGCGGGCCTTGTCGAGGTCCAGGGGCAGGCTGCCGAGGAACACGTGGCCCTTGGCGTCGATGGAGATCACCTTGTACTCGAACTCCTCCTCGGTGATCTGGACACCCACGGCGTGAGGGACCTCGACCTTGACCTGCTCCTGATCCATGAGCGGCGTCGCGACCATGAAGCAGATCAGCAGGCAAAACATGATGTCGATCAACGAGGTGATGTTGATCGCCGCGACGGGCTCGTCGCCGGAGGCCGTGCCGTCATTGTTGATGATCGAGGACATCAGAAGAAGTGGCGGCGGATGATGTTGAGATAGTCGTTGCCGAAGGTCTGCATTTCGGCCGAGAGCACCTTCAGGCGCCGGTTGAAGTAGTTGTAGGCGACCACGGCGGGGACCGCCGAGAGCAGGGCCAAGGCCGTGGTCACCAGGGCCTCGGCGATCGGCTGGGAGATCTCGGCGAGCTCGGCCTCACCCTTGGCGGCGATCGCCAAGAACGCGTCCATGATGCCCCAGACCGTGCCGAACAGGCCGATGAAGGGGGCCGCGGCGCCGGTGGTGGCCAAAAACGGCAGCAGGGTCTCGAGCTTGGTGAGCTCGCTGATCTTGGCGCGGACGAGGGCCCGCTCGATGTTGGTCGTGTCCTCCATGCGGTCGTGCATGGACTCGCCCTCCTCTTGGCTGCGCTTTTTGACCTTGGAGAGCTCGACGTAGCCGGCCCTGAACATGGCCGACAGGGGGCTGTGTTTCAGGCCTTCGGAGACCTTGTAGATGTCGTCGAGGCGCTTGCTCTCCCAAAACCGGTCGAGGAAGGTGACCGATTGGGACTGGGCTTGGGAGACCTGGATCAACTTGTAGATGATCACGAACAGGCACAGGACGATCAGCGCCAGCAGGAGGATCACGACCGCCAAGACGATGCCCTTGGACGCGGACAGCAGCTTGACCAGGTCGACCTCGGCCAGCAGGGTGGTCGAGAGGGACAGCACGAAGTCCCCTCCAGACGGCACAAGCGACGACATTTGGGCAAAAATCACGGCGCGCGAAGGCTACACGGGGGGAGCGCACCGGGGCAAGGGCTGGGATGATGGCGGCCTGGACCGGCGCGCGTGGCCCTGCTAGACCCGCCTTTGTGCGCGACGCAGGCAGGCGGGCCGCCCGAGGTCGGGGGAGCGAAGGCAGCCGAGGTCGCACGCTGGCCGTGCTCGCAACCTTCGGGTTGTTCACGCTCGGGGCCGGCGGGTGTACCGAAGACCCCAGCTACCAGTTGAGCTGGCGCCTGACCGACGACGCCCAGGTGTTCGCCGGGTCGGGCTCGGCCCCCGCGCTCACGGCCGTGTCCCAGTGCTCCGAGGTCGGCATCGCCAAGCTCGAGGTCACCACCTTGGCTGCCGACGGCAGCATCGCCGACATCTCGCGCTACCCCTGCTTCCCCTCTGTGTTCGCCGAGGGCGGGGCCGCCGACGGCCCGACCCTGGCCCCGGGCACCTACACGCTCGAGATCGAGGGTCTGCGCCGGACCGACGAACCCTGGGTGTGTGAGCCGGACCCGGACCTGCCCGATGCGGGGCCGTGTGTGGCCCAGGCCCAGGCCAGCGTCGTGGTCGTCGAGGGCCGGCTCCCCGAGGTCGACTTCTTGATGTTGTCGCCGCCCCAGTGTGACGACGGCATCGACAACGACGACGACGGGCGGGTCGACGAGAAGGACCCGGCCTGCCTGATCGACCCCACCAGCCGCGAAGACTCGGACCTGGGCGCGGTCGTCTTTCAGCTCTCGACGACCTTCCTCGACAGTCGCGCCGTCGCACCCTCGGACGTGGGTGTGCGAACCTTGGTGGTCGACGTCGACGGCGACGAGGTGCTCCGGATCAAGACCAACAGCCTCGACCCTGCGATCTGGCCCTACCGCCTGCCCGCGTTCTCCGAGCGCTACGAGACCGGTGAACACCTGCTCGAAATCACCGGTCTCGACTCGGACGACCAGCCCCTGACCGAGGCCCTCGCCGTCCCCTTCGCAGCCAACGACGCTCAGTCCGGCTTTGTGCTCCAGCAGTTCGATTTCCTCGACACCGACTTTGTCGAGCCGATCGTCGAGCCCTTCTCCATCGTCGTCAGCTTGCTCGCCTACCCGGGAGCGAGCTCGTTCACCAGCAACTGTGAACTGGGCGACGGCACGGCCGTCACGAGCGCGCGAATGCGGGTGTTCGACGAAGATCAGTCGGTCCTCGACCCGGCCGGCCTGGGCCTGAGTGTCGAGGCCACGGTCGAGGCCGACGGCTGGGTGAGCATCGCCTGCCCCGCGGCGTCCATCGAGTCCGCGCCCCTGACCTGGGGGGCCTACAGCATCGAGATCGAGGCCCTCGTCGACGACGCGGTCTGCTTCGACAGCGCCTACGACGTCTCCGTCGGGCCACTGTTGGACCCTGTGGAGGCGGCGCCCTTGGCCCCCAAGGGCACCGGCGGGGCTCAGAATATCGTTGTCGCGCGGGTCTTGGACGACGAAGGCCGGCCGCCGCCGGGCTGCGAAGAGTGCACCGTCGACGAAAACTGCGACAGCGGCGAGTGCTCCAACGGGCTGTGCAAAGACTGATATGAGCGAAAAGCCAAGCCAGACCAAGCGTCCGCCGCGAGTGAGCCGCCGACGAAAGCGGGGCCACAAGCTCGAGACCGAGGCCGCCGAGGAGGCCCAGCGTCAGGCCTTCGCCGATCAGGCGAAGCGCAGCCGGGCCGTCAAGACCACCCGCCAGCTCGACAGCCAGGCCTTCGCCCAGGTCGACCGCATGGTCGGGAGCTTCGCCCAGCGTCGCTTTGGAGGCCTCATGCCGACAGTCGGCAAGGGCTTCTTCGCCGGGGCGCAGAGCGAGGCCGAGGCCAAGGCCCCCGAGGTCCAGCAGGCCTTCTCTCTGTTCTTCGTCTATGGCTACCGGGACACGGCAGGGCGCCGGCTCATCGACATGTTCGAGCAGTACGGCCTCGAGCTCGACCGCGAGCAAAAACGTGTGCTCGCGGCTGTCAAGCGAGCCCGCTATGTGGCCTTCGCCGTCCAGGCCAAAAACGAGAACAACAAGCAGATCGCCGGGCGCGACATGTTGCGGGGTCTGCCCATGACCACGCTCGACAACGGCGCCTTCTCACAGATCAACCCCGGCGACGTGTTGGTCGCCTACATGTTCCCTGTGGGCGATCTGTGGCGCTCGCTCGGGCCGGCGGTCCTGGTCCGCCGGGCCAAGACCGGGCTCTTGGTTCAGGGCTTCGACAAGCTCGCCCGGGACCAGGGCTTCCACGCCTCCGAGCTCCCCGAGCGCCGGGCCGCACAGGTCTTTTGGATGGCCTATCGGGCCGCCGAGGCCGTGATCCGCACCAAGGTCTAGATTTTAGCGAC
>CAYVJQ010000209.1:0-6330 GCA_964451725.1 uncultured Nannocystaceae bacterium | reverse complement strand
CTAGGGCAGGCAGGATCTCGACCTGCAAGTTGTAGGGGGTCTCCCCTGCACCACCCACGCCGAAGCGCGAGGAGATACTCAGGCTCGGCGACTGGTCGCCGGCGTCGGGATCGTCGTCGTCGAGCCGACCCTCTTCGCCGCTGCCCTCGGGCTCGGGGATGGTCAAGCTGAGCGCGGGGTCCTCGACCTCGAGGTAGAGCAGCTTGAAACCGCCGTCTTCAATGCTGGCGTTGAAGGTGCCCGGGGGAAACAGCACGGTCTCGCCGTTGAACAGCGCCATGTTCATGGGGCCGCTCAGGGAGAGGTTGCCGGTCGGGGCCGCCAGGCCGTCGAAGAGGGCCAAGAAGGGCAGCGCCAGCGAGGGCAGGGGCAGTTTGGTCCGAAAATTCTGAATCGCACCCGGGGAGACGATCTCGCCGCCGTCGTCGCCGAAGGGGTACCGGCCCGCAGCCGTGGAGAACACGAATTGTGTGTCCTCCAGACCCGTGAGTTGGTTGAAGGGGAAGCCGCCCATGAACTGGAAAGAATCCGTCCAGGTCCAGGCGGTCGGCGTGGTCGCGATCTGAACGACCAGGGTCTTACCGTCGAGGGCGAAGATCAGCGTCGCGGTGGCCGTGAGCGGGCTCGAGGCCGAGATGAAGGGGACCGTGGCAGTTTTGACCGTGAACGAGTCACCCTCGACCGGGCCGACATTTTCCGGGTCGACCTCGATCAGGAACTTCGATGCCTCGCGGATGACGAAGGCGCTCTGGATCCAGCTGTCGTAGTCGGGGGGAACCGTGATGTCCGGATCGTCGAGCCCGGTGCCGAGAAACTTCGCGTCGAGCGCGAAGGGGTTGCCCGCCGCGTTCTTGATGGCCGTTTGCAGATTGTCGATGGCGCTCATGGATCCCTCGTTCAGACGACCGCGAACACGGCGAAGTGGTCACTGGTCTGCAAGATGTGGCCGTAGTTGTCGTAGCCTTTCCGAACCCCGGAGGAGGGCAGGGTCCAGGCCGCAGCGGCGGGAGCCTCGGGCCACACGCCCGGAGCGTTGAGTAGGTCGTGGGCCATGGCGACGGTGCCGGGAGGGGGGGCGTTCGCAGGCCCAAGGACGGCGTTGAAGGGAGTCCCGACCACCGGATTCATGACCGTCGTCATGTAGTTGTGGGGAGGCGGTTGAAGCGGCCAGACCAGGATGTTGTCGATGGCGAAGAAGTTGGCCGTGAAGTTGGAGCCGACGTAGCCGTAGCCGGGGTACTGGCTCGCGTTGGGCGGGTTGGACCAGAGCAACTCCGACGCCGCAGTTCTGGTCGCGGTCCGAATATGTGTGCTGAAGTAGCCGCGGTACTGGGCGAGGTTGGCCGGGGCAGGGACCACGGAATTCAAGAGCGGCGTGTAGCCCAACCCGGTGAGTGGTGCGTAGGCGCCCGAGGGGGCGCCGCCCGGCGCGAGTAATAAGTTGAGGTTGAAGTCGCCACCTACAATCCGGGTCTCCATCGGGCCGAGTCCGCCTGCGATATCCTGTACGGTAGCGAGCGTCGCCATGTAGGCATGGCCGATTGCGGGGGTGGGGTGCACACCGAAGATAGACAGGTTCCGCTGCAGGACACCGGCAGCGTTGGCTTCGGTGAATGTGACCATGTACGGAAAGCGGGTGCCGAAGGCCACCGGTGCGCCGCCGATCATATTCACAAACGCTATGCGCGCCGAGACCGTGTTTTCCGCCACGCCAGCGTTGTGTTGTGCGGTTGCGGGGACCATGCGTGCTCCCCCCCCCCCCGGTACCAACATGGCGTTGAAGTTCACGGCCCCGGGCGCGGGACCCGGGTAGGCACCAGCGGCGGCACCCAGGGGCAAGACGGTGGTCCCAGCCGGACCGCCCGTGAACCTGTTGGGGCCCGTGAAGTACCGATGGGTTGTTCCCGTCGCGTTCTGCCGACGGTAAAAGACACTCACAGTTTCACCCATGCCGAGCGAGAGCTGGGGCACCTGGTTCCAGCCGCCGACGTTGAGAGGCGCGGCCGCCGCGTTGAGTTGGGCTTGGAGGAACACGGATCCGGTCACGCCCCCGGTCTCGGTAGCCAGGTCGCCCACCGGCCGGACCCCAGAGCTGACCTCGACCAGCACGATGATGTCGGGCTGGGTCGCCGCAAATACCTTCATGACCAGGTTTCGGCGTACTGTCGCCGCCTGGGCGAAGGTCTGCCCCCCAGAACCCTTGCGAGGCCGTTTTCCACTGGCGTTGAACACCTTGTTGATGCCGAAGCGCTGGACATTCCAAAACAACACGCGGGTCATGGGCAGGTCTCCTGGGACTCGTTGAAGGGCGCGAGCGCGAGCGACTGGTTGCAACCAGGATTGTCGTCGGCCACATAGGCCGCGTACCAACCGAGACTGCCGGTAGCGTTCGGATCGCCGAACAAGAAGAACTGAATGTTGGCCGAAGGTGGAAGTTTGACGATGCCGAAGATCTTCAGCCCGATGTCGTCGATGCGCAGGCAGTAATAGAACTCCTCGGCGTCCAGCTCCCGGCCCTCGGTGGTGGGCACGACCTGTCGGAGGATGGAGATGGCACCGACGGCGACCTTGAACACCCCCTGCAGGCTGAACAGCTTCGCGCCCGGTGCCGCGCCCGGCAGGCTCATGCCCAGGAACAGCGCACGCGGTCCGTCGCCCTTCGTGTTCGGCGCCCAGGCGACCAGCAGCTGGGACTGGAATCCCACCGTCGACGCCAGCGCTCCCGGCCCACCCAGGGTGATCTCGTAGACCACGCCGAACCACGGGCCCTCGAGCTCGGTCAGCTCCAGGCCCGAGGTCACCGCGAGGAAGCCCAGGTCCGCGGGGGTCTGGTCTCCCGCCGCAGTGACGAAGCTCTTGAGCTGCAGCGCGAAGCCACGAAACAGGCTGTCGTCCCGCTGCTCGGAGGCCCCCAGGTCCCAGGCTTGGTTGTCCGTGTCGACCTCGAAGCGCTTGGCGCTCGGCGTGACGGTCGGAAAGGTCATCTCGATGACCAGGTTGGAGAAGGCCAGTCCGACCCCGAGTTCAGCCGTCGCTGTGCCCTCTGGACTACCGAAGGACAGCACGTCCAGCAGCGCACCATCCCTATCGTTCAACTCCGCGAAGTCGAAGGCACCCCAGATCAGAAAGCGGTTGGCGACGGTGGCCCCACCGTCGCGTTCGCCGAGGGTGTTGAACTGCACGCGGTCGAAGGCGACCGCCGGCAAGATGTTGGAGTCGCTGTGGAGCACGTTCTTGGTGGTCTGCTGGAAGACGTAGGTGGGCTCTCCATTTTGGTCGACGTAGCTGCCGTCGAGCACGATCCCGTTGGCGGGCTGTAGCCGGCCGGCGCTGAAGACCTCACTCACGTCCGCGGCGAACAGGCGGTCGATGGACAGCTGAATACGGCTGTTGAAGCGCACCAATTTGGCGTTCTCGAACAGCGACTGCAGCTGGAGCACCGTGAAGTCGAAGTCGCCCTCGAACTGGATACTGATCGGCATGTCGGGGTCGACGCCGCTGCTCAGGTTCGAGGCGTAGATCGGGTCCTCGTAGTCCACGAGCCCAAACAGGCTGGAGTCGCCGTCGGCGATCGAGATCACGCCGCTGCTCTTGTCGACCTCGACCCGGCTGACGGTGAAGCCGAAGTGGTGGGCGGCGAAGCGCGTGAAGTCGATGCCCGCCGCCAGACCGACGATCTCTTTGGGCAAGCTCTCGATGCCCAGATCGACCGCCAGCGCGATCACCCCGTTCCACTCGGGATCGGTGGCGATGCGGGCGAACTCGCGATAAAAGGCCGCCGACGGACCCTCGCTGCGCTCGACCCCCTCGGCCACATAAGCTTGCAACCATTGAGAGAGGCCGGTGGTGCTCAGCCCCGCGAGCTCGGGGTCGGTGCCGGGCAACAAGGAAAAGTCGGTCGGCCGAGTCCAGCGGTTGGGGTTGGTGATCCGCTCTTGCAGGCTGCCCGAACAAAACTTGAGGATGAGGACGTTTGCGTAGGAGGTGGCTGTGGCGCCCTTGCCCACGTCGGCCGTCATCGTCCAGCCGGACATGTTCACCACGTTCTCGAAGCACGCGCCGTCGGTCGTCAGGGGCTCCGGGTTGACCACGACCAGGAACAGCTGATTGGTCTGGAGTGCATCCTCCAGCGGCTGCGTCGGTTTGCTGAACGAGAAGGGCAGGTAGGTCGGCTGCTGCGGCGGCGTCGAACAGTTCAGCTTTTGATCCGGCTTTCGGCCCGACTGCGCCATCAGCACGTTCAGGTACCCACCCGTCGCCGGGTCGCGCTGGATGACGAAGCCCTGGGGGGTCGTCCCATACTCGACCTCGGGGTCGACGGCCGCGGCGCGGGCAGCCCAGAGCTCCGCGCTGTCGCTGGAGATCGTCGACTTGCGTACGACCGAGAGGACCTGGCTCTCGAACTGCAGCCTGCGAGAGTCGATGCCCGCGGTGGCGCCGTAGGGGACCATGGGAAAGGTCTTGTCCAGGCCTTGGGGCAGCACGAAGGTGGGCGGTCGGGACTCGAGCACCGAGACCTCGTCCAGCGCCGCGGCGGCGTCGGTCGAGCCCAGGCCGAAGAGGGGGCTGCCCGCCGGCTCCGTGCTGTAGACGACGGGGCCGACCCCAGCCTGAATTGTGGTCCACGCGCAGCGCACCTCCCGGCGCAGCAACGCTCCGACCGCGCCGCTCTCGGGCGAATCGAGGCTGGCATCCTCGAAGGGAAATTTCGGCGCGACGCCACCGCCCTCCGAGGGCAGGACGTAGAGCAGATCATTGGTTTCGGCGCTCGGGTCCCAGCTCACGAAGGTGAGCGTCTCGGAGCCGGAGAGCCCAGCCAGCAACAGTTCCGAGCAGCCCGGCGGGCGACCCTCGACGACCATCCCGTGGGGTCCGACCAAGGTGAGGTAGGCCGTTCCTCCGGCCGTGTCGGGATCGATCTCGGCGTCCGATGCCCACGCCAGGCCGCCGATGCCCGCGGGTGGGGCCCGAACGCCCGCCTCGGTTCCGAGCGGGACCAGACTGAGGGTGCGGCCCCCGGCGGTCCGGTAGCCGCTCTCGAGGGTCGGGTCGCCCAGGAAGCCGAAGCCTGTCCGAAGGACGCCCTGCTCCAGCAACGCTGGGCTGGCCAGGTTGAGCATGTCGCTGGGGTCCACCGAGCACGCCAGATCCATGATCTCGGGCAGGGAGGCGACCGTGTATGCACTGTAGCCGAGGGCCTCGCCCTTGCCCGCGGCGAACAGGAAGCCCTGGAGGAAGCCGTGCTCGACAAAGGTCTGCGCCGGCTTCAGCTCAGCGTTGAAGCCGGCGCAACCCGTGTGAGGACCGACAAAGGGGAGCCACAGCCGGATGAAACCGGTGCTGGCGAACAGGCGGATACCCATGTCTGTCCCGTCGGCGTTGGCGAAGGCCAGCTGCTGGGGCATGACGTCGGTGGGCGACTGAAAGCGCATCGCCGGCTCGGTCTCGTCGATACGAAGCGCGGTTCCCTCGAGGATACGAAACGACGCATTGGCTCCGAGCCGAGCGGTCAGGCTGCCCTGCACCACGTATTTGTTGTCGAAGCGATCGAAGGCGAAGCTCAGGGCGAAGCGGCCGAACTCCAAACCGTCGACCGACGCCCCCTCGGGCAACCACAGCATGGCCCGGAGCGTGGCCTGATTCGCTGTCTGAGCCTGGATGTAGCTCAGGACAGCCTGGGCGAAGCCCTCGGGGTCGGCGTCGAGCTGCGCGGGACGCAGCACGGAGAACAGATAGTGGCCGTCGTGACTCGCCAGGGAGTTCGTGAGTGGGATGGTGCTCGGAAGCCCTGTGGCGGTCGGTAGGAGGTAGCCGGCCCATCCGATGTTGTCGGACCCCTGTGTCTCATAGATCTGTGTACTGGCAATTTGGACGAACTCGGCGACCGTAGAGGGGTCGAGCTCTCCTGTCCCGGGCTCGATGCCAGACACCATGGGGCACTGGGCCATGACTTTGGCATCGGCGCTCGGGGTGCTGATGTTGACGATGCTGACCTGCCGCCCCTGGAAGTCACCAAAGGCGGTCACGGACGCGGTGGGGGTGTTCGGAGGCAGGCTATGTCGGCCGTTGAAGGCCACGCCGGTCGTGGTCATCATGGTGTTCGGCGCGCCGCTCACGATCACCGTCAGCGTGTTGGACATGCTGCTGTTTGTAATATTACATATGCATGTCGACCCGTTGTTCGTTTTCCACGTGCAGTAGTGGTCGGCCGGGAAGGTGACGACACCGGTGCCATCAATGACCGGGTTGTCGTTGTCGGATATGTGTCGAGTTTGAAACATAGGGCCCCACCCGGGCCGCAGAACAGCCCACTTGGACGAGAGTGGATCC
>CAYVJQ010000208.1:4491-6335 GCA_964451725.1 uncultured Nannocystaceae bacterium | reverse complement strand
CCGACCACCGACGGCATGCCAGACTTCGCAGGCGCGGACCGAATTCCGTGACGGACACGGCTCCCATCGACACCACAACAACACCCACCTCTCCCCAACCACCGCAATGACGACCGCCCCCAACACCCTCCAGGCACCCTCGTCGGGCCTCTCTCCCAAAGGCCAGGCTCTCGAGCGTGGCCATGTCTACCGGCGAACGTCCCCGATATGGAGGCGACCGTGCATCGTCGGTGTGTTTCTCTCGTGCCTCTCAGGGTGTGAGTGGAGCGAGGATACCGGAATTGGGGTGATAGCGACCATCGTGGGTGTGTCGATTGCACTGTATCCGGTATGGGGAATTTTGTTCAGCCTCGTCTCCAAGCAGGCCCGCGCAGATCGAGCCATTCTTCAGACATGTGGAATTCAGCAAAAAGCAGAGGAGTACGGGGCCGAGTTCAAATGCGTCACAGTCTCGGGATCCTGTTTCAACGGGACCCTCGATCACGCTGAGCCCCACAGCCTGGACACTGAAGTCATCATGGTCAAGACCTCCAGAGTCGAGTTTGACGATCACCTGCGCGAGGTCACGACCATCGGGCCGATGACCGTTTATGTGTATTCATGCAGCACGGTCTTCCCGGGTATCTCGAGCCTACCGAAGCTTGAGAGCGTGCTCGACCGCTTCGCCACCGGCTACGAGTTTGTGAGCCTCGGGCTTCGGGAATCTCGTTTCGTGGCCACGTCGAAGCCCACGGGAAACCAGGAGATCTATGCGTTCCTCGCAACCTTCCTCTCCGACGTCGACGATGCCCGCCGCGCCATGCCCAGGCACCCCAGCGAAGTCAGTGAGGCCTGCTAGCCATGTTCCCCGTGTTCCCTGTCTATCGCACCTCCTTGTGCATCAGCAAATCGACCCACGCGGGCGCGCTCCCGGGTCCGACCTACCCCTACTTCGACAATCACGCCAGCACCGAGATCCACATCGTCTGTATGGTCCCGGGGCCTTGGGTCAAAGCTGCGGGAACGGTCCGGTCGGACAGCACCCACCCGGTGTTGTCCGGCCACAACACCGGGATGTTGATCCCCCACATGTCACCGGTGATGGACAATATTCTCATTTTGGTGACCCTGCTCTCGTCGACCTGCCGTTGGCCCTTCGCTTCGTTCAAGGTCAAGATGGAGGGACAGGGGGTCGTCGGATTCTTCCCCGCCTATGCGCCCTTCATCTATTGTGATGCGCCCAAGGAAGATGCACCGAGCTCTGACGCGACACAGGACAAGCTCGCCAGCAAGGGCGAGGTCAAGTTGCGGACAGGCGCCCCCGCGCGCAAATTCGGCCCCTCCAACGTCAAGTCAAAGAAGATCAAAAAGCGCCTGCGTGCCCACTACAAGCCGCTGACCGACAAAGTCGACAAGGCCCGCGGTGGGAAGAAGAAAGGACGGGGGGTCATCTATGTCCCGACTGCGAAGACCGTGATGATGAAGTTCAGCATCCTCGAGATCCTCGCGGGCTGGGCCCAGGTGTTGATCACGGAGGCGTTCAACGCCTTGGCAGGCGCCATACTCAAACCGCTGAAGTTCGACAGCGGCAGGCTCCTCAAACGACTCGACCAGGACACCGCGCGCAGGGTTGGCGAACAGGCCGTTCGAAAAGCATGGAAGGACACCATGAGCACCAAAATCGAAGCGGCAAAAGAGCTGCTTCGGTACACCGGCATGGACTTCGCCAACAAGGCGTTGTTCGACGGGATGCTCAAGGCCATGATCCTCGATGGCAAGGTAAAGATGCCCTACGGCCTGTTCAGCTTTCACGCCGGCAGCGGAAAAGGCACGTTCTTGAAGTGGGGGGAGTTCGAGGGCCCAGC
>CAYVJQ010000208.1:0-4391 GCA_964451725.1 uncultured Nannocystaceae bacterium | reverse complement strand
GCACCATGATTCTGCTCAACGACACCGACTTCGAGGCCACCTTGTTCCGCACAGTTCTCAGCGAACAGACCATGGTCGGCACGGTCGTCTGCAAGCGGACCTATGCCATGGGCGAGGACGGCCAGCTACGCCCGGCCGCGACCCGACATGGCGTGACCGCCAAGCCCTGGACAATTGGCGAGGTCGAATTTCCATCCGACGCCGGCTACGGCAAGCTCGGGGTCGACCTGCTCGTGGTCGGCAACGCCTACGCGCCGGGCGGCCGGCCCCTCCAAGCGATGATGGCGGGTATCTCGGTCGACGACGCCTACATGGGTGTCGCTATATTCGGTGATCGCCGATGGGTGCGGCGCTGGTCGGGGTTTCAGACCAGCGATCCAGAGCCCTTCGCCAAGATCGCGCTCACCTGGTCCCACGCCTTTGGTGGGGTCGCACAAAACCAAGGTGGCGCCATGCCCCACGCCGACAACCCACTGGGCAAAGGTTACGTCCCCAACCCCGCGGACGCCGAGGGGGTCGAACTGCCCAACATCGAAGATCCAGCGGCGCTGATCAGGACACCGCGCGACCAACCCAAACCGGTCTGTCTGTGCCCCTTGCCCCTGGGGACCAGCTACAGCGCAGACCTCCTGGACCACGTCGAGGCTGGGGGGACGGGCGAGGGCCTGACCACAGAAATCTACAACATCGCCATCCCGGCACATCGTCTGCCTCGCTACACGCCGGGAGCCTGCCTGCGCCTGCACAATCTCGCCTCCGTCCCCATTCCAGCGCAGCACCTGCCCTCGACCCAGCTCGTCGCCCAGGTCGACATCGGGTCTGCCCGGTACGAGTTTTTGGGCGAAGTCGACACGATCACCGTCCTGCCTGAGGAGCGCGAACTGATCCTCACTCACCGGGTCGTGTTCCGCTACGCCTACGCGCGCCGGCTCCCGCGAGTGGTTCGTCTGCGCACCTCCCAGACCCAAGTCGCACTAGCGAGGACCGGAACATGAATGCAGGTGCGCGGCAAACCGTGCTGTTCAACGGTCCCGGCTCCAGACAGACGGTCGTCGTGTTCGTCAAGACCACACACACCCTCGTTGCCGGCGAGCCCATGGCGCGGGCCCCCGTCGATCTCCCGCTGACCGTCGAGACCATCTCCGATGCCGCTGACGATGCGTACCCGGTCCGGTGCACCGAGCGGGAGACCGATCTGTGGGAGCTCAAGCCCTGCACCGACGTCGTGGTCCGGGGCCACGTGCACACCGCCGGCGGCCACCCGAGGGCTGTCATGGACGCGGGCGTCTGCGTGGGCACCCGACAGAAGTGGATCAGGATCACGGGAGACCGGCACGTCGAGCTCGTCCACGGCGGCGTGAGGTTCTCACCGGCCGACCCCTTCGTATCCATGCCGCTGAGCTGGCGGCGGGCCTACGGTGGCGTGGACTTGGGCCTCCCCCTCGAGCGCTTCACCGACGTGCTCGGCTTCCTGCGGGCGTTCACGCCCGAGTGCCACCCAGGCGCCTACCCCCGCAACCCGGCGGGCCGGGGCTGGGTGATCCATGCGGGCCCCACCCTCGATGGTCTGAAGCTACCCAACCTCGAGACACCCACCCAGCTGCTGGCGCCCGAGAACCTGGTCGTCGGTGATCCCGCACGCTGGTCCCTGGCCCCGATCCCGGCGGGCTTCGGGTGGTGGCGTCAGGGCTGGTTCCCGCGCAGCACCTTGCTCGGGCTGGATCACCCTGCCTTCACCGGTTCGGCCGCCGAGCTCCCCGAGGTTCAAAATGGTTGGCTGAGCGCCGCGCAGGTCGACCATCCCGCACCGCACTCGAGGTTCCAAAGCGGGGCCTCTCCAGGGCTGCGGTTCGACCACGCCATCTTGGGGGCCCCGATCTCCCTGCATGGTTTGTCGCCCGACGGTCCGATCCACACCAAGATCCCCAGGTGGGGGCCCGAGGTCGACGTTCGCATCCACGGGTCTGCCCACGAGGCGCGCGTCCGCCTGTCGAGTGTCGAGTTACTCCCGGACTCGAGCCTCGCCAACCTTGTTTGGGTCGCAGAGACCCGCCCAGACGTCCGCCTGCCGATCCGCCTGCCAAGGGTCGAGCTGTCCCCTTATGAGCTCCTCGAGGGGGTCAGGGTCACAGTCGATGGCGAGCACGTCCCCAACGACACCGTGGCGCTGTGTGAAGCGCCCCCTCCCGAGCGGAGACCCTGATGCCCCAACCTTTCCCCATCCCCCTGGTCGCACCGTGGCTGATCGCCCTGCTGATCTCGACCGTGCCTCTCCCCGTGTTCGCCTCCCAGCCGGCAACCGACATCCAATCGCGGACCGCCGGCATCGTCGAGGTCACCCTCAACACGAGAACGATCTCCGACGAGTTGGCGGTCGCGCTCACCGTTGAGCTGGAAGCGGTGTTGCAAGAACGAGTCGACGCCGCAGGGCTGTCCGATGCCGACCCGAAGCTCGAGGTCATCGTCCTCGTGTCGTACCGACAACCTCGCCCAGAGACCCCGCTCATCGTCATCAACGCATACGCGTTGATCGACGATGAAGTGGTCGCCCGAGGAGAGGTCCAGGGCTGCATGGACTGCGGGGCGGAGGAGCTCATCGACCGAACCCTGGCCATACTGCCGGCGGTCGCTACCGTGGTCGAAGCGCTCGCGGGCTCGGGCTCGGCCGAAGGCCCCGAGGAGGCACCCTCGCCGCCCCTCACACCGAAGGACGCCGGGCGCTCAGTCGGACCCCTCGGACCAGTCGGTTACGTCGGCATCAGCATCAACGTGGTTGGTCTCGGGGTGCTCATCGGGGGCGCAGTGTTGCTCGCGCGTGACGACAAGCTCGTGTCCAGTTCCGGCGAAACGCACGAGCTCATCAGCTACAAGGCCCCCGGCTGGGCCTTGTTAGGGACTGGTCTGGGCCTCAGCATCGCCGGTGAGGTCCTCTTGGGCATCGACCTCGGTCTGCTGTCGAGACCGTCCGAGCACCCCGGCCGCAGCGTGGTCACGGTGACCCCGCAGGTCGGATCCGTGACCGGCATCCAGATTCAAGGCCAGTTTTAGTCGAGGTGCGCCATGTCTAAGCCCAACCCAGAGATGACCCAGACCGCCCAGTACGTGGATGCAGCGCTCCCGGTCAAACGACGCCTTGGACGCCTCGCCATTCGCGTCGATGGTGGAGAACCGGAGACCATCGAATTTGCTCGACCCACGCTCCGGGCAGGACGCAGCCTGAACGCAGACATCACCATAGGCCACGGCTCGATCAGCAAGTTCCACTTCTCGATCACGCTGACATCCAGTGGAGTCGATATCCAAGATCTCGGCTCGAAGAATGGGCTGTGGTTCTCCAAGCGCAGGTTTCGGCGTATGACCCTCCCCCCTGGTGACCATTTTTTTGTCGGGGACTGCGAGATCGAGCTGGTCAACCTCGAGGAGGTCGAGGTGCGTGTTTGGCCCGAAGCATGGTTTGGGGGTCTCTACGGCGACAGCATCGTCATGCGCGAGCTCTTCGCCTACCTTGCCCGGCTGGCGGTCTCGCCCCTCGACGTGCTCGTCTGTGGCGAGAGTGGGACAGGCAAGGAGCTGACCGCCCGTGCCCTTCACGACCTCTGTCCACAGCGAGCGAAGGGACCGTTCATCACCCTTGATTGCAGCAGTTTGAGCCCGACACTGGCGAACGCAGTGATCTTCGGAGTCGCTCGGGGGGCCTTCACTGGGGCCGAGCGCGACCAGGCGGGGCTCTTCGAGCAGGCCGACGGCGGCACGCTCTTCATCGACGAGATCGGCGAGCTCTCTGCGGATCTCCAGCTTCGCTTTCTTCGCCTGCTCGACCGCCGCGAGTTCACGCGCCTCGGCGAACCGGGACGAGTGCGCACCGCCGACGTCAGGATCGTCGCGGCCACCAATCGAAACCTCAAAGAGGAGGTCGAGAATGGCCACTTTCGCGCAGACCTCTACCACAGGATCCAACAGGGGATGGTCGACATCCCCCAGCTCTCGGACCGCGGGAACGACATCATCTTGTTGGCAGAACGAGAGCTCGAGGCGATAGGCCGTAGCCACGGCCGGCACATGGAGCTGACCCCGAGCGCGACGGCCGTGTTGCTGGCCTACGAGTGGCCGGGCAACGTCCGGGAGCTGAAGAACGTCGTCAGCGAGGCCGCCTTCACCTCCGACGGCGTGATCAGGGCGGAGGATCTACGGCTCAGGGGGAGCTCGGACTGGGGCAGTCGACGGCGTTCGGCTGCGGTTCAGAGCGAGGGCGGATCCTATGAAGAGTTACACCGGCAGTTTGACCTGAGTGTGCTCCCGCCGGTGCTGGCGAGTACGGGGTCGATCAAGGCTGCGGCCGAGCGGCTTGGGATCTCTCGCAGGCGGCTCCGGGAGCGGCTGAAAACGCTCGG
>CAYVJQ010000207.1:0-6470 GCA_964451725.1 uncultured Nannocystaceae bacterium | reverse complement strand
CGCCGACGTCATGCCCGAAGCCATCACCTGGTTCGAGTCCCACTCCCAAGATTGAGCAGCCAGGTGGCAAAGAAGGACTCGCTCGGACACGGCGAGCGCCGGGGCCGAGTGTCCCGACGAAAACCCTGGACCCGGCTCCCTCGTCCTGACCGGCTTCCTGTCAATCTGCGATCTGTTGCTGAAACACTGGATAGTCGTAGTCCCAACCGTCGAAGTTCGCTATCTCGTGCTCGATACGAGTCGAAAAAAACGGCCGGAGACCAACCTCGATGAACGCAAACAGCCGTCCTGTCAGAAATTCGACTTGGACCCGGCCGTTGACCAGAGCACGCACTTCTACCTGGCCATTTTCTTCCACCATATAGGCCGCCCCCATCAAACTGGGGCGCGCGTCGATCAGCGTCACATGGCCTCCCCCCCCGCCCTCGACCAACCATAGGTCGACAGATGCGACAAGCGTCACATCGAGCCGCACCCGGGGAGCAACCCATGTCACCAATTCCCCATCTCTGATACCCGCTCCGTACTCGACACTCAGCGACGGAGACAGAGTAAGCGTGACATCGACGGGGAAACCCCAAACCGAGAGCCCCGTATGAAGGTCCAGATCTGGACTATAGAGGACAATATTCTCTGAAAATTCGATCGGGCTCGAACCAGACGGTTCGAACAGAGTCTGCTCGTAGCCGTCGGCGAACACAGCGACTACTTTTCCTTTCGGGCCGCCGTCGAGTCCGGCCGAGAACTCGGCGTCGATCTTCAGCGCGTCATACCGCTCGCCGAGTAACTCGCCGCCGATCGCGGTGACGATATGGCCACCCACACCAGCAGCGAAACCGTGAGTGTCAGCGCGAAAATCTGCCCGCACATCCAGGTACGCCCCCCCGACATCGCCTCTCATGGTCGGTGCCCATCGAAAGTTCGCGTTCGCAGACCGCTTTGGTGTCTGTCCCCAAAACTGTGCTGCAGGTGACCCTTTGAGACGCGCGGGAGGTTTCGCTTCCCGATGTACGAACTCGCGGAGCCTCGCCCTCGACACTGGGGCACGTGTCGGCTTCTCACTCGTTTTCTTCCGAATCCTCTCGACCTGTCGTTTCAACCTGGTGCGATCAGGCCGGTGTGCATGAGAGATCACCGTGGTGTTCGCCCGAAGTGTGACGCCGTGACTATTGAGCCGCCGTTCCAGCAGATTCAACTGATCCGTCAGCTGCGCCGTAGTCGCCCGTCGGGGTTTCTTCCCCTCGACCGCGCGGTTCGGGCGACGATCTGCCGAGACTCGGGCCCGAACCGTTTTCTTGGTGATCGGCATATGACGAATACGTTTGCGCTTCACGTTCGACTGGCCCAGCCGTGCGCTGACCTCGGGTGTGACCTCTACACGTTTGGCCGGTGTTTTCTTACGAGCGGGCGCCGATCTACCGACACGAGATTGTGTCGATGTCCGCCGTGAAGGGCCAGCCTCCGACGGGGACGTAGCGAGACCCAAGAGACACACGATGGGGAGAACCTTGGAGAGGTGAACGGACATCGGGCGAGTGTACTGAAAAACTTCGCCTGACGCTCCTGCCTCCGACACTCACGGCGCGAGCTTGCGCAGCAGCCACTCGGCGCCGTAGCGATAGTCGAGCTTTTGCCAACCCCACGAAGCCAGGGCCGCGAGCGCGACGAAGCCCCAGATCGCAGCCATGGTCTGGCCCACGCTCAGTTCGTGCCACCAGTGGGTGTAGCGGCTCAGCCAGCGCAGCGGGGCGAGGTGCTGCTGCCACCACCCGTCGACCCGGGTCAGCTCTCGGAACAGCCACACATGAACGATCAGCAGGGTCAGCGAGGCCCGACCCAGGGTCACCAGGGGGCTGTCGGCGCGCATGGGTCGGCGCTGGTCCCAGGCCATCACGGCCCAGATCCCGAGCAGCACGAGCGCGAGCAAGAGCGCGGCCAAGGTCGGGGAAGCCGGGAAAAACGGCACGTGCAGCGCCGTGCTCCGAGCGAGGACCGTGCCCTCGGCGGCCGGTACCCCAAAATGAAGGCCGACACCGACCAGACCCAAACCCGCGATCCCCCCTGCCAGCGCCGCGATCTTGCCCAGGGCGCGCTGGTCGACCCAGCGACCGCAGGCGACCCCGGCCAGGAAAAACGAGAACCACGGAAAGATCGGAAACTGGCCCTCGATCAGGGCGATGCGCAGGGCCGT
This sequence comes from uncultured Nannocystaceae bacterium, assembly GCA_964451725.1. Lineage (GTDB taxonomy): Bacteria > Myxococcota_A > Polyangia > Nannocystales > Nannocystaceae > Plesiocystis. Next base: position 4,279 of record CAYVJQ010000207.1, on the reverse strand, counting down.
CCAGGTCTGCGGTGACAAGGGAGAGCGGCCGGCCATGTAGGGGTTGTCGAGACCCAGGGGCACGTCGAAGGCGACCTGAAGCCAGCCCGCACCCCCCAGGACCCCGAGGCCGAGGCCGAGCAGCGCCCAGGTCGGCAACCTCCGCCACAGCGGCATGCTCAACATGCCCACACCCATGAGGTGGAGCACAAACCAGGAGTTGAGCGTGAACCAGCTCGGAGCCAGGGTGCTGAGCAGGTAGCCGAAGCCGAGCACCGCCAGCCCGCGCATCACCGAGGTCTTGTCCGGCGACTCGCCCCGGGCCTCGCGCTTGACCGCGAGCAGGCTCGAGCCGATACCCGCGAGGGTCACGAAGGCCGGTGCAGCCCCGCCCCCCAGCCCGTTGAAGACCAGCAGCCCCGGGTAGTTGGCGATGCTCTCGCCCAGCTTCGGGCCCTCCCACAGCCACACGCCGAGGTGCTGCTCGATCATCAGAAACACGGCGATACCGCGCAGCGCGTCGAGACCCAAGAGTCGGGCCTTGGGTTTGGACGGGGTCTGCTCGGGGGTGGGCTCGGCCTCGCTCATGCCTGAGACAGTCCTACCCGATCGCCGCGTCCGCGTCTCGGCTCGGCTCGGCTCGGCTCGGCTCGGCTCGGCTCGGCCGATACGATCGCCCAGGCCCGGAGGCGTCGCTCCCCGACACCGACCCGCGCTCTCGCCTCAGTCTTCGCCCAGGCCCGCCGGAAACAGAGCCTTGCCCCCGAAGCGCTGGCGCACCTCGCTGAGCACATCCTGGACCGCCTGGCCTCGCTCCCGGTCCTCGACCTCCCGAGCATGGGCGTCGGTGTCGGTGTCGATGTCGACCAAGAGCTCGAGTTGGCGACCCTGGCCGGGGCTGTGATTGGGGCCGTGAGCATCGGCCTCGCTGCGCGCGAGCAGCTCGCTGACCCCGACCCCGGTCAGCCGAAAGCGCCCGCCCCGGAGCTTGCCCTCGGCCTCGAGCTTGTCCAGCAGCATCCGCGCGGCCACGAAGATCTCACGCCCGATCTGGGTGGGCTCGTCCAGGGTGCACTGGCGGGTCCAGGTGTTGAAGTCGGTGTCGCGCAGCTTGATCTGGACCTTGCGCCCGACCACGCCCTTGGCCACGAGCCGGTCGGCGACCCGGGTCGACTGGCGCAGAAACCACTCTTCGATCTGCGCACGTGTACGCAGATCGTCGTGGAAGGTGTTCTCGTGGCTGACCTGCCTGCGCTCGCGCCCGGGCGTAACCGGCCGAACATCGATGCCCAGGCTGAGCTGGTGCAGGTGCCTGCCGTGCTCCCCCAGGCTGTGGACCATGGTCCCCTCGCCCAGGCGGGCGATGTCCCCGACCGTGCGCACGCCGTAGACCGCGAGCGCGCGCTCGGTCTGCGGCCCCACACCCCACAGATCCCGCACCGGCAGGGGCTCCAAGAACGCGCGCTCGCTGCCGTGGGGGACGATGGTCAGACCGTCGGGCTTGTCCCGATCGCTGGCGATCTTGGCGACGAACTTGCAACTCGAGATGCCCACAGAGCAGGTCAGCGCCAGGGTCTCGAACACCTGAGCGCGGATCGCTTCGGCTGCGTAGCGAGGACTGCCGTGCAGGCGCTGGGTGCCGGTCATATCGAGGAAGGCCTCGTCGATGGACAGGCCCTCGACCACGGGCGTAAACCGCCCGAAGATCTCGAACAGCCCACGCGAGACCGCCACATAGTGATCGTGGCGCGGCGAGACCACCTTGGCCTGCGGGCACTTGCGCAGGGCCACGCTCATGGGCTGGGCCGAGTGACAGCCGAAGCGCCGGGCCTCGTAGGAGGCGGCCGCGACCACACCCCGCCGGCCCGCGCCGCCCACCAACAGGGGCTGACCGCGCAAGCTCGGATCGTCGCGCGCCTCGATCGACGCGAAGAAGGCGTCCATGTCGACGTGCAGGATGACCCGCGTCGTCACGGCCCTGCCTTCCCCTGACTCATCGTCGCCAGTGTATCGCGCGTGCCCAGTCTACAGCGCGTCGTCTTCTTCTTCAGTCGAACCACAGTCGTCGTCGTGGTCCGCCTGCGCGGCCAGGCTCTGTCGGTGGGCGTCGAGACCCCGGCGCAGGGGGCAGCGACCCGACCCTACGGCTGGGCCCCGACGGTAGGCCGCCAACAGCTCCCGCGACCGGGCCGCCAGCTGCCGGCGCAGCTCCCGACGCGCCCCCTTGACCCGCGGGACCTGCATCGAGTCGTAGGTCGTGGTCTGGTGGCGGAGCCAGGCGATGGTCGCGGCCTCGGCCCGGCGCTCGAGGGGGATGCGCTTGGTCCGGGCGACCGTGTTGCTGCCCACGGGCGCGGCCAAGTCGGTGATCGCCCTGGCCAGCGCTCCCGCGAGCCCGGCGTTGGCGGGTGCAAAACCCAAAAATGCGAACACAGCGGCCTCGAAGGACTCGACGTAAGCCGCCTGCTCGAGTGCCCGACGGCGCCGCCCAGCCGCGAGCTTGCGCTGGTAGGCCGGGTCCTCACGCTCGACCCGGAGCGCCGCCCGGGTCGCCGAGATCGCCTCCGCTGGCGCCCACAGGCCGAGCGAGAACAGCTTGCGGCCCTTCTTCTCTCGCACCAGCCAGCTCGGCCCGAGCTTCTTGACCCGCCCGGTGAGCGCGGCGTCGCCCGGCGGCAGCAGGGCCCAGGTCGCCGGCACCTCCAACACCTCCCCGGCGTCCGTGCGCACGGTCTGTGGACGGGGTCCCGGCCCCAGCTCCCGGCTTTGGTCCGGCACGGGCCGCTGTGTATCAAGGCCCGCCGCTCGACGCGAGCATCGCCCGTGAACGTGCGAAGCGAGCGCACACGCCGATGATGCCCGGCGTGATCCCCAGCTCACCCAAGAGCGCGAGCGCCTGTTCTCGGGTCAACCCCGGCCCGGGCCAGGCCCATCCTCAGGGCCGCCTCTTGCACCGCGTCCCGAGCCTTGTCCTCACCCAGCGCGTTGACCATCTGCAAGGCCACGAGCTCGAAGGTCAGGCTGTCCCCACTCAGGTCGCGTATCCGGCTCATTCCAAACTCAACTCGGAAACGCGAGCACGACGGTGGTCGTGTTGTGAAAACCAGACAGGTCACCCGCGTCCAGGGCGATCTCTCCGTAGGTCTGGTCCCGCAGCGATCTCGATGGGGAGTCCAGCGAGCTGATGGCCATCGACCTCAGCGACCCCGCTCAGGGCCCCAACAGCGCCATTGGCGTCGGCGGCGAAGCCCCCTTCGGGTCTCTGGTCGTGAACCGCTGGGCCGACACCGTGGAGACCCGCCTGCTCGACGTCGACGCCGATGGCCTGTTCGAGAGCGTCCCTCTGGTCCCACCTTCGACGGCCTGGACAACGCGCTCTACCGCTTCGGAGAGGCCGTCGACGGCGTTCAGGGTGTGGCCCGGGTCGCGGTCGAAGACGGCGCCCCGCGCCGAACTCGAGGTGGTCACCCAGACCTCGCCGGGCTTCAAGGTCAGCAACACCGGCTACACCGACGGGTGGCTGCTCTTCGAGTCCTATGATGGGCAGAGCGGCAGTGCCTCGGTCGTCGATCTCTCGGGGCCGACCGCCGGACCGATCCTGCCCCTCCTGACCGAGCTCTCCGGCGCCCCGACGGCGGCCTCCTTTCCAGTCGACGGCGTCGGTACGCGCCTGCTGCTGACCGCGACCCCGAAGGAGGGAACGCGGCAGATACTCGCCATCGACCTCGACGATCCCGCGCTCACGCTCATCGACCTCGGGACTGCCCTGCCCGAGGACTGGACCGTATCGATCGGGTTCAGGACCAGCGACGACCGATCCCAGATCGTGTTCCGCATCCGCCCAATCGTCGGCGAAAATGACACCGTCCTCGCGCTCGTGCGGGGCGACGAAGCGGGGAGCTTTCAGCAACTCAGCGAGCTCGGCTACGAGATCGGTAACATCGTGTTCTTCGAGCCCTGAGCGAAACCCGGCAGCATCGGCTCTCCGCCCTCTTGCCATTGGGGACGTCGACACAAACTCGAGATCGACACAAACTCGAGATCGACACAAACTCGAGATCGACACAAACTCGAGATCGAAACGAACTCGAGTTCGAAACGAAATACTCGGGCGCGAATGTGAACCGCCAGGCCGAGCGCGGAGACACAGACCATATGCATTTGCGGCCTTTGTTCGTCTCCCCTCCGGTCCTGCTCGCCCTCGGTCTTCTGGGCTGTACCGACCCGGCCCCCTCCGGGGGGGGACGACGAGGGGGGGGGACGACGAGGGGGGGGGACGACGGGGGGGGGGCCCACCCCG
>CAYVJQ010000206.1:0-6575 GCA_964451725.1 uncultured Nannocystaceae bacterium | reverse complement strand
CTGTGGGCGCGGAGTTTGGAGCTGGTCGGAGCCAGCTGAGTCCGGGGGGAGCGGCCTCGAGTTCAGCGTCGAGGTCGACCTTGGCTCGTCTGTAGCGAACCCGCGAGCTCGGCCAGCGTGTCGCGAAACCAGCGGTGTCCGGGGTCCTCCGAGAACCTCGGGTGCCAGACCATGGTGATCGCGTGCTCGGGGAGTGGGATCGGCGGCGCGAGGGAGACCAACTGGGTGCCAGCGATCGGTGTGGCGGTGAGCGCGGAGGGAGCCGTGAGCACGAGGTCGCTCTGCGCGGTGATGGCCAGCGCGGTTCCAAACTGAGGGACACGCACGGCGATGCGACGGCGCTTGCCGTCTCGCTCAAGAGCCCGGTCGACCGCGCTCGGCCCGGACCCGCTCGGTGAGACCACCAGGTGCGAGGCGTGGGTGAAGGCGCGCATGGTCATGCGCTGGCGGGTCGAGATCGCCGGATGGCCAAGCCGTACGAAGCAGCGCATTCGGTCTCGAAACAAGATCCGGCGGCGGAGCTCTCGAGTCGGCTCGGTCCGTTGGTCGAAGGGCTCGTCGTCGAGCTGGACCGGGACGATAGCGAGGTCGACCTCGCCCGTCTCCAGGCTGGTGGCGAGCAGACCCGGGACCGGCGTGACGGTGAGGTCGACCTCCGGGGCCTCTCGGCCGAGGCGCTGGAGCAGGACCGGCAGGACGATGATCGAGAACAGGTCTGGCGCGAGCAGCCGAAAGCCGCGGGAGGAGGTCGCCGGGTCGAACTCGACGGGTTCGGCGAGCGCGCGCGAGAGGTCGCCGAGGGCCGCCCGGATGGGCACTCTCAGGGCCTCCGCGCGAGGCGTGAGCACCATACCGCCGCGACCGCGCACGAGGATGGGGTCGTCGAGTAGCTCTCGAAGCCGGCGCAGGGTGTGGCTCATCGCAGACTGTGTGACGCCGGCCCGGGCCGCGGCCTTGGTGACGCTGACCTCCTCGCTGAGCGCATCGAAGGCGGCCAGGAGGTTGAGATCGATCCCGTGCAGGGATGGCGAACTATGAGCCATGTTCATGACTGTATCACCAACATTCATTGGATTCATGACTGAGCGGCACCCATTCTCTGCCCATGTCCACGACACGAAACACGCCAGAGGCAACAAAAACGCTGGTCATCGGCGCGAATGGAGCGACGGGCAAGGCCGTGGTCGCCGAGCTGCTCGCGCGCGGGCAGGCGGTGACCGCCTTCGTTCGACGCGCCGACGCGATGGGCTCCGATCTGCCCGCGGGGCTGGACCTCGCCGTCGGCGACGTCATGGACGCCGAGTCGGTCGCGCGCGCCGTGGCTGAGCACGACGCCGTGGTCGTCGTGCTCGGGATCCGCGAGAACGCGCTGAAGGTCCGCCTGCGGGGCGCGTCGGCGACCGCGATGAGTGTGCGGTCGACGGGGACCAAGAACATCGTCGACGCGATGCGCCGCCACGGGGTCGAGCGTCTGGTCGTGCAGACCACCTACGGCGTGTTCGAGACCTGGGCCCGGCTCTCGTGGGCGTGGAAGCTCATCTTTTGGCTCGTCCTCAAGCCCCAGATCGAAGACAGCGAGCGCCAGGAGCAGGTCGTCACGGCCAGCGGCCTGGAGTGGGTGTTGGTCCGTCCGGTCGGGCTCAGCGATGGTGCCGGCCGAGAGGCCATGGTCTCGACGGTCGGTGAGACTCGGGGCATGAAGGTGTCTCGGCTCGCGGTCGCCGATGTCTTGGCAGATGCGACCGAGGGTCGGGAGCATGTCGGGCAGCATCTGGCGATCTCTGCGTGAGCGCCTCTAGGGATCGATGCTTCCATCCTCGACGGCGCTCGGATCGTGGGCAAACTCGGCCAACAGCTGCCCGACACCAGCGCTCCAACTCAACCCCACATGGCTGGTCTCGCGCACAGTGACAAACGCCACCGCACCAGGCATGCGTGCGTGTTCACGACGAGACAGCTCGGGGTCGAAGAGCGCATCATCCTCTCCGAGGACCCACAGCGTGGGCTTGTCGAAGGCCCGATGAAAACTGTGCGCATCGGGTGCGGCCATGCCCTCTGCCGTGGTGTAGCTGTTCCACAGCGTGTCCAGAGCGTCGGTATAGAAGTCCGGTTTATGGAACGACAGGGTGTAGCGATGGACCGCCCCCCGACGTGCGTCGCCGAGCGCGGGGAGATGGACGTGGGCGTAGTCCGTGCCGACGATGCGCCCACACTCCCAGCTCCCGAGGCTGTTCTGGGGCTGCTCGGGGTGGTTGAAGGGCGCGAGCAACATGGCCCCACCGAGGTCGGCCATGCCCCCTGTAGCGACCAGGCGACTCACGGCCCCGGCCCCGCTCGAGTGACCGGCGATGAACAGGGGCGCGTCGGGCCAGGACTCGTGCAGCTCGCTGAGGTGACGGCGAAGGTCACGGACGATCTGATCTGCGTCGGCGCTGTCGCCCGGCCGACCGACCCAGTAGCGTCCGTCGTCGATGAAGGTGCGCGCACCACCGGGGTCCCCGCAGTCGTCTGGGCCCGCGCAGATCGAGCGGCCGTGGCCGCGCAGGTCGACCAATCGCGCGAACACTCCCTCGGCGGCCATGGTCTCTCCGAGGGCGGCGTAGAGCCGACCGTGGGCGGAGGAGCCGTGGACGAACAGGACCACGGGGCCCTCGCCGGTCCAGCCCTCGGGGACCCACTCATAGGAGGCCAGGGCCAGACCGTCCTCGGCGACCGTCGTGACTGGCGGCGGGGAGCTCGGGGCGCCACCACTGGCGAGAAATGCCTGCTCCCACTGTGTCGGTTCGCCGAGGCCGAACTCGGGCGCAGGCTCGCAGACCTCCGCGCAACCGAGCTCGACACCACCGAGACCGATGCCGATGCCGAGCACGACCAGGAGTGCCGGGGCCCGGGGGAGCGCGAGGGCCTTCATTGTTCTGCTCCGCTGGGGCTGGCGGGTTTGTGTCCGCGTCCACGCCAGCGCCAGCGCCGGACACCGAGGGCAAAGCCGCTCTCGATCGCAAACAACCCCGCGTGAATCACCGGGCGCGAGAAGCCCTGCTCCCACAACACCTGCGTGTGCGCGCGGCCGATGGGAAAATGCGCCGAGTAGCCGACGCTGACGGCCAGGAAGGGCCCCGAGCCGACGATGACGTAGCCCAGGCGCGGGGCCAGGGCCGGGCCGAGATAGACGAGCGCCCCGCCGTCGATCGAGGAGCCGACGCTGTGGCTCAGCGCCGAGAAGCCCAGGTCGAGGGTTGCAAACAAGCCCAGGCCGAGCTGGTGGCCGCCTGTGAAGCCGATGTCGAAGAGGGTGGTCGTCGTCGGCACCGGGTTGGTGTCGATCTGCGTCGAGCGAAAGCCGTAGCTCATGGCGGCCCCGAGGATCCAGCCGCTGTTGGTGAACACGCGCCCACGCAGGCCATAAGACAGCTGCAAGGGTGAAGCGACGGGGGCGTAGCCATAGTCCTCGAGGCTTCGATCGTGATCGCGGTAGCTGCCTACGCGGGGTTCAAAGGCGAAGGACAAGGCCACGCCGAGCCGGGGAGCCGGAGCCGGTTCGCTGGAAGTCGGCTCCAGCGACGCCGAGGGCGGCGAGGCAAACATGGACACGGCGAGCGCCGCAGACAGGATTTGGATCATCACAGGGCGAACGACCACAGGGTCAGGGCGAGGGCGCTGAGCTCGATAGCGAGGCCGACGCGGAATCCATGTTCGGCCTCGGGTAGCCCGAGGTACTCGTGGCTGAAGGTCAGCGAAATCATACCGAGACCGTAGGAGAAGGTCGGTCCATGGCGGATACCCAGGGCGAGGGCGCGCTCACCCGCGGTGATCGGCGTGCTTCCCAGCACGAGCGCGGGCCGGTAGCTCAGACCGAGTCTCGAGTTCGCATGTACAAAACCCACCTCGACGCCGAGTTCGCCGAGGTGACGCAGGCCGCGGATGCCGTCGAGTCGGTACCCGAGCGCAGGTCTCACCATCGGCGCGACAGGGGAGTCTCGGCCCGTGGCGATCAGGACCGAAACTCCTAGATCCACAAACAGGGAGACGCTGGGTCGCGGGGTCTGCCTGGGCCGAAACACCGGTCCGAGATCGATACGGCCCGAGATAAAGGCCAGGGTATCGTCGCCCGCGTCGAAACCACCCCTAGCCATACAGTCCTCATCGGCCAGACACGCTCGCCACTTCACGACACACGCGTCCCGGGCTTCCTCGTCGAAGTGGCCATTCTCAGTGAACTCAGAGGAGGGGCAGTTGTCGGCGTCCAAGCGAAGCAACCTCCGCTCGTCGAGCGCGGCTTCGTCCAGACCTTCCGGATTTTCGTCTCCCCATGTCGCCCCATCACCGATGTATTCGTCATTGGCGATAGGTGTCCGCACCGGTTTGTAGGGTGAGGCGTCGGGCGCTTCGTCGGGCGTTTCGTCGAGAGCTTCGTCGAGAGCTTCGTCGAGAGCTTCGTCGAGGGGGGTGTCGGGAGCTTCGTCGGGAGGGGCGGACCGGGCCTGAGCAACGCTGGTCGACGCGCCCAACACCGAGCAAGCACCGATGAGCAGAGGCATCAGCCGAACACCCACAGGGCGGAGGATCGGGGGCACCTGCCGACACTAGCACTGGAGACGATCGAGGTGGCGCGCCAGCCTCTGGGCCGAACTGTGGTGGCCTCCGATCTGTATCGCTCTACGCCAAGCTCTGCCCGACGAGCGAGGCGAGGGCGGCCCGCAGGGCCCGATGACCAGGGGCATCCTGCATGCGGGGGGTGCCAGAGTATGGCGATCCGCAGTGGCCGCAGGGCGACCGGTGGGACGAAAGAGCGGAGGCGGAGGCGGAGGAGGAGAGTGATCTGCCTCGCCAAGGATGCGGGCAACATCGCGATGTCGTCGCCACACGCGACCAGGTGGGCGGCGTCCAGGTATCCGGGGACGACCAGGCGGACCTCCCGAGGGCGACCCAGGGCAGCGAGCGCGTGGTCCGTCGGGCCCGGGCGATGCCAAAACGACTTCGGGCACGTCCCGAATCAACTTCCAACGCTTCGCCACGCGGAGCATCCGCGCGATCAGCTTGAGTTGGTGGTTGATCGTCTGGGGCGCCAGTTTGGCCTGGGTCTTCATGGCCGCCTGGTAGGCCAGGAACTCCCCACTGAACTCCTTCAAACTCTGTACTTTCTGTCGTTTCGCTCCTCCTTTTAGAATCTCCCCCGACACGAGCTGTTTGCGCAGCTCTCGCTCGTACTGCTCGGCACCCCCCTTGGTCTGCACGGGGCTGACTTTGCGGATCACCACGGGCTGCTAGCATCGAACCCTGCCCGCGGCAGGGCAGGACGAGGGGGCATATCACTATCCATCGGGAATAGATTGACGCCGCTCGCCAGCATCCACCGGCCCGCCGCAGAGCCTGTTTGGGAGGTTGGGCCGCCCACCCTCAGCGTGGGCTTGGTGGCCCAGGTGCGCTCAGAGCTCAATCTTTAATCTGGACTACGAAGAAATCAAAATGTAGAGTCTGCTGGACGCTCCCACAAAGGTGATAATGACACCAAGGGGCCATGCGCCAGGAATATACACAATGAACAGCAAGAATGTTTTCACCTCCATCCTCATGCTCCCTCTTGCCATAATCACCTTCTCGGCCTGCGACGAGGGAGGCGATAGCGTATATGAAGACGAGATTCTGGCAGCTGAAGAGCTGGACGACGCCGCCGAGAAACTGCAACAGATGATCGAGGACGGCACGGCCGACTCGCTCCCGCACCCCGATGAGCTCAACCTGCAGCTCGATACTGGCGAGAGCAATCACGCCGCCTTGTTCACGGTCGAAGAAGCCCGACTGCGCCATGCGAGCACCGGCAAGTGCCTCTATGGAACCGGGGTCGAAGACGGTCCCGTGTACAACTGGGTCTGCTGGAACGACCCGGGCATGACCTATAAAATCTACACACACATCCTCAGTGGGACGAAGTTCCTCATCCACGCGGACACCGGAAAGTACATCGAAGCCCACCCCTCCGATGGTGCGGTGGTCACGAATCGCAACGGCTACAACCCCTATATGCCGGTACGCTTCAACTTCGACGATGCCGGCGGTGGCAAGGTCCGTATCCGCAACTCCTACACCGGAAAGTGCCTCTACGGCACCAATGCCAATGGTGGCACCGTGCACAACTGGGTTTGTTGGGCCGACCCCGGCATGGAATTTTATATCGATCCCGTGTAGTGCTAGCCCCATTACCCATCGAGGAGACGGCCCCTGTCCAGGGCTGTCTCCTCTTTCCATGGGGAACTCCTCACGTCCAACGAACTGGCATCCGCCAATTCGAGGATCGTCCCCTCGAGCGCGAGGGTCACCCAGGCCAGACGATCGTAGCCGAGCATCTCGGGCCGATCGCTCATCTCGTAGTGCTGGCTGTCGGCCTCGTCGCTCGAGATGATCGCCTATGCCCGCAAGCGCTACCCCGAGCTGCGCTTCGTCGAGGGCGACGCCGCCGAGAATGGGTCTTAGGGCAACGGTCGGGGTTGGCGCTCAGTGAAACTGGTCGTTCGGAAGTCCGAGCAGCCCGTGGTGAAACCCCTCACGACGCCTCGCTTGGCCCTTCCGCCGATGGC
>CAYVJQ010000205.1:4030-6642 GCA_964451725.1 uncultured Nannocystaceae bacterium | reverse complement strand
CTAGCAACCCCTGGTGAAAGCCCTCGCAAGATGGACCTGGCGAGGGTTTTCCTCGGTAAGGCTATCTGTCACTTTGGACACCCGTCGCCGGCTTGAATCAACCTGGCGAGAGCCAGCCTCGGCAAGGCTAACTGTCACTTTGGACACCCGTCGCCGGCTTGAAGGCCGCAAGCCTCACCTGGAGACTCCGCGGAGTCCCTCTCCGAAACTGGTTTCAGCACTGGACCGACGGCTGGGCTCAATCTTTAATCTGGACTGCGAAGAAAGCAAAATGTAGAGTCTGCTGGACGCTCCGACAAAGGTGACAATGACACCAAGGGGCCAGGTACCCGGTATATACACAATGAACAGCAAGCATGTTTTCACCTCACTCCTCATGCTCCCTCTTGCCCTAATCGCCTTCTCGGCCTGCGACGATGGAGACGATGGCACATATGAGGACGAGATTCTGGCGGCCGAAGAGCTGGACTACGCCGCCGAGAAGCTGCAACAGATGATCGAAGACGGCACGGCTGACTCGTTCCCGCACCCCGATGAAGTCAACCTGCAGCTCGATACTGGCGAGAGCAATCATGACGCATTGTTCACAATCGAAGAAGTCCGACTGCGCCATGCGAGCACCGGAAAGTGCCTCTATGGTACCGGGGTCGAAGACAGTGCCGTGCACAACTGGGGCTGCTGGAACGACCCGGGCATGACCTACAAAATCTACACGCACATCCTCAGCGGGACGAAGTTACTCCTCCACGCGAACACCGGAAAGTACATCGAATCCCACCCCTCCGATGGCGCGGTGGTCACAAATCGCAGCGGCTACAACCCTTATATGCCGCTGCGCTTCGTGTTCGACGATGCCGGCGGTGGCAAGGTCCGTATCCGCAACTACTCCAACGGAAAATGTCTCTACGGAACCAACACCGATGGCGGCACCGTGCACAACTGGGTTTGCTGGGCCGACCCCAACATGGAGTTTTATATCGATCCCGTGTAGTGCTCGCCCCCATTTCCCATCGAGGAGACAGCCCCTTCCAGGGTTATCTCCTCTTCCATGTTCCTCGACGCCGTTCGTGCTACGGATCCCGAGCCCGCAGACCAGGGCTACCCGCCCGCCCGCGCGCGACGAGTCGATGCCGAGGTCAGTTGGAGAGCTGGCCGACGAGTTCCGAGGCGCGGGACTCGTCGTCGGGGTCGCCGGTCTCCTGGGCTGTCCGGATCGCAGACGCGCATGTGAGGACCTGTTCGCCGTGGGCCTCGCTCGTGTCTGGCGACAGAATTCCGAGCGCGGAGTCGAAGCACGCGGCCGCGCTCGAGGCGGAGGGCTGCGCTGCGGCCGGCACACAGCTGAGGACGGCGTTCGCTACGTCGAGACCGTGCCGGTTGAGGGTTTGAAGGAACCCGGCGCAACCGCAGAGAACGACCATGGAGAGGGTGGTGAGAGCCAGCTTGAGGGACATCGCTGAGGCGTAGGCCGGTTTCGAGCGCACCCCCAACATCACGCCTGGCCACGAGGGCGGCGTTGTCTGGGCCGGCCCCGGCTACGGTCCTCTGCATGCCCCTCGTCACCTGGCCCGGCGAGCCACAGCGCAGGTTCGAGACCGTCGGGGAGGCCGACGCCGAGCTCCAGCGCCGCATGCTTCCGGCCTCCGTCGACCTCGGCCGGGGCCGGACCGTCGATGTCACTCAAGCCGACCTCGAGGCCCCGCTCTTCTCCGCCCTCGACGTGCCCCTTTACCGGGGGCCGGCGTGAGCGAGTGGCCCTCCAGCTCTGACTGGATGGCTCCCCGAGTCATCGACCGCTGCAGCAAGTGCGGCGAGGCCTTCGAGGGCAGCTACTGGATGTGTGGCAACGGTGCTCACGCCAGGCACACCGCGTGCGTCGACTGGGACCAGCGTGAGGCGCCCTACCAGCACCTCCTCAAGAAGCTCCGCAAGATGTGGCGAGGCCCCCTCGACGACGCGAGGCGCCAGCAGGTGCTCGAGGCCGGGCTGGCCCTACGGGAGATGGTCAACCAGTGGCCAAGAAACGCCGTCTCCCGTGTGGAGCGGGTCCATCGGCTGGTGAAGGCGCTGGGTCTCTAGCGGCCCTGACGCATGCTTCCGCAACGGCCTCGGACTCGAGACCGTAGAGCGCCAGGGCGGGTGCGGGCACCACCCGCAGACCCTTCGGTGCGATGCCGGACAGGTCGAGCTACTCGACGTGGAGCGCATCCGCGGACCGGGCGATTGTGTTGGGGCCGAGTTCGAGCCGCTTCAGTCTTGAGACTTGAAAGCAGCTCCCGCAACAGGGGAAGAATCTCGTGCACCAAGGCATCTCGGGCCTTGTTCAGGTTCTGGCGGCGGCGGTTCAAGCCGAGAGCCAGGAGGAAGCGGAAGGTCACCCCTCCTCATCTCGCTGGGCCCATTCGTCCAGCCATATGCCGAAATGGGTCATGGACCCAGAGAACAGTCGCTCACCATGCCCCACGACATCCACCATGATTCGACGGGGGCTGGTCATACACGAGAGCGTGTAGACGTACTCTTCCCCCACATCCCTCGAGCCTGCCGGCTTGAGGTAGAAGCACCCTGCAGAGTTTATCGGCACCGGACCCGCGGTTCGATTTTCGGTGTAT
>CAYVJQ010000205.1:0-3930 GCA_964451725.1 uncultured Nannocystaceae bacterium | reverse complement strand
ATCTTGGTACCCGTTGACGACGTCTCGAAGCCCGAGACACTCGAACAACGCCCGACCGTGCCACGACGGGTAGCCGTCGAACTGACTGTAGAGAACCGCAATTTCCTCCTCGTCTCGCCGCATGACGGTGATGCTTCGAGTCCCCATCAGGTCACCCCCACTCGTGCAGATGTCTTCATCTCCACATGTTATCGCCTGGACGTCGGCGGGAAACCCCTTGCACCCGGATCAGCCGATCTTCCGACGGTCCTCGAGGGCACGGTGGAGGGTGGTCATATCCGCGTACTCGAGCTCGCCACCGACCGCCACCCCTGAGGCGATGCGGGTCACGACAACCCCCAACGGCCCGAGCAGACGCGCGAGGTACAGGGCGGTCGCGTCCCCCTCGACGTTCGGGCTGGTTGCCACGATGACCTCTTTGGTCTCCAGGGCACCGTCAGGCGGGCTCTGGAGTCGGGCGAGCAGAGCGTGGATCTTGAGCTCGTTGGGACCGATCCCGGCGAGGGGATCGAGCACCCCGTGGAGCACGTGATAGCGGCCGCGGTAGACCCCGGCGCGCTCGAGCGCCATCCGATCTTGGGGCTGGGAGACCACACAGATCGAATGTGGATCTCGGCGCGCATCGAGGCAGACCTTGCAGCGCGCCGACGACGACAGGTCGCAGCAGATCGTACACAGCTGCATCTGCTCGTGGACGTCCTCGATCGACTGGGCCAGCGCGCGCGTGTAGTCGCCGTCGCTGCGGACGATGGCCAGAGCCAGGCGAAGAGCTGACTTCTCACCGATCCCGGGGAGGCGCGAGAGCAGGCCGACAAGCCTGTCGAGGGGGTTCCCTGACGCTGGCATCAGCCAAGCGCCGGAGGAAGAAGGCCCCGAGAGAGACTGTTGGCGGCGGCCAGTTCGTCCTCAGCTGCAGCAAGTCGCCGCCGAGCGACCCACCTGGCCAGCCAGCGCCAGCTGCCCAGCAGCATGATCTCCGTGCGCAGCTCGGCGCACTTCCAGCGCAGGTGCGCCGCAGGGTCCTCGAGCGATCGTCGGTCCACGCCTGAGATGCTCGGCCCTCGATCGCGTGCCGCAACCCCTACGCTGAGGGGTTGCGGAGCGAAATCCGGCGCCGAGCATCCGGGTGTGATCTGCTCAAGTTCTGCCTCGTCAACAACACCAAGCGCGCCCCCGCGGACCGACAGCCTCGCTGTAGTCCTGGCCCTGATTGCAGCTCAGGGTGGAACCCCCACGCTGGTCTGCGAGCGCCACGGGGCGCGCCGTTGGTTCTTGGTCGGGGGCGGCATCACGGTCGTCCTCGATACGCACGAGCTCGGGCGGGCGAGCTCGTACGACGCGAAGGTCATCGATTCCCTCGTCGAGCCGCATCTCGACCAGCTCCTTCCCATGAGCAAGATGGCCGCCTTCCTCCAGCGGGCCGAGGCTTCGAGGACCCCGCTCGCGGTCATCGACGAGGACGACCGCAAGGGCCTGTACCGACCGTCTCAGGTGTTCGCCCTCGTGGCTCGTGGGGCGACCGTTTTCGGCCTCTCCGCGGCGGTCATCGAGGGACGCACGTCGGCCGGCCGCCTTGTCGGCCAGGTCCAGGGCGAGGAGGTGCCTCGTGGACGCTGAGCACGCCTGGATCGAGATTCTCCGCGGGAAGGCGGGCTTCGTCGTCATCGACGAAGTCGGCGCTTCGGGAGGCGTCGCCAGACCTGTCCGGGATGCTCCAGGTCCGGTTCCGTTGACATGGACGCTACCAGTCAGCCTCACAGGCCCTCGTGGACGCTGAGACCGTCGTGCGGAGGCTGGCCAGGACATCCATCTGGAAGTCCGACTTCTGGGTGGCGTTCGTCCTCGCCGGGCAGTCCGAGGCCGATACCGTTCTGTCGAAGTTGTGCGGCGCCCTTGCGGAGGAGCCCGGCTGGGTGACCGTGACCCGGCCCGAGGTCCCCGACGAGTTCAGTACGTCGCTCCTGCACAAAGCGAACGTATCGCCACCTGTGAGCACTTTGGCCGACATCCTCTGGGTGGACGTTCGCCGGTGTGCGCCACGGGCTGTTCCCGAGCTTCTCTTCCACGCGAACGACTTTCACCACCTCCTGCGGTGCGGGATGGTGTTCTCAGGGCCCCCCGCGGTGAAGTCTGTTTTCCGGACGGCGTCGCCGCACCTGTTCGGTGTCCGGTCCGGGATGTTCGAGGTACCGAAACGGCGCACTCGCGCGGCCCGTTGACTCGACCGCACGACCTGCTCAGGGCTGTCACCGAGTCCGTCGTCGCCGGCGAGCCGCGTTGTGCTCGTCCCGGCAGGCCTCGCAGGCCCAGGCACCGTCGGTCGGCGCGGTCTTGCACCGCGGGCAGATCCCCGCGGACGTGCAGACCTTCCGGCGAGTCCGCTCGCCTCTCCAGTGAGAGAGGCAAAGCGAGAATGCCCGATGCACGGGGCGATCACACCAGAGGCACAGGCCCTCCCTGCGGTGCTCCGCCTGGCGCTCAGCGAAGTACTCCGCCTGGTCGCGGCTCAATGGCCAGGCTCCTCAAAGAGGTCCCACCACAGGACACCAAGGCCCTTTGCAAGGGCGAGGATGGTCGCGTCGGCGAGGTCGCCGTCGCCGGCCTCGAGCTGCTCGAGCCGAGCCCGACCTCCAGCGCCGAAGGCCTCGAGGTAGGCCTCGGCCGTGTCCTGGGGGACGTAGACGTTGCCCTCGTCGTAGAGGGTCCGGCGCTGCTGGGGGTCGTCGGGCATCGCTGGTCCTACTGTCGCAGCTCGGGCGCGCTCGAGCCCCGAAAAAACAAAATCCCGCGCCAGGACTGGCACGGGACTCAAGAAGCTTCGCGGCGGAGTGGGGTGGGGTGGACCGGCGAGCCGGCCCGGGATTACTCCAATGGGGCCGCCCCGAAGCCTGTTCAAGCTACACCCGCGCAGTTGCCGTGGTCAAGCGCCGATGTCGACGAGTTGGGCGAAGCGAACGCGGTGAATCAGGGTCATGCATCTCGCTTAAGTTTAATGCTTCCCGAAAGCCGCGAACCGCCCACACAGTCTGCATCTGCAGACACGGCCACGATGCTGCCATACGCGAGCAAACTGCTCCCTTCAACGAACCTCAAGCTGCCTCCGTTCTTATCGACAACAACCTTGCCATCGATGAAAACCTGCATCGTGGCATTCGGGCAGTCAGGGAATCCCTGGTTGAACTGGATGACGAACTCTTGCGCATTATTGAGCGCGAGAACCGTCGTGAGCCCCTGACCGCTCCGTGCGGTCCACTGGATGCCAATCGCCTCCGTTGGGTTCTGCTGGATGGCTGTCCACGTCACAGGTGTACCCACAGCATCACCGTGGGTCTGCTCGATGTGGATGTCCTTACCTTCCACGACCATGCTGCTGCCCTCCAGCAGTGGAAACACGAAAGTCTTCCCATCAGCGGTGACCACATATTTAGCCGTTGACCCATCCACCAGCTCGGTGCATCGGATCAGGAACGTGTGTGGAAGCTGCGCTTCGTAGGTAATTCTGGTTTGAGGATGTGCGGCATTGGTGCGCCATCCTCCCTCATAAAACTCAGTCATGGATGATGTGTATCACGGTCGAGAACGGTGGGATGTACCTCCGGCAGGCCTGCTCCGCCCCGCTCAGGCGTCATCAACGAGGTAGCGGGACCTGGTCTCCTGCCAAGCGTCCTTACTGAAGAGCAGCTCGGGCTCGAGCACCTCCGGGTCGTCGTCGGCCGCCCAGCGCCGGAGCACGGTGACGACGTCCTCGAGCTGAACGCTGTCGTCGCTGACCGTAGAGGCCGGGACACAGCCGAGAAGGCCCCTGGCGAGCTCGTCGAGGACAGAGGCGCTCGGGGGCTCAAGCTCGTGCTCATGAGAGATGGCGCCCCCACCAGGGCCTGAGTGCTCTACACGGAGGGGGGCGAGCTTGCCTACGCGGGCCTCGAGCAT
>CAYVJQ010000204.1:0-6816 GCA_964451725.1 uncultured Nannocystaceae bacterium | reverse complement strand
CGGTCCCCCGCAGCATCGCGTCTGGAAATGAGAACCGACAGCTTGGACGAAACGAGAATCGAGACCCAGCCCCCAACCCGCACCCTTCCCCATGAGGGGCGTCATGTCGGGTTCACCCACGACAATCAGCTTGTGGTTTCTGGCGGATGGCCGGGCCGTTTGACGGTATTTGATCCGGAGACCGGTGCCCTCCAGGTCGAAAGAAATCTGCGCATAGTGGCGACGTTTTTGGCGACACCCACGACGGGACCCCAGCTCTATACCGGGGCAAACACAGGGTTAGCCTACACACTCCCAGGGCTTCGTCGTGCGCCCTCGCTGAAAGGGCATCGTCGAGACATCAACAGCGCCATGTTCTCGGGTGACTGGGTGATCACAGTCAGCGGACAGCATGTCGCCCCAACGGACAACACCCTCCGAGTCTGGGGCCTCGACGGGATCGAGGCTGCACGCATTCCACTCGAGGGCTACGGCCAGCAGGTCGTGATGCTGGGCGAAGAACACGCCTTGGTACACACCATCACCTCGACTGGACTGGCACTGTACCGTCTCGACGATGGAGAGCGGATCTGGATGACCACCGAGGCAGAGTACTGCAACATCGGTCCGATTGCGCTCTCCCTAGACCACACCCGACTCTACGCCTTCACGAGCATGCTGGGCGAATCTGGAGAGGCAGGCTTTCGGCTGCTGGATCCCTGGACGGGGCAAGAGCAGAACAGCTGGCCGTCTGCAAAGCCGTGGAAGTCTGGTCATTGTTTTGGCATGGCTATCCACCCACAGTCCGGCCACATCTTCGCCAGCCTAGGTGACAACAGTAGTGAAGATACCAACCACGTGGTGATCCGGAGGCTGGATCCAGCCACTGGGGAGTGGACCGCCAGCTATGGTGCCGCCAAACAGACCCTCCAGGTCGCCATCTCCCCCAATGGTCGATGGCTAGGGAGCCCGCTGGGCAAACAAGTCGCGGTCTGGGATCTGTCTAAGCAGTTGTAAGGTTATGGGCGCTAGACCGAGAGCTGGCGCCGGGCCATGGACAGCGCCGCCGCGTCTTCGAGCCCGAGATTGAGCCGAACCTGATCGAGCATGCGCTGCTCCTCGTCCGCCACCTCCCCGTCCGAAGCCGCGATCTCGGCCAGGTACTGGTAGACGAGGGCCTTCTCGTTGTCCTCGAGGATCCCGCCGAGGAGGTGGGCGAGCTCCTCGATCCCCGGCAGGTGCTCGTGATGTTTGAGCACCCTGAAGAAGTCTGCGGTCTCGAATTCGGTGAACAGCTGCTGACCGATCTCGATGCCCACCGAGACCTCTTCGTCCTCGACCTTGCCGTCGGCGGCGATCATAGCGACCGCGAGACCGTAGGCGACACGCAGGGGATCGGGCGGGGCGCCGTCCTCCGAGAGGCCCACCTGGCTCAGCGCGCGCTGGACCCCCTCGCTGTCGTGTCGAACCAGGAGCCCCCGGATCGCCCCGTAGGTGATCATCAAGGGATTGAGCACCACCGCCTTGAGACTGAACCACCCCAGCAGCGACGACTTGCCGACTTCTTTGTAGATCGAGCGCCGCACGCAGCGTCGGCAGCCCATGAACTTTCGGACGCCGACGGTGGACGTCACGAACACCCCACGGATGTAGGGGATCGTGGCGACCGTCTCCAAGTCTCGCTCTCGACAGTAGGGGCACTGGTGACGCATCGCGGGCTCCCCTACATCTTAGGGGGCGAGACCGCGCTGCGCCGCCTCCTCGCTCACAAAGCGATCGTGATCTTGGTCTTGGGCTCCCCGAACACGGCCTTGAGGACCCCGCTGCTGGTCTCGACCACGGCCAGGCCCGGTCCCGCGAGGCTCAGCTCGACCTGCCCATTCTCGGGGATCTCGAGCTCGTAGGCCTTGCGCGGGCCCTGGACGCTGACCTTCAGGGCGCTGCCCTCGTGCCGGGTCAGGACCAACACGGCCGCCTCGCTGCCCGAGGGCTCGGCGCGGTAGGGATAAAACGCGGAGATCCGCTGCTCGAGCGCCTCGAGGCGGGCGCCCACTTCCGGCCCGCGCAGATAGTCGCGGGCCGCCTCGTTCGTATACAAGGCCCGCGCGACGGCGAGCTCCGCCGAAGCTTGCCCGTAGTAGGCGATCCGGGCTTTGGGATAGGCGAACTGATCGATCTCCCTAAACCGCTCGACCCAGGATTTACGCAGATCTTCGACCCGAGTCTCGACCTGGAGCTCGGCCCGAGTCAGGTGGGTCTCGAGCAGCCCGGGTGCGTAACGCTCGGCCCGCTCGACCGCCGTCCGGGCAGCCGAGAACTGCCCGACGCCGATCATTTTTCGGGCGTAGGCGGTCTCGACCAGCGCCCGCACGCGCCCGTACTCCGGGTCGCTCGACCACTCGCTCAGCATCTTGCGACCGGTCCCGCTGTTGCGCATCGCCGTCGCCACGATCAGCTGCATGTTGAGCACCCGGTTGCCCTCGTCGAGCTTCAGGCCCTCGACGGCGACCTTGGCCGCGGGGCCGTGCTCCCCCTTGCCGATGTGGGCGGCCACCCGCTGCATGTAGAGCCCCAGCAAGGTCCCGCGCAGCCCCTCGAGCGCGGTCCCGGAGAGCTGACGCTCGGCGTCGGCGAAGGTCTGTACACCCCGGGTGGTCCCGGCTTCGTAGGCGCCCATATAGATCTGCAGCGAGGCCGCGTACATGCGCAGGTTGAAGAGATCGAGGGTCCGCTCCGAGGCGGGGGTCCGGGCCCTCGGATCGGCCAGCGCGAGCAGGCCGTTGAGCGCCCCATCCTCTCCCCGAAGCGCGGCGTGATAGACGACCTCTTGGCGCTTGTCCCACCACACCTGATGCACGCCGACTTGGTCGGGAGGCATGAGGCGCAGGGCCTGATCCAGGTGGGCGGTCGCATCTTCGGCGCTGCCGTAGGAGCCCTGAATATAGGCCTCGAGTTTGGCCAGCACAGTCCGGGGATCACGCTGAACGTCGAGGGCCAGATCGTAGTCCTCCAGCGCGCTCGCGTACTCTCCGTCGCGCAGGCTCGCGTTGCCGCGCTCGAGGTAGATCACCGAGATCAGGGTCTTGCACCCGCGGCAGCTCCGGTTCTCCATCAACACATCGATCGCCTCGGTGAACCGCTCGACCTTCATCAGCGCCCGCCCGTAGGCGATCCGGGGCTCGTCCGAGTTCGGTTCGAGCATGACCACATCTCGGTAGATGGGCATGGCCGCGTCGGGGTCTGTGGCCATGGTCCTCGCGGCCCGCTGCAGCAACAGCGACGCCAGCGCACGGCGGGCGTCGTCGCTGTCTCGACTGTCCTTGTTGCGGCTGACCTCCCGGTACAGCGACTCCGCTCGAGCGTCGTCCCCCTCGGACAGGGCGAGCTCGGCCTCCTCCATCTGACTCTGAGTGTCTTGGAAGTAGGCGCAGCCACCGGCGAGCAGCAGCGACAACCCCAGCGCCGCGAATCGAGGGATCCTTGTCTCCATGCGGACCTTATATCTCTATGTTTAGGTATCTCAAATCACACCTTATGCACCGGCCATCGGGTTGGCGTCCCTCTGCAGGACAGGGCCCAGCGGCCCTGTTCCGGCCCTTCCAGGCCAAACCGAGCTCGGGTCATCCACCCCCGAGGTCGAGATCTCACTTCCATCAGCGCGAAGATCGCGGGCCCAGCGACGTACCCACCCGCGCGCTCTCGGCCGTCCCGAGGGCCACTCCCGACGACCGAGAAAGTCTTAATCTACAGCCATGACCCTGTCGATTGGCGCCACGGCTCCCGACTTCGAGCGCGAGACCCACGAGGGAGGACGCTTCAAGCTCTCCGATCTACGCGACGACAAGATCGTCGTGCTCTACTTTTACCCGAAGGACGAGACCCCCGGCTGCACCGCCCAAGCCTGCAGTTTTCGCGACGCCTACGAGGACTTCACCGACGCGGGCGCAGTCGTCGTCGGGGTCAGCGCGGACACCCTCGAGAGCCACGAGAGCTTCGTCGCTCACCACCGCCTCCCCTTCACCCTGATCAGCGACAGCGACGGCAGCCTCCGCAGGCTATACAAAGTCGCGACCCGCATGCTCGGCCTCATCCCGGGTCGCGTCACCTATGTGATCGACAAACAGGGGAAGGTCCAACACGTCTTCAACTCCATGGTTCAGGCCAAGCGCCACGTCGCCGAGGCCCTCCAGGTCGTCGAGCGCCTCGCCTGACACCGCCCCCCCTGGCGACGCCCGCTCCCCTGTCAGCTGTCAGCGCCCCTGATAGCGGCCCGCGCGACGCTCACGAAAGGACAGCACTCCCTCCGCGAAGTCCTCGCTCGCCGACAGCCGGGCGAGCTGCTCGGGGAACGCTGCGACCGCGGCCGCCGGGCCCCGCTCGACGGCCAGCTGCGCCGATCGGCGGCTGGCGACGACGGCCAGGGGTGCCTGGGCAGCGATCCGCTCCGCCAGCGCGAGGGCCCGCGCTCGAGCCTCACCGGCTTCGACGACCTCCTGGACGAAGCCCAAGCGCAGCGCCGTCTCGGCATCGAACTCGTCGCCGGTCAACAGGTAGCGCATCGCGTTGCCCCACCCGGCCCGCTCGACCATGCGGATGCTGGCGCCGCCGTAGGCCATGAGCCCGCGCTGAACCTCGAGCTGGGCGAAGCGCGTGCCCTGCTCGGCCACGACCACATCGGCGGCGAGCATGAGCTCGATGCCGATCGTAAAACAGATTCCGTGGACCGCGACGACCAAGGGCTTGGTCCGCCGAGGGCCCTCGAGCTGTAGATCCAGGGGATCGACGAGCCCCGCGTTGGCGCTGCCCACCCCGATCAACGGCTTGGTGATGTCGAAAGCCGAGAGCTCGAGGCCGGCTGTGAAGTGCCGACCCTCGGCCTGGAGCACCCCACACCACAGGGCCTGCTCCCCCTCCAACATCGTGTAGGCGGCCGCGAGCTGCGTGAGCATCTCGGGCGTAAAACCGTTGTACTTGGCGGGCCGATCGATGGTGATCAGAAGGACCTGGCCATGGACCTCAGTGGTGACCCGGCCCTCGGGTGGCGGCGCAGACATGGGCCCATGGTACCCAAACGCAGCGCGGGCGGAGGTCTCCCTCCACCCGCGGGTGCCCGGTGGTCAGTCAGTGGTCGGTCAGCGTCGCTCGGGCTCAGTGCCCCGAGCGAGGTCGACCGCCGACCGTCCGCTTGGACAGCCCGGCTGCAAAGTTCCGCTCCCAAGCGATCAACTCCGAGACCGGAGTCCGCGCGTCGGGCAGACCGTTGGTCACCGGGCCCTCGAACAGAGCATTGATCGCCTCGGGGTTGTCCTGTTCACAGACCTCCTCGCAGGAGAACTGCCCGAGGAAGTCCTCCAACACACCCTGACGGGTCGGGAGGAAGTCGTCACGCAGCGCCGGCGAGATCGAAAAGCACTGGTCTCCGTCGCAGCTGTCGAAGAAGAACTCATCGACATGGACGAAGCCCGAGCTGAACGGCGCGCTCAACCCATGGCCGAGCTCGAGACCCGTTCCGGCTTGGTGGCAACCGATGCAGTTGGTCGCGAAGGTCGCCCGGTTGGCGAGCTCGACCGTGGTCAGATCACTGCCGAGGTCCACGAGCCGCTGGGCGAGCGCGGCCTCGAAGTCGCCGCTGCCCGACTGCATCGCGTCTGCGTAGCGGGAGTGACCGTTGTCGGGGCTCTCCGCCGTGTTGCAGATCGACGCCAGGGTCATGCCCATGCTGGCCGTGTCGTCGACGAGCAGATCGCCGAGGTTGGCCAAGATGCTCGCGCGACAGGCCAGACCGGCGGGGTGATCGCTGAGGTCGTTCCAGACCGCCGCTTGGGAGTTGTCGGTCACGGGGACCTCCATCACGGACAAACGCGGCCCGGGAAGCTCTTGGACGAACTTGAACTGGCGCAGGGTCCAGGGGCTGTCGTCGAAGCTGTTGGTGCGGATCTGGCCCGAGCCGGCGGTCAGGTTGACGGCGGAGATGAACGGCTCGAAGCCCGCCGCCTCCAGATCGGGGTGTCCATCGATAAACGCCGCCCGGAGCTCAGCACCACGCTGAGTCGGGTCGTCCATGCTGCTCAGGTCTTCCCAGAACTCGGCGATGGGGAGGCAGGCCGCGACCCCGCACTCGGGCTCGGGGTTGGGGATCCGCGACTCGAAGATGACGAAGGCCCGGTTATTGGAGCTGTTCGCCATGATGATCCGCTGCTCGCCACAGTCGCTGCCGTCGCTCGACATGAGGTCGAAGCGGTTGACGTAGGCGATGGGGAACCAATCGTCGATGTGCTGGACCTGCTCGCTCTCGATGCGCGGGCACCGGATCGGGTAGCCGTTGAGACTCGGGACCCCATCGACAAACTCGTCGTCGCAGTGGATGCCGCTCGGATCGACGCCCCCTTCGGCAGTCGCAAAGCTGTCGAACAAGCGCGTGTGGGTAAAACTGGCGTTCGGCACCATGTCGGCGTGCAGCGCAGCTTGGGTCAAGAGCTCCGACATGGTCACGCCGTCGAGGGCCTCCACAGAGGTCTCGATCAAGCTGCGTCGAGGATCGACGATATGCGGCTCATCCTCGCAGCCCCCCGTCTCCGACTCGCTCGACTCCGACTCCGACTCCGACTCGCTCGACTCTGACTCGCTCGACTCTGACTCGCTCGACTCTGACTCGCTCGACTCAGACTCCTCCGTCTCACCAGACTCCTCGGACTCTTCCGTCTCACCGGTTTCGTAGCCCTCTTCACCGGTGTCGAAGATCCCCGTGTCCTCCTCTTCGGTCTCACCGACCCACGTGTCCTCCTCGGTCTCACCGACCCACGTGTCCTCCTCGGTCTCACCGACCCACGTGTCCTC
>CAYVJQ010000203.1:0-7099 GCA_964451725.1 uncultured Nannocystaceae bacterium | reverse complement strand
CGGCTGCCCACCGATGGCCGGGCCGCAGGCGCCGACCTCGAACTCTGCGTCCGTGTCGAGAACCTCCTCGAGGGCGAACAAGGTCCGCAGCGCCGTACTGAGATCTTCGCGCTCGGCGTGGACCGCCGATTCACGCAGCGCGGTCAACGGGCGATGCAGAATCTTTTGAGTGATCGCGTGGCCCATGGCCCGCACGGCCTCGACCTGGGCGGGGTCGAGCTCCCCCAGCCGCCCGAGGGTCTTCTCGACCTCGAGGCTCATGATCGTTCGGGCGTGGCTACGCAGATCACGGATCACCGGATCGAGGCTCCGCGCCCGCTGCCAGTGCAAAAACGCGGTGATCTCCTGCTCCAACAGGCGGCCCGCCGCGTCGGCTTGGAGGCCCCGAGCCTCGAGGTTACCGGCGAGAATTTTTTGCAGATCGTCGACATCATAGACGTACACCGACTCCAGGCGACTGACCCGTGGGTGGACGTCCCGCGGGACCGCGATGTCGACAAAAAAGATCGGCGCGCCCCGTCGGCGACGCATGATCTTGCGCATCATCCGAGGCTCGATCACCGGGGTCGTCGCGCCCGTGCTGGCGATCACGACATCCACCCCCACGAGCGCGTCTTCGAGCTGCTCCCAGGGGACCCAGCGGCCATCGACCGCCTGGGCCAGCGCACCGCCCCGGGCCTCGTTGCGATTGACCACCAGGATCTCGCTAGCTCCCGCGCCGCGCAGGTGGATCGCCGACTGGCGCGCCATCTCGCCGGCCCCGAGCAGCGCCACAGACGAGCCCTCGAGCTCGCCGAAGATGCTGCGCGCGAGGTCGACGGCCACCGACGCCACCGAAGCCCCGCCCCGCGCGACCGTAGTCTCGCTTCGGACTCGCTTCGCGCCGCGAAAGGCCATGGTCAAGCAGCGATCGAGGACCGGTCCCACGGTCTGGCGAGCGCGGGCCAGCTGCCACGCTTCTTTGACCTGACCGAGGATCTGGGGCTCGCCGATGACCATGCTCTCGAGGCTGGCGGCGACCCGAAAGATGTGCCGGGCGGCGCTCTCGCGCTCGCGCACGAAACAGTGGTCCTGAACCTCGTCGCGGCGGACCCCGCGGATCTCTGCGAGCGCCTCGACGATCCTGCCCGGACCCTGATCTCGATCTTGGACCGCGTAGACCTCGACCCGATTGCAGGTCGAGAGCAGGATCACCTCCGACAGCTCGGCGCGCTGGGTCAGACCCATGAGGATCTCACCGATCTGTTCGCGCGGCACAGCCAGGCGCTCGCGCAGACCGACCGGCGCGGTCGTGTGGTTGAGGCCGACGGCGAGCAGACTCATGCCCGCACCCCGTAGGTGACCAAGATGGCGAGCATGGCCAAAAATGCGACCATCGTCAGCCAGGCCGCTTTGCGCCCGCGCAGGCCCCAGACCACACGCGAGGCCAGGCTCGCCGCGGTCGCCAAGAATGCGACCCCTGCAGCGACGATCTCGATGGCCCGATCCGAGAGCAGGTCGGCCCCTCCCTGGCGCGTGACCGCCATGACGCCAGTGACGATCGCCAGCGTGAACACGGGAGTCACCACCAACACGATCCACCAATGCAATTTGTCGAGCCCCTTGAGTGAGATCCCAGTTTGGCCGGGTTTGAATTGTTTGGTCCGGAGACGCCGCTCCATGCCCAGGTACATGCCCGCCACACCCGCGGCCAAGGTGAAGCCCGAGACCCCGATCGTCGCCAGGGCAATGTGGGCCTGGACCAGGCCCGCCGAGGGTGTTCCGTCTCCCGTCGCCGCGGGTCCCATGACCACGCCGACCGTAAGCCCGACCAGGCCCACCGGCGCCAACACTGCACCCAGCGCCCGCATCGGCCGGCGCTTGGCGCTGATCGCCAAAAACCCGACGACCGCGATCAACATGCCCAGGCTGGTCGCCAAGAACACGGATTTGAACGGGTGGTTGCCCTCTGTGCACTGGGCCCCGATCGTCGCCACGTGCAGGAGCGCAGCGCCGGCGAGCATGCCCCGGGCGGCGCTCTCGACCTTGCTACTCGGATCCGTGCCCGCCCCGAAGGCGAACGACGCCGCGCCGTAGACGAGCGCGGCCAGAATGAACAGGGCGAGCATGGAAGCCGCGAGAGTATGCCCCGCGATCCTCCGACTGGCGATCGACTACCTGCACAGCAGCCGATTTTTGCGGGCGATCCCGAACCGCCGGACGGCTCGCGGCTCTTGCGCCAGGCCTCAGGTCCCGAGGGCTTCGATCGCGCCCACGAGCTGGCCCCACTGCCCGGCGTTGAGCATCATCGGAGATCCGTCGGCGTTCACGGGCGAGGCCACGAACCCGGGCTTGACCGTGTAGGCGAAGTCGCCCAGCACGACCGAGCTCTCGTAGTGGTCCGCGCCCATCTGGGTGAGCTCCTGGGAGGTCTTGACCGCGCCCACGATCTCGTAGGGATCCTTGTCCCCACCGTCGATACGCTCGAAGTACACACTCGGGGCGATCGCCAGGCTCGCCTGGGGGACCGCGTGAAACCGCAAAAGGTCGCCATCGATGGCGATCCCGCCCGTGCCGAGCCAGCGGTCGATGCAGCTCTGGGAGACGAACACACGAACCATGGTGGGCAGGGTAGTGCGAGCGACCCGCCGCAGACAAGCTGAACACGTGCTACCACCGCCCCATGCCCCAGGCTCCCGCCGCAGTCCGGCCCGCGGCCACTGTGGTCGTCCTCCGCCCACGCCGCGGTGACGACCTCAGCCCCCAGCTGTACATGCTCAGACGCTCGAGCAAGAGCGCGTTCATGCCCGACGCCCTCGTGTTTCCCGGCGGCCGGGTCGAGGCCGAGGATGGGAGCGTCGATCTCGCTACCGACGCTGGCGAATCCGCCCGCCGGGCCACAGACGCCGCGTTCGCGCAGGCAGCGCGGCGCGAATGTATGGAGGAGGCCAGCTTGGGCCTCGCCGGCGAACTGCGCTGGTTCGACACCTGGAAGACCCCCTCGGGCGAATCGCCGCGCCGGTTCTTGGCCCGTTTCTTCGTCACCTGCATCGCCGCCGACGCGGGCGGCGATGCCCAGGCCGACGGGGGGGAGACCTATGCAGGCCGCTGGGCCAGCGCCGAGCAGGTCCTCGGCCAGTGGCGCGACGAGCAGGTCGATCTCCCACCGCCCACCCTGAGCGTGCTCCTGCGGGTCGCGGCTGGCGACTGGCGCACGTGGCTCAGCGCCGACCCGGAGCGCGCCCGCCCAGCGATCGTTCCCAAGCTCGCCACCGTGGATGCCAGCGTCCACATCGTCATGCCCCACGATCCGGCCTACGCCGGGTTGCCGGGCGACGCCGGCGTTGCCCCCGAGCGCGCCCTCGCCTACCCCCGACGCTTCATCCGAGCAGGCAAACGATGGCTCCCACAAACCTGACGCCGAGCTTCCCCCGTCCGTTTTTCCTTCCCTTGGGCACTCTGGCTCTGGCTCTGGCCGTGACCGCGACCGCGACTCTGTCGGTCGCCGGCTGTGATAAAGGCGCGAAGCCGGAGGCCGACACGGGCGCGGTCCAGGTCGACTCTGCCGACGCCGAGCAGGCCGAGCCCAAGCCGACCGAAGACGACTCGGGCAAAGCCGGTGGTGAGTTGGCCCAACTCCTGACCTGGCTCAGCCCCGACGCCCTGGCCGTCAGCTACGACCGCCTCGAACAAAAACTCGATCCCGCCGTGGTCAGCGTAGTCTACGCCCTCCCACCCAAGACCGCCGTTTTGCTCGAACAGCGGGCCCTGCTCGACGAGGGTCTCGAGGTCGTGTTCGACATCGAGGGTGAAGGTGCGGCCTCCAGCTGGCTCCAAGGCCACAGCCTGGGCTTCACCATCGCCCTGTCGACGACCCCCTTTTTCCTCCGTCCGCTCAGTAAACCGGCGGCCGAAGTCGAGCCCTTCCTCGACGCGGCCATGACCAAGAACAGCTTCGACGGCACCGACGTGTGGCTGCCCCGTGGCGCCTTCCCCTGGCGCATCGCCCTGCTCGAGGGGGAGCTCGCCGCGTTCATCCCCGTCGACATCCCGGGCGCGGGCCTCGAGCCTCTGCTCCGGGCCCGCGAGCAGCCGCCCTCGGCGGTCGAGACCCAGCTCATCGCGGCCCTCGAGCAAGATCCGAATATTCGGCTGACCCTGCTCTCGGGCGGCCCCCTGCTCCACTTCGACGTCGACGACCCCATCGCCCAGGTCCAGTTCGCGCTCCGGCGCATCGACGGTGCCAAGGGCTACGAGGGCCAGATCGTGCTCGCACCCACGGGCGACCTCCACGCCTGTGCCAAACAGCTGACCGAGCGCGAACACCCCGAGGAAAACCAGCAGGTCCAGGCCCTGATCGCCGCCGTCCAGTTCACCCCCACCGAGGACATGGTCGTCGGCCGGCTGGTCATCGAAGACACCCAACTCAAGCACTTCCTACGCCGATGATCGCGACCTTCCGAGCCCGACTCGTGGGTCTGTCTGTGAGCGCGGGCCTGCTGGCTCTCGCGGCCTGTCCCCGCCCGGGCGATGCCGGCACCGAGCCGGCTGAATCGACCGAGCCGACCGAATCGACCACGGGGAGGGACACGGCGGACACCGACTCGCCCCCGACCCTCGATGGGATCTGTGGCACCGCCGGGCTCCGCTTCACAGACCTCGCCTGGATCCCCTCCGACGCCCGCCTCGCTACCTCTCTGAGCCTCGACGACGACGATGCGCTGGGCGCCGCGGTCGCCCTGCTAGCGACCCTCGCCAGCGACCCGGAGTCCACCCTGCCCCTCATCGCGGCCATGGACTACCGACAGCTCGGCCTTCAACTGGGCAGCCTGCGGCCCACCCTCGAAGTGTTGGGGTCTGCCCCTGCCGAGCTCGTCGAGATCCTCGGACCGGACAATCAACTGGTCTGGGCCTGGCCCAGCGACTGCCCCGCCGACCAGGTCAGCGCCCGCCTCCTGGCCCGCTGGCAGCTCGTCCCGAGGGCCGATCTCGAGCACCCAGGGGTCCGGGTCGCCCCGAGCTCCGACCGCTTTCCCTTCGACCTCGTGACGATCGGCGAGCGCCATATCTTGCTGACCCGCGGAGGCCAGGGCCGAGCCGTCGCCAAGTGGCTGGGCGACAGCGACGACAGCCCCGACGCGGCACCCGCGAGCGCCCTCGCCGACCTCAAGGCGGCGCCCATCCGCTCGGTACTGGTCGGCGAGTGGCTGCTCACGGGCACCGCCGGTTCTGGCCCCGCTGCTGTCCGCACGATCCGCGTCACGGCGGCCGAGGTCGAGCTGGATGCTAAACCGTGGCCGACCCCATGACCGCGACCACACCGACCTCACAGCTCCTCTCGCTCCTCGATCCACTCCTGGCTCGCATCGCCGCCCTCGCGCCCGAGGCCCTGACCAGCGCCGAACAAACCCACGCCCTCGAGGCCACCCTCGAGGCCGAGTTCCCCTATGCCGGTCCACGAGTCCAGGCCATTGGAGAGACTCTGGCTCGAGGTGTCGCCGATGGTTGGCTCGCCAATCGGGGCGCTCCAGACTCCCGCTTCGGTCGTGTCGCCAAGGCCAGCGAGGCCACCCACGGCCTCTCCATCGACGTCGTCAGCATGGTCGGCTCCGCCGTGGAGCACACCCACCCACAGGGCGAGGTCACGCTCGGGTTTCCCGCACGCCCGACCCGCGATGAAAAAACCTGCCAATTCGAGGGCCGCGATCCGGCGTGGGTCGTTATGGCGCCGGGCAGCCGCCACATCCCCACCGTCGTCGGCGAACGCATGAACTTGATCTATTTTCTGCCCCAGGGCGCCGTGGAGTGGCACTTGGAGTAGAAGCCGATCGCCCCGCGCTGCGTTGATCGAGTCCACCCCGAGCCGTGTCTAGACCGCGCCCGACGCCCGATCGCAGGCAGAGGGCGGTCCAACGGACATCCGCGCTTGAATCTCCCCCGCCGACCTGGCAAGAATGCGCCCACTCAGGAGTCCCGCCCCCGTGATTCGTTCTGCTTTCATCCGTTCCCTGACCCTTCCTCTGTGCCTGTCCCTCTGCTTCGTGGCGGGCTGCGACAAAGATCCCGCTGGCACTACGCCCCCCGATGACGGTGGCTCCGCCAACAGCGACACCGGCGACAAGACCGACGGTAGCTCCGACGGCGGCTCTGCCGGCGACGGCGGCTCTGCCAGCGACGGCGGCTCCGCCGACGACCCGACGCAGAAGGTCTGCGACGCCGAGGTCGCCGAGTACCCCGCCCCCTACTTCGAGGACACCGTTCTCATCCGTCTGCCCAAGAACGTGACGGAGGACAACTTCATCGAGATGCAGCCCGGCTTCGTCCGTATCGCCACCGAGATCGAGTCGACCGGCTGCGTCACCGACTTGCCCGGTGCCATGATCTCGTTCATGGCCCTGTCCTCCTTCGAAGAGGACAAGGCCAAAGACATGACCACCTACCGCGACGAAGTCCTCGCCGCCTACGGCTACATCGATGTCGAGATCAGCGAAGAGGAAATGGACGAGAAGGGCCGCTTCTATCAGGCCGTCCTCGACGTCCCCCCCGACGAGAACAAGCCCGCTCCGGCACGCGCTCTGTTCCAGCTCAAAGCGGCCAACGGCATGATGTACGCCGTCGTGTTCGAGACCCACCCCAACGCCTGGAACGCCATCAAAAACACCTTCCGCGAATCCGCCAAGCGGATGTCCTTTCTCGCTCCCTGAGCGAGGCGAGCGCGAGCACACAATTGGGCGGCCACGGCTTGCCGAAGCCCGCCCCAACGTGTAAAAAGCTCGCGTCTCGACCCCTTCGTCCAGAGGCCTAGGACACCGGCCTTTCACGCCGGCGACACGGGTTCAAATCCCGTAGGGGTCATTTTTCTCGGGCTCGTAGCTCAGTTGGTAGAGCAGCGGACTTTTAATCCGCTGGCCGTAGGTTCGAGTCCTACCGGGCTCAAAAACAAGCAGGGCACCTTCACGGGTGTCCTGCTTCGCTTTTGGTTTACCAGACCATGTTGACGACCCGTCACCGATGCTTTTCGCCGATGTAAAACCGGCAACAGCAGCGACGGAACGCCGCTACCAGCATGCCCTGAGAACGCAGGTTGCGGGTCTTGCCCGTTCTCTGTGCTCACTTTCTG
>CAYVJQ010000202.1:0-7141 GCA_964451725.1 uncultured Nannocystaceae bacterium | reverse complement strand
TCTCCTTCAGTATCGCTTCCGTTCAGGAGGTGTCCACGAGATCGGGGGAGGCCCAACGATCCTATTCATCCCCTGGTCGACGTTGCGGTAGAACTCCTCTACGAGGAAGCGCGTCCCCTCAACATCGGGCACTTGCCACAAGGTAGCGACCACAGTGTCCGCTCCACCGATCATGAACGCGCGTGCTAGCGTCGCGTACTCGAGGCCGTCCACACCAAGTCCCGACTCGCATGCAGACAATACTACTAGGTCTGTTTCCTGGAGGTCCAACGTCGACGCGTCGGAAACCGAGAGCCGACGATCCGCCAGCATCAGGTAGCTGCGATCGGGTCGTCTCGGGTCAAGGACGGCGTGGGTCGCTAGGTGAAGCTGAGCTGCGTTCGGAACGTCGTCCAACAGCGCGTCGAAAGTCGCTTCCCCGCCAATTCGCAGCACATTTCCACTGCGCCGATTTGCGATCGCCTGGCCTTCGGCCCGCGCGTGGCGAAGCGTTCCATCTGGATCTGCGTAGACCACGGTCTGGTCCCGGACCGAGGGCACCGCATGCTTGACCACCTCCCACATGTGGGCCTCGGTCAGGTAGCCAATGTTGAAGTAGTCAACGGCGTAATCGATATTCCCCTCGCCCCGACCCCGAATGAGTGCATCAAAGGGAACATGGGTTAGCGAGCCGTAGGGGACCACGTAGATGTAGTCCGCATCCGCGAGCTCCCGCTCCACGGGTCGCAGCAGCTGCTCGTAGAGCCACGCGAGATGGTCTTCTACCGGGAGGCCACCATGTGCGACTGCGGCTGCTCGCATGATGCCGCGGAGGGACCCTGGTTGCTCGGTCTGGTCCAGATCCCGATAGTGAGCCTTGAATTTCTCCTCAGCCCGATCCTTGCTGGAGAGCAACCCTGCGACCGAGCGCGCGCGCAAGCTGAGTTCTGGCTCGGTCACCTCGACCTCGCGCAGGATAGCTCGGTCCCGGGTCACGACCTGTATGTACAAACGTGACGGTGTGGGTAGGTACGAGACCATCGCCATCCCCTCGGGCATCGACCTTCGAGCCGATTCGAGTTCGAGGGGCTTGCGGGCGACCATCTGATGAACTCGCGGATGTTCTTGCTCAAGTCGAAGCAGGTGACGTCGATAGTCTGCTCGCTTTCGGCGAATGTGTTCACGTGCATCCTCTAAATTCGATTGGTCTCGTCCAACACTCTCGGCCTCCGCAACGTCAGTCGCGCTTGAGTCCAGGGGCGGCAGCTTGCCTGTGGTTTCGACGCTCAGCTGCTCGAACCGGGCCTCCGCGAGTTCTAGTTCCTGACGACTCGTTTCGATGCCCTCAAGCTGTTGGGCGAGCTTCGAGCCCTGCGTCAGCCCTGCCCGAAACACGTCGGTCTCGCGCGCGAGCTGAGCGTGGGCGGCCTCCTCGAAGGCGTCGTAGATGAAGCCATTGTCGATCAAGAAGGAGGCCGGGTCGGCGCCTTTGGTGTCATAGATTGTTAGTCCGAGGTCTGTGCCGACGTAGATCCGCCCCCGCTCGTCGGTAGCGAGGCCATGGACTGCCCGGGTACCGTAGGCCGCGAGCGCTTGGCCCGGCAACATCCAGTTGAAGCGTTCAGGATACATCCACACCCCATTCCAATAGGCCACGAGGCCTCCCGCAGTCCCAAATAACCAGGTGTCGGATCCGAGCCTGGCCCCCGGCGTCCCGAGGAAGAGCGAGGGTACGCGTTCGCGCAGCCGTGCGTAGCTCGGGCTTCGGTCCAGCATTGGTTCGAAGGCCCCCGACTTGGTGTGAATGGCGAAGCCATCGGTCGTTGACGCAAATGCGATCTTGTTGTCGAGCTTGGTGTAGCGATGGATAAACCAGTACTCCGACTCGTTTTCGAGATCGCTGCGCACAAAGTGATCACCATTCCACTTGAGAACTCCGCCAACCAGCCACTGCCCATTGTAGCTGAGGTGGCTCTCTTGGGAGGCGATCACCCAGATTTGACCGTCGATCGTCTCGATGACACGCGACACGTAGTGCGAGCGACTGGGAAACACATCGGCATCGAGAAACATCGAGAAGTGCTCGAGTGCCTCACCCTCGCGATATCGAAACAACGAGCCCGCAGCCGCCACCCACACCGTCCCCTCGCTATCAACAAGGATATCGTGAATCTCAGGATAGGTATCGAGCCGCCCCCCCTCCCCATAGGCCTCGGCCCGAAACAGCTCCCGCGAGCTACCAGTCTTGGCGTCGTAACGCAAGACAATCGGCCCGTCGTGGGTGACTATGCCGCCCGCGCCGTCCGGCACGATGCGGCGCGCGTCAATGGGATCGACAAGGTGCGGGCCTGCCTCTGGAGCCGCGTGGAGTACGGCCTCCAGCGAGGACCCCGTGGCCACAAAGGTCAATTTGGCTTCGGGCACGCTGACCACGTCGTGGACGCGACGATGCAGAAAATGATGAATCTTGCCGCGCTCATAGACGAACACGCCCTCGTTGGTCAACGCGATCGCTACTTCGCCGCGAGTTGCCAAGGTCTGGACCGCCAGCTGACTGTCCCCGCCGGGGATCTGGAAGTGCTCGATGTGATGCTGGTGATGAAAGCCGATACCCCGATCGGTGTGGATACCGAGTGCGAGCATGTCGGATCCTACTTGCATCGGCGTGACCCCATAGATCTGGTGGCTGGACAGCAAGTCATTGCTGCCGGGCATCAAGGTCGCGCGCTCGTCGTTCGCCGGCCTGACGTCGCCCTTGTCCAGCAGAGGAGACACGAGCCAAGTTTTGCCCTCCGCGACCGCAATGAACTCAGCGAGTTCTTCGGACCACGCGACATGCTCGGCGACAAAGGTGCTCGCGCGAGTCGCGGTGTGGGTCGCGGGGTCGAGCCAGTAGATCCCGTTGGTCGAAGCGACCGCCCGCTGCGTCAGCTCGATGATCGCAACTGCCTCGAGCGCGTCGTAGCCAGGCACACGACCCTCTGCACCAAACACCCTCAGCCCCGCTTTGGTGGCAACGAGCACCTCGTCGCCAAGGGACTCTAGATCGTGGACGCGATCGGCGGGCAAGCCGTCACTTGGACCTCGCCAGCGGACGACCAGACCGCCGTAGTCATCGGCCACGCGTAGCAACCCATTAGCCGTGCCCACCCACAGGGCGCCGTCGGCGGTCTCGGTCAGCGCAAGCACCTCTGATGCCACACCAACCCCGTCGGGCTGCATGTTAGGATCGAAGGTCACTTCGACACGGTCGAAGGGGAACCACTCCCAAAAACCCTTGCGCAGAACCGACAAGCCTGCCTCCCCACCCACCACGAGGTCTCCGTTGGCGCGTACGAGCGCTGCGTTGAAGCGGCGCTCGACAAAGCGGTTGGGCACCATGGCGCCGTACAGATGGCGCCGCCACATTCCCGGGTTGTCGACGTCGCTTTGGGGCAGCCAGCGATCGGGTTCGCGCAGAGCCAGTGGATGCTCCTTGATCCTGGCCAACAGCATCCTGCTCCCACGGACCCCAAGCGCCGGGCCGCGCAGCCACGCCTCCATCTCGCCCCAGATGAGGTACTCCTCGCTACTCAACCCGGAAGGGCGTCCCTCGCTAAGCAGATCGTAGTAGACCGCTACGGCACGCACACCCTGGCGGTCCTTGCCGCCGCCGGTCTTGGCGAGCGCGACGACCTCGACCAACTGTTCTTTGGCCTCGGCGAAGTACTCTGCCCCATTGGTCTGGTGCGCGACTAGGTACCTAGCGAGAGCGAGTCGCGCATCGACGGTGTTTTGGCCTGACCACGCGGCGAGCGATAGAGCGTCATCGAGATCGCTACGCTTTGGATCCAGGACCTCGAGGCTCGGCATTTCGCCTCGATTCAGTGCTCTGGCAGCCCGTAGAAGACCATCGAGGGCGGAGGGGTCCCCATCGACGGACTCGATCTCACCGGCGGCGTCGTAGGTGGTTGTTATTTTGTGAGACTGTTTTCGGTGCCCATCGACCTGGTCGATCGACACCAGCCTCCCCTTGTCCCGCTCGATCGACCAGTGCTTCCCTCCTGATGTCCAGAGCTGGGAGAGCTCTCCCTCGTCATTGTAGCGTACTTGGACGAAGTTCCTGCCCCTCTGAAGCAGCAGCGGGTTTCCCGTGACAAGGTCATCTGCACGGAGCTCCACGTCGCCGGAAGGGCCACAGATCAACGCGTAGGGCACCTCTTCCGGCAGTTGGTCGGGCGTTGTATCGCCAAGCTTGCACCGTGCGCTCGTGGTCGGGTCGAAGGACAAACTGATGCGAGTCGAGTCCGCTTGAGCCTTCGCTCGCGTCGACTCCCACCAGCGAATATAGCGTTCCGAGGTGCCCAGCGAGCGTGTGCGTTGGTAGCTGACTTCATAGTGGCGAGCGTTGTCGCCCAGCTTGCCCAACGCCGACGCGTAGGTGGCCGAATTGAAACTGTCGGGAGCACGTGTGCGTGTCAGCGCCAAATAGTACAATGCCACGATTTCACTCCCGCCCCACTTCGCATGTGTTTCGCTAGCCTGTTCGAGCCGCGGTCCCGAGTAGGGATCCCGCTGCACATAGCGATGCAGCGCCCGCATCGTCTTGACGCTCGTCCCAAAGTCGCTTCGCAGTGTATGGATCGCCCTCTCGTCATCAGGATCGGCTCGATGCCACGCCAGAGCATGCTCGAGCGCCTTCTCTTCTTCGCCCAACGCAGAGTAAAGGGTGGTCATGTGCCGGTGGTAGAGGTCCACCTTGACCTGCCGGAGTCGTGCCCCTCGTTGGATCATGTCTTCGATGCGCACGCGCTCGACTTGGTGTGTGCGTATCTCACGCTCAAACAGTTTTATCTCAGAGATGAGCATTGCGCTGAGCTCTCCCGTCGTCCAGCCAGCTGCACGTGTGCGAGCCCGTTCGACGAGTTCCCACGCTTCGGCCCACTGCTCTTGCTCTCCACGGAGGTCCAACTCGAGCTCCCATGCCCATGTCCGGTCGGGATTGAGCTTTCGCGCTTTACGAGCAACGGCTAGCCGTTGCTCCAACATCGTGGGATCGGAGTCGGCCCCCTCCGCCGCTCGCTCGACGCTAACACTCCAGACGACGCGCTGCTTGGGGTACTGCTTGCGCAGCTTGAGGAGCCTCGCGTTGGCCGTCTTGCGGTCGTGGAGTTCCTCGACACGCGCAAGGTAGGTCTCGAGCCCGATGGCCGCCGGTCCATGGCGCACGATGGTCTCCGCGGCCAGAACGAGCGCGTCAGTCTTGCCTCCG
The DNA here is from genome assembly GCA_964451725.1 of uncultured Nannocystaceae bacterium. GTDB lineage: Bacteria > Myxococcota_A > Polyangia > Nannocystales > Nannocystaceae > Plesiocystis. The sequence continues at coordinate 1,911 of CAYVJQ010000202.1, read as the reverse complement.
GCCGCCCACAACGCCTGATAGAGCTGGGCGCGAAGTGACGAGATTCCAGGCCTGACGCGGATCGCTTCGCGGGCCAGCTGAGCGGCGTCGGTCGGTCGGTTCGCATCGATCAATGCCTGGATTCCCTCCCAATACAGCAAGCTGCTAAGCTCGGGTAGTTCACGACGTGCGGCATTGAAAGCCGCGACCCCGGCGCTCGCGTTCCCAGTACTACGCAGTGCTTTGAGGTAGGCTTCATGGTAGTGCTGCTCGTAGGGGCTGGCTTGCACCGCCTTCCGCGCCCAATCCAGGGCCTTTTCGTCGCGCCCGGTAGTGAGCTCGATCCGGGCATAGCGATATGCGGTCATGGCCTCGCCGGGTTCCTGCTGCAGAACCTCGTCGCAGATCTCTCGCGCGAGCCCAAGTTCGCCCGCATTTGAGAGGGCCATTGCATAGTCGACCTGGTCGCTTCGAGCACCCTCGGCCACCATGCGCACATTGCGCTCGACGTGCAGCGCCCGAGCTTCGTCGTAGCGGCCCAACCGAACCAGGGCCTGCGCCTCGCGTTTCGTCTGGTGGCTGAGGATCCCCGCCATACGCGATGCCGCCGCGAAGGCGTTGAGCGCCTCTGGATGGCGTCCCATACTGCGGAGCCGGAGGCCGCGGTAGCGATGCGCCCAGGGGTCTCTCGGTACGCTGCCCAGGTAGGCGTCCACAATCTCTAGTCGGTCGATGTCAAACACATCGTGAGCGATCAAAGCCTCGAATGCATCTAGCGCGGCGCCGCGCATCGATTTGCGGGCGTGTTGAGCGACTCTCACTTTGTCGTTAGGGTCAGATGCCCCTTTCCACAAGTCATGGTAGCTCCACGGGAGAAGGAAAAACTTGCGATCGAAATGGGCGAGCCTCTCAAGCGCGGCGAGTTCCTCATCCCGGGTTCCGGCCGACCACACCACAAACATGATGCTTACCGCGTCGTCCAGCGTCGCTAACTTAGCCCCGCCAAATCGTGCGATGACCTCCAAATCCCGATTGTCACGATACAAACTCTCGATCTCGGCGTGGCGTGAGAGCGTGGGGATACTCAACGTCGTCACGTCCTTCCCGAGCACTAGTGCGCTGTCATAGGCATAGCTCGCCGCCAGTGGATGGGGATTCGCCGTGCGCAAATCCGCGACCGCGGAGTCGAAGACCTTCTTGGTCTTACCTGCCAGCGAATCCCTCGCCCACTTGCGCACACGCGTATCATCCCACATCGACCCCGAGCCGGTAGCCACGGCCTGGGGCGGTGAGGCCCCGACCCTCGTGGGAAGAAACAAGATGCCAAGGCCCAGACCGATGACCACAACCGTTCGGAGAATGAGTTGGTTGACTAAATACATTGATCCCACCACTGCTCCAGTGTTTCAGATTCCTTGGCGCACTTGAGGTCCTGCGGCTCCCACTCGCGTCGACATTCGACCGTAAAGAGAGCGGAGAAGTCGGGCGCAAGAATGTTTTCGGCGAGTTCGTCGGGGCCTTCGCTGCTCGTGGCTAGCTCACTCAGTCGCGCGGCCAGCAGCGGGCATGTGTCGAAAGACATGATGATCGCTCGGCACTCACCGGCTGCATCGAGCTCGGTCAACTCTTCGAGGCAATATGCGTAGGATGCAAACACTGGGTCGGTCGCTTGGGCCCGCGTCCACTGCATTTGACGAATACAGACAAATCGTGCATTTAGGTCGACTGCGACCAAACCACTCGCGGCGATCTCAAGCTCGAGCCACCGGTCGCATACGAATACTGCGTCGTACTCGGTTGGTTTTCCGCTCCTCACCGGTTCGGAGAGTATGATCGCCGCGTCGACTGGCACCTTCACCTCGTCGCGCGTCAGGGCCTTGGGCCTCCCCCGATCTCGTGGACACCTCCTGAACGGAAGCGATACTGAAGGAG
>CAYVJQ010000201.1:0-7859 GCA_964451725.1 uncultured Nannocystaceae bacterium | reverse complement strand
CGTGAGGGGTTTTGCCACGGGCTGCTAGGCCTTGAGCAAGACCTTGCCGAAGTTCTTGCGTTGCTGGATGTAGTCGTGGGCGGCGGCGGCCTCCTCGAAGGGGAAGACCTTGTCGACGACCGGGGTGAGTGTGCCGTCGCCGATCTGCTCCATCACTGCACGAAACACGTGCTGCATCCGGGCACCCTCGTGCCAGAGGTGGCCGAGGTTGATGCCAAACACGCCCCGGTTGAGGTCGAGGAGCGCCATGGCCTTGAACTTGGGCATCTGCATGATGCCCTTGAGGATCGGGATCAGGCGGCGTTTCTCGCCCATGACGAAGCTCGAGGCCCCGAACATGAACAGTCGCCCCAGGTGTCGCAGGCAGCGGTAGCTCTTCTTGAAGGACTCGCCGCCCACGGCGTCGAGGGCGATGTCCACACCCAGGTCGTCGGTGATGCGCATGACCTCGACCTCGAAATCTTGGCTGCGATAGTCGATGCAGTGGTCGACGCCCGCGGCGGTCAGCCGGGCATGTTTTCCGGGGCTGGCCGTGCCGATCACCGTGGCCCCCCGCGACTTGCAGATCTGCAGGGCCGCCTGTCCGACCCCGCCGGCGGCGGCGTGTATGAGCACCGTGTGGTGGGCCTGGACGTTGCCGAGCTCGACGAGCATGAGGTAGGCGGTGAGGTAGTTGACGGGCACGGCGGCGGCGGACTCGAGGCTCACACTCTCGGGGATCTGCACCACCTGGTCGCGGGGCACACACACGACGTCGCTGTAGCCACCGAAGCGAGTCAGGGCGACCACGGCCTCGCCGATGGCGAGGTCGTCGATGCCCTCGCCGAGGGCGTCGATGTGGCCGGAGACCTCGTACCCGACCACGCAGGGGATGGGCGGGGCGTCTGGGTACATGCCCATGCGCGCGGTGAGATCTGCAAAGTTGACGCCGCTATAGGCGACGCGGATTCGGATCTCGCCGGGGGCGGGCTCGGGGTCCGGGGCCTCGCGCAGCTCGAGGGTGCTGGGCGGGCCCGCGCGGGAGATCCAAATCTGCCTCATAGGTGGCAGCATAATCGATCACCGCGCGACCACGATCGTGCCGCACAAGAGATCGTGCAGGGTCTGGCGGCGGGCCGTGAACATGGCCAGGACGTAGCCCAGACCGAGCAGCCCACCCGAGAGCAGGCGCGCGGCCCAGCGAGCGCTGGCCCGGGCGAAGCTCAGCTGGCGACCGTCGAGACTCTCGACGCTCAACCCCTGGGCTCGCTTGCCCACAGTGGCCATCCAGCCACTGGACTCCTGGGTGGCGAAGTACAGCCACGAGATCAGCGAGCCCAGCCAGCCGTGAGAGTCGACGCCCACGATGCGGGCACACAGGGTCGTCAGTGCGCCGATGATCACCAGATCGATGATCAGCGCGAGCGCCCGCGGACCCACCCGACCGGGCTGGGCGGGACGATTCAAGAGGGGCCCCGAAGGGTCGAGCTCGTCCCGTGGCCTGGGTCGGTCGGCGTTGGTGTCGTCCCGCCAGGTTTAGGCCCACCAGGTTTATGCCCACCAGTTGTCCCCCCAGAGGGAGACCTGGGCGAGAATCCACGTTGGATGGTCCCGGGTTTGAGCAGGCCGGGCTCGAACTCGGCCCGCTCGCAGCGTCGCACCCAGACCTTGCCGTGTTGGCGTGTCGCCATCGCGTCGCCGCCCTCGGTCTCGACCTGGGCGCGGATGCGAATCCGACCCTTGCCGGCTTTTGGGCCCGGCGAGAACCGAAGGTAGTAGGTCGAGCGCGAGGCCGCGATGTCGATGGTCTCGTGGGGGCCCTTGCGGATCCGGCGGGCGGGGACGGAGAGTCCGGCGACCGGGTGCAGGCGCGAGAGCTCGAGGCTGCAGTCGGGGCAGCCCCGCCAGTCCACGAACAGTTTGATGTGGCCTTTGCGGGCCATGCCGAGGCCGAGGCGCGGACCGTCGACGGCCTCGGTCTCGACCCGAAAATAGGTCCGCACCTGGGGCTCGAGGAAGGTCACCGGGATGTCGTAGCAACGCGGCCGGTCGGGCTTCGAGGCCCCGGGCGGCTCCCGACCCGGGACGCAGCGGTGGCGCTCACAGTGGGCGATGCCCAGGGGCTCGCCGGGTTTGCAGGTCGGGGATGGGCAGCGCTCGCTCAGGGCCTCCTCCCAGGCCCAGAGCGCCTCGGGGTCGGCGTAGCGGTCGGCGTAGACGGGGCCGTGGGGACACAGGCCCTCGGAGATCTCGGCGCAGTCGTCATCGCGGCGGCAGTGGTCGAGGCGCTCGCGCAGCTCGAGGTAGGCCGCGGTGCCCTCGTCGCAGCTCTCGAACTCGACCACTGGTTTGGGTGGGATGAGCGGCTGTGGGCGGCGGAGCTCGGCCTTGGGCTCGGGCAGCTGTTCGCCCGTCTCGCCGGTCTCCGTGTCGTCTTTGTCTTCTTTGCCGCGGGGGCTGCGGTTGTTGTGTGCGCGCAGCTCGGGGGCGGTCGGTGCTCCGCAGCCCACGCCCGTGGGTCCCGCCGAGATCAGGACCGCGAAGCTCAGGCGCACCCAAATTGGCCTGTCTCGCGCCATGAATATGGATTCTAATTGAAAACGCCCAGCCGTGAAGGCCGGGCGTCTCGGGGTCCAGATCCCCTGTCGGGGTCGGGTCCGGTCTCAGTAGCGGATCTGGTCAGTAGCGGATCTGGTCAGTAGCGGATCTGGAAGGTCGCGCGCTCGGTGTCCACCGTCTCGTGGCCCGAGCAGGGGTAGGCGACCTCGAGCTCGACCGAGGTTCCGCTCCGACCGCGGATGGCTCGGGTCCAGGCTCGCATCTCGGTGGGGGTCTCGCCGTCGACCGCGATCAACACGGCGCCGGGGTAGAGCACACCGTCGGCCGGTGTTCCGCGGAACACCGGGTTGACCACGAAGGTGTCGCCGTCTTGGGTCAACTCGACGCCGATGCCCGAGTAGGTGTGTGTGCCGTTGTTCGCGTCGTTGTTCGCGTCCAGCGCCTGGCAGTCGTGTGCACCCAGGCGATGGCTGACCGCGGCGGCGGTGGTCATCGTGCCGGCGATTACGATCGCGCTGAGAGTGATACGACGAGCGATGAGCCAGCGGGTCAGGGACGGGTCTGTGTTGCGCATGCGATCGAGCTCCTACGCGGTCCAGTGTTCCACAAGCGGCCGCCCGTGACCAGTGGCGCCGATGGCGAAGATCTCCGCTCGACAGGGAATGTCTGGGCCGGTCGAAACGTCGCACCTCGACGAACCCGGCCGGCCTCGACTCCGTTTGCAGGACCCACACCCTGCTCTAGAGCCACAGCCGCCCCGATTTTCCCGAATTTTGCAGGTCATTTCCCCGTGCGATCGAACCGAGATAGCTTCCCGCGGATGACCGGCCTCAACGTCGAGCGAGCACCTGCGGATCGGCCTGTGCCCCACCTCCAGGGATGCGCGCTGTTTACGCTGAGCCTGCTGGCGACCCTCGGTGTCGCGTGCAGCGAGCCCGAGACCAAGGGTGACACCCTGGACGCGCCGGCCTCATCGGCGGTCGATGAGCGGGATGATCCGGCCAGGGTCGCCTCAGACGGCGCGGGCGTTGAGGACGGTGCCTCGGGCGATCCCGAGGGCAATCCCGAGGTCGAGGCAGAGCCCGAGCCCGAGCCCGAGTTTGTGCTCCCTACCGAGCCCATGCGTGTGTTGATCGTCGGTGACTCCCTGGCCGCCACGGGCTTCGGCGCCCTGCTCGAGGACAAGCTCGACGCCCACCCGCTCGTGACCTGCTACCGCAAGGGCAAGAGCTCGTCCGGGTTGGCGCGCCCCGATTTTTACGACTGGCAAGATCAGGCCAGTCGCCAGGTCGAATTCCGCAAGCCCGATCTCGTGATCGTGTTGATCGGCGGCAACGATGGTCAAGACATCCCGCCGTGGAAGGGCAGCAAGCGGGTCCAGTGGGGCAGCGACGGCTGGCCGGCCGCGTACCGGGTGCGGGTCGACGACATGTTGACTCGGGTGAGCACGCCGCAGCCCGACAGCGATGGCGTCACGCCCGAACTCGGCGCGGAGGTCGTGTGGCTCGGTCTGCCGGTGATGGGCATGCGCAGCTTCGAGCGCAAGCTGGTGCTGATCCGCGAGGTCCAAGAGCAGGCCGTCGCCGACTTCCCCCGGGCCCGGTACCTGGCGACCAACGACTACCTGCTCGACGAGGACGGCGCGATGCTCGTGCGCGCCGAGGTCGACGGTAAGGTTCAAGCTCTGCGGGCCGAGGACCGAATCCACTTCAGCATGCCCGGCAGCGAGTTCCTGTCGGCGCGCATCTACCCCGAGATCCTCGCGACCTTGCACCTGCCCGAGACCTTGCCTGAGCCCGAGCCTGAACCCGCCGAGGCCCCGGCCGACGACTCGACCCCGACCCCAAGCCCGACCCCAAGCCCAAGCCCAAGCCCAACTGCCGAGGCCCAGCCCCAAGGCTGACCCCGCCACCCACGGACCCTCCCTCATGTCCTCGACCGAGCCCAACGCCGATCGTCCGCGACCTCTCCCCCCACACCCGGGGAGGCGACGCCGGATCGTCGTGCTCGCAGGCGCGACGGTGACAGTGACAGCGACGTTGCTGGTTTCGCTGTGTCTGTCGTCGGTGGCGGAGGCTACGCCGCCCATGGCTCTACCTGGGCTCGACGAGGACGACGGCCTCGATTCGCTCGACTCGCTCGATTCGCTCGAGGACAGTGGAGCCGAAGCCGCGACCTACGGTGGGCTCGGCCGACCCGATCTCGCGGTGCTCGTGGCCTCGAGCCCGCCGCCGGACGAGGGCGAGACACACGCAGAGGTCGGGGACACAGAGGGAGACCCTCGACCCCAGACCAACGACGCGGAGGGCGGGGACAGTGGCGCTGCCGGTGCAACCCAGGCCAGCGTGACCAGCGTGACCCCGGAGGTCAAGGTCCTGAAGAAGGCCAAGTGGATCAAGCACGAGGTGCTCCCGGGGGAGCGCCTCGACGAGATCTCCGCCCGCTATCGGGTCCGGAAGAGCTCCATGATCCGCTGGAACAAGCTCGACAAAAATCGCCCGCGGATCTACGCCGGGCGCAAGCTCGCGGTCTACACCCAGTACATCCCGCCCCCACAGCAAAAGTTGCTCTACACGGTCCGCTACGGCGACACCTGGGCCAAGATCGCCGCTGCCCACCGGGTCGACGCCGACCATCTGCGGCTGCGTTGGAACTCGAAGGTCCCGCGCAAGTTCAAGGCTGGCCAAACGCTGGTGATCTGGATCGACCCGCTCGAGGATCCCGACCTGATCGCGGCCTCGGCCTCGGCCGATTCGAGTTCAGGTTCGAGTTCGGGTTCACACTCGAGCTCCGGCACGGGTGGGGGCAGGTCGAGCGCAGCCCTGCCCCTGAAGAAGATCCGCAGGGGCTCGCTCTCGGTCGGCAAGCCCAACAAGGGCACGCTCCGCAACGGGACCAAGCTGCCCGAGAACTCTGCGCTGTACACGATCCGCAAGCCCGAAGAGTCCTACGGAAGCACCCACAGTCTCCACAACCTCCAGCTGGCGATCGCCCACTTTCGCCGTGACACGGGCTACTCGGGCAAGATCGTGATCGGTGCGATCAGTAAACAAGGGGGCGGCCGGATCAGGCCCCACTCCTCGCACCGGACCGGCCGGGATGTCGATATTCGTCTGCCCCTCAAGCCCGGGGGCAAGCGGGTCTCCGACAACATCAACGACGTCGATTGGGACGCGGCCTGGGGGCTGATCCGGGCGTTGGTGGCGACGGGAGAGATCCAGTATATCTTCCTGAGCACGAGCCGGCAAAAACTCCTGCACAGGGCGGCCAAGCGGGCGGGCGCGAGCAAGGACATGCTCACCCGGATCATCCAATACCCGCGCAGCAACGGCACCAACAACGGCATCGTGCGCAACGCCAAGGGGCACACAGCCCACTTTCACGTTCGCTTCACCTGCGCGGCCAACGAGAGCCGCTGCGAGAGCTACTGAGGCGGTCGACGGAGCCGACCGTGAGCGACCCGAGCCCCGCCCGCTCGCGGCCTGGGGCCCCGCGGACGGGCAGCAGACGGGCAGCAGACGTGCACAGAGCGAGCGGGATGGAGTCGGGGGGCGGCCTACCTGCGGAACGAGAACCGGGTCAGGAGCGCGCTTCCGTCTCGACCCATGCTCATGCTCATGGCTGAAAACGGGATGTCGGTCTCGGGCGGGGCGATCGCCCCGATATCGAAGTAGTAGACGAAAGACTCGCCGCGGGCGGTGGATTCACGCAGCGCCGCATCGAGATCACCACTCGCCTCGAACTGGTCGCCGTCGCCGCGGGCGGCGTCGATGAGGGTCTTCATGACTCCATCCTCTTCGGTCGAGCCCATGGTCGTCGTCATGGCGCCGAAGGTGTCGAAGATCGCCAGCTGCATCTCTTGGTCGAGCTGAGAGCCCTCGAGCACCCGGCGCTGATCTGGGGTCAGGGACGAAGGATCGATGTGGGTGGTGTAGCGATCGACGGGGATGTCGCCGTAGGTGAGGACGTCGAGTTCGAGCTTAGTCTCGACCTTCATGCCCATCATGTCTTGGGTCGCGCCTCCGCCGCTGTCGACCATGGCCTGGAGCATGTTTCGCCACGCGCTGCGGGAGCTCTCGGCCTCGGAGATGGCGTAGAGCCCCTGCCATTTCACGGTCATCTTGGGAGGGGTCCCGGGTTGGGCGTCGTCCGCGGGAAGGGCGAACTTCATGTCGATGGCCGCGGCGAAGTCGCCCGTGGTGGTGTCGAGCCAGGGGACGAACAGCGCCATCCATTCTTCGGCGCTGGGCCCGGAGGCGTAGATGGCGGTCATGGCCTCACAGCCGAATCCAAAGATGGCCTCGCGTGAATCCCCGGCGCGCATCCCCCCGGACATGATCATGGACAGGCCGGCGTCGGCGGGCAGCTTGGCGAGCAGGGTGTGGTCGCTGGGGACCTGGGCGGCGATGAAGGTCTCCATGCTCCCGCCGGCGACCGGGTAGGCCCGCATGGTCACGTCGATGTTGTCCTGACCCGGACTGACGCTGACGACCAGGCGCTCGATCTGTTCGCCGCTCGACACCAGGCCCTTGGTGTAGATGTCCATGAACGCGCCCAGGCTCGCGCCGCCTCCCTGCATGGCCATGAGCTGGCCGATGGAGCCGATCCCCTCCTCGATCTGGGGCCGGAAGGTCTCGATCATCTTGCTCGGGTACAGGACGATCTCGCTGTGGTCCGAGGCCGCGCTCAGGTTGTCGAAGGCGTAGTCCTCGGCCGCCTCGATGACGTCGGAGGTGCCCACGAGGGCCAGCCCGTCGCGGATCCGAATCTCGAGCTTCGCGGCCTCGGCCGCTTTTGTGAGGCCCTCGGCGTCGCCCACCTTGACGAGCAGGGCGAGGGGCTTGGGGTGCTGGAGCGGGTCGAGGACCAGGGCCGCGATCGGAGCCTCGAGCTCGGCGTCGTCGAAGCTCATGCCCATGGCGTCCTCGAGCATCGTGGGGGCCTGCGAGCGCAGGAGGAAGGACGCGCCCGGCTTCATGAAATCGGTCAGGGCTGAGAACTCGCGCATGGCCACGCCCGAGGGCAGCTGGATTGTGGCCAGGACCTCGCCGTGGTCTGCGATCGGCGCGGAGTCGGTGGTCGCGGGCGCGACCTTGGGGAGCTCGCCGGCGACTTGCTCGGGCGTGCCCGGCTCATCAGGGCTCTCGTCTTTGGGGCCCGGGTCGGCGTCGGTCTTGGCGTCGGGCTCGGGTTTGTCCGTGCAAGCCGCGGCCAGGGTGAACACAGAGGCGAGCGCGAGCGTGGGTCCGAGTCGTCGGCGGGAGAGCATGGCGCACTCTACAACCTTGGACCGTGTCTATTTCCCAGCCCGGGTCAAAGCC
>CAYVJQ010000200.1:0-8155 GCA_964451725.1 uncultured Nannocystaceae bacterium | reverse complement strand
CAACGTACAGGAGGCCCGGGACCTTGTCTCCAGCGTGGTTGCCGCCGAGCGTGGTTGCCGCCGGTTTCACCACGGGCTGCTAGGGAGATCGACTCGCTCATTTACTCAGTGCAGCTGTTTGCGTTCGCTCCGGAGGGGCTGTCTACTGTTAATGTTGTTGTGTTTTGTAGTCAAACATTGTGTACGATCACCGGCTGGGACACAATGCATCCCGAAATTGGGCAAGTTAGTGTTTTCATATCAGAGATGAATGGAGTTCTCGCCGACTTTTCGGAGTGGAAGGTGACTCCATAGATCACGCACCCAGACCGGTCTCGGGGTCTTCTCCGTGAGAGGGCCGTGCATCATTTCTCGTATCCAGCTCTACGATTCACCGCCGTCCCGACGGACCGCCGCACCGTGTGCTATAGACGGGATGGGATGGTCCACGGCGTCGTTCGGTCACCCGGAGGTTGGCGATGAAAGTTCTGTCGGGCATCGAGCACGTGCGAACCTACCCCGAGCGATTTCTTCGGCAGGTACCACCGTCGTCGGTCGAACTCGCGCAGGCAGTCGCCGGAGATACGCTCCTCTTGGGGGGAGTAAAAGTGATTATCCTGCGGGAAGCCGGGTGGTATGGCGTCGGTTCCGATGTGGTGTGGCTTCCAGGCGGGACTGACGAGGTTGCCCGTTGCTTTGAGGAAATGAGGCCTTTCCCGCAAGCGGGGGTGAACTCTGTACACTCGGAAGTGTTGGTTGGCGCATTCGCGTCGGGCATCGTCGTATGGAGAGAGAACAAGATTCTCCTCGCTCGCGGCATGGATACGCGAGATAGGATCGGAGTATCGAACCCGTTCCCGGAATGGGTTCGGCAAGCTGTAGTATTCAAGCTATCCGCGACTTGGCCTGTCCCCAGTTTGGCGCGGACCTGAGCCCAGGCCGACCAAGGAATCCGGGGTCTTCTCGATGTTTGGCTGGACCGTCATGGTCTTGCCGGAAGCTCAAACCATGCATATCCATTCGGACTGCCGGCGCCTGTCGAGTAGGGGATCGCTCTCGATCGCTCATGTCCGCCCCACATGCGCAAAACCGCGCGGGAAGCCCTTGTTGGGCCGCAGCTGCGCCCGGACCGAGTCCATCGAGGGTCTGGCAGCGAGCGCCAAAATGTTAGGATGGCCAGTACTGGTATCAACATGACCGTTCGACCGTCCATCTCCCTTGCTCTCCGTCTGGCACTCCCTGCCTTCGCCTGCGCCGGGCTGCTCACGGGCTGCAGGCCGCCGACGCCAGTCGACAACCACCCGACCATCAATCTATTTGGATTTGAAGAGAGCGCGCTGCACCACATCCACAACACGATCGAGCTGCACCGCAACATCTTCTTGGTCCGCTACGACACTTCAAAACCCAATGAGCTGGAGTGGGTGAACTGCCCGATCTCGGCGAACTACGAGTACCGCAAGGCGTCGGGGCGCCGGGTGGAGAGCATGCATATCAGCAGCTTCGCGGACCTTCAGGCGAGGGTGCCCGTGAACTACGCGCGCTTCGAGGCCTATGTGAAGGGCGGGAAGCAGATCGACTTCAACTATGTGACGATCGGTTCCTACGAGCTGATCGGCGACTTTAGGATCCCGGCGGACGACCCGGACTGCGCGCGGGCGACCCACTATGTGGTGACGCTGAGCGTGGGGGCGTTCAACTTCGCCGAGCAGGCGCAGGTCGAGGGCGGTGTGAAGGTCGATGTGGCTGGAACGGGGGCAGGCGGCGAGGTCAAGGCGGGGGGCTCGAAGGGGGAGACCACATCGATGGGGGACCTCGACGCGTGCATGGACGATGCGAGGGCGTTTACGGACTGCTTCACGCCACTGCAGATCATGATGGTGCCCCTGGCCTCGCGGCACTGGAGCGGCGAGGAGGTCGTGGCGGCGACGGAGAGCGCCGCGGCGACGAGCACAGCTGGGGGGGAAGGAGGGCCGACGGCTGGGGCGGCCACGGAGAGCTCGGGGCTGGCCTTGGTCGTGGACGCGGAGCAGTGGCGTCCGGGTTCGTTCATGGCCCTGGCGCTCGAGAAGGTGCTGGTGATCGCGGCGCGCATCAATGACACGACCGATTTCGGCTTCGACGACCAGTCGAATACGGTGGCCGCGGGTTACGTGGTCCACGGGAAGCCACACTCGCTCACGCGCCCCTTCGAGGCCGGACAGACCTACGTGGCGTTTGCAACGGGTGCCACCGATACAGGGAATCTCGATATCGTGGTCTTGGACGCCGATGGCAACGAGCTCACGGCCGACCGCGACGACGACAACAACCCGGCGGTGAGCTTCGTCCCGCCCGTCGACGGCAATTACGAGCTGCGCCTGGAGCTCGACAGCGATGGCGACGAGTTCGGGGCGATGGTGGTGATGCGTGAGGGCGGGCTTCGGATCGAGCCGGAGGTCCTCCAAGGGGCGTTCCAGACCCTGATGGACAACGCGACGGCGGTGTCGATCAAGGTCGAGGAGATGGGCTTCCCCAATGGGCTGCTGTTCCACGAGAAAGACTGGGCGCTCACGGGGACGGTGCTCTACCCGGGCGAGGCGATCCGCCAGCGCAACATCACCCTCGAGCCGAACTCGGCGGTGTTCTCGGCGGTGGCCCACGACGAGACGATGAACATCGACCTCGAGATCATCGAGAACAGCACAGGGCGGACCTTCGCCGACACGGAACCCGACGCGAACCCGCTGGTGATCGTCGATTCCCCGCTGTCCGAGTCGACCTACGACATGCGGGTGATCTACGGGGAGGGGGAGGGCCCGGTCCTGGCGACTGCGTTGATCTTGACTCTCGGTGGCTAGCAGCCCGTGGCAAAACCCCTCACGATGCCTCGCTTGGCCCTTTCGCCGACGGCAGTGTTACCGAAACTTGCAGTACGCCCGGTACAGCGGCGCTTCGGCGCCTCGCCCTCGACGAAAAATCCTGCGCGAGGCACCGCGATGGATTTTGCCACGGACTGCCAGGGGCGGGTCAGGCCTCGGTCGTTTCCGCTGGCTCGATCTCCAGGAGCAGGTCGCCGGCGTCGAGGGAGTCGTCGGGGGCGACGACGAGGCGCGTGACCACGCCGGCGATCGGAGCCGCGACGATGGTCTCCATCTTCATGGCCGAGAGCACGACCAAGGGGGCGCCGACTTCCAAGCTGGCTCCGACCTCGGTGCGGACCTCGATGACGACGCCGGGCATGGGCGCGCCCACGGAGCCGGGGAGGTCGGCGACGGCGCGCTCTCGGGTCACGGTTTCAGCGCTGACCGAGCGATCGGGGACGCGGATCGATCGGGGCTGGCCGTTGAGTTCGAAGAACACCTCGCGGTAGCCGTCGTCGCGGACGTCGCCGATGGCGGTGAGCTTGACGATCAGGAGTTTGCCGCGCTCGATCTCGAAGTCGATCTCTTCGCCGAGCTTCATGGGCGCGATGAAGTTTCGGGTCGGCAAGAGGGCGACGTCGCTGTAGTCGCGGCGAAAGGCCATGTACTCGGCGAACACCTTGGGATAGAGGGCGGCCGAGAGGACGTCGACGTCGCGGATGTGGGCACCCCACTTGGTCACGAGCTCGCTCTGGAGACCGTCGAGGTCCATGGGCGCCATGCTGGCCCCGGGCCGACCTTCGATGCGCGGGAGGTCGCGGACGATCTGGGTGCGCAGGGGCTCGGGGAAGCCGCCGTAGGGGACGCCCAGGTAGCCCTGGAAGAACTCGACCACCGAGCGCGGAAAGGACAAGGTGTCGGCCTGGGCCCGGACCATGTCCTCGTCGAGGTCGTTCTGGACCATGAACTGGGCGAGATCGCCGACGACTTTTGAGCTCGGGGTGACCTTGATGATGTCGCCGAGGAGCTGGTTGGCGGCGGCGTAGGCCTGCTTGATCGCGACCCAGCGTCCGGTCAGGCCGAGCGCCTGAGCCTGGAACTGCAAGTTGGTGTACTGGCCGCCGGGCATCTCGTGCATGTAGACGTCGGCGCTGCCGCTGCGCAGGCCGCTCTCGAAGGGGGCGTAGAGGCCCCGGACCTGCTCCCAATAGGTGTTGAGCAGCTGCATGCGGCCGAGGTCGAGGCGCGTGTCCAAGTCGCCGCCCTGGAGCGCGGCGACGACGGCACCCATGGCGGGCTGGGAGGTCATGCCGGCCATGGCATCGATGGCGACGTCGACGACGTCGGCCCCGGCTTCGGCGCAGGCGAGCATGGAGGCGACGCCCGTGCCCGAAGTATCGTGGGTGTGGACGTGGATGGGCAGGTAGGGGAAGGCCTCCCGCAGGGCGCCGACGAGCATGCGGGCGGCGGTGGGCTTGAGCAGGCTGGCCATGTCCTTGATGGCGAGCACGTGGATGCCCCGATCGTGGAGCTGACCGGCGAGGTCGACGTAGTACTGGAGCGAGTACTTGGTCCGCCGTGGATCGGCGACGTCGCCCGAGTAGCAGAGGCAGGCCTCGATGACGCCGCCGGCCTCACCCACGGCGTCGATGCCCAGCTCGAGGTTCTCGAGATAGTTGAGACAGTCGAAGATCCGGAACACGTCGACGCCGCGCTGCTTGGCCAGGCGGACGAAGCGGCGCACGACGTTGTCGGGGTAGTTGGTGTAGCCGACCGCGTTGGCGCCCCGCAGGAGCATCTGAAAGGGGATGTTGGGGACCAGGGCCCGGAGCCGCTCGAGCCGGTCCCAGGGGCACTCTCGGAGGAAGCGCAGGGCGACGTCGAAGGTCGCGCCCCCCCACATCTCGAGGGCGTAGCAGTTGTGGAGGATGTGGGCGCTGACCGGGGCGATGGCCTCGAGCTCCCGGGTGCGCACCCGGGTGGCGAGCAGCGACTGGTGGGCGTCGCGCCAGGTCGTGTCCATGAGCAGGAGACCCCGGTGCTCACGCACGCCCTCGGCGAAGGCCTTGGGGCCCTGCTCGAGCAGGATTCGGCGCCAGCCCTGGGGCGGCGAGCCCGACTCGCCGGTGGGCAGCTCGGGGATGGTCGGATCGGGGCCCGGCGCGACGCCGGCGGTCGGCGAGACGCTGGGTCCGTTGACGGCGAGGTCGCCCAAGAACCGCAGCGCCCGCTGGGCCCGGTTGCGGCGGCGCGGGAACTCGAACAGGCCGGGCTGGGTGTCGATGAAGTCGGTGCGCGCCTGACCCGAGACGAAGGTCGGGTGGCGGAGCACGTTTTGTAGGAACGGGATGTTGGTCTTGACGCCGCGGATCCGGAACTCGGCGAGGGCCCGGTGGAGTTTGGCCGCGGCACCAGAAAAATCGCTGGCTTGGGCGGTGACTTTGGCGAGCAGGGAGTCGTAGTGGGGGGAGACCCGGGCGCCCGCGTAGCCCGAGCCACCATCGATGCGGATGCCCATGCCCGAGGCCGAGCGGTAGGCCTCGATGCGCCCGGTGTCGGGCTGGAAGCCGGCCAGGGGGTCTTCGGTGGTCACCCGACACTGGATGGCGAAGCCGCGGGTCACGATTTTGTCTTGGGTGAGCCCGAGCTCGGCCAAGCTGGCCCCGCCGGCGATCCGGATCTGGGCCTGGACGAGGTCGACGAGGGTGACCTGCTCGGTGACCGTGTGCTCGACCTGGATGCGCGGGTTGACCTCGATGAAGAAGTGGTCGCCGGCCTCGTCGACCAGGAACTCGACGGTGCCGGCGTTGCGGTAGCCCGCGGCCCGAGCGATGTCGACGGCGTCGCGGGTGATGGCCTCGCGCAGGGCCTGGTCGAGGTGGACCGCGGGCGCGACCTCGACGACTTTTTGGTGTCGGCGCTGGACCGAGCAGTCGCGCTCGAAGAGGTGGATCACGCTGCCCTCGGCGTCGGCCAGGATCTGGACTTCGATGTGGCGGGGGCGCTCGATGTAGCGCTCGATGAACATGGTCCCGTCGCCGAACACGGACACGGCCTCGGAGCGGGCGCGCTCGAAGGCGCCAGCGAGCTCGGCCCGCTCCCGGACCACTCGCATGCCCCGGCCGCCGCCGCCCATGGTCGCCTTGACCATCACCGGGAGGCCGTGAGCGTCGACAAAAGCCTCGGCTGCGGCGACGTCGGCGATCGGCCCATCGCTGCCGGGGACCACGGGGACGCCGGCTCGGATCGCCAGCGCCCGGGCCCGGGTCTTGTCGCCCAGCTTGTCGAGCACCTCGGCGCTCGGGCCCACGAAGCGCAGGCCCGCCCGCTCGCAGGCTCGGGCAAAGTCGGCCCGCTCGGACAGGAAGCCGTAGCCGGGGTGGATCGCGTCGACGTGATTCTCGTGGGCGATCTCGATGATGCCCTCGATGTCGAGGTAGGCGCCGACCGGGGTCTTGCCCGCGCCGACGAGGTAGGCCTCGTCGGCCTTGTAGCGGTGCAGGTGAACCCGATCCTCCCGGCTGAAAATGGCGACGGTGCGGATTTGAAGCTCGGTCGCGGCTCGGAACACGCGGATCGCAATTTCACCGCGGTTTGCACACAAGAGCTTGCGGATCGGCCGATTGGACACGGCCCGAGTGTACGGCTTGGACGCCGCTGGGCGAAGCGGTGAGCAGGCCGGGCAGCAGGGGCCTGGAGGGCGCTGTCGATTGCGCGGGCCGAGCTCGCTGGAGTCGAGGGCCGGTGTTCGGGGGCCTCACTCGGCTGGCGCTTCGTTGCCGGTCGAGGTGCACGCGGCGATCCCCAGCCGGTCTTGGTAGGCACAGTTCCACTGGACCAGGCGGGTCGAGATGTCGGTGGCGCTGGCCATGTCGGAGCTGCTGACGGCGGCTCGGTAGTCCTCCCAGTCGGCCAGGTAGGCGTCGGGGTCGAAGCCGTCGGGCTCGAGGGCCTCGGCCATGCCGGGGAGGAATACGCGCGAGTAGATCTCGCCCTCCCAGGCGCCCTTGATGGCCTCGGGGCTGCCGAGGCCACCGCCGGTCACGGCCTCGTCGCAGTACTTGCGGGCGCGCTTGACGAAGGCGACGGCGAGCTCGCGCTCGATGCTGGCGACGTCGATGTCGGTCTGCGGGCCCGCCAACATGGCGCGGATCCGGGCGAGGCCGGGGCCGTTGCGATCGATGATTCGATCTTCGATGAGGTTCAGGAGCGCGAGCGCCTCGGCGGGGCCGCTGGGGTCGTCGACGGGGGCCCCGGCCCGGTCCAAGATGCGGCGCTGGATGAAGGCGTAGCTGCCCTTCTCGATCACCTGGCGGGCGGGCTTGGTGACGCTCGCGTCGTGGCTGTCACCGCTGTCCGGGAAGCCCAGCCGGCCGCGGTGAAAGCCGGCGACGATGCTCGGGGCCCAATCTTCGCCGCCGCGGGCTGGAGAGGCATCGACGGCCAGGGCGATGGGCTGGAGGGCGGAGGACCACAGACACCAGGCCTCATCCCACTGCTTGGGCAGATCGAGTTTCTGGAGGTCGAGCGGAGGGGTTCCTGGTTCGGGACTGGCGTCGGGGTCGGTCCCCGGCTCGGGGGGCTCGTGGTCGCTGGCCGCGGCGAGCAGGCGGCGGGCCTCCAGGAACGCGGCGGTCCGGACGTGGGTCAGGAACAGGGTCAGGGCGATGTACCGGTCCTCGGGGCCATCCGCGGCCCGGAGCTGGGCGAGGGCGAGCTCGGCCGCGATCGTGTCCCGGCCCAGCTCGGGGTCCCCCGGGGGGGTCCGACCGAGGCGGAGGTCGACGGCCGCGACCCAGTCGCGCAGCCCCGGGCTGGCCGCCCCCGTGCCCGTCCAGGCGGCCTCGGCCGCAGCCACGGCGGCCGGGCTGCCCGAGAGGGTCGGATCGGCGTGCAGGGCCGTGAGTGTGTCGAGCTCGGCCATGGCGGCCCGGCACCGCTCCGGGTTGCGGGCACCGAGGGGGCTGTCGAAGGCCTCGTCGGGGTTGCGCCGGGGTGACCGCGGGCTGGGCTGTCGGGCGCTCCTGTTGTCCTTGGCCCCACGTCGGGTCGACCCACCGTCGCCACAGGCCAGGGTCGAGAGCAGGGTGAGTACACCCAGGCCCACGATCAGCCGCGGTCGGCGAATCAGCTGGCCTGAAGCGGCGCGGGAGGTTCGGGCGCGGGCTGCTGGGCGGAGCATGTCGCCATGCTTTCTCTGCACCACGCAGATGTCAAACCTCGCGTGTGTACGACGAACGACCCCGGCGGTCTGTGGCTCAGGTTTCGTCTTCTGTGGCGGTGCAGGCAGCGATGCCCAGGGCGGCCTGGAGGGCGCAGTTGCGCTCGACCAG
>CAYVJQ010000199.1:0-8184 GCA_964451725.1 uncultured Nannocystaceae bacterium | reverse complement strand
TGCCTCCGTCAATATCCGGACATCGCAGGGCCGATCCTCACTCCAAAATTTGTCATACTGTCAGCTAGTCCGAATTTCGGCAGCTACAGTACTCTACAGTGTCAATTTCGGCCTCGGCTGCCCCTCTGTGCTGTCCATGTGCTGTGCTTCAGCAGGTTGGGGCCGGTCCTCGTCCGGCGTTGTGCACAGACGTTGGATCAGCTCATCTCCCGAGCCCTCTGCGAGGTGTGCGTACCGCATCGTGACCACGATGCTCGAGTGCCCCAGCCACTCCTGCACCTGGCGCATCGGGATCCCCCGCATCACCGCGTGTGAAGCGAAAGTGTGCCGCAGCGCATGGTTGTGGATCCGGCGCAGACCGGCTTCCTTGCAGACCTTCGCCAGCGCCCGCCCGACGGTCTGGCGCAAGAGCACCGCTCCCTCGGCCCTCGAGAACACCAGCTCTCCGCTGACACGCCGACGTTGGAGCTGGAGGGCCTCCCGCGCGTCGCGGGTCAAGGGCAGCTCGCGGGCCTTGTCGTTCTTCGGTGAGGTGAACCCAAACTGCCCGCCGTAGGACTGCTGGACCCGCAGCCGGCCCCGATCGAGATCGATGTCCTCGCGCCACCGGAGGGCGACCATCTCGCCCACCCGCAGCCCAGTGCGGACCGCGACGAGCATGTAGGGATGCCACTCGGGCAGATGCTCCGCGGCCGCGCTCAAGAACTGCTCCGACTCCTCAAAAGTCAGGAAATCGAAGCCGGGTTTGCGGGCCTTGAGCATGTTGATCTCGGGGACATTGGCGATCAGCCCCCACTTGCGAGCAACCCGAAGGATCCGTTTGATCAGCGTGAAGTGGAGGTTCACGGTCTGCGGAGCCAACCCCGTGGCGAGCTTTTGAACCGCGTAGGTGTCGATCTTCCGCTCGTCGATCTGGTCGAGAGGATACTTGCCGAGTGCTGGCAGGAGATGACACCGAAGTATCGACTCCTTGATCGCCACCGAGCTGGGCTTGTTGATGGAGCCCTGGTGGGCCAGGAACTCCTTGCTGAAGGTCTTGAGGGTGGGTGTCTGTTGTTGGGGTTTTCCGTCCTTCCATCGGCCAGACACGAGCATGGAGCGGATTTCCCGCTCGTACTTCTCGGCACCACGCTTGGTCTGCGCGGGCGAGATCTTGCGGATAGTCTGCCTACGCCCGTCGGGCCAGGTATGTTCGATGTGGATCATCCACTTCTCGCGGGCGCGGCCTTGTTTGTCGCGCCACTGTCGTTTTCGCACGGTCATCGCTGAATCCTGTCGGTAGCGATGCCGTGGCCTTGGCCCATTGGGGCTAGCACAGATCCTCGACTCTGGGAGGGCAGACAACTCGGGAGTCCAGAGACCGCCCGTCCTCCATGACACCCTACTCATGCAAGATGAGACCGCAGAGGTCCCTTGTCTAGCCGGTCTGGAGGTGTGTCGGCTACCACTCCAACTCGGGCCCGGGCCGCCGCAGCGACTCACGGCGCTCGGCGTAGTTGGGCGGGGCCCACTCAGTATTAACGCCACGCCCGAGCTGCTGTGTATGTAGATCGTCCCGACGCAGGTACGCCGCCAACCTGTCTTACTTTCGTTGACACTTCCGGTTAGAGCATCCCTGGTCGTGGGCTCCCCCACCACCGGAAGGGCGCTAGTTGCTCGGGTCGCCGGCAGCAAAGCACGAGTGCCAGAGCCGAAGGGAAGTCGACGCTTGGGGCACTCAGGTGTTGCGTGTAGGGCACCGCCAACCGATGATCGAGGCCTCGATCCGCAAGAAATCGACCACGCTCTCGGTCAAGCCAGTCCAACGCTTCTCCGACCGATCCTCGCGCGGTCGAGTGCGCTTCCCAGCGGCGTAGTAAATCATCGATCTCTCGTACGGCTAGCGCGAGCACGATACTACCGGGTTGTGGCTCCAGTCGCCGAAGCAGACCAAAGCGTTCGCAGACCAAGGCTTTGACGAGATCGTGGATGGGCCATGCGAGATCGAGGACGGCGGCCGCTCCTGAGGCGAGTGCTGCCCATGCAAGGCCCGGAATACGATCATGGTCGGCATCGTGGATCATGCGTGCCTGGCTTCCCCGACCAGTCGCGGCCCACACTTCGACAAGTTCGCAACGAGGGAGAAGCGTTCCACTTAGGTTGAAGGCTCGAAAGGTCCGTCGCCCGCGGAGGCGTATCGAGGATGACCCTTGACCATAGTCGATTGGACTTGCCGAACCATAGAAGCGCAGCAGCTCGATCTCCGGTGCGAGGGGCAGAATGACATCCACCTCGCGGATCGTGGGCTCCGAAATTGAATCTCGAGGTTCAGCGGTCGCGCGGACCGGAAAGCAGGCTCGAAGCGTGGCGATACTCGCCTCGCCGAAGCAGGTCTCGCCGTCCTCGCGCTCTTGGCCGAGCACACACACCGTCGATGGGTGCGCGACGGGCTTCTGCATGGGGCGGCTGCTCTGACCAAAGCCTAGGTGAGGCAAGTGCGCGACGACGAAGTCCTCGCGCAGGGGTCGTCCCCCACGGGTCAATCCCGCCCACGGGAGCGGACGCAAGAAGCCGGGGGACAGGACACTGATGACCGTCTGGCGCGGCACGTCGGCGAGGAGTTCGGCAAGAGGAGAATCGAGGAGCTGGCAGAGGGCGGTCCACGCTTTGGTGCGGGCCGTCTTGACGCCAACGAGAGGCTCTGCGTCGGTGAGTTCAATTCCACATAGCTGATGCAACAAATCACGAACCCGACCTCCGACCTGCTCTAGCACGAGACGCTGCGTCTTCAGGCCACGGGCTTCGCGCCAAACGAGTGCAAAACACAACTCGCCCCTCGAGCCGCTCGATACGCCCAAGATCCCCGTGCCTACCGCTTGCTCCCGAACGGTCCGCTCGGCCGCTTGAATACGGACCATGGGGGCCTGGGCTTGCATGAATGCACGCTGAGGATCAGGGTCGTCGAAGCGTTCGGTCGGAGAGGCCAAGCCGCGGCTGCGGAACTCTTCGAGCAGGTCGGGGATCTGTTGCTCGGCTTGATGGTCCAGCCGGCACAAGTGGCGTTCGGCGTCGAAGGCCGCGGTCTTCGACGCAGGGGCGTCACGAGACCATCGGCGAGTGACATCGGCGAGTTCCCATGCAGGAAACGCTGTAGGATCTTCACCATCGATCTTGAGAAGGTCACTCTTGCCGGTTCGAAAGGGATCGTGTCGGTTGGGCTGGACACCCGCGGAAAACGGGACCTGCAACCGACTGGTGTCTTCGAGCGCGTTGAGCAGGTGTTCGCGCTGCCACAGCAAGTTCCAGGGCCAGCATGCTAGAGCGCGCTTTTGGGCGCTGAGTATGCGACTCGTACCGAGTAGCCGGGCGAAAGCCGCGAGTGGACCGAGTCGGAGGTCACAGCCCAGTTGCAAGCTGGCCAGGACGTGGGGAACGATGGCCGAATCGTAACGACGAGCGAGCCTCGTGTGGGTGAATGCGGAGATCGCCCAGTACCAGGGTAGGCCTGGGGCGCCGCTGGTCCGCCAGAAGTTGAGTCCATCACTGGGGCAGCCCCAAAAGTCCATCTCCAGCTTGCCGAGGGCGTCATCTTCGAGCTTACGAAGGTGACGTTGGTGGTTGGGAGTCGGCTCGTCAGTGGTTCGAAGGTGCGCCCGCTGAACCATGAGGACGACATCGGCGTGTTTGAGGAAGGCGAAGTGCGGCTCGGGGTAGGTGTAGTTGTCCAGCCGCGCGGCGAGCTCCGTCGCCACAGCCAAGAGCGAACTCGCGCTTCGGTGTAGATCAGCAGGCATGACGCCAAGCTGGTCCACCTCTGCGTGTACGCGCGCGACAGCGGCTTCCGGTGGTTTAGACAGCGCGAGGAGCAACGCCGCCGCCGCGATGCGAGTGCGCAGGCCCTCATAGTCGAGGGCTGGGAGTTGCAGTGCGCTGGCCCACGCAGTTTCCCACCGCTCGAGTAGGCCGGCGACGATCGATTCGTCATCCATCGCGGCCTCCGACGGGTGTTGGAGCAACCACGCCCAGGCCAGTAGAACGTTTGCATCGGGGTGAGTGCGCCGAGCTGCGAGGCCATCGAGGCGTGCTACGTAGACGGGGTCCGCTCGGTACATGAAACGGAGGCGCTCATCAGGCAGCCCTCCACGGGCAAGCCCGAGCCATAGCCACGCGGCTTCCCGCTCGAGCTGCGCACGATCGGCCAGACTGGGCTCGCACGCCAGAGCCTCGTAGAGCCAGGCAAGGCCTCGGAGGAGTCGATGGTTCTCCCGTCCTTGGCGGATGTCGTCGTAGGTGCGAGCGGCCGCGATGGCTTCGTCTAAGGTTGGAGAAACTCGGCCGTAGAGGCCCTCATAGAGGGCAAAGCGACGAGCGTGGAGTTGCTCGTCGGGGTCGAGGGGCGCCACATCTTCCTGCGCGAGGATTGCCAAGAATTGGGTCCGCTGCTCAACATCGAGGACGACCTTCTCGGGGATCTGATCGCCTCTGGGGCGACGCTCACATACGCCCATAAAACGAAAACCAGCCCAGGTCTCCGGTGGCGAGAAGATCGCCCAGATCGACTCTGACGTGTGCTTAGAGCTGCGGTTGAGTGTGGCCAGGATCTCGTGAACAGGGTCGGACTCATTTGCGTCCAGAAGGTTCGTTATCGCTCTCCAAGCATCGTTGAGAGGGCGCTCATCGAGCCAGCGACGGATCTGTAGGAGTTGGTCGCGCCACCACCTCTGCGCATGTGCGAGGGCTTTCGGTGCGAGGTAGCCAGCCTTGAGCCCGGCGCGGTAGCGAGACACGAGTTTGGTCGTGACCAGCTGAAGAACCGACCAGAGCGTGCCGATCGTACTCCGCACACCAGCGTGGTGAAAGGCCGTGTCCATGCCGAAGGCCTCATCGACGAAGAAAGGGGTGAGTGGGTTCGTCGACCGATTGACGCCCGATCGGCATGCCCAAAGCTCAACCCGTTCGCAACCGACGAAATCCCGCCCGAGAGTGCCCACATCGAACTTGCCGTCAACGAGGCATAGATAGCCCGAATCACCGAGCCTGAACGCTCCATGGGCGTAGAAGGCCACGACGTCGGATCGAGCCGCGGCCGATCGAGCGTTGGCGATGGTCGCCTCGCGTTCGAATATCCGTGTCTCACCAGGCAGGGTTCCGGCGAAGGCGCGGAGGTATGAGGGGGTGGGTTGGCTTTGAGATCCCCCTGGGCAGACAATGACCGCGCCACTGCGCTCGCGCCACTGAACCTGCCGCATACGCAGCGGCGTCAAGTTGGGCAACCAGGAGATCGACTCGAAGCGGTCGAGCAAGGTCGACCCCAGGGGCCCCGCGGCAGCCCAGGGAATGATGGACGCGTAGCCCGACGGGAGCAGGAAGAGATGACCCCGAGGCGACGAGGGGCACGGCGGCAGCACCGGGCTGAGGTCGAGTTCGGCTAGAATCTCTGCCATTGCCGGACCCTGATAGGGGGCCTTCTCACTGCCATCGTCAAACGAGGCCAGGTAGAGAGAGGGACTAAGGCTGTCGACCCGCAGAGGGAGGCGCGCGGCCTTACCAACCAGCTGATCGTCCTCAAGCCATGCGGCGGTAGCGAGGAGATCCGACGACCAGTGGAGACGGAGCATGAGGCTACCGGGGTGCTCGCGGAGCAGTTCGGCGAGCTCATCCGGAGTCGCCGGTGCGTGGCAGCACTGGTTTTCGCGGGCAAACTGGGGCTCGCGCAGGGAAGCGGCAGTGTTGAGGCGTTCAACCTCCTTGAGCATGCCCTTTGCTCGCTGGCGTAGGAACGCGACGGGGGAGCCGTTGCCGAGGGCCAGACGAAGCTGTGCGAGGAACCAGTCGAAGGCGACGAGAGTGTGCTCGTCGGAGTTCGCCTCGTCCCTCGTGGCTCCTAGTCCGGCTATGGTCTCGGTGAGATTACTGACCTGAACCTCTCGGGGCACTTGTGCGAGGTGGGCCGAGAGCTCGTCGAGCTGGATCGCCGGGCTGGACAAGGTCTGGGCCCGCTTCGTCAGCGCGCGTGCGACAGGGTCCCGGTGTGACCAGCCCCAGACCTTGACGTTGTCGAAGTATCGCAATGCCGAGACATTCTCGATGGCCAGGAAGGCATCAATCGGGCGACCCGCCGCGACGTGAATCTGGGCTTCGAGCAGGCCGAAGCGCTGGGCGTACTCTGCGACTGCGTCGGCGGAGTGGTCTGCCAGGGTCTGCTGGCGCGACAGCAACGCCTTCTGTTGGCCATCATGCGTAATCCGGAGAGCGAGTTCGTGGCGGCCGATGGCAACGAGAAGCTCGACATAGTCGGGGATCAATTCCGGCGGAAGGAAGCGAGTCTCCAGCGCGGTGATATGCCCGTCGAGGCACGCATGGTCCGAGGAGCCCTGTTTTTGGAGTGTCACGAGAGCGAGGTAGTGCCCCCGCGCGCACAGCTGGCCATCGCCCTCGGAGGCCACTCGGTCTACGAGTTGCAGGATGCGCCCGCCGTGTTCCCCACCTTTGTCCAGCCGGGCCAGTAGCTCGGCGAAGTTCATACGTAGAGATGGCCCTGGTGGCTTGTCCGATGGGATCGCCTCCAGCAACTCGGGATACTCGGATTGGGCTCGGCCGAGGTCCGCCAGTGCCTGCTCGTAGCTCTCGATTGCTCGTCGTGTGTGGCCCCGGCGACCCAGTGCGTTGCCTAGGTTTCCGAGATATCGATGCCCATAGATATCCCCTAGAAAGGGCAACGGGGCGACCAACGCACAGGCCTTTTCGTGCGCGAGGATGGACCGGTCCTCCAACTTGTGCTTCTTGCGTTCGTTGTTCGCTAGCGTCGCTAGACGTCGATAGACCTGCCCAAGACAGTCGTGAGTCATGGCCATGCGCAACGTGTCTCGCTGACGGACAGGTGAGGCCAGGCAGCGCTCGAGGAGTTGCTCTGCTTCTTGGAGGTTCTCCCTCGCACGCAGGTCCTCGAGCTTCTTGAAGGACTCGGCGAGATCGTACCAGCAGGATGCCGCCGCAGCGCCTACGTCATCCATCTTGAAGAGGGATGCAGCTTGTTCAAAGAGAGCATGGGCCTCGACTTGACGCCCTGTCGCCGAGAGCTTGTGCGCGTCGTCCCGCAGCTGCGATGAGCGGAAACCGCACCCGTCCGACACCATCTCGTTTTGGTACTGGAAGTGAAGCTGCATCGCCTCCGTGGCCCGCTTGACCGCGCGGATTTCTTTGGCCGTTGGCTTCGCCTTCCTGCGCTGGCCTGACACGGGAGCAGAAGGCTTGGGTCTACGCTTGCGTCTGCTCGTCCTCTTCTTCTTGCCCATCGTTCGCCGCGCCTGCCGCCCTACCCCGATGGTAAACTAACTCCACTCCCGGGCGTCGGTCGCCTCAGTCTTTCGGCTGGAAGACCGGTGGCCCGAAGGGGCTCACCCACGCTCCCTCGACGCTATCTTCCTGTGGAAGTACGCGACCAGGCCCGATTGGTCGTGGGAAATCGGACGAGGCCCAAACAGCGCGCTAACCAACGGATCGTTTTTTTGCGTGGGGCCGCGCTTTTTCGGCGAGAGGGCCTCGAGCTCGCCTCTCTCTTTGGCCCGCTGCCACGCGTGCAGGACAGTGCGAAGAGTAGAGGCCCTCACGTCGCAACAGGGCGCAGCGCTCTCCGGCTTCGGCGCAGGCGTCCGCTTAGTTGAGGAAGGAGCTAGCCGGGTTCGAGAGGGGTGGCTATGGCCTGGGGACGCCGTCGTCGCTGTCCACGTGCCGCCTCGAGGCGTTGGTCTCGAAGCACCCAGATCTTGTGCTCGCGTCGAACGAGCTTGTCGGCTGGGATGACGCAGCCGATCGCGCTTCCGATGCGCGGTGCTAGCTGTCGCCCTCGGAGGTGAGGGTGGTCATAAGGGGCTGAAGGTCTTCGGCGATCTCGGTATTGGACGCCTCGCAGGCTTGGCGGTAGCCGAGCGCTAGCTGGAGGATGACCGGGCCGACGGTGTTGGGCTGGGTCTCGAGGAGCTGAAGCGCAGCCCGTAGACCGTCCGCAAACGAATTCGCAGCGCGGCCAGATTGACCAGCTGCGCGCAGCACATTCGCGCGTGCGCCGAGGGAGCGGGCGAGGTAGGGGAGGAAGGCGTTTGGCCTGGCCTGGGCCAGCTCTCGGTAGCTCTCGACGGCCTCTCGTGTGACCTCGAGCGCGAGCTCCCGCTGTCCCAACTCACCCAGGCGGATGCCGAGGTTGTT
>CAYVJQ010000198.1:0-8214 GCA_964451725.1 uncultured Nannocystaceae bacterium | reverse complement strand
GAAGACGGCAGCGATGAAGTCGACTGCTGAGCCTCGCTCCGCTCCCCCAAGACCCCGAGGACTCGGCGATCGCCGAGTCGCTCGGGCTGCGGCAGCTGGCCGGAGGCCCTTGGAGACTCGATGATCCGACGGTTCGACCCATCTTCGGGATCGGGGCTGGATCCGGGTGCTGAGCGCCGCAGGCCGTCAGCAGCCCGGTTTTGCCACGGCTGCTAGTGTGCCCCCGATGCGGGGGTCTTCGAGCGCACTCCGCGAGCCTGGTCCGAGCATGGTCACGGGTGCGACCACTGCCGCGGTCACCCATCCATGGTGGTGGTGGTTGGGCTTGGCGTTGGTCGTGCTCAGTCGGGGTCTGGCGATCTTCGACGGGCCGTGGGAGGCGGACGAGGCCCTGTTTTCGCTGGGGGTGCTGGACTTCCATGTCCCGGGCCATCGCCCCCACCCGCCGGGTTTCCCGGGCTTCATCGTGCTCGGGCGGCTCGTCGCACTCGTGGTCGGTGACCCGCTCTTGGCTCTGCGCCTGGTCAGCGCGCTCGCCTCGGTGGCCGGCCTGGTGTTGCTCGACGCGCTCACGTGTCGACTGGTGCGGCGCGAGGTCGCAGCGGCGACGGTCCTGGCGTTCGCGTTTGTGCCCGGGGTGTGGGCCCACAGCGCGCGGGCATTCACGACCACGCCGGCCCTGGCCCTGCTGCTGCTGGGGATCTGGCTGGGAGTGCGCCGCCTCGAGGCCGGCGCCGCGGAGCCGGGGCCGTGGGCGTGGGCGGCGGTCGGGGCGAGTCTGTGTGTGCGGCCGCAGCTGCTGGTGCCGGTGTTGGTGATCGCGGGTGTCGGCGCGGTCGTGCTGGTCCGTCGCCGGGGGGTCGAGGCTGCGCTGCGCTGTGCTGCGTGGGGCGTGCTCGCGGCCGTGGGAGTGGTCGCCGTGTACGCGGTCGTGGCTGTCGACAGCGGTGGCTTCGCCGCCTACGCCCAGAGCCTGCGGGCGCACGCCGGGCGGCACGCCAGCGCCCTGGATGCGGGCGGCGGTGGGCTGCCGATATTCGAGCGCCTGTGCCTGGTCCGGGTGATGGGGGGACCGCTGGGGTTCGCGGTGCTCATGGGCTTGTCGCTGGTCGGTGCCGTCCGCCTGTTTCGGCGCTCGTCGGTGCTGTGCGTGGGGGTGTCGGGGCTGGCGCTCGCGGTCGCCGCATCGATGTTGTGGGCCCACCATCCAGCGTTCCCGCGCTACTCCGTGCTCTGGGTGGCGACCATGGTTCCACTCGCGGCCATGGCCCTCGACAGCGGCGCCGAGGGCCGCGGCGCGGAGACTCGTGGTGTGCCCGGGGCGGGATTGGGGGCGGGATTGGGCGCGGCGCTGGCCGTCGCCGGAGCGGTGTGGACCTGGCCGGCGATCGACGAGATGCGCAGCCGTCCCCTGCCCGCGGTCGCGGCCCTCGCTGAAGTCGAGGCGGGTGTGGGCCGCCGGGCGGAGCACAGACCGGAGTTGGTGTACTCGCCCGGGACCGGTCCCTTCGCTCGCCTCCAGCGTGAACGTCCGCGGGGCGGGGCGCTCGAGCCTGGGGTGTTGGGCTTGATCCCGCTGGCGGCGGCCGGGTCTGCGCGCCTGGCTTTGGAGACCGGCGTGGTCCAGGGCGACAGCCGGGTGCTCGGGGGGGCGACCGTGCTCCGTCGTGGGTTCGAGATCGAGTCGCGGCAGGCCCGGCTCCTGGGCCAAGATCGCTACAATCGAGCGAGCGTGGTGTTCCAGGGGGTGGTCCTCGGCGCCGAGCTGTTTCGGACCGAGCGCAGCCCCAGCGGCGAGCGTTTTGTGTGGCTCTCGAAGGACGCCAGTTTGTGGCCGCCGACGGGCGACGGGGCTCCGCGCAGCCTGGTGCTCGAGCTCAGCGTGGCGCCCGATCGGGCGCCGCAGCGGCTCTCGGCCCACTGCGACGATCGGGCCCTGGAGGCGTGGACGCTCGAGGTCGGCCCCACCCGGCTCGCGCTCGAGATCGGTGGGTGCGCGGGGCCGATCGAGCTGAGCTTGCCCGACGCCCGGGCCAGCGGCAGCGACCCCCGGGTGCGGGCGCTCCGGCTGTCGCGGGCCTGGGTCGAGGGCCCGGGGGTGCGGGTCGATGATGGCTGGGTGTCGGTGGGCGACCGGCGTGGGCTGGCGGTCTGGGATGCGGCGCTCGAGGGCCTGCACGGACCGGAGCGCTTCGGCGATCGCAAGGGGCGCTGGAGTTCGGGTTCGGCCGCGCTGAGCTTTCCGGCTGAGCCGGGCCGGGTCGAGGTGACCTTGGCTCGGCCTCCGTTTTTGGAGTCGCGCGGGGCGTTCGTGATCGAGACCGACGTCGATCGCTACGAGGGAGCCTTGAGCGATCAGCCCATGACGATCTCTGTGCGCACTCTGGCGCCGGGAGGGAGGGCGACGCTGCGCCTGTCTGGCCCGAGCTTCCGCCCGGCCCAGCGGCGTGCGGAGAGCAGCGACGAGCGTTCGCTCGCGGCGATCGTGTACATGGTCGCGCGGGTTGCTGGCGATCGTGGGTGAGTCGAGGCGTTGCTACGAAGAGTCCTGTACCGAGGCTCACGCGTCGCGGACCTTCGAGCCTGTGCTGCAGCGGGCAGCAGGGGCGGTCTCGTCTGGGCTCGCGTGCCGAATTGACAAGGCCGCGTTCACGCCTTCGACGTGGCGTCACGGCGCCGAGCGCCACGCCGACGATCGAGGCCCGCGGTGTGCCGATATCACTGCGCGGGCAGGAGTTGCCCGCGCCGGCACGAGGGTTGCAATGCCTTTACGACGATGACCGCCTCGAGCTCGAAACGACGCAAGACCGCCTTTGTCCCCTGGCTCGCCGCCCTCCTCCTGGGCGCCACTGCCCACATGGGATGGCTGGTCAATAAACTCGAGGAGCCGCGGGAGGCGGCGGCCGAGCTCCCTCCCCGGAGCTTGGACGTGAACATCAACGTGAATGTGGACGTGGCGGTCGACCCTGGGGGCAGGTGGGGGGCAGCCGAGGCCGAGGCCGAGGCCCAAGACCTCGACCTGTGGATTCACTCGGTGGGTCGCTACACCTTCAACGTCGATCGTCGGGCGCTCGAGCGGGTCGCGGTGGCCGAGCTCGGCGGGTGGAGTGACGCGAACATGGCGCGACTCGACGCACGCAGCCGCCAGATCGGTTTGGCCGCGCCCATCGAGCTGCGCAACATTCGGGCTGGCACGCCCCTGTTCCTGCTGGGCCTGCGCACGGGCGATCGGGTGACGAGTCTCGAGACCGAGGTCGAGATGCCGACCGGGGCGGAGGCCGATCCGGCGATCTCGCTGTTCGCGGGGGCCAGCTTGGCGCGTGTGTATGTCGCTCTCGAGCGGCGGGGGCGGTCGATCACGCTGGTCTATCACGTGGTCTGAGCGGGGCGGGGGGCGAGCGTGTGGTCGGTCTGCGCTGTGGTTTGCGTTTTGAGGCTCAGGTCGTAGCTTTTGGGCGGGCCCGGCGTACAGGCTCGAGAGACGACGCATGAGCGCTGGCCGGTTTCTATTTTTTGTCGTGTTCTTGGTGGTCTGGACCGGGCTGCACCTGTTGGTGGCGCATCGGCAGATTGGGCACGGGCGCGCCTACGGGGCCTCGCTTCGGCGTATGATCTGGGTTGGGGCCGTGTTGTTGGCCGTGCTCCCCATGTTCGCGGTGTTCGGGTCGAGGGTTGGGCTCGGGGGCTCGAGCCTGCGCGCGGTCCAGTGGGTTGGTTTCCTGTCCATGGGCCTGTCCTCGCTGTTGATCACGCTGACCCTGATCGTCGAAGTTCCGCGGCTGCTCGCGCGTGGAGGTCTGGCGCTGCGAAAGCGGTTTTGGCTCGGGGCAGGGGCTGTGCGAGCTGGCGATCAGTCGGAGTCGGAATCGGAATCGGAATCGGAATCGGAATCGGATTCGACGCGATCGGGAGGCGACGGCGATGGCGGGGCGCTGGCGCTGGCGTCGCGCCGACGCTTCTTTGCCGACATCGTCAACTATGGGATCGTGGGTGGAGCGACGGGGCTCAGCGCGGTCGGCTTTGGGCTCGCGCGGCGCGTGCCCCAGGTGGTCGAGGTCGACGTGCCCGTGCCCGGCCTACACGAGGACCTCGTGGGCCTGCGCATCGTCCAGATCTCCGATGTGCATGTGGGCCCGACGATCCGCGGGACCTGGCTGGACAAGGTGGTGGCGGTGGTCAATGGCCTCGAGCCCGATCTGGTGGCCTTGACCGGCGATTTTGTGGATGGATTCGTGGCTGAGCTCGGGCCCGAGCTCAGCTCGCTGGCGAAACTCGAGGCCCGGCATGGGGCCTTTTTTGTGACCGGCAACCACGAGTACTACTGGGATGGGCCGGCGTGGTGCGAGGCGGTCGCGGAGCTCGGGCCGCGGGTGCTGATCAACAGCCACGAGGTCCTCAGCCACGGGCGCGCGAAGTTAGTGGTCGCCGGGGTCACCGATCTGCACGCCGACCGCAACGTGCCCGCCCACCTCAGCGATCCGGCGGCGGCGATCGATGGCGCACCGAAGAGTGACTTTTGTCTGCTTCTGGCGCACCAACCCCGGAGCATCTTCGCGGCCGAGGCCGTGGGGGGCTTCGATCTCCAGCTCTCGGGGCACACCCACGCGGGTCAGTACTTCCCCATGAGCTTGATGATCCACATGCTTCAGCCCTACGTGAAGGGCCTGAGTCGGCACAGGGACATGCAGATCTACGTCAACCCGGGGACCGGGTACTGGGGGCCACCGAACCGGGCTGGTTCACCTTCGGAGATCACTTTGTTGACGCTGGTTCGAGCCTGACGACGGGTCGGTCGCGCAGGGAGCTCTGCCTGGGCTGGGGGAGTCCGTGATGAGCCAGATCGGACGGACGCGGCCTGAAACGAAGCGAGTCGACGCGAGAGCGGCCCATGCTCGGACTCGCGGGTGACCCCGGGTCGGGTTTCGGTGCCGGGTCGGGTTTGGTGTGGTTTGGTGGGTGGTCGGGTTTGGTGGGTTTGGCGTCGGACCGAGGCGGTCCGAAACGAAGCGAGTCGACGCGAGAGCGGCCTATGTGCGGACTCGCAGGTGACCCCGGGTCGGGTTTCGGTGCCGGGTCGGGTTTCGGTGGTTTCGTTGGTCTGGTTGGTCGGGGTCGGTGATGAACCTGATCGGACCGGGCGGCCCGAAACGAAGCGAGCCGACGTGAGAGCGGCCTATGCTAGGACTCGCAGGTGACCCCGGGTCGGGTTTCGGGACGCGCAGGTGACCCCGGGTCTTGGTTTCGGGGGGTCGGGTTTGGCTGGGGCCGACAAAAATCGACCGCGGGCAGGTCGCCCCGGCGATACTGTGTCGCCCGTGTCTAGGGTGGACGAGGTTGGCTCGGCGACGGCGACCATGGCGAACTCGGGGGCGGCGCTCTCGGAGTCGCCCGATGCCGGGCTCGAGTGTGGTGCGAGCATCGGTCGCTACGTGGTGATTCGAGAGCTCGGTAGGGGAGGAATGGGGGTCGTCTACGAGGCCTTCGATCCCGAGCTCGAGCGCAAACTGGCGGTCAAGTTGGTCCGCAGCGGTGGTCCAAGTCAGAGCCCGGGTACATGCGCGCGGATGCTGCGTGAGGCCCAGTCGATGGCCAAGGTCTCGCATCCCAATGCGATCACGGTGCACGACGTGGGGACCTGGGAAGAGCAGGTGTTCATCGCCATGGAGCTCGTCGACGGTCGGACTCTGCGGGCGTGGATCCGGAGCGAGCGCGAGCTCGGAGAGACGATGTCGGTGCTGCACCAGGCTGGGCGTGGGCTCGCGGCGATCCACGCCAGCGGCCTGGTGCATCGGGACTTCAAACCCGACAACGTGATGCTGGGTGCAGACGGGCGGGTGCGGGTGATGGACTTCGGCCTGGTGCTGGGTGCTTCGGCCGGGCCCCCGGCCTCGGCGAGTGCATCGGCGCGGGTCGCCGAGACCATGGTGGGGTCGCCGGTGGTCGACTTCGTGGGCGACACGAAGGGTGAAGGGGGGGAGAGGGATGACACGGGGGGCACAGATCAGGACAGGGATCATGAAAATTGGGCGACCGCGGCGGGGGAGGCCGACACACGCCTGACTCGTGCCGGAACGCTGGTCGGTACGCCGGCGTACATGAGTCCGGAGCAGCTCGCTCGCGACGAAGCCGACGCACGCAGCGATCAGTTCGCGTTTGCGGTGGTCTGTCACGAGGCGCTCTCGGGAGCCCGACCGTTCCGAGGAGAGGACCTCGAGGCCCTGTCCGCGGCGGTGTGCGCGGGCGAGGCCGATACCCGGGCGCTGGCCAGCGCGGGCGTCCCGAGGCGTGCACAGCAGGCCTTGGGGCGGGCCCTGTCTGTGGCCCCGGAGGATCGCTTCCCGAGTATGGATGCCCTGCTAGAGGAGCTCGACTACGACCGCTGGATGCCGCGGCGGCGGGTGCTGATTGCGGGAGCCGGTGTGCTGGGTCTGGCTTTGGCGGCCTTGGTGGGACTGCGGGCGGGGGCCAACGCCGACTCGAACGAGGTGTCGCGCTGTGATGATCGGGAGGCCCTGCTGGGGTCGGCATGGACGCCCGAGCGGGCCGAGGCTATCCGGGGGGCGTTCGCGGCCACGCAGCTCGCCTACGCGCCCGCGTTGGCCGGGCGGGCCGTGGACCAGCTCGAGGACTACGCCGACGACCTGTCCGCTGCGCGGGCGGAGGCCTGCCGCGGGGACGACGGGCTCGCCGAGGCGCTCCAGGTCCAACAGGCGGTCTGTCTTCAGCGCGGAGCGGCGGCCCTCGAGGGTCTGAGCGAGGGCCTCGCCACCGTCGACGCACAGGGAGTCGATCGTTCGGTCAAAGCGATCTCGACCTTGCCCTCGCTGGCCCGCTGCGCCGATCCTGAGTGGCTGGCCGACGAGCGCCGACCGCCGGACGACCCCGATCGGGCGACGGCGGTGGTCGCCCTCGAGCTCGAGCTCGAGTCGCTGCACGCCAAGGTCGAGCTCGGGCGTTTCGCCGAGGCGGGGAACACGGCAGAGGTGCTGTTGGACCGGGCGCGGCGCCTGGGCTACGGCCCGACCTTGGCCGTCGCCCTGTTTCACGTGGGAGCGCTGAGGGAGCGGCAGGGGGCCTTCGCGGAGGCCGAGGGATTGCTGTCGGAAGGCGTCTTGGAGGCGACGGCGGCGGGCCGAGAGGCGTTGGCGGTGGAGGTGGGCTCGCGCCTGGCCTACCTGATCGGATCTCAGCTACACCGTCCAGCCGAGGCGGCGATCGTGATCACCTTGGCCACGGGGCAGCTGCGCAGCCACCAGCGGCGACGCGGCTCGGACCCGGCGCTCGAGGCCGACCTGCTCGCGGATCGGGGCAGCGTCGAGCTGGCGGCCGGCGATGCCGCAGCGGCGACCGAAACTTGGGAGCGGGTCTTGAGCCTGCGCGAGGAGGCCCTACCCGCGGGTCATCCGCTGATCGGTGACATTCACTATAACGTGGGGGTGGGCTACTTCAACCAGGGTCGACACGGGGATGCAGCGCCACATTGGCGCGAGTCGCTTCTCCTGCGGCGTCAGGCCTATGGCGGGAGTCATCCCTTTGTGGCCGACTCCCTCGACGCGGTCGCTATCGTCGAGAAGCACGCCGGTGATCTCGATGCGGCCCTCGAGTACTACGACCAGGCGCTGATCATGCGCCGGGCGTTGCTCGGGCCGGAGCACCCGGATCTGGCCAGGTCCCTGACCAACATCGGCATCGCCCAGACCAGCGCGGGGCGCTACGACGACGCCCGGGCGAGCCTCGAGGAGGCCCGGTCGCTGCTCGCGGCGAGCGACCCGGAGAACGTCGACATCGCCTATCCCCTCGATGCGATGGCCGACGTCTCGCGGGCCGAGGGGGACCTGCCCCGGGCCGTGCGTGAGCGTCGAGAGGCCTGGGCGCTGGTGGTTGGGGGTCTAGGGGAGGAGCACCCTCGGGCGCTGTCGCTCGCCGAGGGTATTGCGGCGGACGAGGCGAGCTTGGCCGCCACGGATGAATGAAATAATTACCCGGAGAATAATTACCCGGACAGGGGGTCTTTCTGTCTGGGGTCTTTCTGTCTGGGGGTCTTTCCGCCGGTTTAGTACCGCTCGGTAGGGGAGAGTCGCTGGCCCCCGGTTTGGGACGCTGGATGAGGCGCAGATCGGTCTCCCAACACCGCAATTCTGGCCTGTCCGTCGTGTTTCACGACGTGCTGGACACGTCCGCTCGTCTTCAACCAACACACGCGGGCGGAGACCG
>CAYVJQ010000197.1:0-8366 GCA_964451725.1 uncultured Nannocystaceae bacterium | reverse complement strand
CAGCGACGTTGATGACACTCCTCGCCAGTTCCAGCGTCGCGCTCGCGGCCGTCGTTCTCGTCGCTGTGTCGGCGCCCTTTGTCGGGCTTGTGGCGCTCGCGCTGCTCGTGTCCTGGAACCTGGGCTTTCGCGCGTTCCGAACCCGGGTTCACGGCCGCAAGTTCGAGCGCTTCGAGACCACCCAAGGTCCGGGCTTGGAGACCGAGCTCGGGCGGATCTGGATCGACCGGCGTGCGGGCGTGCTCCGGATTCAGCGCAAAGGTGGCGAGGAGAGCTTCGTGCCCTTGGCCGATCTGTGGCGCGTCGGTATCCAGGTCGGTCGGGCCGAGGCGACCGTGGAGGAGCTGTTCTTCGAAGGTTGGACGATCACCGACTTCTTTGGCCGTTTCCGAGATCGGCGCATCACCTGGGAGATCGCTATCGGGGCCCGGCATGGGTCGATCCCGGTAGCGACCCTGAGCCAGTACGACAAGCGCGACTTTTTCGATCTCGCCACGCCGGTCCAGCTGTGGATATTGGGGAAGCTCGGTCTCTACCGACCCGGGTGCGAGGTCGCGGGCGAGCTCGAGTGTGCGGTTGCCGAGCTCCTGCGTGAGGGGGGCGTGCGCGGACACGGGCTCGGAACCCCGAGCCCACCGGGGCGCTAGATGGCTCGACCCCCTTCTCACGCCTCCCTGGCTCGGCGTCCGGCGCGTGCGGGTTCGGGCGCGTAGGCTCGAAGCGAGGCGGAGGGCGAGATGAAGGGGCTTGCGGAGGCTCAGTTTTGGCGCTCGCGTGCCTCGATCAGAATGTCGGCGAGCTCGGGGGTCTCGGTCTCCCAATAGCGCTGATCGAGGCGCAGCGGCTTCTTTGTATGCCCGGCGTAGGCCATGAAGATCCGCCGACGCGCGGCGATCGACCCGTAGGTGGCGAGCACTGTCTCCATGTAGCTGTGGAAGTCGGTGAGCCGGGCGTCGGTCCAGCAGGCGCCGTGGTCGTCGCCGATGCTGATCGGTGGGTTGAGCGGGGGTCCGGTCTCAGCGATCGTGATGAAGCCCGCCATATTGTAGATGTTGAACTCATCGAATACGCGGATCGACTTGGAGAAGGTCCACAGCTGGTAGCTCTCCCCAGCGAACTCCTGGTCGTCTTCGTGCTCCTTCATGAAGTCGAAGTAGTGGATGTCGTTCCAGTCGGCGTCGACGAAGGTCGCGCGCAGGGAGAGGATATTGATCGCGCCGTCGCCGGGGTGGTAGTTGTTGAAGGCGGTGTCGCTCGAGTCCGCGTTGGGGTTGTCCGTGGTGACCCACATGAGCGAGAGCCCGTCGCACTGGCGATAGAAATTCAAGATCGCAGGGTCGAGCTCGGCGCCGAGGTGGGCGTGCACGGCCTCGATGTCGGCTTCGCTGACCGGAGGCGCGACATAGGACTTCATGATCCGGACCTCCGGGTGGTCCTGGAGCACCTTCATCATGTTCTGGAAGCGCTCGAGATAGTCCGAGAGGGCGCCCGTGCGGGCGACCTTGTCCGTCGCGCGTTCGTCTTGGATCAGACGCAGGAACTGGTCTTCGTTGAGGGTCTTGACGCCGAGCTGCTGGGCCATGCGCAGCTTGGATCCGGCCTTCGCGCCGAGCACGAGCAGGTCGGTGGTCTTGGACACGGTACTCGTGGGGACCGCCCCGGCCGCGAGGATGTGGGCCTTGGCCTCGGCGCGGGTCATGAGCGAGAGCTTGCCGGTGACGACGATCTTCTTGCCCGCGAGCTCCGAGATCGCGGAGGTCTTCACTTGTGGCGTGGGCTTGGGGGCCGCGGTCGCGGCGACGTCGGAGACCGCCTCGATCAGGGCATCTTCGTCGAGGACCTGGATCCCGAGGGACTCGGCCTTGGCGAGCTTGGATCCCGGCTTGGCGCCGATAAAGAGGATGTCGGTCTTGGAAGAGACCGATTTGGTGACGCGCGCACCGAGGGCGGCGAGCTTGGCCTCGGCGTCGGCACGCTTGATCTTGGCGAGTTTGCCGGTGACGACCACGGTCTTGTCTTTCAGCTCGATTGTGTTCATGTTGATCTGACCTTTGGTGAGCAGAGGCTGTCTCTAACGTCCGGGGAGCAACACACCCGCATCGGTCTCGACGCGGACCTGCTCGAATTTCTTGGCGAGGATGTGGGCGCCGTGACCGATCTCGTTGGCTTTGAGCACCAGGCGGGAGAGCTTGGGCAAGGGCAGGCGGACGAGGGCCTTGACCCCCGCCGCGCTGATCTTGTTGTCCGCGAGGATCAGCGTGTCGAGCTCGCCGAGGTCGAGCTTGGCGAGGTCACAGATACCCTCGTCGGTGACACCCACACTCTCGAGGTCGAGGCGGCGGAGGGTGAGGGGAGCGAGGGCGCCGATGGCCGCGGAGCCGAGGCGATTACCCCGGAGGCTGAGTTCGCGCAGGGTCGGCATCCGCTGCGCGAATTCCTGGACCGCGGAGAAGGTGAGGCCGTTGAAGCCGAGCGAGGCCCGCTCGAGGGCGGGAAAGGTCCGCAGCGCGCTGAGGCCCTCGGCGCCGAGGCGGGTCTTCCACAGCCGCAAGGAGCGGAGCGAGGGCGCGAAGCGGGCGGCCGAGAGCGCCCGAGCTCCGCCCGCGCCGAGTTCGTCGGAGCCGACCTCCAAGGAGCGCAGCGAGGCGAGGTGTGGGCTCTGGGCCAGGGCCTGGCAGCCGTGGGATCCGAGACCGCAGCCGGTCAGGGCGAGGTCGCGCAGGCTCCCGATCGCTGGGTTGAGGGCGAGGGACTCGATCTGCACGCCTCGCCCGTAGCGGAGGGTGAGCGCGCGCAGCCGTCCGAGCAAGGGGGACTCGAGGACCTCGGCCGTCGCGCCCTGGTCCTCGAGCCAGATCGTGAGTTCGGCCAGCAGCGGCAGGCGCTCGAACAGGCCCGCGCCGAGGCGCGTAAAATCGAGGGCGGTGATGTCGGCGCCCTCGATGAAGCCCCGGCGAAAGACGGGCTTGGAAAGAGGGAGATCGCCGAGGAGCTCCGTCTGGTGCACGCTGATGAGCTGCGCGATGCGGCGGTCGAGCACGGGGTCGTCGGCTTGGCCGCACTGGCTGAGCTGGGCGACGATCAGCTCGCCGAGGGGGTCACCAGATGCCAAC
Source organism: uncultured Nannocystaceae bacterium (assembly GCA_964451725.1). Taxonomy (GTDB): domain Bacteria; phylum Myxococcota_A; class Polyangia; order Nannocystales; family Nannocystaceae; genus Plesiocystis. The sequence goes on along the minus strand of CAYVJQ010000197.1, from coordinate 5,253 downwards.
AACCAGTCGGCGTAGACCAGGCGCGCCGCGTCGGCTCCAGGGGCAGCCGAGATCGCATCGAGGAGCTGGCGTCGCGCTGTGGTCATGCCCGGCCAGAGCATGGGCACAGGCGCTGGGGCGTGGTCAAGCTCCGAGCTTCAGTTCTGCGCGGCCGGGGAGATCGGGTGGGCGGGCGCGCAGAGCCGTCTCCTTGAACAGGAGGGCACATATCCGCTGTCGTCGAGGTGGAGATCCTGAAACTCCTGTGGATAGGAATACGCGTCGGTCATGGTGTCGTCATTCGGACAGGGTGTTTGGCATCGAAACCCAATATGCCGACATCTGGGGAGGGGGACCCTCCCCGCGACCTTTACTCCGCGTGCGCGAGGGCGAAGTCGAGGGCGCCCCGGACAGCGGCGACCTGGGCGGCATTGCAGATCGTGGGTGTGGCCCTGGGGCTGTCGGGGTAGACCTCCGTGGTGCTGGCGAAGGGGGCGTCGCTGAGGCCGGCGCACAGGCCCAGGGCCTTGAAGGGGTAGTTGATGACGCCGTGCTGGGTCACCGCCGAGCCGATGATCTCCCCCTTGGCGTCGGCCGGGGCGATGTGGGTGACCGCCTCGACTGCCGCGATGATGGCGGCCTGAAAATCGGGCTGGGGGTTCTCGGAGTCGCCGACCGTGTAGAAGCCATCGGGGATGCGGCCGGGAACGTAGGTTTCGCCCTCGCGGGCGGCGAGCGCCGGTCGGAATTCACTCTCGTCGCTGTCGGTGGTCTCGTGCAGATCGACGTGGACGAGGAAGGGGACGCCGAGCTCGCGGACGAGGGCCATGAGCGCGGCGGACTCCTCCGCGGGGCTGTCCTCGACGAAGGAGCGGTTGGGGTCGATGGCGCGCGGATTCCAGCGGTTGATCACCTCGTAGCCCCAGGGGCTGACGCAGGGCACGACGAGCAGGTTGAGGCGGTCGAGGTAGGCCTCGGCCAGGGTGTCGAGGACGGTCAGGGCGCCCTGAACCCCGCTGGTCTCGTAGCCATGGACGCCGCCGGTGACGAGGACCCAGGGCGCGTCCGGGAGCACGCGGGGGCTCTTGACCGCGAACAGGGGGTAGCGGGCGGGGTCGATGCTCAGGGCGCCGTATTGTTCGACGCTGAAGCGCTGGCGGAGTCCCTCGAGTTTGGCGAGGACCTCGCCTTGGTAGCTGCGCTGGATCTCGAGGCGCTCGCGCCAGGCCATCTTGTCGGAGTCGGTCCAGGGCTGGCCAGGGGTACCTACGGGATAGAAGTGCTCAGTGCTCATGGCGTGCTCGCTGCGCGCAGTCTGCCATAGCGCCGGGAGGGTGCGCTGGGAGAGGAGAGGGGGGGGAGGAGAGAGGGGGGGGGGGGGGAGGGGCTTCAGGCAAAAAGGGCGCCCCGGCATCGTGCTTCGCAGTGCACGAGGTCGGGGCGTCGGCCGTTCGGTCTTTCAGTTGTTCGAGCGCAGCTTCAGCGCGCGCGAGTTTGGGCTCAGAGGTCGAGCAGGTGGCTCGCCGCGGCCTCGACCTGGGTGTCGATGCCCGCGGCGAGGTCGCTCGGGTCGAAGTCGATGGGGAAGTCGATGAACGACCGACCTTCGAGGGGCTGTCCATCGGCGTCGAGACAGCGGGCCCCAGAAATCCGCGAAAAGACAGCGATGTGCTCGTCGGGAGTCGCCTCGATGCTCTTGTCCACGTACGAGCCACCCGTGGCGTAGCCGAAGGCCCCCGCGGTGGCGTGACCAAAGACCGGGATGTCGAGGTCGTGGGCCCGATACACCATCCAATCGGCGGCGCTGCCGGCCGCGCCGTCGGAGACGATCGCCCGCGGGCCGGCAAAGGAGATCGCGGGCAGGGGATCCTCGACGAAGATCGCGTAGGGGAAGGGGTACTCGACGCTGTCCGAGAACGCCGCTGGCTGGGACTCGGGGATCCGAGCGTAGCAATTGCCCAGGCCGCCGGTGGTGTCGCCGAGGGAGGCGAGCAGCCCCATGCCGTACTCGGCCGAGCCTCCGCGGTTTCCGCGGATATCCCAGATCAAGCCCTCGATGTCCTCATATTGTTCGAGGTCGGTATTGATCAGCTCGATCGCCTCCGCGTTCCAGTCGCGATAGGACTGAAAAGTGAGGGGATTCGGGAACAGGTGGTCTTGGTGATTGCCCAAGGTCGCCAATTCGACGACGACGATCCCGTCCTCGCGCTGGTGGGTCTCGAATAGTTTTGTGCGCGAGGGGCGACGGAAGGGGTCCAGGCAGGTCGAGTAGTCGCCGCGGGCGGGCACGGCGATGGTCTCGACCGTATTGTCGATATGCAAGACATCGATCTCGTCACCCTCGTCGATGTGGGCGAAGAGGTGGACCGCGTCGAGGTCGCGCTGGGCCGAGATCGAGGGCGTCCCCGCGTCGCACACGGGCTCGCGGCGAACGCTGCTCAAGAGGTAGGGCTGTTGCCAGACCCGGCCGTCCTTGCGGACCCGAATGACCCGGTCGCCCAACTCCAGGCCCAGGGGGTTGAGCTCGTCCACCCAGGTGATCGCCGAGCTGTCGCCAGCGGGGCGCGCACACACGCCGTACCAGGACACGCTGCGGCCGGGGACCAAGCCGTCGTTGGAGTAGCAATCGTCGTAGCTGAAATCCACGAACCCGATCGAGGAGTGTCCCTGAGGGACACCCAGGAAGATCCCGTAGATGGCTTTGGCGAAGTTGTAGTCGGAGCCGTCGCCGAGCAATACACGAAAGGCCGCCTTGGCCTCGAGCCACTGGAAGGGGATATAGCCCCCGTAGCCGGTGTAGTCGCGCAGATCGTCGGAATATTGCTCGATCACGTCGAGCTGAGCCCACTGGGCGTCCGAGATCGTCTTGCAGCCGAGCGTCTGAGTGCCACCGAGTGAGCCCGAGATCGCGCTGTTCACCTGGCCGACACAATCGGCGACCAATTTGTCATCGCAGCGGTCGGCTTGAATCGCGCTGCAGGCTTCGATCTGGAGGTCGGTGAGCGCCTCTTCTTCGAGGACCGCAGGCTCCTCGTCCTCAGCCTCACCACTGTCGATGTTGGTCTCGTCGGCTTCGAGCTCACTGTCGATATCATCGACACATCCGATGGCGAGGGTGCCAATCGCCCCGACGAGGGCGAATATCTGCTTGGTCTTGGTGTGACTCATGGTCGCCATGATGCGCGAAAGCTCCGAGTCGACCAGCGCTTATGTTCAGGGTTGGTGTGAGAGGGCTCGCCGACGTCTGTCACAATAACTTGACCCCTCTGTCTGTCCCTACACACCGATATGGCCCGCTGTGAGGGTCGCCCCTCCTCTAGATTGGTATTCCTCCAATAGATGTCGATAATCCAATCACTTCATATTGGAAGTGTCAGCGCGGGAACTGGAATGTTTGGTCAGGGATATGACCAGAGGATGATAAAAAACGCCCTGGGCCGAAGCCCAGGGCGTTTTCAGGATGAGTGACCACTCCGCCCAGTTCGAGCTGGGCGGAGTGGGTCGAGCATCTCACTCGCAGGGACAGAGCGACTTGCGGCCGCCGTTGACGCAGGTCAGGCCGAGGGCATCCATCTGTGTGAGGTGATCCTGGGGGCAGCTGGGAGCGACGCTGCAGTACAAGGGACCGAGCGGGTCGCCGGGGGTCTCCTCGAGGCAGGCGTAGGCCCAGCCGGCGAGGTTTGTATCGCTGTACCCGAAGGCGTCGGCGAGGGCCTGGCACTCCTGCTCTTCGTTTTGTGCTTCCAGCCACGTCGCGGCGTCGGCGGGGACCAGGCCCTCGGCAGCGCACACGTCGTTGCAGGCCACGCCACACGAGTCTGGGCGGTACCAGGTGAGCCCGTTGACGACCCGGGCGTTGCCCGGGAGGACGACTTCGCAGCTCGAGTTGCAGCCGTCGTCGTCGATGTCGTTGCCGTCGTCACAGGCCTCGCTGGTGTCGACGACTGCGTCTCCACAGCTGGCGAGAGAGCAGTCGCTTCGGCAGGCGTCGGCGAGCTCGTCGGAGTTGGCCTCGCCGTCGTCGCAGGCCTCGCCCGCAGCTGCGTTGAGGGTCGAGTCTCCGCACTCGGCGATCGTGCAGTCGCCGTCACAGCTCTCGGAGGCCTCACCATCGTCACAGTCTTCGCCGTCTTCGACGATCATGTTGCCACACACGGGGAGGGGCTCGCCGGTCTCGGTGTCGTCGGTCGTGTCGTCGTCGGTGCTGTCGTCGTCGTTGCTGTCGGTCGTGTCGTCGTCGTTGCTGTCGGTGTCGTCGTCGCCTGTGTCGTCGTCGTCGGTGCTGTCGGCGGTGGAATCATCGTCGTCGGTGGAATCAGCGTCGTCGGTGGAGCCCTCGTGGTCGGTGGAGTCACCGTCGAGCGTCGTCGTGCCACCCTCAGTCGCGGTCCCGTTCGCTACGTCGTCGGTACAAGCCACGCCAAATAGAAAGGCGAGCGCAGCCAACGGTGCGACCCAGGGGGTCGGATCGTGTTTTTGACGCATGGTCATGGGCCACTCTACGCCCGAATTGTTCGGACTATTCATGCCCGACAAACGCGCAATTGGCCGGGTATTTTCATCGATCCACGATGGCCGCAGGGCGACCGAGTGCCATAGAACGACGTCGGCCTCGAGGGTTTCAACGCCGGCCGTTTCGTGAATCGCTCGTGTGGAATCTGCGCACGACAGATTCCGCGCTTGCGCTCAGCCTACCAAGAGCATCGCCAGGTGGATCATCAGGCCAAAGGTCGACAACAGACCGACACCAAAGGTGAGCGTTCGCCAAGGCTGGAGCTGGGCGAGGTAGGAGACCGAGTGGAACACTCGAGAGGCCGCAAAGGTGCCGAAGAACACCCAGGCCATCGTCGAACTCGCGCCGGCGGTGACGTAGAGCTGCCCGAGGAAGAGAAAGGGGACCGTGTTGGCAAGGGCATTGTTGTGTACCCGCAGTACCCGCGCGACGCCGTCCGGGACCTCTGAGCTGACCTCTGATCCCTTGGCGAAGGTCGCTGCGTCCTCCGAGTTGTGGGTCGTCTTCGATTTCACGCGGGCGCCCCCGCTGAGGGCCCAGAGCACGGTGAGATTGAGGCAGAGGATGAGGCTTGTGACCGCGTAGGCGAAGAAGGCGTCGCTCATGACTCGGGAAGAGTAGCCGCGATCGTGGTCGAGAGGCATGCCCCCCCCCTGCGCCCGCCTCGGCACCGGCGTAGACGATCCACAGGGGAGACGCAGGCTGGGGTGCAAGCCTAGCAGCCCGTGGCAAAACCCCTCACGACGCCTCGCTTGGCCCTT
>CAYVJQ010000196.1:0-8381 GCA_964451725.1 uncultured Nannocystaceae bacterium | reverse complement strand
GAGCGAGAGCAGCACGACGATCGTGACCCCGACCCCGAGCAGCACCGCAGTGAGTCTGCGGCGAGCGGGAGGGGCGACCTCGGCAGGGGGGAGAAGCCCGGGAGTCGGAGTCTCGTGGGCTTGGACCGCCGGAGCGGCCTGGACCGCCGGAGCAGACGGGGCCCGCTCTTCCAGCGTCGGGTCCGGGTCCGGGTCCGGGTCCGATGGCCAGCTGGACACCTCCAGCGGTCGCCCCGGCGGCTCTCGAGTGGGTGTCGGCGGGCGTCGATATCGAGGCGATGGGATGGCGTCGTCGTCGAAGCTCGGCCCCAAGATCTCCGTGGCCGCGAGGTCGAGATCGGTGGGTGCCGCCGGGGTCCCGCTCGACCCTGGGTCGGACGCCCTCGCGTTGGGGCTCGTCGAGGTCGGTTCACGTGAGCCGTGCGGGCTGAGCCGGGGCGGCCCGACGATGAGCGAGGGCTCCGCTGAACCGACTGCCTCATCTCCAGCCAGACCTTCACCCGAAAGGTCACCGTCGAGGACGGGCTCGCGCTGGGTGGGTGGCTCCTCGGGGGTCTCTCGGGGCGCAGATGTGGAAACCACGTCCGTGTAGCCCGAACGCCGCTCGCCGACCACCTCCCGGTACAGGCTCTTGAGGCGGATCCCCGCCAGCGCGTAGCGCACGCAGTTCCTGAGCACGACCAAGCGCGCCGCGGTGGCGCTGGGTCGGGCTTCGGCGTCGGTGTTCAGCATCTCGCGGCGGAGCTGGTCGAGCCACTCGGGCACGTCTTCGCGGGTCAGGTCGGGGAGGTAGCCAGTGGCGACCCGGCGGGCGAGCTCGTGGGGCTTGAGCTCTGTGCCGAAGGAGCGGCCCTCGATCAGCTCGTGCAGCACCACTCCCAGCGCGTAGACGTCGGAGGTCGCGTAGGCCTTGCCCATCCACTGTTCGGGCGACATGTAGCGCGGGGTGCCAACCGCCTGCGAGGCGGTCTTGCTGCCCGTGGCGATGAAGCGGGCGATGCCGAAGTCGGCCAGCTTGACCTCGCCGCTCGACGAAATGAGGATGTTGTCCGGCTTGACGTCGTGATGGATGACCCCGGCCGGCTTGCCCGCGACCGTGCGCTCGTGGGCGAAGGTCAGGGCGTCGAGGACCTCGCCGATCACGTAGGCGATCGCGTCGAAGCTCAGGCCCTCGGCCTGTTTGTTGAGCTCGAAGAGGGTCACCCCGTCGACCCACTCCATGGCCAGAAAGGGCTGGCCGCCGGGCATCGTGCCGGTGCCGGTCACATGGACGATCGCGCGATGGCGGAGACCCGAGGCGATCCTGGCTTCAGAGAAGAAGCGCTCGCGCTCCGTGTCGGACACCGCCAGGTCGGGTTTGAGGACCTTGATCGCGCAGGGCCGCGAGATCCTGTCGTCTTGGAAGTGCCCGAACCAAACCTGGCCCATTCCTCCCGAGCCGAGGGGGCGCATGAGTGTGTAGTTTCCCGAGCGATCTTTCACGCGCTTGTTCTCCAGGCGGCGCGCGACTCGACCGGACAGCTGTGGCTGTCCGGGGTCATGCGGGGCGCGGGATTTCGGATCGAGAGTGTCATGGGCAGGGAGGTCTATCCAGGGGTGGTTGGCGGCCGATGTGAACATAAGCAAGGAATGTGCCGACCGCTCGGCACAGTTGAGAGGGTCTGAGGGAGGATGTGATATCGGGGGTGGTTCAAATTTTGACCCACCCAAAGTGGCCCGATTTGGGGAAATCTCCCTATATTGGCGAGAACCCCCTACTGGCTGGGTGAATTCAGGTGGTTCAAATTTTGACCCGGGGTGGTTCAAATTTTGACCCACCCAAGGCCCGGTCAAAAGACCATTTGTTCGGGCGAGAGGGCGGCGAGAAGACCCTGGGTCATGGGCGAGGGGCCAGGAAATGTAGTTTGCGTAGTCCAGACGCTCAGTTGAGTGAGATCCGTTCGCCGAGCACTCTGACCTCGTCCCGAGCATCGACCTCGACGTCACCCCCAGTCGCGCGGATGCGCGACTCCCTACCCTGCAAACGTGCATGGCCCGAAGCCCGGACATCGACATCGCCGGCCGCCGAGATTTCGAAGTCCCCATCCGTCGAAAACCTCGCCCCCTCGCTCGCGTGAAGCTCGAAGCGCCGGCAGTCCAGGTTCAAAATGCCAGTGGAGATATCCAGGGCGGCCGCGCTGAGCTGGACTCGCACGCCCTCGGGCCCGGCGGTGAGCACCAACTCGACTCCAGAGGCGCCGTGAATGGTCAGCGACTCTCCCCCTGGTGAGACCTCTAAACGATGGTCATGGGCGAGCGCGATGCTGTGGTGTTTCTTCTTGCTGTGCATGGTGTTCAGTCCACGGTGACGGTCGCGCCGGCGATGCGAATATCGCTGCTGGCATCGACCTCGAAGGCGGTGGTTTTCCAGGTCACCCCGGACTCGGAGATCGTCAGCGTGACGGCGCCCACGACCAGCCGGATCTCGCTCGCTCGGATCTCCACCTTGTTGTCGCTGATCGAGAGCGCAGCCTCTCCCTGACAGATCTGAGCGAGCTCCCCTCCCTCGAGCAGGGCATTGGCGACCCCCACGATCGTCGCGTTGTTGTCGGCGTGGAGGCTGGCGTCGTCGTCCTCCAACCCGAGGATCGCGGTCGGCCCCTCGACCCCGCTAGAGAGGGTCAAGCCCGCGTGGGCGTGGGTGGTCACCGTATCCTCGACGGTGGTCATGGTCGAACCTTGGACCTCGAGTTCGAGGCTCGCCGGACCGGCGTTGGAGCGGAGGATCTTGGTTGCGCTGAGGCCTCGAATTCCGGTCTCGAGGCCGGCGCCGTGGAGGCGTTTTGCGTGCCCCTCGGTCTCCAGAAAGTCGGTCCCCGCGACGGTTTGGTGCCGGTCTCCAGCGGTGGTGTGGCTGGAGTCGCCCCCGACCTCGATGCTCGAGTTTCGGTCGATCTTGGCGACCCGATCCTGGGCGACGGTGAGCGAGTCGTCTCGGCCCACCTGTTGCCTGCGATCGCGGTCGACGCTGCGTCGCTGATCTCGGCCCACCGTCCAGCTCTCGTCGTTCAACACCTGGCCAGAGAGGTCTCGCTGGGCCCGCACAGAGAGGTGTTCAGCACCGGCTGCGTCCTCGAAGCGCAGCTCGTTGTAGCCCTCTCCCCCCGGTGAGCTCTGGGTGCGAAGGACCGTCTGTGTCTTCCTGGCGGGCAGCTCGAGCGGCGGCGCGCGATCGACATTGTGGACCGCCCCGGTGACCAGGGGCCGGTCGGGGTCGCCACCCAGGAACTCGACCACCACCTCCATCCCCACACGTGGGATGAAATGGCTGCCGAAGCCTCCGGCGGCCCAGCCTTGGGCGACGCGGATCCACAGCGAAGTGTCGTCATGCACCCCGTAGCTCCGGTCCCACTCGAACTGGACCTTCACGCGCCCAAACTCGTCGGTGTGGATCTCCACCCCCTCGGGGCCCGTCACTCGAGCTGTCAGTGGGCCTGGGACCCGAGGTTTGGGTGTCGACAAGGGCGGCCGCCACCTGGCCGCGAGCGGCACGGCCTCGAAGCTGTTGCGGAACAGCTGGCGATGCGCCCGGTCGCTGCGGGCATCGTCTGGGGCCTCCCCCTCGTGGCGCACGCGGATGACCAGCAGCTCCATGGTCTTGTCGGCCCAGCCCTGATCCGAGACAAAAAATCGCGTCCCCGGCTCGAGACAGATCAGGTTGCTGGTCCCCACGTAGACCTCGGCATCGCTGCGTTGACGGGCCAACTCGAGCTCGACTTGCCGGCCGGGGCCGAGCTCGAAACGCGCTTCGTGGCGGTAGACCTCGAGTTCAAAACGGGTGTCTGGGGCGTCGTTCTCCGTGTGTGTCGACTCGGGAGCCTGTGACTGTGCCCAGTGGACCCGCTGGGCGCTCACCGCCGAGGGTCGGCAGCTCCGGCGAACCCGGAGCTCCTGAAGCGACTCCACAACATGCAACTCCTGGCGCTCGGGGACCAGCTCCAGCTCCGCGACCCCATCGATGGTCACGACCTTGGGCCTGTGGTCGACCGTATCCTCGAGGACCAATTTTTCCACGCCGTCATCGCCCTCGTGGTTGAAGTGAAACGATATCCCTTCGCTCTCCAAAAGCCGAGCGACGAAGTCCAGATCGCTCTCGTCGTACTGAACGACATAGTCACGCGGCGGGTACTCGCCGACCAGGGGTTCGGAGTCGAGGCTGCGCCCATATCGTCGTAGCCAGCCTCCCCAGACCTCCTGTGCGATGTCGAGGATCGAGCTCTGCTGCCAAAATCGCGTATCCCTGCGCTGCGCGAGGAGGGCGACGGCGGGGACGACCGTCAACCGAACACGGACCTGATCATCGACACGGTTCCCCCTCTGGGCGTCGATGATCACCCCGCACAGCTGTCGGGAGATGTCCTCACGATGAATGAGCAGCGTGGAGTCTGCCCCCAGCAGGGCCTCCAGATCGACCTCCCAGGTCTGGCAGACCAGGTCGACGCTCAGGGTGTAGGTCGTCGAGAGGCTCTCCTCCAAAGTGATGCTCTCGACCTCCCAGTCCAAGCCAGGGCAAGGGTCACAGCTGAGCGAGTAGTGGACGGGGCTGAGGACGAGACTCTCGCTGTCGAAGGCGTGCTGCATGAGCGAGGGGTCTTTTCAAGTCGCGTGCCACTTGGGAGAGCAGCTCCGGGTAGGCTCGAAAGCGCCCGTGGCACAGACTTTGCTTCAGACAGCCGCATGAGTGAGAGCATCACCTTCCGCCGGCAGCATGGGTTTCGGCTCGAATGACCCACTCCACAGCTTTCGAAGGCGTGCTTACTCTGGCCGTACGGTCGGCGATCATCTGTGAACTGGTGGACCGGCCAGAGACCCTGCTCAGCGAACTATCGACACTGATGCTCGGCGATCTCGGTGAGATCATCGGAGAGATCAGGATCTGCGAGTTGCTCGAGGCGCGAGCAATGAGCGCCTCCCGCTCCGTCTACGACAGGAGGATCGTCGAGGCCGTACAGGCAGCTGCGACCCTATCGGTATCGCCCGCCTATATTCGAGAACGTGTCGGTGGACCCCGATGGAAACGGCAAGACGCGATTCTGAGGCTCATTGAATCCGGGGAGATTGTCCGAACGGGCACCACCAGTGGGACACGATACTGGTCCGGGAACAAAAGTGAATGAAGTCCCCCTTTCTCTGGCAGCTGGGGCGGGGCCGAAGCGCGAGGTCGAGAGATGCAGTCAAAGTACGGAATGTCTCACTCACGAGAGTGGGTCAGCGCGGGAGCCCGATCGTCGAGGTCGCCCGGGTCGAGGGACAGATGATCCGGCCGCCCTCGGTGGGGTCCTCGATGGTCGTGTTCATGGATGGGGACCGGGAATTTCGGACATCGCCCGTGATGTCGATTCGCGTCACCCAAGACACGGTGTTCGTCGAGACCGAGCGAAGCGAGTACATCTTTGTGGCTCGACCTGACGACGGTTGACGTCGTGCCCCAGAACACTTCCCATGGCGATCTATCCGCCATGAGAGCCTTGAGCTCAGGCGTGTCGCGGAACCTTGTGTTCATGGTCGTCATCATCCAACAAGTTGGAATATGGTAGACTGAAGTCGTGAGTTCAGTGCAGCAACCGCGACGCTTTTGCATCTTCTGCGGGCAGCCGCCCATGAGAAAGGGACGCGAGCATGTCATCCCGAAGTGGCTAATTTCAATGACGGGGGATCCTGGGCGAATCATTCCGCTCATCTACAACAAAAAGACGGGAAAGCCAGTGTTCCAGTCCCCGAATTCGTTCGTGGCCCCGGCATGCAAAGCCTGCAACCACGAATTTTCCGCGCTCGAGGGAAGAGCCAAGACGGTGATCACGGCGCTTCTCGCGGGTGTTCCCATCACAGAAGATGGATCCTCCGTGCTATTGGACTGGCTCGATAAAGTCCGCATCGGACTGTGGCTCACAGACATGTTGCGAAACCCCGACTACCAGTTCGTCAAGCCCAGGTTTCATGTAGCGCAGCGTGTCGGACTGAAGGACCGATGTGTCCTCATGATCGTCACCGACTGCAATCGGAAAGGACTCTCGATCAGCGGCACCTCGAGTTTGAGTTTTCACCTCAGACCATCGTGTTTCGGGCTGGGGATCAATCACCTGTACTTTGTCAACGTGTCCCGCGAGCACCTTTTCGGGCATCGGCTCGGATTTCCTGTTTTGGTCGATAGACACTACACCAATAAGTGGTGGTTGGCTGGCTCTCTGCGAAAGGGGACGGGGAAACCGAAGATTCCTGTGTTTCGGCGCGAGGTTCCGCTCGAACATCTGGCGATGTTTCAGCCCTGTTTCTCAGACCAATCGCCAGCCATGTTGGAGATGATTCGGGATCCTGCGTTCGCTAGCCATCGCACATATGGCATTGATGGGCGCGCAAAAGTGTTTTCTGAAACGGGTCAGCTAATGTTCGCTAGTGGTAGCAGTCGGAAGAAGATCGACTTTTCGAGTCAGCAGCGCTACCCTCGGGAATTTCTGCAGCTCGCCATTCCTTTGATCGTCGCAGATATTCAAGACTGGATGGACGACGCGGATCTTTCGACGGAGATGTTGAATATTGAACGTCGCCAGGCGGTCCGTCAGCTCGTTCGAGCCGGACGGAAATCCAACGCAAACTTGATCGCTCGTCGGATTGCGCCAAAGATTGTTGAGCTGTCGAAGTCATTTGATCCAGAGCTCGCCCGGGCAGCCCGCAAGGTCCTCCGAGTCGCCGAGAAGTACGAGCGTCGGGCTCGTCGATCCGAGGAACAAGACCGACTTCCTAAACGAGAGTAGGACGCCAATGCTCTCCGTCCTCACCTCCGTGTCAACAATGGTGAGACGTTGACCTGCCTGGGGGAAACGCGGCCGCCGAGCGGCTGAGCCTCACGGTTCACTGCACACAGTTGGCCAACTCGGTTGCGAGCCCAGACGAGAGCTGAGGGCATTTTGCCTCGGCTCCCACCCAGACCTCGTTGCAGGCGTCGAACCATCCCGGCTCGCAACCCGGATCGGCCTCGAGACAGGTCACATAAGCATCCGCCGCGGGTATCGCGCAGCCCAAGTACTCGTCGGCAGTCTCCTCGTGCCCGCGGAGGACGGAGTGTTGGCACTCGTAGTTGACGCTACCAAAAGCGGCATCGCACTCGCTGACGGAGTCATATCCGCGTTCCAGCGCGCAATCGCAAGTCTCAAGGAGCGAAGTCGAAATCAAAATCCCATACTCTTCGACTTGAGCAGAGATGTCCGGTGGCTCTGAGCAGGCTGCGAGGGTCAGGAGGGCAAGACAGAGCAGTCGGTTGCCGGACGAGAGCACCATGGCATGGTAGCACCTAGAGGATCGTGGTGCGAGTCGAAGCTGGACTGGCTCAACTGGCTTGGTCGCCTCCAATGAAGGACCTGGCACGACCTCGGCTCGTGCCTTGGTATGGCCAGCGAGCACGCCGTGGTAGCGGGGCATGTGAAAATTCGGCGGCGGGATCAGGGCGGCGAGTCAATCGATGAAGTCGAGCGGGTCGAGAAGAACGGCATGTGGCCCATCTTGCCAGGCAGCTGGCCACGCTTAGGGTGGCGATGATGGCTAAATGTTTCATGTTTGATCGTTGTGCCAGTCCAAACTTTGCTATAACTTTGCTATAACTTTGCGATGACGTTTCAGGAATATGCCGATTTGGTGGAGAAGTCGGGCGGAGTCATGACAGTGGCCGCCGGTGGCCTTCGAGATGCCGCGGGCCACGACCGACTGCGCCCAGGGGTGAAGAAGAAGGTCCGATTGGGCCTCAAAGGAGCGGGACTCGGCCACATCCCGACAGAAATCCCCTCGAACCAGGATTCACTGGTCCGTTTGTACAAAAGAGGAACCCCGGTGGGCGAGTTCATCGACATGCTGCTCACGCCCAGCCAGGGCAATGACGAGACGCTCCAGGCTCGATTTACTGATGATGGTCCTGACTACGCGGACATCGTGGCGCAGATTCGGGACCTGGTGAGCGAGTAAGCCCGAGACCTCTTGAACCATCGTGCGCGTTCAGGGTCATGACGCTCCGGCGATGACGTCTCTCCGCTGTCCTCATCGGGCCCGATCTGGCGGCCCGAGAACCCCTCGAAGCGGCCGGCGAGGCGCTCGACCCCGTTCGATGCCGTCGACCGGGGGAGCCGCGAGTCCTGGTCCCGGACGTGGCCCTCGAGTTCGCCCAAGCACAGAGACCGAGACGGAGCCGGGACCGGGGCCGCAGGGAGTACTGGCTAGCATTCTCGGGATGAGCGCCACTGGCTGCTAGTCCCGTTCGTCCTCCACCCTCCGAATCAGTGCCACCCCGGCTGCGACTACAAGGCCACCGCCGATTGAGACAGCGACCGCCTTTCGTCGCTGGGTCTGGGTGCTCG
>CAYVJQ010000195.1:2724-8462 GCA_964451725.1 uncultured Nannocystaceae bacterium | reverse complement strand
GACCTCCAAATCGAACGGGAGGACTTTCATGGGGAGTGGAACTACAGATTTGTCCCGCGCTCTGATGTTAGTTCAGTGATCAGGTAATTTCTGATCGGTGCCGAAGGATCCCGGCGTGAGCACCCCCCCCCTCTGTCGGCCCCCTTCGACCTGCACTTTGTTCGATGGCTGTCCGCGCCGAGTCGGCGTGGCGCAGCGACCGAGATCACCGCCAAGCAGGTCGAACTCGTCCCTACTGGCCCTGTTCGCCCCGGCTCTGCAGCCGCCGCTCCAACAGTTCTCTGACCGCTCGGGTCGGAGCAGAGTCGAGCGCGAGGACCCGGTAGCGAGCCGCCGGCCGGATGTTCCCGCAGCGCCGATGGAGGTCACCGAGCACCGCCGACCACATGTATGAACCGACCAGCCAAGTCGGTGGTTCAAAACCATCCAGCACAGCCAGACCCGCGGCCGCGCCCTTCCACTCGGCCACGGCGACCGCACGGTTGAGGCGGTGCAAGGCCGAGGGGGAGACCTGTTCGAGGAGCGCGTAGCACTTCGCCACCTCGTCCCACCGGGTCTCGGCAAACGATGGGGCGAGGCAGTGCGCTGCCGCGATCCCAGCCTCGGCGTGATAGCGAGAGAAGACCTCACCTTCGGCCGAATCGGCCAGCCACTGGAGCCCGACTTGAATCTGCCTCGTGTCCCAGCGCGACCGGTCTTGCTCCGCCAACAACAAGAGCCCGCCCGAGGCGTCCTCGCGCGCGCCGATTCGGGCCGCGTGAAGATGCATGAGCGCGAGCAGGGCGAATGTCTCTGGCGTCTGGCCGACCGGGTGCTCGGCGAGCACCAACCCGAGCCGGATGGCCTCGGCGCACAGCTCCCGGCGAATAGCGACCTCTGCGTGTGAAGAGAGGTAGCCCTCGGTGAACAGGAGGTAGAGGACCGCCTGGACGGCCGGCAGCCGTGTAGCGACCTGGACGGCCTCGAGATCGTCGAAACGGGGCGGCCGCTCACGCAGTCTATGGCGAGCCCGACCCAGACGTTTGTAGACATTGGCCTCGCTGGTGAACAGGCGATGCGCGATCTCTGCGACGCTGAATCCACACAGGGTCTTGAGCGCCACAACCAGCTGGGACTGAGGGGGAATCGCGTCGTCACAACAGACAAAGAGCATCCGCAAGAGGTCGTCGCTGACCTCGCTCTCCAACTGGGCCGCCACTTCGTCCGTATGCGCGGCCGGGACCGACGCGGCGCTGTGCTCGAGGATCCGACGGCGCCCCCCTTCCTTGCGCAGCTGGCCGACGAGGTTGTTGTGCGCCACCCGAGACAGCCACGCGGACGGATTGTCGGGCGGCCCCGCTCGCCAGCGCTCGAGCGCTGACATGAGGGCGGCCTGAACAGCATCCTCGACCGCCTCTATATGTTGCACCCCCACCCGCCGCGAGAGCACGGCGACCAGCTTGCCGTACTCCCGCCGAAAGAAGTGCTCGACGAGTCCGGGCGCCCTCACGGAGTGTGAATCTCGATGACCTCGACGCCGGAGCCGGGCCGCACGAGGCCGGGGCAGGCGCGAGCGACCTCGATCGCATCATCGAGATCGTCGGCCTCGACGATCATGTACCCGCCGACCAGCTCCTTGACCTCGACGAAGGGCCCATCGCTCGCGGCCTGATCGCAGACCAGCTTGCCCTTGCCGAGCTTGCCGCCCATGTCGACGAGTTTGTCGGCAAACTGGGCCTGCCAGGCACCAAATTTGGCGTACATCGCCTGCATCTGGGCTGGCGAGGTCTCGGCTGTGGCCGTCTCGGAATGGGGGAGGTTGCGCTGCATACAAAGAAATTTGGGCATGATGGATCCTAGTCGGTGGATGTTGGTGAATGTCGGTCGACGCCGACACCCGAAGACGCGCGGGCCACCTCGTTTTGGACACCCCTGTGTCCCTTTTTTGGGGGCACCATCCACCACACCAATCGCGGCCCCTGGCTCGGTTCTTGGCGCGCTTCCTGAGAGGCCTCTGGGTCGTCGCCCATCACGGCGATAGTACAGCCCCAAACCTGCCGGTCGTCTGCGACCGAGGGTCGCAGTGCCGGAGCTCCAAGCGCCGCAAGAGGCGGCGTGAGCCAGGCCGATACCGGGCCTCACCCGGACCGAGCGCCCCTGAGGACGATCGACCTGAAACGCCGCTGAGCAGACCCATACGCGTGATTGAGGCAACTCGCCCCGAGCCGGACCGAGAGCCGAGCGCGATACACGCGTGACCCAGGCCACGTGTCTCCCGGGCCCCTTTGGGTAGTGTCGCCGCGCCCATGTCCGCGCCCGCCGAGAACCTCGAAGAGCAAACGCTTCAAGCCACCATCCCGTGTGTCGATCCGGCCACGGGCGAGCGCCTCGGCGAGGTCCCGGCCATGTCGCCGCCGGAGGTCCGCGAGCAGATCGCCCGGGCCCGCCACGCCCAGCGCGAGTGGGGAGCCACGAGCTTCGACGAGCGCCGCCGCGTGCTCCGACGCCTGCTCGACATGTTGCTCGAGCACGCCGACGCCCTGTGTGACGAGATCTGCCGCGACGCCGGCAAGACCCTGCACAACGCGATGATCGGTGAGATCTGGCCGCTCGCCGAGAAGCTGCGCTGGACGATCAAAGAAGGCGAGAAGCACCTCCGACCGGAGCGCGTGTCCTCGGGTCTGCTCCAGCACAAGCGGGCCTCGATCGAGTTTCACCCGCTGGGGGTCATCGGCGTGATCACGCCCTGGAACTTCCCGCTGCAAAACATCTTGGGACCGACCATCCCAGCCCTGTTCGCCGGCAACGCGGTGGTCGTGAAGGTCAGCGAGTGGACCTCGTGGTCGGTCGGGCCGTTCCAAGATTTCCTCGACCGCTGGCTCAAGGACTGCGGCTACTCCCCCGACCTGGTCCGCCTGGTCACGGGCTACGGAGACGCGGGCGCAGCACTGGTCTCGGGGGGCGTCGACAAGATCGTGTTCACCGGCTCCATGGCCAACGGCCGCCGCGTGGTCGAGGAGAGCGCCAAGACCTTGACCCCGGTGATCTTGGAGCTCGGCGGCAAAGACCCGATGATCGTCTGCGACGACGCCGATCTCGACCAGGCCGCGCACGCAGCCGTCTCCGCCTCATTCATCGCCTCGGGCCAGATGTGCCTCGCGGCCGAGCGTGTGCTGGTGTTCGACCGGGTCTACGACGAGTTCGTCGCCAAGGTCCAAGACATCACCCTGCGCCTGCGCCAGGGCGCGCCCCTGTCGGGCAAGCTCGTGGACTTGGGGGCCATGACCATGCCCGCCCAGATCGAGATCATCGAGGCGCTGGTCGCCGACGCGGTCGACAAGGGCGCCAAGCTGGTCACCGGCGGCAAACGAGCCAAGCGCAAGCCCAGCAAACAGTACTTCGAGCCCACCTTGCTCACCGAGGTCACCGAGGACATGCGGATCATGCATGAAGAGACCTTTGGCCCGGTCATGGCCGTGACCCGGGTCAAGAACGAGGCCGAGGCCGTGCGCATCGCCAACGCCACCGAGTACGGACTCAGCGCTTCCGTGTTCTCCCGCGACCGGGTCCGGGCCCGGCGGATCGCCGACCAGATCGTCGCCGGCTCGACCTGCATCAACGATTGGGCGCTCATGTACATGGTCCAAGACCTGCCCTTCGGGGGCGTCAAGGGCAGCGGCTACGGGCGCCTCAACGGCCGCGAGGGGCTGCGAGCGTGCACCAACAACAAGGCCGTCATCGAAGATCGCCTGCCCTTCCACCGCGCCATCGAGATGTTCCCGAGCCGGCGCTTCGACTACGAGGTGACCCGCGAGGGTGTGCGCCTGCTCTACGCCTCCAAGATCTCCGACAAGGCCGACGCCCTGGTCAAGCTCGGTCGGGCGCTGCTCGATCGCGCCAAGAGCTGACGGCGGTCGCCTCCCAACTGGCGTGTCAGTTGGCGCGTCAGCCAGCACGCCAGTGCATGGGCGTCTGCCCGGTCCAGCGGCGAAAGGAGCGGTGAAAGGTGCTCGGCTGGCTGTAGCCGAGCAGATAGGCGACCTCGTAGATGCTCAGCGCCGGGTCGCGCAGCCACACACGCGCGAGCTGCTCGCGGACTTCTCTGAGCAGGTCGCTGAACGAGCTGCCCTCCTCTTGGAGCCGCCGGGACAGGGTTCGCGGGCTGAGCCCGAGCTCGCGGGCGGCCTGCTCCTTGGTCGTCATCCCGTGGGAGATGCCCTCATGCAAGAGCGTGCGCACCCGGGCGCGACAGTCGACCTCTCCCTCGGGCTCGGGCAACAAGGACTGCACCAGGCGCGTGCTCGAGAGCTGCAGCTCGGGCCGCGCACCCACGACCGGCAGGGCCAGGACCTCGGCGTCGAGCTCGAGCGCATCGACCGAGGCACCGAACTCGACCTGCCCGAACAACGCGCTGAATTCCTCTGCCGGACCCAAGGGCTGATGTTGGAGGCGCACCCGCCGTGGAGTCCACCGCATCCCCGTCAATCGGCGACCGATGGAGATCCAAGTGCCGAGCTGAATCTCGACGGGAAAGGCGAGCCGCCGAAAGGCAGGCGAAGCCACGAGACGGATCTCTCGGCCCCCGCCCGCGACGGTGCTGCTCTCCCAGCGCACCGCCGGGGTCAATAGACTCTGGTAGCGGGCGAAAGCCTCGAGGGCCTCGCCCAGGTTCACGCAGTTCCCGATGACGTAGCCCAGCGCGCCGAGGGTCGAGGGCCGAACGAACTCCAGGGCGGAGAGCCCAATGTTGACCCCGGGTCGTTGGCGAAGCATGGACTCGCCCAGCCCGAGCAGGGCCGAGAGCGGGAGGTAGGCGTCACGGTCGAGGAGCTGCTCTTCCCTCACCCCGACCTCCTCCAGCAGCAGACCGCGCTCCAGGCCCAAACCCACGGCCGTCAGCAGCCCGAGCTGGAAGATGGCGACCAAAACCCGAGGTCCGCCCTGAGGCTGATCGTTGTCGGTCACCCTGCTCAGTCTACGCGCTGGCGACTGGCTTGGGTACGAGTTTGGCAGCGCGCTGGGGGGCGCAGGAGCGCGTGTTCCCACATTCCCCGCCCCAAGTCGGGGCTTCCCTTTTGGCCTGAAGGGAGACCGCTTTGGCGTGAACTGTCAGTGGCCCACAGGCCCCGATCCCCAAGACTTCAGATGTAGCAAGAGGAGCGCAGCGACGCCCCCCGCACTGCCCCTACGAACACTGATCTCACCTTAGTACACACCCAAAAAGCTATCGCCATATCAACCACGACCTGTCTCAACACCAAAACTCGAAAGCAAGAAAATGATCAAATTCCACGGTTCCAAGCTCATCAACGAGACCGACAAAATCATCACAGTCACGACATTGCGCCCCAAGAAATCCTGGACTTTTCAGCGCGGGGAGAAGCGATCCTTCGATCTCGACCAAATCTCCCAGGCTGACCACAATGAGTCGGTCGGCGCATACCGCATCGACTTCACGATCCAGGGCGAGTCCGACTACGGCGTATTTTCGATCTGGACAGGCAATCGTCAGATCTACTACTCGATCGAGCCTGGTCACTACGTCTCCAGCACCGACCGTCGGGTTCGAGGTGTATACGGAGGCTCCACGCCCGCCCTCACTTCGGAGGTGCTCGAGGACTGGGTCGCCAACTTCCGCGTCACCATCTTGAACAAGACGCAGATCATGGTCGAGGCCGATATGGAGGTCTTCATTCCCCCAGCCGCGTAGCGCCGAACAGTCGCGTAGCGCCGAACAGTCGCGTAGCGCCGAACAGTCG
>CAYVJQ010000195.1:0-2624 GCA_964451725.1 uncultured Nannocystaceae bacterium | reverse complement strand
CAGTCGCGTAGCGCCGAACAGTCGCGTAGCGCCGAACAGTCGCGTAGCGCCGAACCGGCAGATACGACTCCCAGCGCCTGAAGTCTCACGGCCCGAAGCCCCGAGCTCGCTGGAGTCGTATCGGGGCCTCGGTCCCTCTCTCCCCGGTCAGCCGATCGTGATCGAGCAAAACCCCCCGATGCACTGAGCCTCGGGGTCACAGCAGTCCTCGTCCACATCGCAAGCGCTGAGGTTCGGGGAACACATGGGCGGGTCGTCCTCGCACACGAACTCACCGTCGACTTCGACGCAGAATCCGCCACAGCACTCGTAGCCCGCCTCACAGTTCTCCCCGATCTCCCGACACTCGTTGAGGGCCGCGTAGCCCCGCATGTTGTTGTTGTCGAGCTCCTGGCCCGGCAGCCAGAACCCGGGGTGGCTCGGGTCTACACCCGGCGCAGCGTTGATGTCGACGGCCGTGA
The DNA here is from genome assembly GCA_964451725.1 of uncultured Nannocystaceae bacterium. Taxonomy (GTDB): domain Bacteria; phylum Myxococcota_A; class Polyangia; order Nannocystales; family Nannocystaceae; genus Plesiocystis. The sequence continues at coordinate 2,163 of CAYVJQ010000195.1, read as the reverse complement.
CCCACAGCTGCTTGGTCCGCGTATCGACCACTTGATTGGTGAGTGTGTTGCCATATTGGCGCTCCGACACGAACACCAGCCAGAAGTAGCCGCCCGAGGCGACCGGCACAAAGGTGGGCTCATAGTTCTCGGCGGTCTCGGGTTCGGGGATGTGACCGACGCCGTTGGCCTTGTCGAGGGCGACCGGATTTTGACCGTTGGCGTTGGCCATCCACAGCTCGCCGGCGGCGCCTCGTGTACGAGCCTGGGTTGCACGCCCAAAGGCCAGCCAGGCGTCGTCGGGGCTCCAGGTCGGGTAGCTCACCGTGGGCCGGGCGACATCATTGATGACGATCTCGGCCGGGTTCGAGAACTCGGGGATGTCCGTGTCGACATCGACGGTCCACAGCGTGGAGTTGTTGAAGTCGAGCCAGTTGCCGTCGGTGCGCACCCCATAGGCGACCTTGGTGCCGTCGTTGGACCACGCCGGGTGCACCGGCCACCCCGTGGCTTGGAACATCTGGGTAGCTGTTTCGATATTTCCCTGGGCGCTCAGAATCATAGAGCTGGGCTGACCGAGGAAACTGTCGTTGCTCTGCCCCCACAGCACCCAGGAACCATCGGGGGAGATGGCCTGAAAGCCCGAGGCCGAGTCCGAGGCAAAGATCGCGCTCCCGTCGGAGTTGAAGGTCGCCCACGGGCTGTAGCCCCCGTGCTGCGAGGCGACGATGGTGCTGCCGTCGCGCGAGACGCTGTGGCAGGCGACACAGGTCACCCCCTCGGGTTTCTCGATGAACTGCTCGGGCTCCGTGGCACCCGGCTGGATGCGCAGCACGTCGCCTTGATTGACGGCCCAATAGTAGATGGTGCCGGCGAGGTTGGCCGGCGCGATCGACCAGCTTCGAACCCCGCTGGTGTAGGCCATGGCCCCGTCCCAGCGCCGGAGCTCGACGCTGACCTCCCCCTCGCTCGAGTCGGTCAACTTGAGCCAGAGGTCGTTGGGTGCGAGCGGAAAATCCCAACGGGAAGGGTTGGGCACAGTTCCGTACCAGTCGAGTTCGAAGGTCGAGCTCTCCACGTGGAGGTAGTAGAGGTCGCCGTCGTTGCCCCCATTCCACTGCATCGTGGGCCCCACCAGCCCGCGCGGGAACACAGTGTCGTCGTAGGGGTAGAGCAGGGAGACGGCGGGGTCGGGGGTGTCGGCGGTGGCGAGATAGGCCTGGGCGATCGGGTCGAGCGGGTCGGGGGCGATCGTGTACACCAGCTTGACGAGGACCTCCGCCTCGGCCTCGAGACCCGCGTAGCTGAAGCGGAGGGTCCCGATTCCACCGAGCAGACCCGTGCCCGTGATCCCGCCGATGGCCGGGTCGAGGCTCGCAATATCTTGGCGATCGAAGGTCCATACACCGGCCAGGTCGACCATATTTTCGTCGTCCATGTTGTTGGTGGCGATGGCCGTGAAATCGAGCTCGGTCGGAATGACCCCATCGACGATCTCGATCACCGCGCTCGCGGGTTCGATCTTCAAGTCGACGATCATGGCCGGGGTCGGCATGTCGAAGGCGACCTCAGCGTTGCTGTCGCTGGTCTCCACCCCAGCGCTCTCTTCCGAGGTCGCTGCTGGGATGCCGCTCTCGATGCCGACCTCGGTATCGAGGCTCGGGCCCGCGTCGTCCCCCTTGCACGCGCCGATCGCCAACATGGGCGTCAGACCGAGACCGAGGAACGCGCGAGACCATGCCGAGTTCGAGAGACCCATGCCCTATCGTCTCTGATCTCCGAGCGCTTGCGGGCAGTTTTAAGCGGGGTGATTTCAGGTCGCTCCACGTCGACTGACCGCACGACCCTCGCCGCCACTATTGATCTTCCGACGGTGTTCACAAACGTGGCGCCGAGCGCCACTCGAGCCTGAGCGCAACACTCTGGTGCCGGGCGTCAGACAATATGCACACAGCCCGATCAGGGGTTTCCCCCCCGAGCAAAGGGTTTCCCCCCGATCGAGAGCTGCTCGCTGTGGGTGATGTCGAGTGCCGAGTGCCGAGTGCCGGCTACGGACCGCGTGTTCCGGCGGGAGCCCAGCGACGGCGCTGCGGTTCGAGACAATAGAACGTCAAAAGAACGTCAAAAAGCGAGAGCGGGTCACCATTGACCCGCTCTCTCCGACCGATCCCCAAGCTCGCAGAC
>CAYVJQ010000194.1:0-8517 GCA_964451725.1 uncultured Nannocystaceae bacterium | reverse complement strand
GCGATCGCCTCGAGCTCCCGATCCAGGGCTTGCGCGGAGCGGCCCTCCTCGGCCAACCGTCGGCCGTCCAGATGGCGGAGGCGGGCGTCGAGCATGCCACCTGGCTCGACTCGCACGACCAGGGCCTCGGAGCGGGCGACCTGCCGACCCGCGCGCTCGTACTCTCCCAGGGCCAGCAATGCCTTGACGAGTTCGAGTTCGAGTTCGAGTTCGAGGCGTGACTCGCCACTCGCCCGGGCCAACCAGACGCCGCGCTCGAAGGCTGCCAACGCCTCGTCGAGATCGTTCAAACGGTGGTGCGCGCGCCCGACCTGGGCGTGGGCCTCGGCCCGGATCGGGAGATAGTCCAGGGCCTGAGCCCGCTCGAGAGCAGAATCCGCGGCCTCGAGGGCCTCGCGCGACTCGTAGGCCTCGGCCAAGATCTGGACCCCGATCAGCTCCCGGGCGAGGGCGGCCACGGCCTCGGCTTCATCCTCGCGCGGCGGCGCTGCAGCCCCGATCAGAATCGCCCCCGCGGCACAATCGCTGAGCGGCCGCAGCTCGCCCAACAGGTCTTGGGCCTTGGTGACCACCGCAGCGTCGGCCTCACCCAAGATCTCGATCACGGCTTCGAACTCGACGGCGCGAGCGTCGAGGCAGGCCCGCTGGGCGACCACCCCGACCGCGGTCTGGTCGCGCTCACAGGCCCCGCGCTGGGCGAGGGACAGGCCCAGCGCACGGCGGTCGAGCATCTCCGAGACTCGCCGCGCCGACTCGCTCGCGTAGTCGATCCCCGTGGCCGCGAACGCCGTATTTAGGCTTGCCCTGGCATCGGCGTTCCAGACCTCGCCCACGGCAGCCTCGACCGCCGCGCAAGGGTCGTCGGGGGCCGGCGCGAACACGGTCGACCACAGCCCGCCCACGGCCAGCGCACCGACCAGGCCGATCCCCGTGGCCAGGCGACGCCGTCCTCGCTGACGGTCGCGCTCGAGCTCGCTGAGCATCGCCTCCATGTCGGGCCAGCGGGCCTCCGGGTCGGCCTGTAGCGCCCGCACCAGGACCTCGTACAGCCACTTCGGGAACCGGCGCGAGGCCGGCAGCTCGCGCAGCTCGCCCCGATCGATAGCGATCATCAACGCGGTGATCGTCTTGGCAGCGAACGGCCGGGCCCCGGCCAGGGCCTCGTAGAGCGCGACGGCGAAGCTGAACTGATCACTGCGGGCTCCGGCGGGCCGCCCCTTGAGCTGCTCGGGGGACATGTAGGCCGGCGTCCCCACCCGCGCGCCGACCCGGGTGATCTCCGAACTCAACAATCCTGGACCCGTACGCAGCGAGCTCAGGTTGGTCTTTGGACGCGGCGACCCGGGCGGGCCCGCCGTTCGGGTCGACAGAGACAAGTCGGAGTCCGGATCCACGAGCAAGGTCGGGTCCTCTGTCCAATTGACCTCGGCCTCCCTGTCTTCCCTGTCCTCACTGTCGCCCTCGGATCGAACCCGAGTTTCGCCCTCTCCAACGACTTCGGTCTCTCGCTGCGAAACCGCCTCGTCACCAGCGACCTCCCCCTTGGACGCCGGCTCGTCGCCCTCGCTCGCTCGAATGTCCGTCCCTGGCTGGGCCCGGGCGATCCCAAAATCGAGGACCCGCGCTCGACCGTCGGTGCCCACGAGCACGTTCTCCGGCTTGAAGTCACGGTGGATTAGGTTGGCGGCGTGGGCCGCCGCCAAGCCCCGCCCCGCTTGCACGAACATGGCCACCGTCTCCCGCCACGTCCGCAGCGGCGGGCCCGGGTCAGCGCCCGCGGTCTTCGGCTTTGTAATCAACCCAGACCACGCGCGCAGGGTCTCGCCTTCGATGTAGTCCATCGCCAAGAACACGGCACCGTCCGCGATCCCCACGTCGTGGATCGAGACCACGTTCGGGTGGGAGAGGCGGGCGAGCGCCTGGGCCTCGCGCAACAGGCGAAGATGGGCCTCCTCGCTGGCGAACCCCGAGTTCTCATGCAGAACCTTGATCGCCAGCTTGCGGTCGAGCTGAGGATCGTAGGCCGAGTACACCCTGCCCATCCCGCCTCGGCCGATCTCCTCGATCAAGAGATAGCGGCCCAGACGTCGCTCCGCGCTCACGCTCGTATCCTCCGCGGCGTCGGTGTTTGCGCGATCCCGCACAGGTCGAGCATGCCAGGTTGTGGCCCGAAGTTCCCGCCGCGCTTGCCTCGCGGGCCCAGGTTCTCGACCATCGGACCGTGCGGCTCTGGCTCTCCCTTGGATCGACCTCCCTGTTCCTCTCTTGTGGCCTGGCTTGCACGGACGACGCGAGCTCGACCGAAGCCGAGACTTCCCAAGATGGTGGGACCCAGGGAGAGAGCGAGACCCAGGGAGAGAGCGAGACTCACAGCGAAGACACCGAGGGTGATACGGGCGGGGGCGATACAGGTGGAAACACGGTCGTCGATCCGGCCTGCGCCGCCCTCACAGTGGGGCTCAACACGGGCTTCGACGTCGACGGCACCGTGCGCAGCTTCTACCTCGACCTGCCCGCTGCGGCCGTGGACGGGGGCGCAGGATCGTGGCCGATCGTGTTCTCCTGGCACGGGCAGGGGGGCACGGCCGCGAACTTCCGCAACCTGTTTGCGGGCGCCGTCGACGGGCCGGACATGAGCTTCATCCTGGTCACTCCCGAGGACACGGATTTCCCTCTGACGGCGCCCCTGGTCGGCGACATCACCTTCGACTGGGATACCTTCGATGTCATGCCCGGCGGCGAAGGCAACATCGAGGTCGCGCTCTTCGATGCCCTGCTGACCTGCGTGGACCAGCGCTGGGGCGTCGACCACGACCACATTCACTCGACCGGGTTCTCGCTCGGAGGCATCACCTCGGACATGCTGTCCTCCGTCCGCGGCGAGCAGCTGGCCTCGGTAGCGACCTGGTCGGGGGGCTACTGGAACAACGCCGACAACGTCGGCCTGGTCCTGAGCACGGTCGCCCATTGGCCGCCTTTCGAGGTCGCCAATCCCTACCCGCAGATGCTGATCCACGGGGGGCCCAACGACGAGATAGTGGTGGTTCAAAACGCCTTCACCATGAGCTTTTACGACTTCGCGCTGAGCGACGCCGAGTTCCTGTCCGGGCATGGACACCCGGTGGTGCTCTGTGACCACGGCTCGGGCCACACCGCTCCCTCGAGCGTCTCACCGGCGAGCGTGCTCGCATTTTTCGCTGCCCACCCCCTGGGCGTCGGCCCTTCGCCCTGGCTCGAGAGTCCGCCAGGGGGCCTCGGAGTCTGCGACTTCGGGCGTCTGTGACCCTCGGTCCGCCCCCTCGGCGGTCCCCCGCCCCTCGGCTTCTCCTGTGACCTTCGGCCTCAGATCCAGCCGCAAGCAACCTCGAGCTGGGCCCGGCTGAGCTGACGGCGGAGCTCTTGGCGAACGCGGAGGTCCCTGAGCAGGCGCTCGAGCTCGCGGGCTTCACCTTGGGCGAGCACACGAAAGCGAGCTTCGCCCCGGGCCCCGAAGCCACTGAACGCGACTCGGCACGCGACCTCATCGAGGACTCCCCCATCACAGCAGTGGATGGCGGCCTCCCGGTGCTGAAGATCGAAGGCCTCGAGATCGCAATCCTGAACCAGGATTTCTCCCACCCCGACCAGGACGGCCTCGAAACAGCGCTCGACCCCGGCCCAAGTGATGGCCAGTTCGACTGGTTCGAACTGAGCGGCCGACCGGTTGAGGTCGTCGCCCTGTGCGTCCTGCTTTGACTCGGCCTGCATCTCGTCCCGTGACAGAAAAAGCATGGCCGAGCGGGGCCTTTGTTTCAAGGCAAATTTATAGTGTCACTGGAATTCACACTGCCTCAACCCGACCCCACACTGCCTCAACCCGACCCCGGGTCACCCCATCCCTGACCCGGGGTCGTGCATAAAAACACTAGGAACGGTGTCCCAATCGAATTTTCACTTCGATCTCCCGTTATCCGTAATCAGCAATGCCAACATCTGGCCTGGTCTAATATGACCGGCCCAAATCCGGACTACAGCCAGGCCACAACAAAAAAACAGGCGGACCAATCGGCCCACCTGCCTGTGCAGATCCCCTCGGCCCCGGCCCTACTCGGCGGCCGAGGCCGCATCCAGCGCCTCCACCCGAACCGCACAGACCTTGTACTCAGCCGTCTGTGTCGTCGGATCCCCGGCGTCGTTGGTCAGGTAGTTCGTGTTGGCGTCACCAAAGTGCAGTGGCATCCACACGCAGCCCGGCCGCATACGCGGGCTCACCGCGATCCGAGCCTTCACCACGCCCCGGCGCGAGCGAACCTGCACGAGCTCGCCATCACGGAACCCCCGTTTGCGGGCATCGCGGCGGTGCATCTCGATGAAATTCTCGGGCTGCCGAGCGATCGCGCCCAAGCTACGCCGGGTCTGGGTCGCAGCGTTGTAGTGATAGAGGGTCCGTCCCGTGCTCAGCAGCAGCGGGTACTCCACGTCCGGCAGCTCGGCGCTGGGCCGGTAGCTCGTAGCCTGAAAGCTGCCCTTGCCACGGATCGGCCCGTCACCGTGCAAGGTCGGCGTGCCCGGGTGACTCGAGTCGGGGCACGGCCACTGCAAACCCGCGACCTCCCCGGCCAGGCGCTCGTGGCTGATGCCGGCGAAGCTGTCGCACAGCCCCGCCATCTCGGTGTAGACGGCCCCGGGTCCCGCGTAGTCGGGCATGTCGTAGCCGCAGGCCCGAGCCACATCACAGAGGATCTCCCAGTCGGCCCGGGCCTCTCCAGGTGCGCTCACGGCCTTGCGAACCCGCTGCACCCTCCGGTCCGAGTTCGTAAACACGCCGTCTTTCTCGGCGAAGCAGGCCGCCGGCAGGACCACGTCGGCGAAGCGCGTGGTCTCGTTGTGAAAGATGTCCTGAACGACCAGGAACTCCATGTTGTTGAGCCCCTCTTCGATGCGCCCGGCGTTGGGCTCGGACAGGACGATGTCCTCGCCCATCACGTACATGCCCCTGATCTCCCCCCGGGCCATGGCCTTCATCATGACGTTGAGGTTCAAACCCGGCTCGGGGCTCAGCGCTGTGCCCCAGGCGGCCTCGAACTTGGCCTGGGCGACAGGATCGTCGACCCGCTGGTAGCCCGGGTAGAAGATCGGGCTCGCACCCGCATCGTTGGCGCCCTGGACATTGTTCTGCCCGCGCAGAGGGTTGAGACCCGCCGACTTGATGCCGAGGTGCCCGGTCATCAACACGAGGTTGGCGAGACAGTAGACGTTGTCGGTGCCGTGGGTGTGCTCGGTGATCCCCAGGGTGTAGTAGATGCCGGCCTTGCGCGTGGTCGCGTAGGCCCGGGCGACCTCCCGAATGTCGGCGGCGGGCACCCCCGTGATCCCCTCGGCCCACTCCGGCGTGGTCTCGCGCGTCGACTCGACGATGGCCTCGAAGTTCTCGGTGTGCTCGGCGATGAACGCCGCGTTTGTCAGACCCTCGCTGATGATCACGTGGGCCATGGCGTTGAGCAGGGCCACGTCGGTGCCCGGGCGCAGCTGGAGGTGCCTGTCGGCGATCTCGCTGAGCCAGATCGCCCGCGGATCGGCGACGTAGAGCTTCGCGCCGCGCTTGACCGCGCGCTTCATCTCCATGGCGATGATCGGGTGCGCCTCCGTGGTGTTCGACCCGATCACGAACAGCAGGTCAGTCTCTCGAATCTCGGGGATCGAGTTGGTCATCGCCCCCGCACCGAACATCGTCACCAGACCGGCGACCGTTGGAGCGTGTCATGTCGCGGCGCACTGGTGACAGTTGTTGGTCCCGAACGCGGCCCGGGACAGCTTCTGCATCAAGTAGTTTTCCTCGCCCGTACACCGGCTCGAGGACACGAAACCCAGGGCGTCGGCCCCGTGGCGCGCCTTGACTCCCATCAGGCCCTTGGCGACCACATCCATGGCGTGCGCCCAGGTCGTGGGGTGGAGCTCGCCGTCGTCCCCCCTGACCAGGGGCACGTCCAGGCGGTCGTCGTGATGGATGAACTCGTAGCTGAAGCGCCCCTTGATACACAGGTTGCCGTCGTTGACGGTCGTCCCCGGCTCGGGCGAGGTCACCCGGACGACCTTGTCGTCTTCCACGTGCAGGTCGAGCTGGCAGCCGACCCCACAAAAATTGCAGGTCGTACGCACACTCTGGGCGGCCTCGGGCTCGTGGCTCAGCGAGGGCTTCTCGGTCATGGCCCCGGTCGGGCACACGGCCACGCAGCCCCCACACAGCTCGCAGCTCGTATCGAGCAGGCCTTTTTGATCGGCGGTCCCGATCGTCGTCTTGGCTCCCCGCCCCAGCAGGGTGATCGCGCTGACCGCCTCGACCTCGTCGCAGTAGCGCACACACAGACCACAGACCACACACGCGTCCGGGTCGAACTGAATGTAGGGGTTGAGGTCCACCCTGCCGACCCGCGGCGAGAGCACCGGCAGGAGCTTGGGTCCCGTGCCGTAGGCCTCGATGTGATCGGCGAGCTTGTCGTGCACACCCCGAGAGATCGGGACCTCGGTCTTGGGATCGAGGCTGTGGTCGGCCTCGTAGAGGCTCAGCAGACCGCGGCGGTGACGGGCGACCCGCTCCGTGTCGCTGCGCACTTCCATGCCCGCGCTGGCCTTGAAGGTGCAGGCTGGCTGGAGCCGGCGCTGGCCCTCGACCTCGACCAGGCACATGCGACAGCAGCCCACCGGGTCGACCCGGTCGTCCTGACACAGGACGGGGATCTCGATACCGAGGGAGCGCGCCGCGTCGAGCACGGTCGCGCCTTCGTCGACCTCGACGCGGCGGCCATCAATCTGGAGCTCGAGCTTGGTTTCGATCATCTCGATCATTTCGATCATCGGGTCTCGCAGTCGGAGCTTAGCAGCCCGTGCGCTCGTCGGTTCTCGGGCTCGTCAGTCTTCGAACTCGTCGGGGAAGTACTTCATGGCCGACTGGAGCGGCAAGCTGGCGACCATGCCGAGCCCGCAGATCGAGCCCTCATGCATCTCCCAAGCGACCTCTTCGACGACCGCAAGCCGCCTCCGGTCACGATCCTCGATCCACCGGTCGACGGCCTGGCGCTGGACCCGACAGCCGATCCGACAGGGCGCACACTGACCGCAGCTCTCGTCCTCGAAGAACACCTGCTGCCAGCGCGCGGCCTCGGCCATGTCGACCCCTTCGTCGAGCACGACCACCCCGGCGCTCCCGAGCATGCTCCCGACCTCGCTCAGGCTCCCAAAATCCAGCGCCAACCCTCGCATGGACATGGGCAGGAAACCCGAGGAGGCACCGCCGGGCGAGAATGCCTTGGGTGTGCCCAGATAGCCGCCAGCCGCCTCCACGACCTCGTCCAGCGTAACCCCGAGGGCCAGCTCGTAGACCCCCGGTCGCTCGACGTGGCCCGAGACACAGTAGAGCTTGCTGCCCGGCTCCCCCCGACCCAGGCCTCGAAACCACGCTCCACCACGAAGCACGATCTCGGGCACACAGGCCAGGGTCTCGACGTTGTTCATGAGTGTGGGTTTGCCCCACAGCCCTGACTCGGTCGGGTAGGGGGGCTTGAGACGCGGCATGCCACGCCGCCCCTCGATGGCCTCGAGCAGGGCCGTCTCTTCGCCGCAGATATAGGCGCCGTGCCCCTCTACGATGCGGATCTCCAGCGCCCCCAAGTGTGGACGGGCGGCCTCGATCGCCGCCTCCACGCTGCGCCGACAGTCCTTGAACTCGCCACGCACGTAGATATAGGCCACCTGCGCGCCGACGACCTCGGCCGCGATCGCCATGCCCTCGAGCATGCGGTGCGGCCGGCGGAGCATGACCTCCCGATCTTTGAAGGTCCCCGGCTCGGCCTCGTCGGCGTTGACCACCACGTAGCGCGTGCTCTCGGCCTGCCCGCGCACGGCCCCCCACTTGAAGTGGGCAGGAAAGCCCGCTCCCCCACGACCCTGGAGACCCGCCTCTTCGAGCGTCGTGATGACCCACTCGGGGCCCTGTTCGCGGGCCCGCTGGAGCGCCGCGTAGCTCGCATCGTCGGCCCCCCCGAGGTCGATCGCCAAGGTGTCGGGGCTCGAGGGGCTCACCGCTCCCCCCGCCGGCGCGAGCAGCTCGAGACCCGCGTCCAAGCTCGCCGGCGCCCGGTCGCACTGGCCCAGGCAGCTCACCACCTCGACCTCGACGCCGGCCTCGCGCAGCGCCGCGATCCGCTCGGCGGCGCCGGCCATCATGCAGCTGAGCCCCTGGCATACCCGTGTCCGCGCGCCCGGATTCGAGAGCAGCGTATAGAAGCTCGCCACTCCGTAGACATCGGCCTCGGGCACCCCGGTCGCCTCGGCGACCTCGCGGGCGACCCCCGGTCGCATGCCGCCGTGCTCCTCGAGCAGGTGAATGACCTCGCTGCGCTTGGCTGCCTTCTTCTCCATGCGAACGACTCACTGTAACTGAAACAAAAGCGGTCCTCAGCTGGTCGCTGTACTCGCGCAACAGGTGTGCTGCCGCACAGTATCGGACCCGCGCGTTTCACCTGCCTGGTTGTCTCCGAC
>CAYVJQ010000193.1:0-8640 GCA_964451725.1 uncultured Nannocystaceae bacterium | reverse complement strand
CCCACAGGCGGAGGTCTTTCGCGACTTCATCATGGCCGTGCTCGGCGCGACAATGGCGTCGTGGGCGATCGCGCTGCTGTTCGTGGTCGCCGTGCCCTTCGCCCGGCGGGAGCGCTGGAGTTGGTGGTGCCTGGCGGTCAGCGTTGCGGTGTGGTTTCCCGTCGACACGGGCATGTCGCTGGCCCATGGGGTCGTGGTCAACGCTGTGTTCAACCTGTCTGCGCTGACCATGCTGGCGATCCCGCTGGCGGCGACCTGGCCGAGCGTGGGTCGGGCTTAAAAGCCGAGAGCCCGGCGATCTGCCAAGCTCTCGGGTCCTCGGGTCCTCGGGTTTTTTTGGGGGGTCAGGCTCCGAGGCGGTTGCGGATCGAATTCAAGATCTCGTCTTCACGAGCGCCTGCCGGATCCGGGTCGGCGAGCTTGTCTCGAATGAGGGCTTCGAGGATCTCGCCGCGCTGCGGGTGCGGGGGGAGGTGCTCTGCGAGGCCGAGCTTGCGGCTCACGAGGGCCTTGAGGAAGGTCTCGATCTTGCGGACCTCCTGGGCGACTCGAACGGTCGCGGCCTTGCCCTCGCCACGGCGGAAGGGGAAGCGGGGGGCACTGTTTTCAACGGCGACGACGACGTCCCGGGCGAGCTCGACATCGACTTTGTCCTCGACTCCGAACGAGGCGATGACGATCGGGCGGCTCTGGGCCTTTTTGGCGCCTTCGCTGCTCCACCAGACGTTGTGGGCGATCGAGAGGTAAGTTCGGCGAGAGTCGCCACAGCGGACCTTGTTCCTGCGCAAGTACATTCGGGTAATCCTTGTTTGTTGTTTGTGCCGGGTGAGGTCCCGACCCCCTGTGTTGGCCTTCGACGGCCCACCAGAGCAAATCTTCAAGTTCCGTACCGGCTCGCCGAGGCCCGCTCTGGGAGCACTCCAAGAGCCAGCTCAGAGGCCGCAGGAGAACGCTGTTTGCAGAACAAAAAGCTAAGTGATTGAAATCAATAATAAAATATCTGTGCGTAGCTCTTTTCGCTCCCGAGCGGGCTGGCTCTACCCACGGCGACCATCGAGATCACGGTGATCTCGGCTATCGGGGGATCGTCCCCAGAAGCCTGGATCATCGTCGCAATGTGGAGGGCTCGACAATTCGCGTGATCGCGGAGTCGAGCCTCGAATCGAAGTTGTGGTTCGCAACCTCGCTATGTGTCGACGGCTGCGCTCGGCTCTGAGCAATCACGATCGCAGCCGTCGCGTATCGCCATCGACGTGACAGGGGTGTCGCGGTACGCGACAAGCTGGTCTCGGCGACCGCAGTAGTCGCCAGGTGCCCAGGTGTTGCCTAGGTGTTACCTAGGTGATTACCCCTGCCCGTCGAGCAGGGAGAGGATCAGGGCCTCGGGCAGCGCCGAGTCCGGTGTCCGCGAGACGAACACGCCGGCCCGAGCCCGGCGGATGAAGGTGCCACGGCCGAGGCGAGGGGCGAGCACCTCGAGGATCCGGACCTCCGTGCCACCGAGGGTCTGGAGCTCTCCCTGGGCCTCGAAGATCGGCTTCGACAGGGGCCCGGTCTCGGCGAACACCTCGCTCAAAAACTCGACCACGACCGCGAAGTCCGCGCGCTTTCCGCGGAGTTCGTCGTGCAGCGCCCGGGGCAGGCCCCGGGGGATGTCGTCGTCGAGTTTGGCGACGAAATAGGGGGAGAGGATGTCCGTGTCTGCGAGTTCGGCCCCGCGAGGTGCGACGACGACTCCGAGCGCATCGACGACGTAGGGCAGGTCGGCGTGCATGGACTGGGCGCGGGCGAGGCGGGCGTCGAGTTCGGCCTGGTGTTCGCTCGCCCGACGCTTGCGGTCATCTTCGACGCTCGCGCGCTGGGGTTTTTGGGGGCCCGCCTGCGCGCGCGGGTCGGACGGATCTGCCCCACCGGGGGCCTGGTTCTCGGTGACGGCGCCAGTCTCGGGGTTCTCGGGGTCCTCCGGTGGCTGGCCGACCAAGGTCATGAGCATCTCCCGGTCGTCACCCTCGCGGTCGATGAGCGACAGGGAGACCCGGGGTCCGTCGGCAAACCCGGAGGCGAGCTCCTCGGCGCTGACCTGGAGCTGGGTCAGGAGCTGAGCGACCGGCCAATCTTCGGGTTGCGCATCCTCGGGCAGCTGGTCGGCGGTGGCGTCTTGGGCTGCGAGCGCCTGCCCGCGCTGGGCGACGATGAAGCCCTGGCGGGGTTTTTCTCCGCCGTCGACCCAATACTGAAACAGCTGTTGGGGCAGGACCTGCGAGGCGGCCAGCGCGAGCTCGGCGTTCTCACGCCAGAACTTGGCGGGGTCGTCACCCATGACCGAGCCGTGGATCCGTCCGAGGACCAGGCGCATCTCGGGGTGCCGGATCAGCTCGAGCTGGGCGTCGAGGATGTTGCGGGCCTGGGCGATCAAACCTTCGGCCAGGACGGCGGCGAGCATCGTCGGCCGAAACATGTCCAGCGGAAAGACGAGGCCGCCGTGGTTGGTGGGCAAACTGTTTTCGTCGACCATTGGGCGCTGCGAGTGTACGCACTGGCCGGGCCGAGAACAGCCTGGCCGCCGGTCTCAGCGGCAAGGGTTCTCACACTCAGCCCGCGTCCATCACGGCGATCGAGATCTGCCAGAGCTCGGCCTCGAGGTCGTTGGGGAACCGCCCGACGAGCAAGTAGGGCCCCTCGGGTAGGGCGCAGCGGTAGACCTCGTGGTTGATCCGGCTGTCGGTCCGCTCGAAGCTCCCGCCCTCGCACCAGCTGTCGAAGCGCTCGAGCGCAAACGCGAGGATCTCGGCGCTCTCGCGCTCTGCGATGTGAGTCGTGGACAGAGCGAGGACTCCCCCGCCGGTCTCGAGGCTGAAATTGCGCTCGAGGATCGGGATCGGGGTCGCTGGCCAGCACGCCCAAGCGACCCCAGGATCGGCCTCGACCCCAGGATCGGGCTTGGGACCTGGCCTCGGACCGGGCTTGGACCCTGGCCTCGGACCGGGCTCGTCTCCGTCCGGGTCCTCGGGAGCGGGGCTGGCATCGGGGTTGGACTCGGCCTCGAGGGTGGGGTGTTCCGGGTCCGAGCACAGGGCGCGGGCGCGGGCGTCGACCAGCGCCCACTCGAGGCCCGGACCCATGGCGTTCACGAGCTCGGCGAGCATCACGTCGACCTGCCCCCAGTTGGCGCGCTCGGCCACGCCGGTGTCGTCCAGGTCGCCGCCGTGCTCGCCCAAGCTCACGCCGACCGGGTCATCGGGGGAGGCTCGCCCCTGCTCCCAGAGGCAGCGCTCGACCGAGTCGTAGGCGCAGTCGGGCGTGGCTCGGCGACAGCCGGACAAACCGGCGGCCACCGCGATCAACCACGCCCACCGTGCCGAACATGCCCACCATGCCGGACATGCCCGGCGGAGAGGTCGCTGAACGAGGGGGGTCATGGGAAGGGGAAGCTCAGATTCGTCGGCGTCCACCGACCCAGACCTGGGAGATCGGCTCGGCCGACCCGGCGAGCAAGAGCGCGTCGAGGGTGTGCTCTGGGGCGACGCCGCGCAACAGCCAGTGGTCGAGGTCGAGGGCGAGGGCGTCGAAGGGCGAGCCCACGGCGAGTTTGCCCAGGAGCGGCTGGCCGAGAGCCTGGGCGCCCCCGATGGTCGCGGCGTCGAGCAGCACGGGGGCGACCTGGCCGTCGGTGTCGGTCAGGCACAGGCGCGCGCGCTGGGCGAGGCGCTCGTGCATCTCCAGCAGGCGCCCCTCTTGGAGAAGATCGATGACCGCGTTGCTGTCGCTGCCCAGAGCCAAGGTCGCCCCGTGCTCCCGCCAGCGCCTCGCCGGGATCACCCCATCGCCGAGGTCGGCCTCCGTGCTCGGGCAAGCACAGATCTGGTGGCCGCGCATGCGCTCGAGGTCGCTGTCGTCGACATGGATCGCGTGGACCGCTGTGAACGCGCCGGGGCGGTCGAGACAGCCGGCGTCGGCGAACACCTCGAGGGGGGTCCGGCCGTACTCCTCGAGACACTGCTGATTCTCGAGCGGCTGCTCGGAGACGTGGGCGTGGATCGGAAGCCGGTGCTCGTTGGCGTAGCGGGCGAGCTCCCGGAGCGCGTCGGCAGGGACGGCGCGGACGCTGTGCGGGGTCACCCCGAAGCTGAGCCAGGGGGCCGACTCGGGATTGGATTCGGGATCGAGTTCGGGCTTGGTGCTCGCGCGCAGGGCCTCGAAGCGGGCGAGATAGGCGTCTACGGAGCGATCGCAGAATCGGCGCTGCTCGGGCAGGGGGCCCGCTCCGGCGCCGGCGCGGGCGTAGTAGACCTCGAGCAGACACAGGCGCAGGCCGACGCTGCGGGCGGCCCGGACGACCGCGAGCGAGAGGGCGTTGGGGTCGGGGTAGGGCTCGCCCGAGGGCTGGTGGTGCAGGTAGTGGAACTCGCCCACGCAGGTGATCCCGCGGGCCAACATCTCGGCGAAGCAGGCCCGGGTCTGGGTGTAGACGCCCTCGGGGTCGAGGCTGTTGGCGACCCGGTACATGGCGTCGCGCCAGCTCCAGAAGCTCGACGGATCGCCCTGCCCCCGGCGGTGGGTCGCGCCGCGGATCGCCCGCTGGAAGGCGTGGCTGTGGGCGTTGACCAGACCCGGCAAGAGCAGGCTCTGGCCGAGGTCGTAGACGAGCGTCTGGGTGTCTGTCTGGGCGTCTGGAGGCCGGGCGCTCGGGCCGTGGCCCACGGCGACGATGTTCGGGCCTTCGATCGTGATCCAGGGCTCGGAGACCAGGCGCGGCCGTGCCCCGGGCTCGGTCACGATCCATCCCTGAGCGGCGGTCACCCGCGCGCGCAGAACCTGCCCTTGCCCCGGGGCACTCACACTCACGCTCGCGGGCCCTGGAGCTGTAGCCACGCGTGCAGGTCGACGGCCGTGTCGAGGATGTCGGCCTGGGGCAGGGCATCGAGGAAGCTCGCCCTGGGTTGGACCCTCGGGGTTTCGGGGGGTCCGAAATTCTCGGGGGCCCCGGCGGG
Source organism: uncultured Nannocystaceae bacterium (assembly GCA_964451725.1). GTDB lineage: Bacteria > Myxococcota_A > Polyangia > Nannocystales > Nannocystaceae > Plesiocystis. Next base: position 3,649 of record CAYVJQ010000193.1, on the reverse strand, counting down.
GTCCAGGTGTTCGGCCAGGTGTTCGGCCGTGTGTTCGGGCCCGGTGCGGACCCCGACGAAGCGCATCCCGGCCGCGCGCGCAGCGAGATAGTCGTCCTCCCGATCACCCACATAGAGCGCGCGCTCGTGGGCGGGGCCACCGAGCGCCTCCCACACGGGCTCGAAGCAGCGCGGGTCGGGCTTGCTGACGGGCTGGTCCTCGTAGGCGTAGATCCCCGCGAACAGCTCGGGGGCCAAGCTGGCCTGGGCCATGCGCTGGAGCAGGCGGGTGCGCGAGCGCTTGGTGACGATCCACAGGCTGTGGCCTCGGGACCGGAGCGCCTCGAGGGCAGCCGGGACCCCGGGGATCGAGGGGTAGACGTGGTCGTCGGCGAGCTCCTGGTAGCGGGCCATGAAGGGATCGAGGCTGGTGTCGGGCCACAGCCTCGCCAGCGTGTCGGGCCAAGTCGGGCCGTAGTGGACGAGCTCGCGGGCGCTGGGGATGCGCCAGTCGAGATCAGCGGCGATGCGCTGGTGCAGCCGGACGTACTCCGGGAAGCTCTCGATCAGGGTGTCGTCGAGGTCGAAGATCAAGACCGGAAAGCGCATTGGGACTACTTGGCGGGGGCCGACTTCGCGGGCTCGGCCTTCGCGGGCTCGGCCTTCGCGGGCTCGGCCTTCGTGGGCGTTGGAGGGCTGAGGTAGAGCTCCTGGGTCTGAAAGTCGAGGGTCCAGCGACCTCCGCCGAGCATCCCCAGGCCGAGCATCCCGTCGAGGCGGAACATGTCGCTGGTCGCATTTTGCTGGAGAAAACCCCAGGCTGCGCCGGCATCCGCGACCGTGTAGGGGCCGAGCTCGAAGCGCTCGACCTGGGCGAGGGTCGGCTGGCCGGCGATCATGGGCGGCGCGCCGATGCCCCCGTAGGCGTAGGCCCCCTCGTTGGCGGTCATGTCGGCGCCGCGCATGCCCGTATTGAGCAGATAGATCCCCTCGGCCCCGTTCATTTTGCCGAGCAGGTAGACGTAGTGGGTCTCGTGCATCCAAAACGGCACGCTCGTGCCCACGCGCCTGGCCGCGAGCTCGCGGCGGCACTTCTTGCTCGGCTCGACGATCTCGATGGTCATCGCCTGGTGGTCGACGGTGATCTGGCGCCCGGCGAAGACCCGCATGCCGAGCACCCCGTCGACGCCCTCCATACCGACCACGTAGGCGAGCTGGTCCGCGGGGAACATGGTCACGGGGACGTTGCTGACCTGGAGATCGCCCAGGGAGAGGGTCTCGAGCTGACCTTGAGCCAGGGGCGGACCGCCGGCGGCGATCGGGGAGATCGCGTCGGTGCCGATGACCAGGCTGCGGGCCTTGGCGTCGGACATGATGATGTCGGAGGCGCCCGTGTCGAAGAGCAGCTTGAGGGTCTCGCCGTCGGCCTCGACCTCGACGAGGATGACGTCGTCGTCGGTGTCGACGATCGGCAGGACCGTGCTGCAACCGTGGCCCATCTTGGCGGCGAAGGGCTTGCCCGAGAAGGCCGTGTAGCGCTCGCCGATCTCGGGGAATCCGGCGTCGGAGAGGGATTCACCGGCCTTTTTCCAGGTCCCGCGACGGAGGTTGATCCACGCCATCTGGCGGGCGGCCTCGTCCGGGCGCAGGCCCGCACTCACGGCCGCGCGCAGCTTGGACTCGGCGAGCTTGAGGTTCCCGTCGAGGAGGGCGATACGGGCGAGGATGTAGAGGGCCTCGAGCTCGCGGCGGTCGAGCTTGAGGGCGGCGGAGGCGGCTCGCTTTGCGTCGGCGAAGTGGGCGGCCTGGAAGGCCGCGCGGGCGAATCGGACCTGGATCTCGAGGTCTTTGGGCTCGGCCTCGGCCTGGGCCCGGGCGACCTCGAGGGCGCCCAAGAGCGGGTCGGCGAGCGGCTCGACGGGGCCGAGTTCGGGGACCGCGAACATCTCCTCGCGCACGGGTCGATGGTGGACGACCTGCATGCGCAGCTCGACGATCTGGGGCGCCTGATCGCCGACCTCGGTGATCTGCTCGATGAACCAGGCCACGAGCACGCCGTCGACCTCCCGGTAGTCGCTGTAGACCCGGCGGACGACATCGCCGGTCTCGAGGTCCCGCTCCCGCTCCTCGTAGAGGAGGCCCGTGTCGCGGGCGAACCACTTCTCGCTCTCGGGGGTGCCCGGGCCCGAGGCGAACCACCGCACGCCGTCGAGCTGGCGCTCTCCATCGGGGGTCTCCACCGTCCGGGTCGGGAGCAGCTCGAGGGCGAGCTCCTCGCGCGAGTCCAGGTCCAGGTACCAGTGCAAGAGCGCGTCCTCGCGCAAGATCGGGGTCGCGGCCGCGTCCTCGAGCACGAGGAGCTGGGGCTCGGCCTGCATCTGCCAGCCCGTGGTCCCGTCGAAGCCGCGCTCGAGCACGTTGTCGCCCACGACCATGCGCCGGTACATGCGGGCGTCGGCGGTCGAATAAAGGACGAACTGGCCGGTCGACTCCTCGGACACACAATCTTGCGCGTCCGGTTCACAGTTCTCTTGGGCGCGGAACACGACCCGGGCCTCGACGGTGCGCTGGGTCAGGGGTCGGAGCGCCTCTTCTCCCCCGCTGGCGGCGATGTGGCGGGCGAGCAGTTCTTGGACGTTCGCGGGGGCTGCGGCCGCCCCTGTCGGGGCCTCGAGGCCGTCCGGGATATCGAGGCACGCCGTCGTCGAGATCGGGGCGCTGGACAGGAGGAGCAGGGAGGCCAGCGAGAGCGAAGCTCCCGGTCGAGGGCGCACGGACATCGCTGGGAGCTTGCCCGCGGGCCGATGGGGTGTCCAGGCGGATGGTGCGCGGATCTCCCGTTTGTATCGGTCGCCGAGAGTGGGCCGGAGGATCTGTCGCTTCGGGGGCGCTCGGGCCTGGGCTGGGACACCCCCCTCGCCCCTGCTATGGTTCGCCGATGTTCGGTCTCGGCATGATGGAGATCGGCCTCGTCATCGCGCTGGCGGTGATGTTGTTTCCGCCCAGCGAGCTGCCCAAGCTGGCCCGCATGGTCGCCCGGATCTACGGCCAGGTCCGCAAGACCGCCGAGGACTTCCGCAGCGCGATCCTCGACGACGAGGATCTGCGCTCGCCGATCGACGAGATCAAGGGCGCCTACAACGATGCCCGCTGGGAAGTGAAGGACGCCGAGCGCCAGGCCAGGCAGCAGCTCGCCAAGGCGCAGATGGACATGCGCATGGCGACCGCCCGCCGGATTCAGAAAGAGCGCGAGACCAAGGCCGACGCCGACGCCTCGCCCGACACGGACGAGAGCGGTGACGTGCATGGGCCGATCGGTGCCGGCGTAAAAACCGCGGTCGACCTCGGCAAGGATCCCGAGGACCCATCCAAAATTGCGGTCTCTGCGGACCCACCCAAAATTGCGGTCTCTGCGCAGAGCACCGACGCGGATGCGCAGAGCACCGACGCTGCTACGCCGGACGCCGAACCTGCACACCCCGCGGTGGCCGGCGCGGTCGCGGGCACGGACCCGCGCAAGGTCGCAGCCCGGCGCCCAGCGCCCTACTCTCCGCCCTCTGTGATCCCGCCCGTGATCCCCCCTGCATCGTCTTCTCCCGAGCAGCCGACCAGGTCATCCGGGTCATCCGGGTCATCCGGGTCATCCGGGTCATCCGGGTCATCCGGGTCA
>CAYVJQ010000192.1:3328-8701 GCA_964451725.1 uncultured Nannocystaceae bacterium | reverse complement strand
ATGCAGCGTCATGCCTTGACCGACGACCAGTGGGCCAGCATCGAACCTCTCATCGATCGGAGCCGACCTGGTCCAAAGCCCAAGATCGGCGACCGAGCCTTCATCGATGGCGTCTTGTATCGAGCCAAGACCGGCATCCCCGGGCGAGACCTACCCGAGAGATTTGGGCCGTGGAAGAGCATCTACAATCGTTTCAACAACTGGGCGAAGGTCGGGATCTGGGAGCTGCTGTTTGCTGCGCTCTCGTTCGACCTCAGCAAGGAAGACAAAGAAGGCTCGATCGTCGACGCGACCATCGTGCGGGCACACCTCGACGCGGCTGGCGGAAAAGGGGGATCGAAAACAACGCTCGGGGTCGCTCTCGAGGCAGCTTTACAACGAAAATCCACGCGATCGCAACCACCACTGGCAGGCCGCTTCACGTGCAGCTCTCACCGGGTCATCGGCATGACAGTACCGCGGCGCGGGGCCTGCTCAAGCACGCACGAAGCCGTTTCTTCATCGCGGACAAGGGCTACGATTCCAACGCTCTGATTGACGCCGTACGGTCTGTCGGTATGAAGCCCGTCATCTGCCCGAATGGAATCCGCAAGGTCCAGAAACTCAAACTCGACCGCCGGGCGTATCGAAAGCGATATCTCGTGGAGGTCCTTTTCTACCATATCAAGAGGTACCATGCCTTGGCGACCCGTCTCGAGAAGAGTGCGAGAAACTACCTGGCGCTCGTCCATCTGGCCTGTGCGATGCAGTGGGTCCCATCGAATTAGGGACACCCCCTAGACTACAGTTTTCCGCCTCTAGCCGAACGAAGAGGAAGCTACGATGAAACTCCACGAGCACAGCAAGAATTTCGGCCGCGCAGTTCGCTGGCCCCGGGATTCAGCGATGAATGCCGCCACCTGCCTGATCGCCCTGACATTCTCCATCGCTGCGTTGGCGGGCTGCGCTGAGCGTCGCTTTCCCGGGGAGGAGCCCGACCGACTGCCCGCCTGCATGATCCTCCCGGCCTTCGGCTGGAACAATGGTCACCGCGAGCTTCTCTTGGATCCCGATGGCTCTTCAGGGCGCGTCTGCCAGTGCTTGACCCAGGAGGAACTCGACCTGAAGCTCAAGCATGACGAGCTCAACGGCCAAGGCCTCGAGGAGTGCCTACACCTGGCCAGCGCCTATGAGACAAACGACTGCCTGGAGCAGTACGAGGACGGCGAGTGGCTCCCCATCGTTATCATCGCGCTGGAGGGCGACTCTCACTGGGCGGCCAACAAGGGCCTGGCCTGTGCCGAAGGAAAACCCGGCTGCTCAGTGGCCCCGGGGGGCGGGCCTCGTTGGCCAGGGCTCGGGGTGTTGCTGCTGGTCGGTCTGGGTCTTCGACGCCAGCGCCGGACAGGGACCGAGCACCGAGCAGACCTCGGCCGGCCCGGGCCAGGTCGGGGCCCGAAGATCTCGGCAATACTGCCATAGCGAGAGGCCAGGCGATGCACCTGAGGTGCATCGCCACGAGCTGCCAAAGTGCCGGGTTCTCAGTAGGACGTCATCTGGTCACACCAGAGGTTCTCGCCCACGCTCACCCCGAGCATCTGCGTATAGCGCTCGAAAAAACCGACCCGGTCCGCGACCTTGGTGTTGCCCGGCATGTTGCACTCGAGCCCACCGTTGATGATGTTGGTGGTCATGCCGAAGCCCGGCAACCGCCCCAGCATCTCGTCTTGAGCGGTGGGCACCCAGGCCCCGGTCATAACGTCGTGGGCCGAGGGTTTGGGCAGCTGCTCGGTCATCCAAAACCAAAGCGCGGTCTCGATAGCCAGGGCGCTGTCGTTCTTGACCACGTCCGGGTCGGTCAGCAGGTCCACACCCAGGGCATCCCCCGCGCGGCCGTAGTTGTAGTTCCAGCTCAGCTGGATGGCTCCCCGGCCGTGGTAGGTCTTGCCCGGCGCGCAGGGGTACATGACATTGTTGGGATCGCAGTATTGGGGGCAGCCGTTGTTCTCACAGCCGACCTCCTCGATGAAACACAGGCCCCAGGCGTAGGGGCCATCGGGCGCCGCCGGCCAGCCACCCGTGGTCTCGTGTGAGATCTGAGCCAAGAACGCGGCCAGCTCCCGCGTGCGTGTATCCGCGTCGCCCTCACAGGCGAAGCTCGGGAACGAGGCCCCGGCCTCGAGCAGGCCCGCCAAGGTGTAGTTACTTCCGCTGCAACCTTGGTCGGCCTTGTGCAGAAACATGGCGTCCCACAGGGCCTGGTCGATGAGGTCTCCGAGCGCGCAGTCGAGGGGTCCGGTCTCAGCGCTCGACTCGCTGCTCTCGCTCGATTCGCTGCTTTCGCTGGAGGCCCCGCTCTCGCTCGAATCGTCGTTCCCGCTCGAATCGTCGCTGTCGTCGGCCGACCCGCTGTCGTCGGCCGACCCGGAGCTCTCGCCGGTGCTGGCCTCCCCGGCGCTCGACTCCCCGCTCGAGCCACTCTCGTTGCTCTCATCGGTCTCGTGGCTCATGGTCGACGACCCGGACTCGTCCTCCCCCGTCGACGCCTCCTCGGCCTGACCGCCGTCCGGACAACCAGCGCCGAGCGCCATGACCACGACCGAGACACAGGCCGAGGCCCGGGCCCAGGTTTTCGACTCACCAACAACCCTCACGCGCGACATGACTGAGCCTCCCGCGCACCCGGACTACACGTCAAGCTCCGCCTGCCGTAGGCTACGCATCACAGGCGAACCCACATGCGCCAGACCAGCCCAATCTCTACGATTTCCACGATTCTCCCGTCCTCTACCCCTGAGAACGGCGATTGTGATGTCTCGCCTCTGACACTCGCCGAGCGGCGAGGCGCTGAAATTTTCGGTCGCTCCATTACAGCATTGTTTCGACGCTGCACCCGGCGTGACCGCTGCGAGCGGGGGCTGCTCGCCCTGTCTTGCGCCGGACTCCTGAGCGCGGCCTGTGTGGCGCCGCCGACCCGGGCCGAAGACGGGGACCGAGCCGACACCGAAGCGGCCGAAGCCGGGGATCCCTCGACCACCCCCACCACCGACAAGGTCGAGACTTGGCTGGTCGCGGCCTTCGCCAGCGTCGACCCGGTGGTCCCGGGGCTGCTCGGCCACCCGCGTGTGCAGGCCGAACTCGACGCGATCTTGGCCAGCAAGGGACCCGCCTACGCCCCGCGCACCCGCCACCTGATCGACGGCGATCCCAGCCGCCCCAAATACACCAACCGGCTGATCGGCGAGACCAGCCCCTATCTGCTCCAGCACGCCCACAACCCCGTCAACTGGTTCCCCTGGGGCGAAGAGGTGTTTGCGCGTGCACGCCGGGAGCACAAGCCGATCTTGCTCTCGGTCGGCTACTCGACCTGTCACTGGTGCCACGTGATGGAGCGCGAGTCCTTCGAAGACGAGACCATCGCCGCCTACATCAACCAGAATTTTTTGGCCATCAAAGTCGATCGTGAGCAGCGCCCCGACATCGACGAGGTCTACATGAGCGCGGTCCAGATGCTGACCGGGCGCGGCGGCTGGCCGATGACCGTGGTCATGACCCCGGAGGGAGAGCCCTTCTTCGGCGGCACCTACCTCCCCCCCGACGACCGACGCGGACGCCCCGGGCTCCCCCACGTCCTGCGCGAGCTCGCCCAGGCCTACGAGAACTCCCCCACCCAGGTCGTCGCCAAGGCCCGGTCTCTGAGTGAGAAGGTCGCCCAGGCCTCCGCACGCACGGACTTGGATGGGGGAAGCGCCGACCTGCCCGGGCGAGCGGCCATCGATGCGACCGTCGCCAGCATCGGTCGGCGCTACGACCCGGCCCTCGGCGGGTTCGGAAAAGCCCCCAAGTTTCCCCGCCCCTGCAACCTCGAGCTGCTCCTGCGCCACGCCCAGCGCAGCGGCGACGACTCGGCCCTGACTTGGGTGCAGGGCACGGTCGACCACATCCTGGCGGGGGGCATCCGGGACCACGTAGGGGGAGGTTTTCACCGCTACGCCACCGACCCGGCCTGGCTCGTGCCCCACTTCGAGAAGATGCTCTACGACAACGCCCAGCTCGCGGTCGTCTTGCTCGAGCTCCACCAGATCACCGCTGAGGCCCGCTACGCCGACGCAGCCCGGGAGACCCTCGACTACCTCGACCGGGAGATGAGCGCCCCAGGGGGCGGCTTCTACTCGGCGACCGACGCCGACAGCCCCGTGCCCGACCAGGCTGACCAGGCTGACCAGGCTGACCAGGCTGACCAGGCCGGTCACGGCGAAGAGCAAGAGGGTTGGTTCTTCACCTGGACCGAGGCCGAACTCGAGGCCACCGTCGGCGCCCGCGCGGCCAGGCACCTCCGGGCCTACTACGCGACCGGCCCCAGGGGGAACTTCGAAGGTCGCAACATTCTGCACACACCTCGTTCTTTGCAGGCCGTCGCGGCCGAACTCGGCGTCACCGAGGCCGAACTCGAGACCTCCCTCGCCGAGTCCCGCGCCCTGCTCTACGCGGCCCGCAGCCATCGCCCGCCGCCCCTGCGCGACGACAAAGTCCTGAGCTCCTGGAACGGCCTGGCGATCTCGGCCTTCGCCAAGGCCGGCTTCGTGCTCGACGATCCCGCCTATCTCACCCGCGCCACCGAGGCCGCCGAGTTTTTGAACACCCACCACCGGGACACCCAGGGCCGACTGCTGCGCCTCTCTCTCGACGGCGAGGCTGGGCAGCGCGGCTACCTCGACGACTACGCCTTCGTCATCCAGGCCGACCTCGATCTCTTCGAGGCCGGCGGCGACCTGCGCTGGCTCGACGCCGCCCTCGAGCTCCAGGCCCAGCTCGACGCCCACCACCACGACGACATCGCGGGGGCCTACTTCACCACCGCGGACGACGGTGAGGTCCTGCTCGCGCGCAGCAAGCCCGCCTACGACAGCGCCGAGCCGTCCGGCAACTCGGTCGCGGCTCTCAACCTCATGCGCCTGCACGCCCTGACTGAAGACGCCTCCCTGCGCGAGCGGGGCGAGCGGCTGATCCGGGCCTTCGGCGCCCAGATCCAGCGTCGTGGGGACGGAGTACCCAAGCTCCTGTGCGCCCTCGAGTTCGCCCTCGCCCGGCCCATGCAGATCGTCGTCGTCACCCCCACGGTGACCCCCGATCCCGGCCCCGCTGGCGACCCTACCGCCAAGTTGCTCGCGCCCCTGCGCGCGGGCTTCTTCCCCAATGCGGTCCGCGTGGTCGTCGCGGAAGACCAGGTCCCCGACCACGCGACCCGGGTCCCCGCCTTGGCCCACAAGCTCGCACGCAGGGGCATCGCCACCGCCTACGTCTGCGAGGGCCGTGTGTGCGACAGGCCGACCAGCGATCCCCAGGAGTTCACCGAACAGCTCGCCCGCCACGCCGCGGGGTCCCCCTGACCCA
>CAYVJQ010000192.1:0-3228 GCA_964451725.1 uncultured Nannocystaceae bacterium | reverse complement strand
GCGCACCGTCGCCCTCTACTACGCCGTCCGTGACGGCTTCCGCTACAACCCGTGGAACGTAAAAACCGAGGCTGAGGACTTCAGCGCCAGCGGCCTCTTGGCCCGTGCCCCCCGCCTCGGCGGCCACTGTATCGACAAGGCCCTCCTGCTCGCCGCCTGCGCTCGAGTGTTGGGTGTGGGCAGCCGCCTCCACTTCGCCGACGTCCGCAACCATGTCGGCACAGCCCGGCTCGAGGCCATCCTCGGCACCAACTTGCTCGTCTATCACGGCTACTGCGAGCTGTGGATCGACGAGCGCTGGGTCGCGGCGACCCCGGCCTTCAACCGTGAGCTGTGTATGCACCTGGGCGTCGCTCCGCTCGACTTCGATGGGGTCGAAAACAGCGTGTTTCAGGAGTACGAGGCTGGTGGCACCCGGTTCATGGAGTACGTCGAGGACCACGGCACACACCCGGGCATCCCCCTCGAAGACATGGTCGCCGCGTGGCACCGGCACTACCCGCAGGTCATCACGGATGGGTGGCCCAGCCCCGATTCATCCCCGCCGGCCTGAGATCGGAACACTCCTCAGACCGGTGGCGCGTAGACCGAGAGCGCGGACTTCATCGCCGCGACCGCGTCCACCGATCCAAACATGCCGATACCCGCGATCCCCTGGGCTCCCCCCGCGAGGCAAGCCTGGACCTGCGGAGGAACGATCCCACCCAACGCGAGAACAGGGAGCGACGACCCGAGCGCCACGCAGCACTCCCGCAATCCGGAGATCCCCAACACCGGCCGGAGGTCGACCTTAGAGCGAGGTCGAAACACGGGCGACAAGGTCGCGTAGGTGCAGCCGGCCGCCGCCGCACGCCGGAGCTCGACCAAGCTGTGACAGCTCTGCCCCAGGGCCGCGAAGCGACCCACAAAGGCCCCAGCCTCGACCCCCGCGGGCAGATGCAGCCCGAGGTCGAGGCGGGTCGCCAGCGCCTCCGCGCCCGGTGTCTTGAGGTGCACGAGCAGGGGCAGCCCGAGCGCGGCCAGATGTTCGGTCCAGCGTCTCGCGGTCGTCTCCATCTCGGCGCGTGCATCGGCCTGGTCTCCACGGTCCGGGCACAGGCGCAGGAGCAGAGCCTCGGCGCCGACCTCGACCAGCTCGGGAGCCCGGCTAACCCAGCGCCCAGCGGCCTCCGGACCCGGCGGTGAGATCGACAACAGACGCGGCGCGGTCGGAGACAACACGGCCAAGCTAGCAGCCCTCAGCCGCGCGCGTCTCGACGCGCCCAAGCGACCAATATCGTCACCGGTATCCAGATCGGCGCCGTGACCAAGGCGACGGTGTGGACCACGACGGTCCCCACACCCAGGCCCAACTTGCCGACCGCGCCCTGAGCCAGGCGCGCCCCCAGAGGGACCTGCCGCCAGCGCAGCCCGGCCAGCGGGTGCTCTGAGGGGGTCGCCTCCAGCTCGTCCGTGAACGCCCGCAGACGTCGCCCACCGAGGTCGACCACCGAGAGCTCGAGCTGCAACATGAAGTAGGGCGTGGTCGGCATCATCGCCGCGACCTCGAGCCTGTCGCCGGTGCGCTCGTACTCGAGCGCCAGCAGCAGGGCCCGACAGCGGATCGTGCGCTCGTCGATCTCGCAGCGCAGCCCGCTGCGCTCGCTGATCTGCACCGCCAGGTCCGAGAGCGCGAGCGTCTCCGGCACACGGTAGTGATAGACGGCGAGTCCCACATCAGTAGTCTAGCGCGATCGGCTACGTCGCACCTGACAGACGTAGGAGCAGGCCCCCGGCGCCCGCCTCGATCAGATCGGGAGCCCGACCGGCCCCCAAACTCGGCGGCCCCCAAACTCGGCGACCCCCAAACTCGGCGGCCCCAAACTCGGCGGCGAAATCGACAGTGGACGTGGCGCGGTCGAGGACAACACAGCCAGACGAAAAGCCGGTGGCAGCCCTCTCTCAGCCCAAGCCGCTGCGCTCACGGATCTGGTCGGCCAGGTCCCAGAGCGCGGGCTCCTCCAGCACACGATAGTGATGGACGGCGAGTCCCAGAGCTTCTTGCCCACTTTTTGTGGGTGCGCCAGTCAGCTGGGGAAGAGCGCGGTGAGGATGGTGCCAGCGAGGGGCGCGGCGCTGTCTCGAGCGACACCGCCACCGTGGGTGAGGACGACGACGACGAACTCGGGGGCTTTGGCAGGTGCGAGGACCACGGTCCAGCTGTCGTAGGTGGGTGTCGGCCCGGGCGTGGACAGGTCGGCGGTCCCGGTCTTGGCGGCGACGCGCAAGCCGGGGACAAGAGCGGCGGTCGCCGTCCCTCCGGGGGATTCGACGGCGGCGACCATGCCGGCGATCACGACATGTTTGTGAGCGGAGTCCGAGCGCGCCAGGTCGCGGTAGGCGTTGGCGACTTGCAGGGGCGTGGCGCGGATGGAGCCGTGGCCCGCAGCGAGGGCCAGACTCCCGTCTTGGGGAAGGTTGCCGAGGCCTTCGCCGGGGCGCAGGCCCGAGGCCGCGCCGAAGCCGTGAGCCTCGAGCAGCGCGCTCGCAGCCGCGGGGCCCAGGCGCGCGCCGACCTCGTAGGCGAAGACGTTGCAGGAGCTGGCGAGGGCCCCTGCGATGTCCAGCTCGCCGTGTTCGGCGAAGCAGGAAAGGGGTCCCCCTTCGCCGACGTACTCTCCGTGACAGGGGACGCGGAGGTCTTCGGTGATGACACCAGCGTCGAGGGCCCCCAGTGTCATGAGCGGCTTGACCGTAGACCCAGGGGGAAACGCCTCGAGGAGGGGGTGCTCGAGCTCGGGACCCCCGATCTCGGCGGCACCGAGGAGCGCGCCGCTCGAGACCTCGAGGACCACGGCGGCAGCGACAATCTCGCTAGACGCGAGAGCGTCGTCGAGGGCCGCCTGAACCCGAATGGAGGAGACCGGCGTGGCTTCTCGTTCGTCCTGATCAGGATCCTGCCCTGCCGCCGGATCGGAAGCGGGGGCCGTCGCGGTCGAGCACGCGAGGGAGGGGGCGAAGGTCCCAGCGAGGCTCAGAGCGAGGACCACGGCCGGAGGGACTCCGCGCGCGGAGTCGGTGGAGTACAGAGAACGCATCGGCGGCCCTACGCCCGGGGCCGCCCCTGCATTCCGAGGGCCCATGGAGACCGAAGCCGTCCACACACGAGCCCGGATTGGGGGGCAGCGTGTCGACCTCGGCGCGGATCATCGGCCGATGATGCAGCCGCGCTCGCTCGACGGCGAGAGC
>CAYVJQ010000191.1:0-8830 GCA_964451725.1 uncultured Nannocystaceae bacterium | reverse complement strand
GACTCCGACACCGGCGGTGCTGAATGCGGCGACGGAAACGTCGACGACGGGGAAGCCTGCGACGACGCGGGCGAGTCCGAGCTGTGCAACGACGACTGCACCATGGCGGCCTGCGGCGACATGGTCCTCAACGTCACCGCTGGCGAGTTCTGCGACGACGGGGCCGAGTCCGAGACCTGCAACGTCGACTGCAGCGAGTCGATCTGCGGCGATACGGTCCTCAACATCACCGCCGGCGAAGAGTGCGACGACGGCAACCTCGAAAACAACGATGGTTGCCTGGCCTCCTGCGCCATCACCATCTCCTGCAAGCAGATCCTCGCCGAGATCCCCGACGCCGGGGACGGCGTCTACCTCATCGATCCCGACGGGCCCGATGACGAGGTCACGCCCCAGCTGGTGCTCTGTGACATGACCACCGACGGCGGCGGCTGGACCATGGTCGCCTCGACCCGCACCGAGCCCATGCAGGACGCTGCCATCGACTACCACGCCGACCTGCAGCTGATGAACCCGGCCGCCGCTCACACCGGCGTCTGGGGCGGCATGCGCCCCCTCGTCAACGGTGGCAACAGCGACATCCGCTTCACCTGCATGGCCGACCCCGACGCCCTCGCCCTCGACGTCGACCTCTCGTTCTACAACATCATCTGGTACGACGAGATCAGCACCGGCACCGACGCCGACAGCTGCTTCAGCGAGAACAACGGGCAAAACGACGACGACCCGACCCCCGCTCGCCGCGACAACATCTCCGCGGCCGAGCTCCCGGCGGGCGACCTCTGGAACGCCTCCGGCTACCTCGAGGGGGAAGACACCTGCGACAGTCCGACCGACTTCACCGTCGACTTCGACGACCGTGGCATGGACGCCGACCAAAGTGACGGCACCGACTGGGGCCACGACGACGGCCAGCGCAAGTGTGGCGCCTCCGGCCTTCAAGACGGCGCCTGGCACATCTGGGTCCGCGAGCTCGACGGCTGACGCCGCGTCGCGCTTGCTCTGAATCAACCCCGTGGTGGCTCCGGCCGCCCGGGGTTTTTCTCGTCTCGACATCAGCCCTATTCCAGAACGGTCGTACTACTACAAATGTGCAGGGACGCGCACAGAGGTGCATTATCGATAGTCTTAGAGAGACTGCCCGTTTGGTCTGTGGCCATGCCCAGGGTGGGCCGCCCCCCCTCGGGCACAGGGCCCGTCCCGGCGGGGAGCGAATAGAGCTCAAGTGCCCCCTAACCCCTGCCCAGGCCGAATTCGGCCTGTCCAAAGGGCCATCCGCCCTCGTGCCGACGACAAATACAAACCAATAGCCTGGACGCACCACACCTTAAAGTGTGCACATTTAATTGATATTCACTCCTTGCAGAACAGTTAAACCCCTCTCAGGATTACAGTCACTTCCAGCGAGGGCCGACTATCGGCCCCGCCGGAATCACAACAAGGAAAACACCATGAACACCAAAATCAGTCTCGACGACGTCATTTCTCAGCTCCGCAACTCCTCGATGGAGCGCATCGTGGAGTCGGGCCGCATCAAGGGCGGTCTCTCCCAAGCTCAAGACGGCTGCCACTGCAAGGCTGAGGCCGCCTCGGCTGCCCCCGTCGGCCTCGGCTAGTAGGCTCGACTGACGGATGGGGGCCGGCGTCGCCGTCGGCCCTCCATTTCGCACTCCTCACGTGCAACAATTACACATTCACATATTCACATGGAGTATATAGACACCTTCTTCGACGATTGGCGCGATCGTGGGCATCGGATCCTCCGTGACAGCCTGCGCCACGCCCTGGGTGAGCGCGCCCCCTGGGCCGCCGACTGCGTCGAAGTCGTGGACAGCTGCGATCCGGTCACGGTCAGCGCCCTGCTCGGCCCAGATCCCCGAATCAGCGCAGAACAGTGTGTGTGGGGCAGTCTGAGCCCCCGACAGCGCCCAAGACAGTGCCCGGTCCGCTCCTTCTCCGACGGCCGCGTGCTGCTTCCGGGCCTCGGGTTCATCACCGGCGTCCCCCCAGACGCAGCGCTAAAACTGATTCAGCACGACGGGAACCTGGCTATTCACGGTCACGCCGACGCGGGCTTCGAGCCCCTCCAAGCGATCGCTCCGGGTGTGAGCGCGACCTTCTACCCCCACCGACACCCCCCCCTACGCTGTTTCCTGGAGCTGCGCGGCCCACACTTCGACGAGGTCGAGATCAGCGGGCCCACGGCCATGAACAAGGCCGCCCTGGCCCGAGCCTGGGCGCTCATCGCCGAGGCCTGGCCCGCCCAGTCCGCCGAGCTCGAGCGAGACCTGCGCGGCGTCGTCGTCCTCCGCCATCCCAAGGTCGCGTCGATGGCCGCCCTCGGCATTCACGGGACCGTCTTTTTCAGCACCCTCGGCCCCGAGGGGCCCCTCTATTTCGTCGAGGAGCTCGTCCATCAGACCGGTCACGTCACCTTCTCCAAGGTGATCATGGACTGGCAGGGCTTTCTGGCGGTTCCCTACGACACCCCCATGACGCTGCTGACGGGTGACGAGCGTGACAACCGGAGCTTCGGCGACGCCTTTCACGGCAACTACACCCTCGTTCGCATGCTCCAGACCTTCGCAAAGCTGCGGGCCCTCGACCTCGCGCCGACCCTGCGCCACGAGCTGCGCGGACGCACGGCCCTGGCCCTCCTGCGCCTGCGCCTCGGCCTCAGACAGATCGAGCACCCCCGCCTGTACACCGCTCGAGGGCTCGTGATCCACCGCCGTCTGGCGCAGGCCTGGACGGCCCTCGACCGGGAGCTCGGCGCCCTGATCGACGAGTGTGATCTCGACGGCCAGCCCTACGTCTTCGACCCCACCCTCTTTGTGGCCCGCAACCCCGACTGAGGACCCGTGCCCCTGTTCGAATCCATGCGCAGCTTCGGCTCCCCCTTTCGCGCCCTGCGTCAACACGACGCCATGGACTGCGGCCCGACCTGCCTCCGGATGATCGCCCGCCACCACGGCCGCGACTGGTCGCTGGCGACCTTGCGCGAGCGCTCTCGCATCGCCCGTGACGGGGTCTCCATGCAGGGCATCGCCGACGCGGCGGAGTCCATTGGTATGCGCAGCCTGGCGGTCATGCTCGAGTACGAGCAGCTCGTCGACAACGTGCCCCTCCCCTGTGTGCTCCACTGGGATCAGAACCACTTCGTGGTTTTGGTGGCCGCTGACCACCGCCGGGTCAAGGTCGCCGACCCGGCCCGCGGGATAATCGTCTGGCGACGAGACGAGTTCCTCCAACACTGGGCCGGGCGCTCGGGTCGGGGCACCGCGCTGTTGCTCGAACCGACCCCGGAGTTCGCCGAGCGCGAGGACGAGGCCCGGGACCAACGGGGCTTCTCCGCCTTGTGGCCCTACCTCCGCCCTCACCGCAAGCTCATCATCCAGTTGGTCTTGGGCATGACCGTCGCCAGTTTGCTGGCCCTGGTGTTCCCCTTCCTGACTCAGGCCCTCGTCGACGTGGGCATCGGCGCGCAGGACATCGGCTTTGTGCACGCCGTGCTCTTGGCCCAGCTCATGCTCTTCGGTGGCCGGACGGCGATCGAGCTGATCCGAGCGTGGATCCTCTTGCACATCGGTCAACGGGTCAACATTGCGATGTTGACCAACTTCTTGGCTCGCCTCTTGCGATTGCCGATGAGTTTCTTCGACACCCGCTCGATCGGCGATGTCCTCCAGCGGGTCAGCGACCACCGCCGGGTCGAATCGTTCCTCACCGCGGGCACCCTCGAGGTCCTGTTTTCCCTGTTCAGCGTGCTCATGTTCTCGCTGGTGATCGCCGCTTACAGCCGCGTCATCTTGCTCGTATTCGTGCTCGGGAGCGTCGCCTCGACTCTGTGGATATTGCTGTTCATGGGCCGCCGGCGGCAGCTCGACCAGCAGCGCTTCACCCAGCGAGCGGCCAGCCAAAGTGCCCTGGTCGAACTCGTCGAGGGCATCGCCGAGATCAAACTCAACGACTGCGAGCGCCGCAAGCGATGGGGCTGGGAGCAGATCCAGGTCCGCCTATTTCGGGTCAACGAGCGTCGTTTGGCCCTCAACCAACTCCAGGGCGCGGGCAGCCTCGCAATCAGTGAGGGCAAGAACATCGTCATCACCTTCCTCGCCGCCCGCGAGGTCATCGCCGGCGAGATGACCCTGGGCATGATGCTCGCCATCTCCTGGGTCTTGGGTCAGGTCGCCCGCCCCCTCGACCGCCTGCTGAGTTTCGCGTCTTCGGCCCAGGACGCGAAACTCAGCCTCGAGCGCCTCGACGAGATCCAGCACTTCCCCGAGGAGCAGCCCGCCGACAAGCCGGTGCTGCGCGAGCTTGGACGTGATCGTTCTCTGCGCGCGGTCGGAGTCGGGTTTCGCTACCCGGGGGTCGACACCTGGGTGCTGCGCGATGTCGATGTCCACATCCCCGCCGGCAAGACCACGGCCATCGTCGGCGCCAGCGGCAGCGGCAAGACCACCCTCCTCAAGCTCTTGCTGGGCTTTCACCCGGTCGACGAGGGCGAGCTGCGGGTCGGATCGATCCGACTCTCCAATCTCGACTGTGGGTTCTGGCGCCGACGCTGCGGTGTGGTGATGCAAGACGGGCACATCTTCGCCGACACCATCGCCGGAAACATCGCCGTGGGCGACGGCCTCCCCGACGTCTCGAGGCTACTCGACGCCCTCGAGACCGCGAACATCCGTGAGTTCGTCGAGGGCCTGCCCCTCGCATGGGAGACCCGTATCGGCCGCGACGGACTCGGCCTGAGCCAGGGTCAACGCCAGCGCATTCTCATCGCCCGGGCCGTCTACGCCGACCCCGAGTTCTTGTTTTTCGACGAGGCGACATCGGCCCTCGACGCCACCAACGAGCGCGAGATCATGGGTAAACTCGACACCTTTTTGCTCGGCCGCACCAACCTGGTCATCGCCCACCGTCTGAGCACGGTCCGCAATGCCGACCAGATCATCGTCCTCGAGGGCGGCAAGGTGGTCGAATCGGGCAACCACGAGGAGCTCACGGCCCTGCGCGGGGCCTACTACAAGCTGGTCAAGAACCAGCTCGAGCTGGGGTCTTGATGCCGAC
Organism: uncultured Nannocystaceae bacterium; assembly: GCA_964451725.1. Classification (GTDB taxonomy): domain Bacteria; phylum Myxococcota_A; class Polyangia; order Nannocystales; family Nannocystaceae; genus Plesiocystis. The sequence continues at coordinate 3,757 of CAYVJQ010000191.1, read as the reverse complement.
TCCGCACGGCCCTGAGAACCGTGAGGACGACCTTGGGAAGTCCTCCTCATCGAGCGTCGCCGTCGAGGACTTCATCGGCGTCGTCCCCGGATGGTTGCTGCGCCGCGGCAACGCGACCTTGTTTGGGGTCTTTCTCGCCTTGATCGTCGGCGCTTGGATGCTCGAGTACCCGGATGTGGTCTCGGCCCCAGTCACGATCACCACCGAGAGTCCTCCCGCGCCCGTGGTCGCGCGGACCAGCGGGCGCCTCGCTCAGCTCTACGTCGGCGACGGAGACGAGGTCGAACGTGGGCAGTGGCTGGCCGTGGTCTCCAACGCCGCCGACACCGAAGATGTCCGCGCGCTCTCGGCCCTGCTTCGGGCCTTTGCCGGCGACCTGAGCGACCCGGCGAGCTTCGACGCGCAAGCCCACGGCCTGGGTGCCGAGCTCGAGCTCGGTGACATGCAGGTCGAATACGCGACCTTCGTCGCCGCTTGGAAGGACCTGCGTGCGGGCTTGGACGACCCCTATTTCGAAGCCAGCGCCCGGCGCATCCGCGATCAGCTCGACACCTCCGAGGCCCTCGCGGGAACCCTCCGCACCCAGCGTCGAGGACTCGAGGCCGACCTCAGCCAGGCCAAACGCGAAGCCTCGACAGTGCAGGGTCTCGCCCGCGACGGGATCGTCGCAGCCACCGACGCCGACTCGGCCCTGGGCCTGGTCCGTCAGCGTCGGCGCGCGGTCGGGGCAGCCGAGGTCGACTTGCTCGACAGCGAGCTCGGCCGCGTCAATCTCGATCGCGCTCGCCTCGACCTCGACCACGAGCTGCGCGAGCGCCAACGGGAGCGGCTCCGAGCCGTGCGCGATGCCTACGCTGCGCTCTCGGGCAGCTGGGAGACCTGGCGCCGAGACTACCTCCTGCTCGCGCCCATGGCCGGGCGGGTCAGCCTCGACCAAGTCTGGAGCCCGCAACAGTGGGTCGCCGAGGACGACGAGGTCATGACGGTGATCCCGACCCTCGATACGCTCGTCGCCAGGGTGACCCTCGGCCAGCTCAACTCGGGCAAGGTCGAGGTCGGGCAGCGCGTACTCATCAAACTCGAAGGCTACCCCTTTCGGGAATTCGGCGTGGTCGAAGGTCGGGTCGATTCGGTCCCGGCGATCGCTCGCGACGGTGTCTACCTGGTCAACGTCGGCCTCCCCCAGGGCCTCGAGACCAACCAAGGTCGCACCCTCGAGCTGCGCCACGACATGGGTGGTCGCGCGGAGATCGTGACCGCCGAGCACCGCCTGCTCGCGCGCCTCTTCATCCAACTGCGCGGGCTGACCTCGCGCTGACCTGCCCCTTCACCCACTCCCACACAGATCCCCGTGAACCACCCGAGCTCCCTGAACACCGCCTTGACGACGCTGATCGAGGTCCTCCACTCTGGGCCCCAAGACCTCGATCCACACCGACTCACCGAGGCTCTAGCGAGCTTGCAAACGCGAGCTCGAAACCCGGACCCGCCCGAAGCGCTGGCCTTGGCTCCCCTCGCCCTCGCTCGCCACGCCTGCTCGATCCACGATCCCAGCGCCTACTCGATCAGCCCCGCGGGGCTCTACTCGAGCTGGGGCCGGGGCGACGATCGAGGCGTCCCGGCAGACGCCATGAGCCTGCGGGCCCTGAGCTCGGGCTCTCCCTTCGAGCCTGCGCTCACCGCCTTGTTGCGTGGGCCCACGCCGAGCCCGGACGCGTGGATGATCCTCGCCATCGACCTGTGTGATTCGGTCGATCGGGCGCTGCGTACAGCCGACTGCCACGACTCGCCGTTTTTTGCCCGCCTGCGCCAGCTCCAGGCCCTGCTCACGAATCTCGAGGGACCTGCCGACCCGGCGCTCACCAGGCTCACCGCTGAGCTCTTCGTTCACGCGGGCACAGCCTTGCTGGCCCTCGAGCGTCAGCCCCCCCTGCGCCGCCGACCGGGGGACGCCGAGCGCAGCCCTCCTTGGCTGTACGCCATTCACCGCTCCAGCCCCCCCGCCCTCGAGCGGCTCCGGACCCTCGCCGCGGAGCCCGGCCGGACCTGTTTCGACCTCGGCCTGATCCGAGGCTCCGCGACGATGCCCGACGAGCCCCAGCCCCAGCACCAGCCCCAGCCCCAGCCCCAGCACCTGTGCTGTGAGCTCCAGATCCGTCCCTTGTTTCGGAGTTCGGCCGGACGTTGGATCGACGATCAGGTAGACGGCGGCAGCGAGTTCGGCCCCGCGCTCTGGTTCGCACCAGGGGTCCGCTTCACCGTCCTCGAGGTCCTCGACCCGGGCCCGCGCGGCCGCCCCCTGGTCCGCCTCGCCGAGCACTCTCGACTCGGTGCACACTGGGCCGGCACCCGCGACCCGCAGGCCCAGGCTAAGGCGAGAGAACGCCCGCCCCTGTATCACTACACCCTCGGGCGGGCACTCCCCGGAATCGTCGACGACGGTGAGATCGGCGTCGCCGAGGCCCTCCCAGGGACCCAGGCACCCGCTGTGTGGTTGACCACCCGCGAAGACTGGGAGCCCTCGATCGTCAAGAGCGTGGTCGAGGACGGCGCCCGCCGGGAGCTCACCATCGACGAGCTGCGCGAACACTGCGGCGGCCTGTTTCGCGTCCGGGTCGACGCCCAGGTCGGGGCCCTGAGCTGGGCCCGCTTCGCCCAGATGGCCGAGGTCGACCCGAGTCTCGTCGACGCCCTCGACGCGAGCGGGCGGGCCCGGGGAGCCGACCCCAGGCATTGGTTTTGTTGCCCTTGGTCCGTGCCCAGGGCGAGCTGGCGTGGAATCGAGATCCATCAGCCGGAACGCGGATGGGTCGCCCTCGAGCTCTGAGCACACATCGCCATGCAACTGCGCACCCACACTCGCCCCTTCGAATGGCCTGGCATCAGCGGCCAGCTCTGCGCCTGCGCACGCCCAGGAGGTGGCAGCACGGGCGGGCGCTGGTTTCAGGATGACGACGGCACCCCATGGTTTCTCAAGTCCGACCCTTATCACGCGAGCTTGCAAAGTTCGGCCGAGGTCGTCAGCGCCCGGGTGCTGGCGACCCTGGGCTACCCCGTGCCCGAGACCCACAAGCTGGTCGTCGGCGAGGTCCACCTCTCGGCCGCGCGCGACGTCGGTGAGGCCATCGCCACTACCCACTTCGAGACCCTCCACGTCCCCGCCGTTCGCGAGCTGCGGGTGTTCGCAGCCTACCTGCGAGACTGGGACCGGATCGCCCCCCGGTCGACCAACAACTTGGTCCACGCCGACGGACAGATCACGCTCATTGATTTTGGTGGCAGCCTGGGCGCCCGGGCCCTCGGCCGACACAAGCCCGGGCCCGTCTCCCACAAGGCGATCGGCTGCTTCCCTGCGAGCCGAGATATCCGCGAGATCTGGGGTGGGTTTCAGTTCGAGACCCGGGCCGACCACCCCTGGCTCGCGCTCGGCCCCACCGACATCGACGCGGCCCTGACCAAGCTCGCCCGCCTCGACGACCAGACCCTCGAAGAGATCGTGGGTCTGGCCGCCTACCCGGACCAGGTCGCACACGCGACGATGGTTTCGGCCTTGGGCACCCGACGCGACACGCTGGTCGGAGACCTGCGCGCACACTTGGGTGCCTGAGGCTCAGATCCGACGCAGCTTGCTTTTGAGCTCGCCCTCGAGCTGCTCGATCACCGACTCGAGGTCCACCCGAGTCGCGTATCCGGGCGTCTCGATCGGGAGCTTCGGCTTCGGGAGCTTCGGCTTCGGGAGCTTCGGCTTCGGGAGCTT
>CAYVJQ010000190.1:0-8938 GCA_964451725.1 uncultured Nannocystaceae bacterium | reverse complement strand
TGTCTGCCTCCGTCAATATCCGGACATCGCAGGGCCGATCCTCACTCCAAAATTTATCATACTGCCAGGCAGTTCTGATTTCGGCAGCTACAGCACTCTACGGTGTCAAATTCGGCCTCGGCTGATCCTCTGTGCTGTCCATGTGTTGTGGTTCAGCAGGTTGGGGCCGGTCCTCGTCCGGCGTTGTGCACAGCCGTTGGATCAGCTCATCTCCCGAGCCCTCTGCGAGGTGTGCGTACCGCATCGTGACCACGATGCTCGAGTGCCCCAGCCACTCCTGCACCTGGCGCATCGGGATCCCCCGCATCACCGCGTGTGAAGCGAAAGTGTGCCGCAGCGCATGGTTGTGGATCCGGCGCAGACCGGCTTCCTTGCAGACCTTCGCCAGCGCCCGCCCGACGGTCTGGCGCAAGAGCACCGCTCCCTCGGCCCTCGAGAACACCAGCTCTCCGCTGACACGCCGACGTTGGAGCTGGAGGGCCTCCCGCGCGTCGCGGGTCAAGGGCAGCTCGCGGGCCTTGTCGTTCTTCGGTGAGGTGAACCCAAACTGCCCGCCGTAGGACTGCTGGACCCGCAGCCGGCCCCGATCGAGATCGATGTCCTCGCGCCACCGGAGGGCGACCATCTCGCCCACCCGCAGCCCAGTGCGGACCGCGACGAGCATGTAGGGATGCCACTCGGGCAGATGCTCCGCGGCCGCGCTCAAGAACTGCTCCGACTCCTCAAAAGTCAGGAAATCGAAGCCGGGTTTGCGGGCCTTGAGCATGTTGATCTCGGGGACATTGGCGATCAGCCCCCACTTGCGAGCAACCCGAAGGACCCGTTTGATCAGCGTGAAATGGAGGTTCACGGTCTGCGGAGCCAACCCCGTGGCGAGCTTCTGAACCGCGTAGGTGTCGATCTTCCGCTCGTCGATCTGGTCGAGTGGATACTTCCCGAGAGCTGGCAGGAGATGACACCGAAGCATCGACTCCTTGCTCGCCACCGAGCTGGGCTTGTTCATGGAGCCCTGGTGAGCCAGGAACTCCTTGCTGAAGGCCTTGAGGGTGGGTGTCTGTTGTTGGGGCTTTCCGTCCTTCCATCGGCCAGACACGAGCATTGAGCGGATTTCCCGCTCGTACTGCTCGGCGCCACGCTTGGTCTGCGCGGGCGAGATCTTGCGGATAGTCTGCCTACGCCCGTCGGGCCAGGTGTGTTCGATGTGGATCATCCACTTCTCGCGGGCGCAGCCTTGTTTGTCACGCCACTGTCGTTTTCGCACGGTCATCGCTGAAATCCTCTCGGTAGCGATGCCGTGGCCTTGGCCCATTGGGGCTAGCACAGATCCTCGACCCTGGGAGGGTAGACAAGGGAGAAGTTCATAGACACCCCGACTCCCACGACAACGTACCTACGCAACATGAGACCGAGATGTCCCCTGTCTAGCCAGTCTGGAGGTGTGCCGGCTACCACTCCGACCCGGGCCCGATCCGGCGCAGCGCGTCACTCTGGAAGATGTCACCGAAAGTGGGACAGGTTTCGTTCGAGTTTGGTCTCCCATCGTCAGCCTCGGTTCGGCTGACGACAGTTTCGTTTTCCCATTTTCGTCTCCTTCAGTATCGCTTCCACTCGGGAGATGTCCAGGAGATCGGGGGAGGCCAGACTCCGAGTACACCGTCAGCGCCAGCCGCCACCAACGACACGGAATCCACTCCAAAACCATGGGTCCGCGTGGTCCGGGGACTCGCGCACCGCTCGCATAGCGCGGGCGAGCGCCACGTCGACGGGCTGGCCGCGCACCAGCTCTTCGTGCATCCGAACCATCAACGCCGCCGTCGCGTCATCGTCGACCCGCCACAGCGAGGACACGACCACGCCCGCGCCGGCAATCATGAACGCGCGATCGAGAGCCAGCATGCCCTCGTTGCCCCGCATCTGGCCGTGGCCGGTCTCGCAGGCCGAGAGCACGACCAAGGTCCCAGGCAGGCGCATGCGCTGAATCTCAAACGCCTGTAGGATCCCGTCGTCGAGCTCGCCTAGCCGCGCCACGGACATGATCAGAGCGGACTCGTCCGGGCGTGCCGGAAAGGCGATACCGTGGCTGGCGAGGTGAAGCACCCGCGCCTTGGGGGCGAGCTTGCGCAGGCGGGCCTCTGTCGCCCGTCTACCGAGGGCCGCCCGCGTCCGATAGATGTCCGCGACCGCCTTCGCCTCGGCACGGCTGCCCGGAAGCGTGCCCCACTGGACGTTAGCCGCGTTCAGGACCGACTGCGAGCCTCGCTGGGGTGCTGGAGAAAAATCGCCGAGTGTGGGGTCGCCCATAACCACGATCCGCTTGCCGGAACTCGGCGGTGTCGCTAGCAGCGCGGCGTTGGGGACCACTCGGATGGGGTTGCGTGTGATCCAGGGTCGATCGAGGGGGCCGAGGGCAGCAAACGGGAGGTCACTGGTCGCTTTATCGGGGACGATGAGCACGCGTCTATCGGGAGCGACGAGCGACTCCCAGGGTTCGACGAGTAGCTCGTAGAGTTCAGTCCGGAGTGCAGCGAGCTGGGTGCGTATCTCGGCTTGCTCCCCAGCGCTACCGCGCAGGACGCCGCGGCCCCGACTGCTTAACCTGGCGTTGAGCCGCCGTCGCTCTTTGAGCACGAAGTCCAGGCGAGGGATGCCAAGCGTCCCGGGGCTCGGCAGCGGGACAATTTGCGCCCGCCCTCGCTGGATGATCAGCGCCCAGGCCTCCTCAAGCTGAACGATAAAGTAGACTAGGATCTCGTCGGCGCCGAGTTCAGCCTGGATTTGCGCGAGCGTTGGTACCGGTCCTAGCGCGGCGGCGCGATAGGAGCTCGCGTTCGTGCTCGCCAGCCGCTGGTGCTCACCCTCGCGTTCGCCCTGCGACCTTCGAACGCTGGCCTCAAGCTCATCGATGGCACGCGAAAGCTCGTCATGCACAGCCGCGTCCTCGGCTGCATCGAGCAGCGAACGATAGCGGCGAATGGTCGCCTGCGCGCTGGCGATTTCGGCCTCGATCCTCGATAGCTCAGTCAGGGTGCCCTCGCTGGCCCTGGACGAATTGGAGCGCATGACCACGAGATCGCGGCTGCGCGACTCCTCGAGCGCGGTGACGAGCAGGCGCGGTTCGCCGGCCTTGGCCGCGCTGGCGACCGCGCGCTCGTAGGGGAGCGTGGCGGTCTGAAAGCTACCCGGCCCCGGGAAGTCAACGATCGAATCCTCGAGCCGCTCGCGGGCGGCGTCGAGATAAATCGCGGCTGCTCGTGCATGGTCGCCACTGGCCTCAAGGTCAGCCGGGGTGAGGGTCTTGAGCCACGCGTCGTCGAACCGACTCGGCGCACCGTAGCGCATAAGGACCACGCCAACTTCGACTAGCTCCGGATCACCGAGGATCGCGCCACAGTTCACGAGCGTGTTCGCGTGCATAGAAGCGAGGAGCTGCTGATCGGCGTCGGCATAGAGGTCGCGCTGAAAACCATCGAGCACTTCGCTACTCGCGTTCGACATCGCGTTCTCTATAGCGACCTGGGTGCGAACGGAGATCCTGAGCAGTTCGTACGCGGCCCGCACGCCGAGCTCTCGCGCCGCCCGACATCGACCCACCGCGAACAGCTGCAGGTCTAGCGATGTGGCCGCGCCGGCAGGAAAGGTGCCCTCAAACAGAATGGCGATCTCAGCGGGATCGCCACGTTCGATGATTCGGTTGACGCGATCGGGGTGGACCCTGAAGGCGTCAAAGTCGGAATCGAACCCGACGTGGACGACCGCCCGTCCGTATAGGATCAGTGCCACCGTTTGGAAATGACTCACGAATTCGGCCGATAGCTGACCGTGCCGCGCGTCGAGTTCCACCATGATCGCGTCGCTGATCTCGATTGCCTCTTCGAAGCGCCCAGCGTCGAGCAGGAGCTCGGCCCTCGCGCGCAAGCTCTGCAACATCCAGAATGGATGGCGCGACCCGGCGAAGGTGGTCAGCGCGTTGAGCAGCGCGAGCGCTGAGGGCCCGCGACCCATGGCTGACATCAGCAGGGCGCGATCGAGCAGGGTCTGACCGACGAACTGAACCGCACCTTCCAGTCCACGATCGGTGAGGCTCCGCGCGAGTTCCTCGGCGACCCTGAACGTTGATGAATCGCCGGCTTCGGCCAGTGCGACGACGAGCATGAAGCCGGCGGCGTCAACGAGATCTGCGCGCCCGGCCTCCTCCGCCAGCTCTATCGCCGCGAGTGAAGCCTCGATACTGCGGGGTAAATCATGAGCGAGGCCCAGGCGCGCGGCCGCGCGGATCCGGGAGATCATACTGGCCGATGCCGGCTTGCGTGCGGCACCGGGCAGCGCGTCACCGAGCTCATCGAGGCCGAACTCGACGCGCCTGGCCCGTTCGGCCAGCGGCCCCTTATCACGCTCAGCTGCGAGCAGCTGGCCCGCCAGTGCCAGTCTTTGGTCCACGCCCGGCAAGAGCTCCAGCGCCTCGGCGTGGCCACCTACGAAGAGCTCGGCCTCAAGAGCGCGGACTCGCATCTCAAGCGCGACCTGCTCGTGCCCCGTGCTCTGCGCTCGCTCCGCGGCGTCGTCGAAGTAGGCGACCGCGCGGCCCGGATCGCAAGTATACAGCGCCTGGCGAGCGTGCTCGCGGGCGTTGGCGAATGAGGCCGGCTGCAGCTCGTCGATGTGGTCCCCGACGATGGCGTCGTAGAGCTCCTTCGCGCGACCTTCGTTCTCCAGCAGCGACTGCGGCACACACACCGAGCTGACCTTCTGTTGGAGTATGGCCACGAGGCGATGTACGTAGTCGAGGCCGGCGAATTGCTCGAGGTCGCGCGAGAGCTGCTCGAAGCCGTCCATGAAGGCGAGGTGGTCCGCGACGTATTCCTGAATATCCGCGTCGAACTCGGGCATCAGGTTCTGCTGGAAGCCATGGAGCCCACGCAGCTCTCGCGCGACCTCGATCTCAAGCGCCAGCAGCCTGAAGCGAGCCGCGCGGGCCGAGTCACGGGGAACCTCGTCGCTAAGCTCGCCGGCGAGCTGCTCGGCCTGGCGTGGGCATCCTCGCCCAAGTAGATCCTTGATCGCGGTCAAGCTCGCGTCGAGGTCGACGCCTCTATTTCGGCGTGCATGGCACAGATCGCGAGGATAGCCAAAATCGTCGGGAAGCAAGGAGGCGGGCCGCGGGACAGTGGTCGGCTGAGTGGCACAAGCACACGCGAGCCAGGCCGCAATCACCAGGAGCAACGATGACAATGACGCGCTTCGCATCGCGCCAACTTATCCCCTTCTCTCCTCGACGGGCAAGGTCGACGGCGGCAGCCTAGCAGTCCGTGGTGAAACCCATTGCGTCACCTCGCGCGGGAGTTTCGTCGAGGGCGAGGCGCTGAAACGCCGCTGTACCGGGCGTACCGCAAGTTTCGGCAACGCGCCCATCGGCGGAAGGGCCAAGCGAGGCGTCGTGAGGGGTTTTGCCACGGGCTGCTAGTGTACGATTCAGAAGAGCAGGAGGGGACCGTCTCCCGGGCCGGACTGTGGCCCACCACGGATGCTGCTCAGTGGAGCAAGTGCTGCGGCCACCCCCGTCAGAACTTTTGAACCCGACACTAGCGTACGATTCAAGAAGACCAGGAGGGGGCCGTCTCCCGAGCCGGACTGTGACCTGCCACGGATGTGGCTCTGAGGAGCAAGTACTACGGCCACTCCCATCCGAACTTTTGAACCCGACACTAGCGGCAGCCTATGCCTCGACGCTGCTCGCCGCGTCCGCTCGTTGGCGGTCACGAGCCACCTGATCTTTGGGCCGGGGACGTTCACTATCGCCCCACATTCCACCCATGGCACCATCGACGCCTTAGTGGTGGACGCGAGCCAGATCTGGGATCGTGATCCGCTCCGCATAGCAGAACACATTCGCCGAGCGCTGGATCAGGAGCCTCCGCCGGGAGTGCATCGGTCACCTGAGTCCAACCGCAGACAAGGCGCGCGCGACCATTTCTGGCTCCGTTGCGATCTTCATCAAGTTCGTCGGACCTCGGCAGGGTGGGCAGGCCCTGACTTCGATGACGAACACCCGTGCGCGGAGGTAAGCTCGCGGATGCCGCGAGTCCATCCAAGTTGTTCGCTGGCCTCATGTTAGGATCGGACCGAATGAGCGGGTCCATCAACGAACTCGTCGAATTCCTCGCCCGTCATCGTGGTGCCGAGAAGGCAGCGCGAGCGCTGCTCGTGCGCGCATCCGTCAATGTTACGAGCTTCAACCTCCACGGATCGCCGCGCGACATGTGGACTAACGTCATGCACGAGCTCACTCATGTCCGCGCTCCGGAAGAACTTGCATCCTTCCTTGCTCGGGTCCGGGTTGAGCTGCCTAGAGCCCCGGGCCCGGACGGCCCATCCGATGCTCGGACCGCGGCCTCGGCCTCTTCCGAATCGGCAGAACCCAAGCCCGAGACGCGAGACGAGGCCAAGGCAGTGGCGAACTCTGAGTCCGACGGGGAGCCCAAGGCGGACGCGGACACCAAGTCGGAGACCGAGGAGGCGGAACCCGAACCCGAAGCAAACGAGGCGCCCGACCACGGCGATGAGCCTGATAATGGTGGTCCGGGCTCGCGCCACGGGTTGGTGGCGGGTGTGAGCGGAGTCGCACTGATCCTCATTTCGATCGCCATCCAGCTGTCGGCATCCTGCCTCCCGGCGTCTGCAGATTTGTCAGTCAAGACCCTCGTCGCGCTCGGCGCGGGGCTGCTTGGCGGCGCCCTGACGGGGCGCATGAAGGTAGCAATCACGCCAACCGCTGGTCAGATGCCGGGGCCCCTGGCCGGCTGGAAAGTTGACGCCGTCGGCGGCTCCGCAGTCGCGCTGGTCGTCGGTGTAGCGACCTTCTATCTGAGCTCGCCTGATCCTCGCTGCGAAAAGACTCCGGACAATGCCGAGAATCAGCCGGCCGGCCCCGAAAGAGCGTCCACCAGACCAGACCCCGCGCACGATCCCACCACGACTAAACTATCCCAAGCTGCGCTGTCCGTTCCCGAGCCACCCAAGGGCATGCGTCGCGTCCGCGGAGGGACCTTCGTACGTGGCAGCTCTCAAACCGAGTGGAAGGATGCCTACCGAGCCTGCCGCGCTCTTGAGCGCCTGAGCTGGGATCCCGAAGACTGCTCGGAGCAAACCTGGACACGAGAGCAGCGTATCCATGACCAGGCCCAGATCGACGCCTTCTTCCTCGACATCAACGAGGTCAGCGTGCGCCAGTTAGGTAGTTGGCTGCGGGGTAGCGTCGGCCGTGGCGAGTTGGCGGTCGAGGGCCAGCTGATCCTCGACGCCAAGGGCAACGTGGTCGCTCAGCTCGGCACAACAGCTGCGGATGGGCATCCTGCGGTCTCGCAGTGGCAGCTCGACGCCGAGGGCAAGCTCGAAGTTGTGCCGGGTCGTGGTGAGTTCCCCGCGGCGCTCGTCAGCTGGCAGCTCACCGACGCGTATTGTCGCTCTCGCGCAGCTCGCCTTGCGAGCGAGGCCGAGTGGGAGTGGGCCGCGCGCGGAACTGATCGCTCCAACAGCTATCCATGGGGCAAGAAGCGGGGCTGCTCCGAGATCGTCGTCGATCGCGTCGCGGATGGGCAGTGCAAGGACGAGCATCACGGGCCTGCGCATGTTGGGGCCGGGGCGGCGGATGAGTCGTGGGCCATGATCCGCGATCTTGGCGGCGGGGTCTCGGAGTGGGTCAACGACCAGTACCTCGACGAGACCACCGTGCGCGAGGGCGTCGATCGCTGCGTCGAGGCTGGCACGCTCGCCGAGCATGAGGTTGGGGTTCGCAGCTGCCACCTGTTCAAGGGTGGGAGTTGGGCGTGGCCCAGGATCTTCGCCCGCTCCGCAGGTCGCAGTGTCGGCGACTCGACACCGACGAGCGCAGCGTTGTTCGACACCCGCCAGATCCTGTTTGACGACGTCGGCTTTCGCTGCGCCCAAGACCTGCCCCCGAGCAACGAAGAACCATGACTCCCCACAACAAGTTTCTTGCCATACCATGGGCCGCCGCTTTCGCGCTCCTCTTACTCCTCGCCTGTGAGGAGCACGGCCGCGCCCCCGCGACCGAACGGCCCCAACCGAGCGCAGATGGGGCCGAAGCGACGGCCGCGCGTCCAACTGGGCTGACGGCACGGGGGATCCTCCGCACCTCCGAGGTCGAGGAAGAACTCGCAGTCGAAGGTGCCGAAATCTCGATGCGGATGCTTACGCCTCACGGCGACAACTTCCATGTCGCAATCGACGGGGCCCGTCTCAAGAGCGGCGAGAGTTTCGTCGTCGAGGTTGATCTGCGCTCGCCTCAACACCTGACTCTGCTCTACCGCAGCGGCGACGGCTCGTCGGCTGTGCTCTATCCCCGCGGTGACGAACCCGCAAAGCTCGAGCCCGGCACCCATCGCTTGCCGCCCGCAGGGTCGCCGCTCGGGGACCTCCTGGTCCTCGACGACAACACCGGCGAAGAAGTCCTGGTCCTCATCTCGTCCCGAGATCCACTCCCCAGCTCGGACCCGGCCCTCGGCGGGTTAGTCGAAGAAATCCGCGTGGGCAAGGGCGAGCTCGTCGAGGACGACCCCGAGCCCACAGTGCAGCGCCACGACCGACGCAAGCGAATCGAAAACCGGAAGAAACAAAGCCTGCGCTCCCGCGGTGTCGAGCGGCCCCGCTCCGATGGTTCGAGCATCGACGCCAAGCCCGGAGACGACGGCATCGCCGTGCTAACCATCATCTTCGACCACGTCGCCTCCTGATTGATCGGGACGATCTCCTACGGGGGCCAGCAGCTCATCCGGATCCGAAAAGTATAAAGCCCGCCCAGAAATAGGGATCGCTAAGCGCACCCTCGCGCGCGAGGTAGCGCCGCTTCGCTTCTGCCAGCGCCACGTGGCCTTCCCCCAGTTTGGTGGACACCTCAGTTACGCTGCCTCCACAGCAGACC
>CAYVJQ010000189.1:0-8970 GCA_964451725.1 uncultured Nannocystaceae bacterium | reverse complement strand
GGCAAAGGGACTCGAACTCGTTCTTTGAGAGATTGCGAACAGTCAATGCTGACGCCTGGTTGCAGCGTAAGCCAGCGCACTCCCCTGAGATCCGCAGAGCCGCTACGCGCAAGTCAACTGGGTGGTATCCCGCTTGACCGTGACCTTGAATTTCGCGTTTGGGGTCCCGACAGTACCATCGAACACGAAGTCCACCTGGTCAAGATCATCGTTGAAGTTGTCGAACCAAATTTCCAGCTCGCTGGCGGTGTCGTCCCACTCCCAACGAGCCGACGCCTGGCTGGCTCCCGTGATGTTCCTGATCGTCATTTTAGCGATATCCAGCGGACCGGTTGGTTGGCCTGCTGAGTCCTTCGGTCGAAACTTGATGCTCCAGCTGGACTCATTGGCGTTGAGGAACAAGAGCATGATCTCATCGATGCCTGCGTTCCCGAGATAGAGCGAGTAGACTCCGTTGGACTCCTTCACCACGACCACCGGGACAGAGTCGAATCCGCAATACCGGTATTGAATTCCTGGGTTGAGCTTGATTCCCCATTGAACATTTGCCATTTTGTCTATCTTCTTCACTTGCATAGTTTGAGTTCGGTTTCGAGGTTGATCTTCTTGGGTTTCCCTATCGGCAAAACGCGGGTCGCACGGCTGAACATCTGGCCGCGATCATCGTGCTCGAACTCAAGGCAGCACTTGCCGCGCACCGAGTCTTTCGTGTGCCCACCGATGATCCCCACAACCTTTTTGTTCTTGTTGATAACGACGCCTCCAGATCCCCCACGCGCGTTGTCGACGGGGACGCGGCAGGTCCACTCCGTGTCGCAGTCTTCCGCGAGCAGCCAGGGGCTCGCCATCAACGGCATCCCGAGCGGATGAAACAAGACCCGAATCGGGTTGTCGTCCTCTACCCATGCGATTGGGGTGCGTTCTACGACGTTCTCGAACTCTCTGTCGAGCTGGAGCACCATGAGATCGGTGGGCATCATCCTCCCGCTGCGCATACGGCACGCGTCGGTGTTGCACTTGTATTTGGACGCGCACACGACCTGCCGAGCATCTTCCCACTGAAGGAGGTCGGACCCGTGGTCCTCGAAGCGGCCGCGAATGACGAACATCTTTTGCGCCGGGTCCGTCCATATTCTGACGCAGTGTGCGGCGGTCAGGACGTGTGTTTTGTCCAGGAGAACCCCCGAGCAAGAGTTATGGACGTAGCGCAGCCCGCGATACTTCCCGCCCCAGACATCATCGCACAGGGGCATGCCCGATTGTCGAAGATCCCGGATGGTGTAGGGAGTTTTGGCATAAAACCCTTCCCCTTGAGGCCAGGCCGCGATGATCTGGACGACGCGTTTGACGTCAAAGTCCAACTCCAAGTCCTTTGTTTCCCGCGCGAGAGCGAAATCCGAGCTGGGGGGATCGTAGTCGATCCCGAGGTATCCGGTGACCGCGTCGCGCTTGATCATCCACTCTGAACGATCCCAGTAGTTCGCTACGTAGATGGCGTCACCGCGCTCGGGGCCGCGCCCAGGATGAGTCTGGCAGCCACCCACGAGGGACAACACGAACCCGACCAGAATGACTCGCTTCCGCTCACTCAGCATTGCCCGACTCCTCGCGTCCACTCAAACGCAACAGATCCCCCTGAATGTCTGGAGGGGCCCCCAGCGGCTCGTAGAGCTCGAGCGCACGCTCGGCAAGCTCACGCGCGAATTCCGCGTCGCGCCCCTCCTCGGCCCGAGCAATGAGCCAGGCATACTCTGCTCGACCCGCGAGATCACCCGAGGCCTCGATCCGCGCCCGAAGCTCGTCCAGTCCCTCGCTAGCCTCCTTGAGCTCACCAGTCCGCAACGCGATCTCGGCTCGCGTCAAATCGACGTAGACCAGCGTGAGGCCCTCCGCCAGTCTACGTGCTCCGGCGAGACGCGAGGCGGCCTGTTCGGGACGGCCCAGGCGGCACAGGGTCCAGGCGATCTCGTGGAGGATGGCCGCACGCTCCGGTTGCGCCATCGCGTCGCCGAGCTCTTCGATCAGATCTTCGTCGAGCTCGAGCAGGCCTTCGAAGTCCGCCAGAGCGGCTCGCGCGGCGCGGCGCAGGGACGTGGCGTTGAGACGGCGAGCCTCGCTCGGTGCGAGGGTGCGCCGCTCGAGCTCCAGCGCCTCGAGGGCGAGCTCCTCGAGCCGATCGAAGCGGCCGAGCGCGAGGTGGGCCTCGCCGAGCTTGATCAAGGTCGGGAGGGTTCGTACCGAGTCGCGGCCAAACACAGCCCGCTGAACGGCGAGCGCGCGCTCCAGACTGACGATCGCAGCCTCGGCCTCGCCGAGCTCGAGCTGGGTGAAGCCGAGATCGAAGTCGATGATAGCGACGCCCGGGTGGCCGGCCCCGAGCCGCTGCTCGCGGCTGCCCCGAAGCCCGCGGTAGCGCTCGAGCGCTCGTTCGGTCTGCCCCGCTTCAGCCAGGTTGTTTGCGAGCTCGAGCTCGAGCTCTTCGAGGTGAAAGCGATCGATTCCACCCACGCGACCGATCTCGATCGCGCGCTCGAGGTCACGAGTTGCCACCTCGAAACTCGACTGGCTGCGGGCGAGGGAGGCGTGCGCGCCGAGGAGTTCCACCTCGAGGACCCCCGGTTCTTCGATGCGGGCGTGAGCCTCGACAGCGAGTTCGTACCAAAACTGGGCCTCGGCAGGGCTGGCATCACGCAGTGCGTGGAGCTTGACGAGACCGCAGGCAGCCCGCAAGGCACCGACCGAGTCGCCGCCGCGGTTGGCCGCGAGCAGGGCTTTGGTCGCAGCTCGTTCGGCCTCGACCCACTCGCCACCGCGCCGGTGGATCTGGGAGCGCACGAGCAGGGCCTCCGCGAGGACGACCGCATCTTGGCCCAATTTCGCGCTGTCGACAGCTTCCTGCGCGACCCGGGCTGCGCTCGCGTCATCCCCGGCCGCGAGCGCGAGGCGAGCACGATCGACGCCGGCCTCGACCGCCGGGGTGTGGCTGTCACGCGGAGTTTGGGCTTGGCTCTGGCGCGTACAAACACTCGGATCGCCGAGCTCTGCGAGCTGCCGCTCGATGTTCCCCAGCGCTTCGGCTTCAGCGATCTCGAGCGAGCTCAGCAGCTGGTCGAGACGTTGGAGGTGCCGCTCAAGGCACACGGAGGCGCGCTCGAAGCTCTCGGACGAGCGAAGCTTGTAGACATGGGTCGACTCGCAGACCCGCTCGGCTGCCCGGACCCAACGCCCACGGTAGTCTCCGAGGTGAGTGTCGATCCGAGCGGCGAGCGGCGTCGCCCAGGGCCCGACTACCCCCAGCTGTCGAACAATCCCCCGGCGCCGCGCGGTCGTCCAGATCGCGTCGAAACGAGGCGAGGGATCCGTGCAAAGCTGCTCCGCGTCCCCGTCGAGCATCGTCGCCGAGGCGAGCCCGAGCCCAAGCCCGACCACGATGAGACTCCCCGCCCGGCGACGGCGTACGCGCGATTCGGTGTCGAGCGCCGCTAGCAAGGCATTCATGCTGGGCCAGCGCTCGTCGGGGCTCTGCTCGAGCCCGCGCCGCATCGCGGCTCGCAACCATCGCGGCCGCACTCTTCGAACTGCCGACACCTCCACCGTGGAGGCCCGCTGCCCGATCAAGGCTTCGAGCAGCGCCACGCAGAACGAGTATTGATCGCTGCGCTCGTCGGGCGCGCACGCACGAAACAGCTCCGGCGCGATATACCCCGGCGTGCCCGCGACGGCGATGGTCTCGCCGCTTCCCGGGGCTCCCGACTCGGAGAGTCGGGACTGCGTCGGGCCCGGCGCGACACCTCGCTCGATCGCCAGCCCGAAGTCGGCAACCCGAACTCGTCCATCGTCACCGACGAGCGCGTTGGTGGGCTTGAAATCGCGGTGAATGATCCCGACCGCGTGCGCGGCGGCGAGCCCCGCCCCCGCTTGCCGGTAATAGGCCAGAATCGAGGACCATGAGCGGTCTCGCTCTTGCTGCCACGCCCACAGGGTCTGGCCGCGAACGAACTCCATAGCGACATAGACATCGCCCTCGTGCTTGTCGACCTCGTAGACCGATACGACGTTGGGGTGCGAGAGCTTGGCCAGGGACCTCGCTTCGCGGACGAGGCGGAGCTCGTGGTCCTCGGACATCGCCTTGCGACGGAGCAGCTTCAGCGCGACGGGACGATCGAGGCGCCGATCGATCGCCTCGTAGACCACACCCATGCCCCCCACCCCTATGCGACCGGTTACTTCGTAGTGCGCGATCGTCTGCGACTTGAGCGCATCTCCAAACATCGCGGTTGCGATTCGCGAGCGCATGAGCTCGTCTCCTCGCGATGCCGTAGGCGGCGCGAGTTCAAATGAGGGAGTGTGTTCCACTGTCGACAAGGCGATGGCCGCTCAAACGAGACTCGTCTACTTTGTCCGACTCGCGCCGCGATCCGTTCGATTTTCTCATACCACCGGTGCTAGAGTCAGCGGTGCCCTCGGACGCCGAATTATTCGAGGCTTGGTCCGGCGGAGACAGGCGCGCAGGCGGCGCGTTATTTCAGCGTCACTTCGAAGCGGTCCGACGCTTCTTCGCCAACAAAGTCCACGACCCACTTGAGATCGAGGAGCTGATACAGCGGACCTTCACGGCCTGTGTCGAGGGCCGTGATCGCTTTGAGGGTCGCGCGTCCTTTCGCTCATACCTGCTCGGAATCGCCCGATTCCAGTGCTTCAAACACTGGGAGGCACGGGCAAAGCTCGATCGACACGACCCGGTCGATGACCATCCAATCGCAGAGATGAGCGATCGCCCGTCCTCCGTCCTCGCTCGGAGCGCCAATGAACGGATGCTGCTGGAGGCGCTGCGGCACATTCCCCTCCGCGAGCAGACGGTCGTCGAACTCCATTACTGGCAGGACCTCAGCGGGCGGGAGATCGGTGAAGTCCTGGGTCTGCCCGAGAACACCATCCGAAGCACGCTGAGAAGAGCCAAACACAAGCTGCACAAACAGCTCTGTCGGATGCAGCAAGTCTTGGGCGTCCCCGAGACGACCGAGGACGACCTCGGCGCCTGGGCTCGGGCTCTCCGTGGCCGGCTCGACGCGGACATTCCAGCGGGTGAGAGTCGACCACCCGGCCCGTCGTTGCCCCAAGAAAAATGAACTGATCTCCGCGTTGCCTCGGACTGTCTGAGCGATGCCCCCGAAGTCTACCGGCCTGGCGTGGTCGAGCCCCGAGGAGCTCGACGCGCCCTCGATCGACATCGAGCGCGCGATCTCCGACGGGCTGCCCGACCACATTCGACTCCGCCACCCCTTCCCCGTCCGGGATCAGGGCGAGATCCCCTGCTGCGTATCCTGCACGGTAGCGACGGCGATGGAGATCCTCGACGCCAAGCGCGACCACGCGCTTCGCCTGTCTGCGCTGTTCAACTACGTCCGCGCTCGCCTCAACCAAGCGGAGATCGGGATCTCCCAAGGCCTGGTCGTCGCGGTGAACGAAGGCATCGCCCCCTTCGTCGATCACCCCCATCCCTTCACGCAGGGCGGCGCGAGGGTGCAACCCACAGAGCTCGCCAAACTCCGGGCTCGGGAGCATCGTCTCGCCCCACGAGAGCGCCTCGGAGGCCTGATCACCGAGCGACCCTACCGCCCGGCGTCGAAGCCCCGACGAGTCGAAGACTGGAAACGCCCGCTCGCGGCCGGTTTTCCCCTGATCCTCGGCTTCACACTGGGCGAGAAGGCCGAAGGCCTCGAGCAGCCCGGAGAGCACTTCCTGCGAGGCCTCGACTCGGTCGGGCCCGGCCACGCAGTCGTCGTTCACGGCTACGACGACCACGCCCTCGGCGCCCGCCGAGGCGCGTTTCGGGTCAAGGACTCACGCGGCCCCGAGGTGGGCAAGCGCGGCAGCTGGTGGATACCTTACGCGATCGTCGAAGCCGGAGTCGCCCGCGAGCTGTGGATTATCACGAACCTTTCCTACGACACCTGAACGAGCAACACGATGACCAAATACACCCGATCCCTCCTCCTAGGACTCTCGACGGCCGCCCTGCTCTCGAGCGGATGCGCCAAGCCCTTTCCCTCCATCCGAGTCTCAGGTCCGACCGTCAGCCCGAGCCCCGAGCCCGCCACCGATGCCGTCTACTACGCACTCCCGCGGACCGAGCTCGTCGTCGGGGCCAAGCTCAAGGCGATCTCTGTCGACGTCCCCAGGTGCGTCGAGCTGACCAAGGCGCTGCAGAGCCATCAGCCAAAGACAGCGTTCGACCGCGCAAACGGCGAGGACTGGGACGTGGAGAACTTCGCACTGTGGAAGGCCTACAGCGACGCCGAACTCGACCCCAACGAACTACCGACAAAGAAGACCGTCAAGACGGGTCAGAGCGACTTTCGCGTCGAGTCTGCCGCACGCCCGGATGCGGATCAGATCTTCGCTATCGAGCTGAAGGGCAAGGCCGGCCACGATCGTAAGCTCGCGCTCAGCCTCGCGGTCGAGGGTCTGATCACGAGCGGCGAGTCGAACGCGACGAACCGAAGCGGAGAGATCGCCGCGGCGGTGGTTGTCGACGTGCTATCGGCCGTAGCGACGATCGTGGGGAGCGTGTATGGATCGCCCGCGAGCAAGAGCGATGAGGATCCGGCAACAGCGGCCGTCGACAAGCGCGGGAACATCACGCCGGCGCTCCAGCAGCGTCCGGAGTTCGACTCGTGCTACCAGGCCCTCGAACGCCTGAGGCAGCTCCGCCAGGCCCGAGATCGTGTGATCGACGGCAGCGGTGGACGCCAGCCCTTCGACATTGCGGATCAACTGAAGATCCTCGACGACGAGCGCGGCAAGCTCCGGCGCCTGTTCAGCGGCGAGAAGAAGATCCTCGTCGGCGAAGTCCGCTGCGTGCTCGATCCGAGCGACAAGTCCTTCTCGTCGGCGGAGCAGGCCATCGAGACATTCCTGCTGTGGACCTACGACAAGCAGGCAGGCATCCGGATCGACAACCCGAACTGCGTCGTTCCCCCGGAGTTCGAGGCCAGCGCGGTCGCAGCGGGAGCGCACGCGGTGACCCTCGAACTCTCGACCGAAGACTCGATCAACGCCCACGCGCGCACCGTCCACGCGAGTCACACAGTCAGCGAGGACACAGAGGCCGCGCTCTACTACCGCGTCCCCGGGCGCGCGAGCATCAGCCTGCTCGAAGCCGACAAGATCCGCCTCGGCCCCGACGCGATGACCATCGCCCAGTACGGTCCAGTGCTACCGCTGATAATCCCGCGCGGCAACAAGAAGGTCGAGATCTCGTTCTCCGTGGATCCGAAGACCGGAGCGCTAACAAAACTCGGCGTCGCAACCGGTGGGGACAAGGCCGCAATCCCCGACATCGGCAAGCTGGCCGAGACCGCGGGCTCGTTGACCAAGGTGACCAAGGCCGAGCTCGACGCGCGCAAGCCCAAGGACCCCACGAAGTCTGAGATCGCCAAGGAACTGCTCGTCGACAACTGCATCGCCGCGATCGAGGCCGGCGAGTGGTCGGCAGCTTGTGAAACCCTCTGATTGTTCCCACCACCCCAACACCAACGAAGCGAGTAGTCATGTTGAACCAAGATCGAGGCACCCTTCTCTACCTGAGCATCTACGAGTCCGACACCGCCGAGCCCAGCAAGGTAGTCCGCATTCTCGGGACCCACTTGGCCGGAATCGTCGTCGGGAGCGACTCCACCCCCCGGTTGATGCCCGACAGCGTGGTCTGGGACCCGCGGGAGGAGAGCACCGAGCCCGGCGTTTCTGGCGTCGACACAAATGGAATTGTGTCCGAGGCCTTCCATCGAGGTCCCGTCGCGCGCGTCGGCGTGAGCGTGAGCTACCCCGATGGCACCTTCAAGAGGCATGGTGGTCGATCACGGCGGCCCGGCCACGGTCCTGTGGGACAGCGAGCTGATCCGTCGCCTCCCCGAGATCGACCCCGGAGATTGGTGGACCGGCTCGGACTGACGAAGCAACCCCGCCGCGCTCATCTTGCGCGACACCCGGGTCGTCGGGCGTGTGTGCGACGCCCGAGGTACCGACCCTTGCTGAGCGCGGGCGCGATCAGCACAGGGACTGTGCTTGTCATCGCGTACACGTGGAGCGCCACTACCTGAATCACGAATTTGTGTAGGGCCGGATACTTCATGGGCTCACCTCACATCAGCACCACTGTGCATGGTGCCACCGAGATGATTGGCCATGTTGCCAATATGTTTCCGGCGCTGGCTGGGTGGGACCGGAAACGAGCCAAGATGCAATCCGCGATCGCCGAACTAAAAAAAGGAAGTTGGAATACTCCGTAGCATTGTAAGGATGATGAGGAGCATCTTCTTGGTGCTCGGGTAGCACTCGCCCGGCGTGGTCGCGTTGAGTTGGACCCCGCCGTAGGCCCACCCCAGTACCTTCAGCGGCCAGACCGACTCGACGACAAACTGCCGATAGTCTGGCTTGCCGTTGAACGCCTTGGGCGATTGATAGCAGGGCTTGTTGATGCCGTCGACCGCAGCGCGTAGCGGTCGACGGCGGTGCCCCGGTGGGTCTTGTAGAACCGATACGAAGCCTGCAGTACGCGGAGGCTGGTGATCGTCCCGGGCATGAAGCCGAACGTCGACGCGTGGCCGGGGTCGAACCGGTACTGGGTCTCGCCACGCGGTCCTCAAGCCTTCGTCGGTGACCCTTGCTGCGCCACGACACCGCGCTCCCGGTGCTGGAGCCCCCGCCGTCATGCTCCACCTCGTGGAGCGCACCTGTTGGTGACATACGCACCAGCGCTCGACGTCCGAGGCTGGCGACATCCTCGCCCCAAGCCGACTGCTGACTGATTCCGGCACCTCGCCACTGGGTACTCGTCCGCCGACCACACGCGCAGGCTCGTATCCTCGTGAGCACGTATGAGGAGTCCTGACGCGAGGCGCACAGCTTTGATGTCGCCCCGGGACACCCCCGCTGCTAGGGTAGCTGTGAAGACGGGCTTCTCGCGGT
>CAYVJQ010000188.1:0-9153 GCA_964451725.1 uncultured Nannocystaceae bacterium | reverse complement strand
CCCCGGGCCTTGCCGCCGCGCAGGACCCCGGCCCTGCGCTCGTCCAAGGTCGCCCCAAGGCCCTCGCCGAGGACGGGGACCTCCATCCAGCTCAGGGGCTCGCCGTCGAGGCTCAGGCGCCAGCGCGGGTAGCCGGCGATCGCAAACACGACCCGCTGACCCGGGACCGGATCGAGGATCCGAGCCTCCACAATACCGCCGCGCGGATCGGCCTCGAGCAGCTCGACCCGACTCTCGGGCTGGGCTTGTTCGGGCTGGGCCTGTTCGGGCTGGGCCTGTTCGGGCTGGGCCTGTTCGGGCTGGGATTGGTTGTCGGGGCCGGGGCGGAGCGAGACCAAGGGCCAGGGTTCCCCCGGTTGAGGTCGGACCGAGATGGCGCCGAAGCGGGCGACCTCGGAGGCGCGGGCGGGGCGGGGCCTGCGGCCGCGGCTGACCACCCAGCGGACCCCCAGCGCGTTGAGGAGCGCCCGCTGCCCCGACTCGGGTTTGTGTACGAAGTTGTCGCCGGGGGTGAAGCCCTGCTTGTGCTGGGGGGTGTCCGTCCACACCGGGGCGTCCATGAACCAGTGTTGGTTGCGGGGGGCCCTCACGCTGATCCGGTAGTCGGTCTCGCGGGCGGTCCACTGCTCGGCCGCCCAGGCCGTGAACTCTGCGTAGTCTGCGTCGAAGTCTGGATCGTTGGGAATGCGCTCAGTCTGGACCTCGCCGACGCCGTGCTCGGCGAGGCTCGCCCGTGTGTCCTGGACCAGCCACACACCCAAGGCGGCGGCGCCGAGACCCAGGCCGAGGGCGGCCGCGAACAGGGCGATCCGATTGCGGAGCGAGGGCTGGGCGAGACTCGGGGCCGAGTTTGGGCCGCGAGAGTGGTGCGAGGGTGCGGGGGCGTCTGGGGGTGGGCTCTCGAGCCGAGCTCGGGCGAGGGCGGCCCGGGCCCAGGCCAAGGGCGCGCTCACGGCCAGGCCCGCGCACAGAAACAGGCCCGGCTTCGCACCGATCAAGAAGCGCTGGTACTGGAGGTGGGTGAAGCCCTCGCTGAAGCGATCGAGGCGCAGCTCCCAAAACACGTCGCTGCTCGCCAGCAGCCACTGAAGGAGCGCGAACAGGGCCACGAAGCGGGCGAATCGACCCGCGCCCAAGCTGGCCAAGATCAGACCGAGGCCGGCGGCCACGCCCACGGCCATGGGCATGCGCTGGGTGAAGCTCCCGCCCTCGCGCAGCCACCCGAACATGGTCTCGAGGGGGGCGAAGAGCCAGCCGTAGCTCGCCATCCAGGCCCGGTGTTGAAGCATGGGCAGCCACCACCACGCGGCCAGCGCTGCGCCGAGCACGGCGGCCAATACGCAGCGGGCCACGGCCAGGCGCCAGGGCACGCTCCCTCGGGGGATCAAGGTCAGGGCCATGACCAGGCCGCCGATCGCCAGGGTCGGGAGGGCGATCGGGTGCGCGAGCAGGGCTCCGCCGAAGCACAGGCCGGCCCACAAGGTCGCCCGGGTCTGCGTGTGTGAATCCGAGTCGTTGGGGGCGGGTGTCTGGGTGGGTCCCGCGCTCGGCCGCCAGCCGAGTCCCCGGGCCAGCTCTCCGAGCCCCAGCCAGGCCAGGCTCGTGGCCAGGGCCTGAGGCCAGACCCCGAAGTAGACCGTGTACATCCAGCCGCCCTCGCGCGTGAACCCGGCGTCGGCGAGCATGAGCAGGGCCGCGACCACGCCCGGCCACGGCCCGAACCCGAACAGACGAGCGACCCGGATCAGGACCAGGCCCTGGAGGGCGAACACGAGGTAGAAGCCCAGGGCGTAGGCCTGTGGCCAGTCGAGCGCGCCCAGGCCCAAGCTGTGGATGGCGATGATGCCCAGGTCGCCGAGCTGTGGGTACAGGTCGCCCAGGGGGAAGCCGAAAAACCAGGTCGGCTCCCAGCCCGAGAGCGAGGCGCTGTCCCCGATCCGCCGGGCCGTGAGCACGATGCGGGTAAGGTGGACGGTGTGGTCGGCCGACAGGGGCATGTGTCCGCGGGGGACCGGCCACAGCAGCCAGGCCGCGAACGCGAGCACGCTCAGGGCCGGCCAGGCGCTGGCCAGACCAGCGCCCATGCGCCCCCACAGACCCAGGGTCACCGGACCTGCGGGATCCGCGCTCGGATCGGGGGGACCTGTAGACACAGACACCGGACCCGGGGTCATCGGACCCAGGATCGCCGGACCTGGTGGCGCCGGGTTTTGGGGGGGACCTGTCGGCTCCGCCCCCAGGGGCGGGCGCTCAGGATCGCGGCTCACCCAGGATCACCGTCCAGGGCAAGGGCTTGCGCGTGCTCAACACGGCGAGTTCCTTGCGGGCCAGGGACTCGAGCGCGCGCCGGGAGAAGTGCTGGATGTGTCCCGGCGTGTTGCCCAGGTGTCGCCAGTACTTGCCCCGGGCCATGTTCAGGGCGCGCCACACGGGCTCCCAAGGGGTCGAGATCAACACCCGGTCCCGGGCCACCCGAGCCAGCTCCTCGAGTCCCCGGCGTGGATCTTCGACGTGCTCGAGGACCTCACAGCAGACCACGATGTCGAAGCTGTCGTCGGCGTAGGGGAGGTCGAAGATCGAGGCCTCGGCGGTCTCGATGCGCGGGTCGAGCTCAGGGCTGAGCTCGGCCAGGGACAGGTCTGTGGCCAGGTAGCGGTCGGGCTCGGGCGCGTTGCGGATCAGGTGCGTGGCCAGCTTGCCCTCGCCGCAGCCGACCTCGAGCACGGACTTTCCACCGGGTTTGGCGAGCACGAAGAGCTCGCCGACCGCGTCGAGGAAGCCCGAGACCAAGAGCTTGGCGATCGGGTTGCTCGACGCGTATTTGTCCTCGAAGTTACCGACGACGTTCTCGCTCATGGCTGGGCCTCCCCCTCGGTTGCGGCTGGAGTCGACGCGGCCCTGGTCCAGGCGCGCGCACCGGTCGAGCGCACCCCCTCGAGGCTCAGGCCTCGACCTCGGCGTTCGTCGGCCATGTGGGCGTCGAGGCGGCGGACTCGCGCGAGCAGGGCCTCGTTGAGGCGGCGGTTGGTGGCCAGGAGATCGCCGAGCAGGGCCATGAGCCCGACCACGAAGGCGAGGACGATCGCGCCAATGCCGACTTGCAGGCTCTGGATGTGCCCCGAGACGCCGGGCTCGAGCGCGTAGAAATAGAGGAAGCGACCGCTGAGCCCGAGCCCGATCGAGAGGAGCAGGACGGCCATGAAGCCGAAGGTCTGCACCGGCCAGTACATGCCGTAGGCCCGGAAGATCACCGAGCCGTTGCGGCGCAGGTACTCGGGGATGGAAGAGAACAGGCGCGAGGGCCGGGTCTGGGCGTTGGTCTCGATCGCCACGTTGGCGACCTCGAGCCTGGCCTCGCCGGCTTGGATCATGGTCTCGAGCGTGTAGGTGAAGCGGTTGTGGACAAACAGGGTCGAGACCGCGTTGCGGTTCATGGCCCGAAAGCCGGAGGTCGAGTCCGTCACGGTCGTGCCCGAGGCCCGGCGGACCAGGGCCGAGCCCCAGCGCTGGAGCAGGCGCTTGATCCACGAGAAGTGGGCGATGGTGTCGGTCTGGCGATCGCCGACGCTGATGTCGGCCCGGCCCTCGAGCACGGGCGCCAGGAGCCGGCCGATGTCCTCGCCCTTGTATTGGTTGTCGGCGTCGGTGTTGACGACGTAGTCCGCGCCCAGGCGCAGGCAGGCGTCGAGCCCGGCCATGTGCGCGGCGGCCAGGCCCTGGTTGCGGGGGAAGCGGACGATGTGGTGCACACCGATCGCCGCCGCGACCTCGCTGGTCCCATCGCTGCTGCCGTCATCGATGATCAGGACCTCGATCTCGTCGATGCCCGGCAAGCTGCGCGGGAGGTCGGCGAAGGTCGCGGGCAGGTGCTCGCGCTCGTTGAGGCAGGGGATCTGGATGATCAGCTTGGTCAGCTTGGTCAGCTTGGTCAGCTTGGTCAGCTTGGTCAGCTTGATCGGGTCGCTGGGCGAGCCCCCTTCGCTCGCCCCTGCGGGGGACCCGGGCTCGGTGTGCGGCGCCGTGGGATCGTCGCTGGCCTGGCCGAGGCTCGCTGGGGTCTGCTCGTGCATCCGCTCCGCGTGCACAGCTTGTACCACTAACGACCCCCCAACATGGGCACAGGGCACCCGAGACAGGTGTTTCAGCCGTTTTCCGTCTCCCTCTGCTGATCGGGCGTCCAGCCTCCGCGCGCGCGCGCGGCCAGCCGTTACCATGCTCGCCGCAGATGCTCGCTGGGGTCCAAGTCGCGGGCGCGCCACGTGCTCGCCCACAGAGTGCGGCGCTCGTCGTCGCCGTGCTCATCGGCCTCGTCTACCTGCTGCACCTCCGCGCCTGGACCTTCCTGTGCGACGACGCCTTCATCAGCTTTCGCTATGCGCGGAACCTGGGGGAGCAGGGCGCGCTGGTCTACAACTTGGACCCGCTCGAGTTCGTCGAGGGGTACACGAACTTCGCCTGGGTCTTGGTCTTGGCCCTCGGGGTGGTCGTGGGGCTCGCGCCCGAGCAGCTCGCGCCCGCGCTCACGGGCCTGGCGGGGTTGGTCAGTCTGCTTGCGATCACCCGGATCGGGGCCGAGCTGCGCCTGGCGTCTGGGTCCGAATCTGGGCCCAAACCGGGTGGGTCCCAATCCAGCGAACCGAGGGCCCCGGCCTTCGAGCTCGTCGATCTGTTCGCTCCTGCGCTGCTCGTGACCTCGCCCGAGTTCGTGGTCTGGGGGAGCAGCGGCCTCGAGACCGGGGTCGCGCTGGCCCTCGGTCTGGGCGCGATCTGGGCCTGGCTGCGCGGGCGCGTGGTGACGGCGGCGACGCTCGCGGGTGTGGCTGGGTTGACCCGGCCCGACACGCTGCTGTGGATCGCGGGTTTTGGGCTCGGGTGGCTGGTGGTCGCCGGTGGGCGGTGGGTGGCCGATGGGCGCCGGGCCGGCCCGCGGGGGACCCAGAGCGGTGGCTCCCCGAGCTCGCTCGCCGAGCGGGTCTCCCACCTACCCTGGGCCCGGCTGGCGTTCGCCCTGGCTGTGTTTGTGGTCCTCGTCGGCGGGCAGTTCTTGTTTCGGCACGCCTACTACGGGGCCTGGCTCCCCAACACCTGGGCCGTCAAACATCACGGGGCCCTGTTGCGAGCCACCTGGGGTCTCTCCTACCTCGAGTTTTGGGTTGCCCGGACCCAGCTCCTGTGGGCCCTGCCGGCCCTGGTTCTGCTCCGACCTCGGCATCTGAGCCTGGCAGCGCCGATCGCCGTGGTGCTGGTCTACGCTTGGTCCGTGGGGGGGGACTTCATGGCCTACAGCCGCTTCCTTTTGCCCGCGACGGCGCTGTGTGCCCTGTCGCTGGGGCTGGCCTGGTCCGAGGCGTGGGTGTGGGCGGCGAACTGGAAGCGGTTGGGCGAGCGCAGGTCGGTGATCGCCGCGGGCATCTGGGGCCTGGTCGCGGTCTCGGCCACGGCCGCCAGCGCCTGGGGGATCCCCGGGCGGATCCAGGAAGACCGGGCACACGCGCACCTCCACCTCGACTACGACGCGCGCGGCCGCCCGGTCCCGGGCACGCCGGGTTTCGAGGGGGTCGCGGCCATGGATCGCTTCGCGGCGGTGCGCCTGGCTGCGGGCGCCGAGCTGGCGGCGCGCGTCCCCCCAGACACGTGGATCAGCGTCGGCGCGGCCGGGGCCCTGCCCTACGCCTCGCGCCTGCCGGCCTTCGACAGCTACGGCCTCGTCGACCCGGGCGTGCTCGAGGTCGCGGAGCCGATCGCCGACGCTGGGCGAGCCCGCCCGGGCCACCAGCTGCGCGCGCCGCTGGCCTACGTCCGGCGCCGGGACCCGGATCTCATGTGTCACATCGGTTGGGAGGCGACCCGCCCCCCGACCCGGGTCGACGCCCGTCGGCGCGCGGGCAGGGGCATGGCCTGGGCCTGCGTCGAGACTGGACCGATCGTGCATCGCCGAGCCGTGGATGGCCCGCTCGAGAGCCGCTACTACTGCTGCCTCCGCCCAGAAGATCGACTCGAGCACCTCGACCCGCGCGCGCGGGAGCGGCGTCCATGAAGATCGAGGACCGGCCCCTGGGTGACCGGGGGGAGGCTGGGGGGTCGCTCGGCGGGTCGGATGAGCGGACGCCGGTCGAGGTCGAGGTCGGGGAATCGCTCCGCGACTCGGACGGAACAGCCGGCACTTCGAGCCAGGAGATGGACGGCAGCTCGGGCGAGTCGACGGAGGGGTTGGACATGGTCGGGGACTTGGACGAGACGTCGACCGGGGCGGAACGCGAGGGACCTCCCCGGGCTCCCCCGCCTCCCTCGAGGGCACTGGTCCTGGCTCGAGGCGTGGTCGTGGGGCTCGCGGGTCTGTGGGTCGCGGTGCTCGCGGTGGTGTTCGCCCTGCGGGTCGGCTTTCCCCTCGAACTCGAGTGGATGGAGGGGGGAAGCCTGCAGCAGGCCTGGCGGATGCAGCGGGGCCTGCCCATCTACGGCCCGCCGAGCCCGGACTTCGTGCCGTTTCTGTACACGCCCCTGTATCCGGCGCTGCTCGCTGCGCTGGGAAAGATCCTGCCTCTGGGGCTCGCGCTGGCCCGATCGATCTCCGTGCTCAGCGTCGCGGCGACGGGGGCGGGGCTGTGGCGATTGGTTCGCTACGAGGGCAAGTCGACGACCCACGCGGCGGCCGCGGTCGGCCTATTCTACTCGGGCTATGTGTTCGGCTTTCGGTGGCTCGACGTGGCCCGCGGCGACGCCCTGTTTTTGGCGCTCTTGGTCTGGGGCCTGGCCCTGCTGCGTGAGAGCGAGGGCGACAGGCGTCGGGCGGTGCTCGCCGGGGTCCTGATCGCGCTGGCGTTTTGGACCAAGCAGACGGCCGCCATATTCGTGCTCGCCAGCGGCGTGGTCGGGCTGCTGATCGCGCCCCGACAGGTCTGGCTCTACGCGGCGACCATCGCCCTGCTGTGTGGGGGCGGCGTGCTCGTGGGCCAGGCGCTCACCGACGACTGGCTGTGGGTGTGGATCTACGAGACCCATCAGACCCACGCCTTCAACGCCGAGCGCTTCGAGACCAAGACCTGGGGCATGTTCCTGCACGCGGCCCCGTTTTTGGCTGGGCTCACCGTGGTCTTGGGCGCGGCCGGATTCGCCCTGTTCTGGCGTCGACTCGGCGAGGCTCTGGGTCGGCTCCGGGCGCGCGCGGACACCCGGATCGTGGCCACCGGCAAGGCGGCGGTCGGCGAGCTGTGGGCGGGGCTCCGGGCCGCGCGCGGGGTGCTGTATTGGTCGGGTTTGGCCGCGGCGGGGCTGCTGGTCAGCGCGCTGGGCTACTCGACCCAGTACGCCGAGCCCAACGCCTTTCTCCCCGGGATCTGCCTCGGGGCGGCCTGCTTCGCCGTGGCCCTGCCCGACGCCCGCCCGCGGGGTGCCCGGACCGCTGCCTCGCCCAGGCTTCGCCGCGGCCTCGAGATCGCCTGCCTCCTGGCCGTGGCCGCCCAGATGCTGTTCGCGCTCCTGGTCGAGCCCGAGTATCAGCCCATCCAGACCCGCGGTGTCCGGGCGGGGCTGGGCCACAGCTACGCCTGGCAAGATCCGTGGCGGACCATTCCCACCCGGGACCAGCGAGAGCAGGCCGCAGCCCTGCGTGCCCGACTCCTGGCCCGGGCATCCCAGGCAGCCCAGGCGGAAGGCGGCGAGATCCTGGCCCTGCATCGGCCGTGGTGGTCGATCCTCGCCGGGGGCTCCGGGCACGTGGGCGCGATGGGCATCAATGACGTCCCCGAGGCCGACCGGGAGGCGCTCCAGGCCGCGCTGATCTCGGATCTCGGGTCTGGGCGCTTCGACGGCGTGTGGATCGAGGGGAGCGTCCCGCAGTGGCTGCGCCGACCCCTGGCCCGGTGGACCGTGGGGGCGCGTCTGTGGGGTCCCGCCCGGGTCCGGCCGCTGACCGGGTGGATGTCCGTGGCCGGCATGGTGAGCCCATGGCGGGGAGAGCAGCTGTTCCTGGTCCCGGCTCGAGCCCGCGAGGTTCCGGTCGGCGCCGAGGTCATCGCCGACTTCGAGACCGGCCGCCTCGACGGCTTCGAGGTCGTGAGCGGGCGTGGCTTCGGGCGCAGCGCGGCCCGCAGCATGCAGCGAGGGCTGCCCCCCGTGGGTCCACACGGCGGGGCGCGCCTGGTCTCGAGCGCGAGGTCGGGCCCTCGCTTGGCGGGCCGGGGCGAGCTTCGCTCTCCCGTCTTTCAGCTCCGGGCCGGGGGGGCGGTCGCCGTGTGGCTGGGGACCTCGGGCACATCTGTGGGGTTGGCCGCCCAGCTGATCCGCGAGGACGACGGCAGCCTGGTGGTGGATCTCCCCCTGCCGCGGACCCACTTCGACCTCGCGCCCGTGCGCTGGGCCGTGCCCGAGGGTCTCGGGGGCGTGGCTGTGCGCCTGCACCTGGTCGACGAGAGCGCGGATGCGGCCCTGTTCGCCGACGATCTGTGGGTGCTGTAAGAGCCGCGGAAAAACCCGCGTTCGCAGGTCCACAGACGGACCTGCCATGCGACGCCTCTCGATTCAGCTCACCTGCCTCCTCGCCCTCACGCCCGCACTGGGCCTCGGTTGCAGCGCCCAGATGGAAGCTCCGGTCGACCGCGGCGCGGGCTCGGACTACGTCTCAGCGGAGAGCCCCGACTATGACGGTGAGGCCAAGTCGGAGAGCGCGGTGGCCTCGGCTGCGCCTGGGGGGGCGGGCTATGGCTACGCGGAGGACCTCGCAGGAGGGGCGGTCGGGGACCCATCGACAGGGGCCGAGATGGCCGATGCATCCGCATCCGCACCCGCGCCGGCCGCGGTGCCGAGTGGCGGGCGCCGCAGTCGGGTCGGGAAGGACAAGAGCGCGGGGTCCAGCGCCAAGAAGATCGCCAAGTCCGAGGGTCGCCCCGCGGAGATCGCCGTCGACGGCGACAGCGCAAAGATCGTCCGCGACGATCGCTTCGACAAGCGCAACATCCAGTCGGGCACGCTCACCGCTGGCAGCTTCGACGACAACCTCAACCCCTGGGTCTTCGACACCTTCGTCGACCAGGTCCGCACCCACCCCGACCTCTCCGCCCTGGCCTCGGCCTTCGCCGGTCAGCGCACGGTGCTGCGTGTTCAAGACAGCGGCGGTCGCCCGGTCGCCAACGCCAAAGTCGAGATCGACGGCAA
>CAYVJQ010000187.1:0-9464 GCA_964451725.1 uncultured Nannocystaceae bacterium | reverse complement strand
CTGCGCCCAAGAAGAAGGCTGCGCCCAAGAAGAAGGCTGCGCCCAAGAAGAAGGCCGCGCCCAAGAAGGCCGCAGGCAAGAAGAAGGCCGCGCCCAAGAAGGCCGCGCCCAAGAAGAAGGCCGCGCCCAAAAAGAAGGCCGCGCCCAAAAAGAAAGCCGCACCCAAAAAGGCCGCGACCAAGAAGAAGGCCGGCAAGAAACGCTAGACAGCGGGTACGACGACGAACGAGCGAGGTCTGAACCTCGCTCGTTTTCGTTTGGGCTCCGAGTCACACCGGGGCTGGGTCGGGTCCGTAGGGGGTGTCAGCCGGTTAGGTCGAGGGCCTTGGCCAGGGCAAAGCCGGCCCAGACACATAGGACACCACCGATGAGGTGTGCACCGACCTGGGTGAGGAGCACGCCCGTACGCTGCTCTCGCGCGAGAGTCACGGTGAACAGGGCGAAGGCGCTGTAGGTGGTGAACCCTCCGAGAGCGCCACCGAGAACAATGTTGCGCCAGTGGGCCGTCGTGATCGCCGCAGAGGCGAAGCCGATCAGGAGACAACCCAAGAGGTTGACCACCAACACGCCCGAGAAGGGCAGGCGCTCGCCGAGGCTGTCCTCCAGCCAACTGGAGAGCAACATGCGTAGGCTCGCACCCAGGCCACCTGCGAGGAACACGCCGAGCATCTCGGCGAATCGGCTGATGCTCTCGCTGTCTTTGGTCAAGGGTCTGTGCTCGCCACTTTCTTGGGGACGCACGCCAGCTTGGCGCACGATGGCCGCGGATGGCAAGGGACGAAGTCGATGCCGAGGCGCCCGCTCCCAAGCGCAGGCGGCGACCTGCGACCGAGGGGACCTTGCGCAATCACCTGGCCGGGCGCGTCGACCCGCTGACCAGCGCGATCTTGGTGTTTCCCCTGTTCATCATTTACCAGCTCGGGATTCTCTTGAGTCGGGGGATCAACGGGGTCGACTTCGTGACCGCGTCGCTGGTCGAACTCGCCGATCGGGACCTGGGAAACTACCTGGTGGTGCTCAGCGGGCTGCTCTTGGCCTACGCGGCGGTCTTGGTGTTGCTGCGTCGCCGAGAGACCTTCGACACCAAGGCGTTTGTACCGGTCTTGGCCGAGTCGACCTTCTACGCCCTGTCGATGGGCTCGATCATCTTGTTCGTGATGCATCGGGTCGTGGACGTCGTGCCGGGCCTGAGCATGGGCGGACCGATGTCGGCGGCGATGGCCTCGGGTCTGGATCTGCTCGACGTGGTCGTGATCTCGGCTGGGGCGGGGCTCCACGAAGAGCTGATTTTTCGGCTGATAGGGGTCGGGGGCCTGTCGTGGTTGCTCGCGGGGGTGATGGACAAGGGGCAGGCGTGGATCGTGGCGATGCTGGTCTCGGCGCTGACTTTTTCGTTGGCCCACCACCTCGGCCCTCACGCGGAGCCCTTCACCTTCGCGGCTTTTGTCTACCGGACCCTCGCGGGGGTGTTCTTCGCGCTCATCTATCACGTGCGTGGTTTCGCAGTCGCGGCGTGGACCCACGCGATCTACGACGTCTACGTGCTCTCGGCGATCTGAGGACAGCCTCCTATCGGGTGCTGTATCCGGCGCTTCAGCTCGGCGCCCGGGCGAGCACGCTGACCCGACGGCGAGGATCGAAGAGGCGGGCGGCGAGGGCCGCCAGTTGCTTCGACTGCACAGCCGCGACGCGCTCGGGGTAGCGCAGATAGTAGTTCGCGCCCAGGTCGTAGGCCTCACCAAAGACCAGCTGAGAGGCGACACGGGTGCGGCGCTGCATGCCGCTCTCGAACTGACCGATCAGGCAACGCTGGGCTCGCTGGAGCTCGACCTCGGTGACCGGGTGTGCGCCCAGGCCCTCGATCTGTGCTCGGATGGCCGCGTGGGCGTCGTCGAGTTTGTCTTGGCTGGCGGCCGCGTAGAACACGACGTGGCCGCCTTCGATGTGCTCGGCCGAGCTCGCGCCGACTTGGTAGACGAGGCCCCGGCGCTCACGCAGGGACTCGAACAGGCGCCCGGCTTGCCCGCCGAGCACCGAGCACAGGACGTCGAGGGCGGCGCCGTCGGGGTCGCCCAAACACAGACCCGGGAAGCCGATGACGATGTGGCCCTGCTCGCGCTCGCACTCGATGACCCGATCGATGGGCTTGCGCGGCCACTTCGGCGGGTTGCGGCGGCTTCGCCTCTCACCGACTTCGGGGGCGAGCTGGGCCGCCTCGGCGGGCAAGAGTTGGTCGAGGGCAGCTGTGAGCGCCTCGAGGTCGACGTCGCCGGCGAGCGAGAGCACGGCCTCGCCGATGGGGTAGGCCCGGGCCCAGCTGCGGGCGACGGTGGTCGAGCCGAGGGTGGTCAGGGACTCGGGCGTGCCGCGTAGATCGCGGCCGTAGGGGTGGCGAGCGTAGAGCGCGGACAGCATCTCGCGGTAGGCGAGGTGACCGAGATCGTCGAGGTCGGCCTCGAGGTCGGCCAGGGTGATGCGCCTGGCCTCGTCGAGCTCCGCGGGTTGAAAGCTCGGGTCGGTTCCACACTCGAGGGCCCGGGCGAGCACGGTGGTGATGTGGCTGCTCAGGCACTCGGCCTGGAGACCGATGCTGTCGTGGCCGGAGAAGCCGTCGAGCACGGCCGCGAAGCCCTCGATCTCTCGGGCCAGGGCGTCGCCGTCGCGCTGGCTGGTGCCGCGGCTGAGCAGGGCGGCGGTCAGCGACGAGATGCCGCTCTGGCGCGGACGCTCGCTTCGCAGGCCGCCGGGCCAGACCAGCCAGGCTCCGACCACCGGCAAGCTCGGGTCGGGTCGGGCGACGAGCCGGAGTCCGCAGCTGTGCCGGGC
This sequence comes from uncultured Nannocystaceae bacterium, assembly GCA_964451725.1. Taxonomy (GTDB): domain Bacteria; phylum Myxococcota_A; class Polyangia; order Nannocystales; family Nannocystaceae; genus Plesiocystis. Next base: position 6,638 of record CAYVJQ010000187.1, on the reverse strand, counting down.
GTGCCAGGTCCCGAACTCGTCGCGGGTGGGCGCGCTGAAGCCCGCGGCGCTGGGCTGTTCGGGGCGTGCGGCGCAGGCCTTTTCGAGGCGCTTGGCGATCTGGCGGACGCGTCGGGCCTCGACCTGGCTCTCGGGCAGGAGCAGGGTCACCGCGACGCTCGAGCGGCCCAGGTAGCGCGCGCAAGCGCGGCGGACCTGTTCGGGCGTCAACGCGGCGAGCGTGGAGAAATACTCGGCCTCGGCGTCGAGCTGACCGCTGATCGTCGCGAAGTAACCCAGGGCGTGGGCCTGGCCCTGGACGGTCTCGCGCCGGTAGACCAGCGAGCTCTCGAGCATGGCCCGGGCCCGGGCGAACTCACCGGGATCGAGGGGCAGGCGGGCCAGAGTCTCGACTTCGCTCAGGAGCGCGGTCACGGCCTGCTCGGCGGTCTCGGTCTCGGTCTGCGCGCAGATCACGAAGGTCCCGCTGAGGGCGCTGGCGACGTAGCCCGAATAAGCGTCGGACACGAGCTGGGCCTGCCTGCGGACACCGACGGCGAGGCGCGAGGACTCGCCCTGGCCGAGGGCGACAGCGGCGACGTCGAGGGCGACCCCGTCCGCGTCGAGGGCCGCACCACCGATCCATCCCATGCGCAGGTAGGCCTCTTGGACGTCATCGCGTTCCACGCGGATGCGGGCGGTGGTCAGGGGGGCGGGGGCCCTGGATCGGCGTGGGGGTGGGGAGCTGGGCAGCTTGCCCAACAGCGCCCGTCCACGGGCGTGCACACGGGTCACGAGGGCGGGGGAAAACGGCCCGGCGACCACCAAAACCACGCGCGGACCTCGATACTGGCGTCGCTGCCAGCCGCGCAAGATCGCCCGGGTGAGGCCCCGGACCTCGGCCGGCTCACCGAGCACTGTGCGGCCGTAGGGGTGGTCTGGGTAGAGGTCGGCCATCAAGGCTTGAACGCTGCGGGCGGCAGGATCGTCGCGGTACTGGTGAATCTCCTCCAGCACCACCTCCTGCTCACGGGCGAGGACCTCGGGGTCGAAGTCGCGGTCGAGGACGGCCGAGACCAGGGTGTCGAGGACCTCGAACACGGCGTCTCCAGGGGCCGTCGCGTGAAACACGGTCTCGTCGTGGGAGGTGAAGGCGTTGACGTCTCCGCCGAGCTGCTCGATCACCTGGGCGAGATCTCGAGTGGCGCCCTGTGCATCTTTGAAGGGCTTGAACACCATGTGTTCAAGCAGGTGTGCACAGCCGTGCTCACGGGCCCGCTCGGCCGCCGCACCGGCGCGCACCCAGAGCTGGACAGAGGCGACCCCGCGGCAGCCGGGACCGGGCTCGGCCGTGGGCACGACCAGCTGCCAAACGCCATTGTCGAGCCGGCGTGCGGATGGAGACGCGCTCCCTGTCTCAGGGCGGATCGCCCGAGGACGAGGTCCTGAGCCACTTTTAGCGGGTTTTTTTCGGCGATTGACCACAGGGATCGGTCGGGTGGGGAGGCCGGGCGCGCGCAATGGGCGAGGCTTGTCCGGCTGGACACTCAGGCTACTGCGCGCGGCGAATGATTGAAACGGCCTGCGCATATTTCCCGGTTGCGAGTGTGGACTGTCGCTCACGGGGAGCGGCAGCGCGGGGCCGGTCGCCATGTCGGTCCTCGCCGCGCTCGGTGGTCGGCGTCCAGGAACGAGCGCCGCGCTGTGGAGCGGTCTCGAAGGCCGCTCGAACTGATAGGCTGCTCCCGCTGACATGTCGAACCTCTCCGCCATGGCCTCCGACACCGATCTGCCCTGTCTGCTCCCGAGTCCGGAGGAGGACGACGCGGCCGTGTTGCGTGAGTATCGCGACGCGCCGGGGGACGAGCGAAGGTTCACGAGCGCACGTCGAAAACTTCGCGAGGCTGGGGACTGGCGATCGATGGCCAAGCTCATGTGTGAGCACGCGGCCACGATGGTCGGCGATCCCAGCAAAGCGGCGAAAGTCGCGGAGCTGTCCGTCCAGGCCTACGAACTGTTCAGCGAGCGGGTCGGTGACCAGGCCTCGGCGGTCCACGCCCTGGCCCGGGGGTTGGTGGCGCAGCCCGAGAACGCGCGGGCCTACGAGCACCTGCTCGCGGCCTACCGGGATCTCGGATGGCACATCGAGGAGGCGGTGCTGCTGCGCTGGCGGATCCGGTGGGCCCACCGCGCCGATCCGAGCCAGCTCGCGCTCCTGCACCTGGCCTACGCGGCCCTCCAGCGCGAGCATTTTTTCGCGCTCTCGGAGGCCGAGCGCCACTATCGGCGTGCGCTCGAGATCGACCCGGGCATGGGCGAGGCCAGCGAGCAGCTCGTGAGCTTGTACATGGCTGCCGGCGCCTGGGGGCGCGCGGCCGAGCGCATGCAGGCCGAGCTGGCGATGATCGAGAGTGACCCGGGCTACGCCGAGAACCCGCCCTTGGCGGCCCGCACGGGAGTGCTGCATCTGCGCCTGGCTCGAATCTCGTCGACCGTCGAGGACGATCTGGCCAGCGCGGCGCGCCACCTCCAGGCCGCCATCAAGGTCATGCCCCAAAATCTCGAGGCCCTGCAGGCGTTCGGGAACCTCTATCTGAGCTCGGGCAAGGCCACCGAGCAGGGCATGTCGAAGGCCGCGGGCATCTTTCTCAAGGCCGCCCAGCTCGCGCGCCGAGCCGGTGACGGCGCGGAGTCGATCAAGCTCCTGCGCCGAACCCTGACCCTGCGCCCGGGCCTGTACGAGAACGCCCACGTGCTCGCGGAGATGCTGGCCGAGCACGCCCACTGGATGGCCCTCGACGACCATTACCAGCAGATGCTGCCCTACCTCGAGGGCGAAAAGCGGCTAGCGATCTCGCTGCGCCGGGCCGAGAACCTGGACCAGCGCCTGTCCCGGCGCGAGGAGGCCCGAGCCTGCTACGAAGAGGCCGGTCAGCATCAGACGGCCGACGGAGAGGCCTGGGTCGCGCTCGAGCGCATCTATCGCGAGAGCGCCGATTGGAGCGCCCTGGCGACGCTCTTGGAGTGGAAGGTCGAACAGCTCGGAGACGCGGTCTCGACCGAGTCCCTGCTCGAGGCGGCCAAGGTGTTCCACAACCAGCTCGACGACCACGAGCGGGCGGCCCTGTTCTACTTCAAGGTCTTGGAGCGCGAGCCCTTCGATCCGGAGGCCTTCGAGGGCTACAAAGAGCACTTCCGGCGCAAGCACGGCTGGGCCGCGCTGCGCGACCTGATCCTCTACCAGATCGACCAGGCGACATCGGCCGCTCAGGCCGGCCGCTTCAGCCCCCTCGACAGCGAGCCCTTCGCCGAGGAATTCGTCGAGTTGGCCGAGATCTGTGAGCGCCGCCTGGGCGACATCGATGGGGCCGTGGACGCGTGGAACCGCATGGCCCACGCCTACCCACACAAGCGAAACCCCCGCGACCAGGTCACCCGGATCCAGAAGCGGGCGCGCATGTGGGACAACATGGTCCGGGTCCAAGAGGCGGAGCTCTCCAGGGTCGCGGATCCCCACAAGCGCCTCGAGATCATCAAGCGGCTCGCGCAGATCTATAGGGATCGGCACGTCAACCCCAGCCGGGCGATCGAGCTCTACTCCGAGGCGCTCCACCTCTCACCCGGGGACCTCACGGCGATCCGGGCCCTGGCGGCGCTCTACGATCGGGTCGCCAACTACCCGCAGGTCATCGAGCTGCTCAAGGTCCAGTACGAGCAGTCGCGCAACGACACGGAGCGCGTGTCCCTGCTCCGGCGCATGGCCGAGCTCTGGCACCACGAACTCGGTGGCCTCTCGGAGGCGCGCTGGGCCTGCGAAGAGATCCTGACCCTGACCGGCAACGATCGGGAGGCCCTGCATCGGCTGCAGTTGCTCGCGGTCGAGAGCGACGACGTCGAGCTCCTGATGGCGGTCCTCGAGCGCGAGCTCAAGATCACGGGCAAGGCCAGCGGCAAGGCGGTGATCCTGCGCCGGCTCGCGCGGGTCGCCGAGAACCAGCTCGCGGACCCGACCAGGGCGGCCCAGTATTGGTCGCACCTCCACGATCTCGAGCCCCACAACCTCGAGGTCGTGGACAAGGTCGTGCGGGTGTACGAGGACAACCACCGGATCGAGGAGCTCGCCGATCTGCTCGGGAAGGCCAGCGCCTCGGCAAAGACGCCGATCATCCGGCAGCTCGACTACCTCCTGCGGCTGGGGACCCTGGCTCAGGGCTACCTGGGTGATCCGGAGCTCGCCCGCGGGGCCTTCGAACGGGTGATCACGATTCGCCCTGACCACCGGCGAGCTCTGGATGCGCTGGCGAGCCTGTATCGCGCCGACGAGGACCACGAGCACCTCGCTCAGATCTTGGGCAAGCTGCGCCTGCTCGCCGACAGCGAGGAGGAGGCCTTCATGCTCGGGTGGGAGCAGGCGATGACCCTCCTCGATCGGGTTGGGCAGCCGGCCGAGGCCGCCGAGGTCTTGGCCTGGCTCGCCGAGGCGCTGCGCCCGGGAGACCTCGAGGTCAACCGCATGCTGCTCGAGGCCTACCGCCGGGCCGAGATGCGCGAGCAGGCCATCGCCCAGGCCGAGCTCATGCTGATCAGCGAGGCCGACCCGGACGCACGCAAGCAGCTCCACGCGCTCGTATTCGAGAGCTGGCAGCAGCTCGACAACAAGCGTGGGGCGGTCCAGGCCATCGAGCGTCGGCTCGCCGAGTTTCCCGAGGACCCGGAGGGCCACGCCCAGCTCGCGGAACTCCACGAAGAGGTCGGCGACTACGAGCTCGCCCTGCGCTCGCTCGCGCGCAAGCTCGAGTTGGTCGCCAGCGACCCGGACGAGCAGCTGCACACACTCCGGCGGATGGCCGAGATCGCCGACCTGGGCCTGGGCGATCGCAACCGAGCTGTGTCCCTGCTGCGTCGGGCGACGGGCATCGATCCTACAGATCCTGATTTGCGCGACCACATCGAGCAGTTCGCCGAGGCCCACGGCGCCTGGAAGGAGATGCTCGAGATCGACGAGCTTCGCCTCAACCGCTTGGCCGAGATGGGCGACGTCACCGGACAGCTCGAGATCTGTATCGCGGCCTCGGAGATCGCCGAGCGCGAGACCGACGACGCCGACCGGGCCTTCGCCTGGGCGCGCCGCGGCTACTTCATCGCGCGCCAGCACCAGCTCGACTTCAACCAGGGCTTCCGCCGGCTCACGACCCTGGCCGAGTCCTACAGCTTGTGGAAGCTGCTGCTCGAGGTCACCGAGCGCGAGCACAAACACGGGACCTTCGAGGACGAGTACGAGATGGCCGAGCGCATGATGAGCGCGGCCGAGATCGCCGAGGCCCAGCTCGAGGACCCCGAGCGGGCGATCGGCTACCTCCAGCGTGGGCTCGAGGCGCTGCCCAACGACGGTGAACTCAGCCGCCGCCTCGAGGAGATCGCCAATATTCACGAGCTGTGGGGATCCCTGCTCGAGCTCGGCGAGCACCGTCTCGAACACGCGAGCACGGGGCTCGAGCGCTTCGAGGCCTTCAGCGAGCTCGCCAAAATTCACGAGCACCGCCTGGATGATCCTCGAGCCGCGTTCTCGACCTTGCGTCGGGGCTGGCAGGCTTTGGCGGCCGCCGATGCCTCGGCCTCCGAGGAGATCTTGGATGTCGCTGTCGGCCTCGCGGAGCGCCACGGTCTGTGGCGGGAACTGGCCGAACATCACGCCGCCTTGGCGACCGAGTTGGGGGCCGCAGGAGATGGGGAGGGCGCTGTGTCGGCCTTGGCGGAGGCCGCAGAGATCGTCGACACCATGCTCGAGGACCCGCTGGGGGCGATGCGCGTGCTCCTGCGCGGGCTGGCTTTGGACACCGAGGACGCGGTGATCTGGCCGCGCCTCCAGGTCTTGGCCGGGAAGGTCGACGCGGCGGTCGAGTCCGAGGGGCGCCACGGCGGTGTCAAGGTCGGCGTCCTCGTCGAGCTGCGCGCGCTCGGGGAGTTGATCGCACTGCGTGGAGACCGGGCCGAGAAGATTCGCCTGCTGGAGATGCGGGCGGAACTTCGTGAGCAGCGCCTCGACGACGGAGCCGGCTGCCTCGGCGAGTGGCTGCGGATCTCGACCTTGGATCCGGACCACCCCAGCGCCCGCGACGAAGCCGAGCGTGTGGCCGAGCGCTACGACCTCTGGCATCGCTTCTTGTTGTTGCCGGCTTGGGAGCTCGACCGGAGCACGGGGGCCCCCCGGCAGGCCGCCCTCTATCTCGAGCTGGCCGACCTCTACGAGCACAAGCTCGGCCGGGCCGAGTACGCGTTTCGGGCTCGCCTGGAGGCCTGGCGCCGGGCGCCGACCCTGCCGCCCCGATCGGGGACGATCGGCGCTGCGAATACGCAGCTGTGGCGTCTAGCCGGTGTGGTGGCGGGCTACGGTGGTCCGGCCTTGCCCAAGGACAGCGCCCTCGAGCCGACCTTGGTCGTCCCGGAGCGCCACGACGCCGAGCTCTGGGTGCGGGCGGGGCTCGATCCCTGGCACCTGAGTCCGCCCGGCTCCAAGGATGTGGTCGGCGGTGTGGTCGTGAGCCAGGTCGATCCACATGCCGATGCACACCCCGACGAGCTCACGGCGGTCGTCCCGAAATCTTCAGATCAGTCAGATCAGTCAGATCAGTCAGATCAGTCAGATCAGTCAGATCAGT
>CAYVJQ010000186.1:0-9673 GCA_964451725.1 uncultured Nannocystaceae bacterium | reverse complement strand
CGCTGCGCCGGGGCCTCGGCGATCAGCTTCGGTCGGGGCCCGCGCAGGTCCCAGACTTCGGTCCCGCGCTCGGGTCCCGGACCCTCGATCCGCAGCCAGCCGGCCTCCTCGGGCGGGGGTCCGACGACGATCTCGGGTCGGGCGCTGGCGGGGAGCAGGGCACAGGCCAAGAGCAGCTTGGCGTCGAGGTCGGCGCGGCGGCGGGCGAGCACGGCGAGCGGGCCGCGCTCGGCGATGTCGAGGGTGCGGGGGCTGAGCGGGATGGCGGTGACCAGGGCGATGACGGTGTCGACGAGGGCGTCGCCGCTGAGGGCCTGGAGCTGGTCGCGGATCGGCTCGAGATCGGTGCGCTCGGCGGCGATCAGGCGGGCGTGGATCCGGCTGGAGTCGAGGTCGAGGCGCTCGGGGAGGCGGGGGCTCGACCCGGCGAGGGCCCGAGCCCGGCGCTGGGCGGCGGCGATCGCTGGGCGCTCGACGGCGACGTCGAAGGAGACCTTGCCCTTGGGTTGGCCGGCGATCGGGAGCGGGGACCACCAGCTGTGCCGGGTCCAGACCAGGTCGTCGCTGCGCCCGGTCTTGGAGATCCACAGGCGGCCGAGGTCGCCCCGGCCTTCGCCGGGGGTGTAGACCACGCGCGAGCCGTGGGCGTCGCTGGGTTCGTCGCGGGTCTCGCCGTCGTCGCCGGGGGGCAGCGGGGTCAGGACGGCGTCGAGCCAGCGCAGGGCGTCGCTGATGCGCCAGCTGCTCGGGTCCATGTCGGGGCTCCGGTCGTGGATGTGGCGCAGGCGCACAAACTCGGGGCCGACGAGGCGCTCGAGCACGAGCCGGGCGAGGATCAGTAGCTCCTTGAGGCCGCGCTCACAGATGTAGCGGGCGAAGCCGCTGGCCCCGGGGGTGCGGTCGAAGAAACACAGCAGGCGGTGGCCCCCATAGTCGATGATGCCGACGTCGACGAGCTCGGCGCTGGCCCGGAGGTAGCAGGGCAAGACCATGCGCAGCGCGGCGGTCAGGGGCACGAGGGCGCCCATGTCGGGCTCCCGCTCGGGGCCGAGGTCGCTGTCGACTTCTCGGTCGAGTCGGTCGGCTCGCTCGGGGTCCAGGGGTCGACGCGGGTCGGCGCCCGTGGCCACGAGACAGACGTCCGTGCCGTAGCGGACCTCGAAGGGGCGCTCGTAGACCCGGTGGTCGACGAGGGTCGGCCCGGGCGCGAACCGGCGCATGCCGTGCAGGTGCTCGCTGATCGCCGTGTTGACCAGGGCGACCGGCAAGGTCCGTCCGCCGAACTGGCGGTCGGCCCAGTCGGGGCCGAGGGGAGTCGGGGAGGGGGGAGTCGGGGAGGGGGGAGTCGGGGAGGGATGGGCAGGGGAGAGAGGGAGGGCGAGGGCCGGAGCGCTGAGCGAGCGGTCGGCGGAGCTGCGCTCACGACCGCCGATCTGCTCGGCCGTGATCTCGCCGGCCTCGACCTCGGCCCGCCGCTCCCCGTGGTGGTCGACGACCATGTAGCGGCCCCGCGGATGCAGAAAGATGGATCCTGGGGGGTAGAGGGCCCGGGCCACGGCCCGGTCGGTGGTCAGGAGGACCTCGGAGGTGCCGGCGTCGACGACGGTGGCCCGGGAGCCCCGGTCGCTGACACAGGCGGCGTCGATGGGTTGGCCCAGCGCCCCCTCTTTGACGGCCTGGATCAGCGTCTTGGGGGCGATCTCATCCCGCTCGGGATCGATGTGGAGGACCTCCCGGTGGCGCAGGGCGTCGCCCAAGCTGGCGATCGTGTCGTCTACGAAGCGGGCCCCAAAGCGCTCCCGGAGCGCCTCGAGGTCCTGCTCCCGACCCAGAGCCCTGTCGAAGTGGCGCTGGCGAACCACCCGGGGCTCGGACAGGGGCACGGCGCGGGGCAAGCTGGCGACGAGCTCCCGGTGGGCGGCGTCCTCGGCCTCTTCGTGGAGCACCATCTCCTCGTCGCCCGGGGGCGCGAGCACGAGCACGATGGGCGCGTCGGGGCCCATGTTGAGGCCCATGTTGAGGCCCGTGTTCAAGCTGCGCTCCCGGTCCGTGTCGGTCCTGGTGGCCCCGTCCTCGCGCTCGCTGCTCTGGACGGCCACGCCGGCGTGGGTCAGGCGCTGGGCCTCCCGGCGGACCCCGGGGTAGGTGCCCTCGACGATGACGATCGCGGCCTCGCGCGGGTCGTCGCGGTGGTGTCGCCGGAGATCCCCGAGGTCGAAGGCGGCCCGGCGCACGCCCCGATGTTGGTCGCCGGCCTGGCGCAGGTGCCAGGGCAGGCCGGCCCGATCGCAGGCCTGGGCGAGCACGGTCAGGGGGATGTCGGCCCCCGATCCATCGACGAGGTCGCGCCGTCGCAAGATCACCTGGGCCCGGGTCTGCGCCGTGTCGGCGGCGAACAGGCGCATGGGCTGGGCGAGCACGTGCCTGGCCCAGGCGTCCATCCCGCTGGCCCCGCGCCCGGCCGTGGCCAGGAGCGCGGGCGGGTAGGGGGCCTCGTGGAGCCGATCGAGGAGGGCCCAGAGTCGGCGCACACACAGCTGGAGGTGCATCTCGGCGACGCCGGTGAAGGCGTCGACGTCGTCGACGATGACCAGCCCGAGGCGGGCCAAAAACGCGTCGGTGCGCGGGTCACAGAGTATTTCGGACTCGCAGCTCTCGAGGTCGGTGACGACCACGGCCGGGGTTCGGTCGGCGACCAGGGCCTGGGCGAGGTCGCGGCCGGCCACACACACGAGCACGTTCCAGCGCGCCGAGGATCCAGCCAGAGCCTGGGCCAAGGTCGAGGCCCAGCGCCGCGCGGCCGCCGGATCCCGGACCACCACGAGCGAGGTCGCGCCCCGGTCGAAGTACACGTGCAAGGCGGCGAGCAGGGTCGAGGTCGTGCGCCCCGAGCCCTCGGCCGCGAGCACGAGGGCGTGGGGCGTGGAGGTGTCGGCCTGGCGGATGCCCTTGGCGGCCTGCTCCTCCTCGAGGTTGGGGACCTCGCCCCGGTCTGGGCCGACGTCGATACGCCACAGTTCGCCGAGGTGGGTGAGCAGCTCGGCCTGGTGGCGCCAGGGCTGGGTCTGGCCGGTGAGGTCCTCGAAGATCTCGCGCACCAAGGGCGCGATCATGGGGGGGAAGGGGGCGCGCTGGCCCGGGTTGGGAGCGCGCACTTCGAGGGCCTCGAGCTCGAAGCCCGGACGCAGGCTCTCGACCGCAGCGCGGAGGTGCTGGAGGGGCGTGAGCTGGGGGACCCGAGGGGCGGCGAGCGTGCCCTCGTCCTCTTCGTCCTCGTCGCCCTCGGACTTGCCATCTTCGCCCGGGGCCGGCTCTTTGCCCGTGACCAGGAGGTGAAAGAGGGTGGTCCACAGCAGCAGCCCCGCGGTGATCCAGGCGCCCGGAGCCGGGGAGGCGCCCGGGTTCTCGGCCAGGCGCATACCCGCCAGGGCGTGCAGGGGGACCAGGGTCGAGAGCACGATCCCCAGCCAGCGCCGGAACCGTTGGTCGGCCCGGCGCGTGGTCGAGGCGCCGACCCAGCGGAAGTACGCGGGCAGGTCTCGGGTCGGTTCGCTCCACCGCAGCCCGGTCGCCCAGATCCAATCGAGGACAGAGCGGATGACCAGCCAGGCGCCGCCCCAAACCACCGCGTGGACGAGCAGGGCGAGGCCCGGGTGGTCGGCCAGGGGCAGGGCTCCCCAGGCCCAGGGTCGGCCCAAGAGCTTCCACTCGAACCATCCGACCTCGGCCCAGCGCGCGGCTGGAAACCACTCGGGGCGGGTCAGGAGTGAGGCCAAGAGCGGATCGAAGATCCGCCCGAGCAGGTACAGGCCCACGCAGATCAAGGCCGCGGCGCTGGCCGGCGGTCCGGGGCTCGACGAGTCGGAGGGGGCCGTGACCAGGCGGCGGATCAGGCCGCCGAGCAGGGCGAGCACGGCCAGGATCAGGAGCGGGAGGACGACCTGGGCGGCTTCCGCGTCGAGGAACTCGGCCAGGGCGGGGGCCAGCTGTCGCTCGGCGTCGAGCAGGTTGTCGGGGATGCCGTCGGCCAGCGAATCGATCAGGTCGAGGTCGAGGTCGGCGAGATCGGGGATCCCAGGGAGATCGGGGAGATCAGGGAGATCAGGGAGAGCGGGTTCACCCGAGTCGGAACTCGGGGGACCGGGGGGACCCAGACCGATCACGCAGCCCACCCCCGCCCCCATCGAAGTGGCGCGAGGGTGTGCGAGCGTAGCCTTGAGGGGGCAGCGTCCACGGTCGAGGGCAGAATCGGATGGTTCGGCCCGCGGGACAAGCGGGGTCACCAGCGGATGCGGTCGAAGCTCGACAAAATGTCTTTGAGCACGGCCTCGTCGCCGACCAGGGCGAGGCGTTCCTCCGCCAGCAGGGCCCTGGCCGAGGCGCCCCGAAACCACAGCAGCAGGATGTCGTCGAGGGGGCCGTCGAGGACCACGTCGGCCGGCCAGGGGGTGCCCTCGCGGACATCGAGGTAGCCGGGGCTGCAGCGGAGCTGAAAGCGTCGTTGATCGACGCCCAGCTCGAGCACCCGGAGGGGCTGGTCGGCGGCCCGCGAGTATCGGCGCTTGCTCGACAGGAGCCCCCAGCCGATATCCAGCCGGTCCCGGGGATCGGGGGGAAAGCTGAGTTGGGCCTGACCCCACCGGCCCAGCTCCATGATCACCGGCTCGAGGGCCTGGCCGCGCTCGGTGAGCTGGTAGCGGCCACGCCGGCCCGGTTCCCGCTCGCCCGGCGGCGGTGGGGCGCGCTCGAGCAGGCCGAGCGCGACCAGCTCGCTCAGGCGCTTGGCCAACAAGTTGGTGGTCAGGCCGGGGAGCGAACTGAGGAGCTGAGACCAACGGCGCGGACCGAGGAGCAGCTCGCGGACGAGCAGCAAGGTCCATCGCTCGCCGACGAGGTCGAGGGCTTTGGCCAGCCCGCAGTGCTGTCGGTAGGTCCGTTTGGCCTTCGGCGGGGTCACAGGAACAATTTACACTTTACTTTTTAATAGTTTCAACTACGGTCTTCAGCGGAGAAGGACCCAGGTGATCACAACCACAGTCAGCAACGAACCGAGCGTGGCCCTGGCCGCGCTGTGCCTCTCGATCACCCTCGCGCTGGTCGCGGGCCTGCCGGCGGCGCGCTGGTACGCGGGCGGCCGGGCCGGGGAAGACCCCGATCAGCGGGGCAAAGCCACGGTCCGCACGGGCCTGGCGATGTCGGGGTGGATCCTGCTGACGGGGATCGCCGCCGGCTCGGGGCTCTTGAACGACTTCGACAGCTTTCCACCGCGGCCTCTGCCCCTGCTCGGACTCGGCTTCGCGCTCACCTTTGCGCTGGCGTTCTCGCGCTTTGGTAAATTTTTGGTCGACAACCTGCCGCTGGCCCTGCTGGTGGGTTTTCAGGGCTTCCGCATCGCCGTGGAGATCATGCTCCACCAAGCCGGCAGTGAGGGCGTGATCGGTCCCCAGATGACCTGGTCGGGCCTCAACTTCGACGTGGTCTCGGGGCTCTCGGGCGCGGGTCTGGGGATCTGGCTGTGGAGGCGCGGCGACCAGCCCGTGCCCCGGGCGGTGGTCTGGGCCTGGAACGGGCTCGGGCTCGGGCTGTTGGCGACCATCGTGACGATCGCCATCCTGTCCATGCCCACGCCGATCCGGGCCTTCGACGGTCCGCCCAACACCTTCATTGCGACCTTGCCCTTTGTGTGGCTGCCGACGGTGATGGTGACGGCGGCCCTGCTCGGCCATCTCTTGGTCGGGCGCAAGCTCGCCGCGCTGGCCCGAGCCGAGCGCTGAACCGGCTCTGAACCGGGCCCGGCTGCCGACCGACCTACTGGAGCAGGTCGTCGAAGGCCGGGTCGCCCTCGAGCAGCATGGTCATCCACTGCATCGCGCTCACACCGTCGATGATCGTGGTGTCGAAGAAGCTGGCCACGGCGCTGTCGTTGTTCATGCTGTCGTTCGAGGTCACCGTGTGCAGGGCACCCTCGAAGAAGAAGCGGTCGTAGCGGTCCGGGTGCTGGCCGGCGAGCCAAGCGATCTCGTCGTTCAGGAGCTGCTCGTAGACGGCGCCCCCGAGGGCCAGGAAAAACCCGCCGATGACCGCGTCTTGGTAGGCGGTCAGGGCGACGAAGCGCATGTTCGGGTCCTGCCGGAGCTGCCAGTCGACGAGCTTGGTGATGTGGGTGTCGTCGCACTCGGGGCAGCTCGCCGGGAGGTACTTCAAGGTCCCCCACTCGCCGAACACGTCGCTCAGGAACTCGGGCTCCTCCGGGCGGCCCAGGCCCAAGCCGGCGTCGGCGACGACGATGATCTCGACGCTGGGCCACTGGGCGCGGACCAGCATGTTGGCCACGTGCACGCCGTAGCTCCCGGCGCTGCTGCCCGCGAGCACGACCCTGGAGGGCGCGGGGTAGCGCAGCTTGGCGACGTCGAGGCCCGCGGACAGGTTCCTGATCCCCCGGTGGTAGCGGTCGACCTCCCCGTCCATGTCCTCGTCGAAGTCGTTGTCACCCATGAACACGGACCCGTCGCAGTAGGGGAAAAACACGACGTCCCAGTCGGCGAAGGGGTTGCCCGCGAGGCCGCGGTTGAGCATGCCGTTTTCAGGCACGCCCCAGGACGCGGTCTGGGTGGTCACGCAGGTCTCCGACCAGCAGGCGCCCCCGCCCTGGAGGTAGATCAACAGGTCCTCGCCCGAGCCGTCGCTGCCGGGGCGATCGGAGATATGATAGGGGTCGCCGTAGATACAGCTGGGTCCATCCTCGACCGCGAAGTGATAGGTGGTGGTGTCCCCGTCTTCGCTGACCTCGCTGGGCTCGACCGTGCCCAGGTACTGGGTCAGGCCCTGGTCGTAGACCTCTTGAAAGGGGGGCGGTCCGGTGTCCTCGGTGCCCCCAGTTTCACCAGTCTCACCCGTATCGCCCGTATCGCCCGTTTCATCGCCGGTCTCCCCCGTGTCCCCGAGCTCGTCGTCGGAGCCGCTGGGATCGTCGGCACAGGCCGTGAGGGAGGGGGCGACGAACAGCGAGGCGAGGATGGTGGTGAGGGCGAGGCCGGGGCGCTGCATCGCTGGAGTCTACGCTCGCGGGCCGGGTGTGCAGCTGTGGGAGGCGCCATACTGCCTCCTATCCACCCCTAGCCCTGCTTTGGACCGCTCTGGTCGCGGGAGCCGCCCGGTTTGGGTTCGAGCGCAGGATCACCGGGTGGGGCCTGGAGGGGCCTGGACGTCGGGCGTGGGCAACAGGGACGCGACGGCGGCCTCGGAGATGCCCGTCGCCGTGAGCACGTAGTAGGCCCGGTCGGGCTCGGTGCCCGGGCGCAGGGGCAGGTGCTCGGCGTCGTTTGCAGCGTGTTCCCGGACCAGGGGCAGGGCCGAGCGCGGGACCAGGGCCTCGCCGTCGGGGTGAAAGGGTCGGGTCACGCCGCTGCTGTCGAGGTCCTCGTAGCCCGTGAAGTTGAGGGCCCCACGCAGGGTCCGGCGTTGGCGACGGACAAAACTGGCGATGCGCTCGGCCGTGGCCGTGGCCCGCTCGGCGCCGGCGAAGGGATCCCACTGGGCGATCGGCTCGGCGTGTGACTCGGCGGCCCGGCGCAGGCGCTCGAGGTCGGCGAAGGGCAGCTCCTCACGCCACCGATCCCCGCGGCCGTAGTGGGCGGCGAGCGTCCCCAGGACATCGTGAATTCGGGTCTCGCGTCCCTCTGGGGTCAGAGATCGAACGATCTCGAGGGCGCCGGCCGGCCCCACGAAGGGCTCGACCAAGGTCTCGCCTCCGCGCCCGAGCAGGTCGCTGATGTCGTCTTCGCTGCGGGGACCGGAGCCTGTGCCGAGCTCGACCCCGAGCTCGCGCATGTGGTCGCGGAGCTCGCCCTGAGCTCGCCGGGCGGCCTTGTCGATCAGCAGCAGGGTCTCGGCGTCGGCATCGAGGGCCGCACACACGGCCAACAGGGACTCGACCCGGGCGATCGCCCGGGACAGGCGCAGCCGGGTCGTGAAGTACTCGAGCAGGGAGCCCTGGCCGCCGGTGATGGTGTCGCGCAGGGCTGTCCACATGCGCTCGAGGCCCGCGAGCAGGTCGAGGTGCGCCCGACCGAGGACCCAGCCGAGCCACGCGCCGAGCCCCGACAGGCCGAGGCCGAGGCTGGTCAGCCACCCGAAGCGCCGGAACAGGGGCTCGTACCAGCGCCCTGGATCCATGGCCAGGGCGTCGGCCGTCATGGCCAGGACGGGCGGGAGGAACAGAGCGACGGCGATCAGTGAGAGCAGTCCCCACAGCAGCATGCGGGGCGGGTCGGGCTTGCGCCGGGCCGCGTCGAGCATGCCCGCGTGGGCGCTGCGCAGAGCCTCGAAGTCGGGGGCTGGGGCTGGGCGGGCCTGGTCCCGGGCGCGCACGGCCTCGTCGAGCTGCTCGGTGAAGGCGCGGCGCAGCTTGCTGACCAGCTCCTCGGCGCGGCGCAGGCTCTGGGGCGAGGGGTCGGCCCACAGCTCACGATCGACGCGCCCGCGGAGCTTGGCCAGGAGCTCGTCACGCCAGCGCTCGACGGCGGCCCGGTCGCGGGCGACCACGTCGTCGAAGCGCTTGCGCTGGAGCAGGCGCCAGGTCGCCTCGATCTCTCGCATTCGGGACTCGAGCCAGCCGCCGGGAGACAGGGCGGGAGGCTGGGGGTCCAGGAGGGAGGGGTCGCCCGGGTCGGGGCCGTAGCGCTCGGTAGCGAGCTCGCCGCGTGTGTACCAGGGCGGGGGTGGGTCGGGGTCGACCTTTGGGGCGTAGCGATCGAGCACGGCCCGAACGTCGCGCTCGGCCTGGTCGCTCGGCCCGGCTTGCTCGAGAGCCTCGACCTCGATCTCTTCGAGGGCGTCGGCCTCGCTGAAGCTGGCCTCGAGGCGCGGGGCCTCGCGGACCGCGTCGAGGACCTCGAGGGCCACCCGGTCCCGGCCGTAGGCGGCGAGCTTGGTGCGCGGGAGCTCGGCCACGGCACACACGAAGGTCGCCAGCGGCTCCCGGGGCTGGTCCCCGTGCAAGAGCTGCTCGCTCAGGGTGCTGCCGCCCGCGCTCAGGTCGGCGTAGAGCAGCAAGGTCGCGAAGTTGCGCACACACTGGCCGAGCTCGGCTTCGGAGAGCACAGAGAACTCGGCGACGTCCTCGATCAGGTAGACCTGGGAGATGGCCCGACGCCGGGCAGGGGTCCCCGCGACCTCGGCCAGGAGCATGCGGACACAGCGGCTGACCTCGACCCCAGCCGGGTCGCTGGGTGGATGGGGCATGGTCAGGAGTGGCAGGACCACACCGTTTCGGGCCCGGCCGACGCGGAAAGCCTCGAAGATCGGCCCGAGCTCGGTCAGCAGGCGGGCCTGAATGGCGCTCAAGATCGGCGTGAGCCACCGGCGCACGGGGGCCTCGCCGAGGCTGGCGAACACCAGGATCGTCAGCCGGGTCTGGTGCTCCGAGGCGCTCGCGTCCCGGACTCCGACCATGCGCGCGTGGGCGAGGGCGCGCCGGACCTGGACGAGGACCTGCTCGGCGACCTGCCCCGGGTCGAAGCCGGCCGAGTCGAAGCCGGCCGAGTCGAAGCCGGCGGAGTCGAAGCTGGCGGAGTCGAAGCTGGCGGAGTCGAAGCTGGCGGAGTCGAAGCTGGCGGAGTCGAAGCTGGCGGTGTCGGGCGTATCCAGCTCGGATCCGGCAGGATCGAGTTCA
>CAYVJQ010000185.1:0-9693 GCA_964451725.1 uncultured Nannocystaceae bacterium | reverse complement strand
CCCAGGGGGGCCTTGCGCAAGAAATCGAAGATCCGAAAAATACGGCTCTTGCCGCGTACGGCCGGCAGGGTCTCGTGGGACTTGCCGCTCATGACGGTCATGCCCACCCGGTCGAGGCCGGCGAGGCCCACGTAGCCCAGGGCGGCGGCGATCTTTTGGGCGTATATGAGCTTGTGGGCGCCCTTGGTCAGCATGGAGTCGCTGACATCGATGACCAGGCGCAGGGGCAGGTCCTGGTCCTCCTCGAACAGACGGACCAGGGTCTGGTTGAGGCGGGCGTACACACCCCAGTCGACGTTGCGGATGTCGTCGCCGGGCGAGTACTCGCGGTGGTCGGCGAACTCGATCCCGCTGCCCGTCTTTCGGGTCTTGCGCTCGGCCCGCTGGCGCCCGCTGAGGAGCCGGCGGGCGATGACCTGAAGCAGCTCCAGCTGGCGCAGGAACTCCTCGTCAAAGAGCTCGGGGAGCTCCACCGATCGCTTGCGCGGCTGTTTGCCGGCAAGCCCAATTCGTTCGCGCAGACCCATGTTGGCTCGTGCTCTTTTCGATGGTTCGAAGACAGGTGCGGGTTCACAGGTGCAGGTTCAGCCGGAGCCGCCTCAGTCCGCCTTGACCTCGGCGATGACCTCCTCGAGGACGGTGTCCGTGGACACGCCCTCGGCCTCCCCTTCGAAGTTCAACAGCACGCGGTGACGCAGCGCCTGGGTGACGACCGCCCTGACGTCGTCGTCGGAGGGCGAGGGCCGGCCCTCGAGGGCCGCGCGCACACGGGCGGCCAAGAGTATGGACTGGGCCCCGCGGGGGCTGCCCCCGAAGCGGACGTATCGCTTGACACCCTCGGTGGCGTTTTTGTCGTCTGGATGGGTCGCGCGGAGCAGCCGGACCACATAGCGAGTCAGGCTCGGGGTCACGGGCATGGCCCGGACCAGGTTCTGCATCTCGATCAGGCGGGCGGCGTCGATGACCGGTTTGATGGTCGCGTGCTCGCTGCCCGTGGTCCGATCGAGGATCGCTATCAGCTCCTCTTCGTCGGGGAACTGAACGTTGATCTTGAACAGGAAGCGGTCGAGCTGGGCCTCGGGCAGGGGGTAGGTGCCCTCCTGCTCGAGCGGGTTTTGGGTCGCGAGCACAAAGAAGGGCTTGGGCAGGGGTCGGGTGACGCCGCCGCCGGTGACCTGGGCCTCGGCCATGGCCTCGAGCAGGGCCGACTGGGTCTTGGGTGTGGCCCGGTTGATCTCGTCGGCGAGCACGATGTTCGAGAAGATCGGCCCGGGCTGGTACTGGAGCGTGCGTCCGACCGCGCCGTCCTCCGCCTCGACCAACACGGAGGTCCCGAGAATGTCCGCGGGCATGAGATCGGGGGTGAACTGGATGCGGTTGAAGCTCATCGACACGGCCTCGGCGACAGTGCGGATCAGCAGGGTCTTGCCCAGGCCGGGCACACCCTCGAGCAGGCCGTGGCCGCCGGCGAGCAGGCAGGTGACGATGCCCCGGATGACCTGATCTTGGCCGACGATGACCCGCTGGACCTCCTCGACGAGGGCGCGGAGATCGGTAGCGAGGGCCTCGAGTTGGACGGCGGCGTTGGCTTGCGGGGCTGGGTCGGTCATGTGGGAGGGGGAGCGTAGCGCGTGGAAGTGGTGCTGGGGAGGCGTCGACGCCCGGGCGCGAGGGAACAGTCCCTCGTCCTCGGTGCTCGAGCGCCGCGGCGTCAGTTTTGGGGTTGGATCATCCGAAAATAGCGTTTGATGCGGGTGCGCTGGCCCTCGGGGAGCTCTTCGCTGTCCATCGCAGACTGGGCGAAGCTCTTGTAGTCGCGGAACACCTTGCGGTAGCTCTCGGTGGCGAAGCCCTCTTGGCTCGCGGTCTCGATGACCTCGGCCCGAGTCTGGCCGCGGCCGTGTTTGGCGTCGACCCGCTCGCTTTTTGTGTCGACGTCGGTCCCGGATTCCTCGCTCAGGGCCTCGACGCTGCCGTTGCCCATGCCCTGGCCGACGCCGGATCCGGGGTTTTGGCCGGTGCCTTGGCCGTCGCCTTGACCCTCACCCTCACCCTGGCCCTCACCTTCGCCCTGACCCTCGCCCTCTTGACCCTCGCCCGCGCTCTGGCCCGGCTGGCCCTCGCCGACCTCGCCCTCTTGGAGCATGGTCGCGGGTTTTCCATTCTTACCTTTTTGGCCCTTGGCGGCCTTGGCGAAGCGCTTTTGTTGCTGCTTGCGACGGTTCTTGCCCTCGTTTTTTTGGCCCGAGCGGCGCACGAACTGCTTGGCCTGGTCCATGGAGTCGCGGGCCTCGGTCATCTGCTTGCTGCGCTGTGATTTTTTGCTTGCGCTGCCGGTGCCTTTGCTCAGCTTTTTGCCGGCGTCTTTGCGCTTTTGTTGGGCACTTTGGGACTGGCTCTTGCCCTGTGACTTGCGGGCCAGCTCGCGCAGTTTGTCGAGCTCGTCGCGGGCCTTTTGCTCGCGCTCGTGCTGGCGGCGGAGCTCCTCGAGGCGCTCCTTCTTGCGCTTCATCTCGCGCTCTTGCTCCTCCGGGTCCTCGGCCGGGTTCTTCTCCTGGCGCTTCATTTCGCGCTCGGCCTGCTCCATGGCCTTCTCCGTGCCCGTGTTCTCCTTGGCGGTTCGGGCCAGGGAGCGCTCCATCTCCTTCAGAGCCGCGTCGAGCTGGTCTTTGAGGTCACCACCCTCGGCCTCGGCCCGGTCCATGAGCTCTTGGAGCTCCTTCTCGACCTCCTCCGGATCGGACTTGGCGAGCGCATCGGCGACCTCGTCCATGACCTCGTGTTCGCGCAGGTCTTCGGCGAGCTCGCGCATGCCCTCGCTGAGCATCCAGGGATCCTCCTCGAGCTGCTCCTTGAGCGCCGCCTCGGCCTTGGTGAGTTCCTGGTCGAGCTCCTCGAGGCGCTCGAGGGCCTGGGCCTGGTCGATCTCACCCTTCTCGAGGTCCTCGAGCACGCCGAGCATCTCCCCGGCGATGCGGGCGATCTCTTGCTCCCTGCTGTCTTTGAGGCCCTCGAGCACCAACATGTTGGACTCGGCCTCGGTCATGTCGACACCCTCGCGCGCCTCTAGAGTCTCGAGCTCGGGCAGGAGATCGTCGTCGACGATGCGCTGATCCAGGGGCTCGATGCTGCGCTGGGGCAAGAGTAGGGCGGCGAGCAGCAGGCTCAGGGCCAGGGCGTCGAGGACCCGGGGCCGGGGGACCACAAACTGAATGACCGGCTTGGCGAGCAGGCCCTCGACCACGCGGGATCCGTCGGCGATCGCCATCTCGGCCATCTCGGCCGTGCGCGGGTCGTGTTTGGGGATCGCCCCGCTCGCGCCCGCAAACTCGATCGCGTTGCCCAGCCGCGCGTGGAGTTTGTAGTGGGTGTCGACCCGCCTCGCGGTCGCGCGCATGGACCTGCGGTGGAATCCCGCCCAGGCGAGGGCCAGGGGGATGGGCGCCAAAGCAGCCCAAGACCAGGTCATGGGGGTCATGAACGCGCGCGCCGAGATCACCGCCAGCGCGGCGATCAGCAGGCCTGCGGGCAGGGCGTAGCGGACGGTGAGCTCGATGGCCTCGGCGGCTCGCTCGCGCCGACGGACGCGGGCCAAGAGCCGGTAGATCGGGCGGAGCTGAGGTGTGGTTCGCGGGCTCATGGCTTGTTCCCGATGGTGAACGCCGACCATCCGGCTTTGCTGACGGCCGCGCCCGTCAAAGTGTCCTCGAGCTCGGTGGCGTAGAGCACGCTGGAGCGCCTGCGGACCAGCGAGAACGCGCCGGGCCTGCGGGCTTCGAGGTAGGTGCGGAACAGGGATTCGAACTGCTTGGCGTCGGCGCGTGTATCCCAGGTGACCACGCCTATCACCAACGGGGCTGCGGCCGGGTCGGTCTTGCGGTCGAGAGCGACGAAGCGGTCTCCCCCCCAGCCGGCCGCTGCGGCCCGGGCCGCCCCGACGCCAGCGACCTCGGCGAGCATGGCCAAGATCGTGGCCTCGCCCAGCTCGTCCTCCCAGACGACCTCCCAGACGACCTCGCGCGCCGGGTCTGGGTCGGAGGGGTCTGGGTCGGAGGGGTCTGGGTCGGGTGTCTGGTCTTGGGCGAGCGCGATCAGGATCTCCGCATCGATGGTCACGGGGATCGGGGCCTCGCGAGTGCGGAGCTTGTCGGGGTGAAGCATCTGCTCGCTGCTCGCCGGGAGCTCTGCGTAGAGCGCGTCGACGGCGGCCCAGCCCTCGTCGCGGGCGAGCCGGAGCACGTTCATGGTCCCGTCGGAGTAGGGCATCTGCATCTGGCGGGCGAGGATGGTGTGGGGGATGCCCATGTCCTCGCGGATCCGGAGCACCAGATCGGCCTGCAGTTGGAGGATCTCGTCGCTGATGCCGGTGAGTCCGTCGTCGCCCGAGACCCAGGCCAGGTAGGCCGCCTGGGCGTCGCCCTCGATGAGGAAGGTCTGGGCCGTGTCGCTGTCGCTGTGGCCCTTGTTCATGTGGTTGAGGGCCTCGAGGTCGAAGTGCATGTCTTGGAGGCCGTGTGCGCCCTCGTGCCCGACGACCATGCCCAACTGCCCGCGGTCGACGTAGTCTCCGATCAACAGAGTTTTACGCTTCGGATCGTAGATCCCGAGCACCCCGGTCTCGTACATGTCGAGGAGCAGCTGCTCGAAGTCGCTGCCGATCGGGAGGATCCCCAGCGAGGCGTCGATACGCCCGAGCAAGGCGAGTTCGTCGCGGGTCATCTCCTCGTAGATAGCTTCCTCGACGAAGGCCCGGACGCCCTTGCGATCGATCAACTCCACGGCGAACTCACCCGTGACCGGAAGCTCCCGGGCGGCGGCGACCTCTTCGGTGATACGCCGTGCCGAGGCCTCGATCTTGGCCTGTTCGGCCGCGCGCTCGGCCTCGGCCACTCGCTGGGCTTCGTCCGCATCATGGCTGTCTACGTCCGAGCTCTGATTTTCTTCCGTGGGCGCGGGAGAGGCCGCTGGAGCCCCAGCCGTGGCCTGTCTGCAGCTCGCCACGCAGACGGAGAGGAGGGCGCCAAAGAGGGCCCGCCGAGCGAGTACAGCGGACCGTTCGGCGGGGGATACCACGGCTCTGAGCCTAGCAGGCCGGGGGCGCGGAGTCCCGGCGTCGAGGTCCGTGGCCGCTGCGGGCGGATCTACGCGCATACGCTAGTCTCCGAGAACCTCCCGAGAGAATGCCATTGCCCGCTGGGTGGTAATGAGTTCTTCGGCCAGCCCTCTCAAGGAGCTGAAATGACCGGTCAGGCCCGAGCGGGGCCTTCAGGCTATAGGGAGGGTGGCCCCGCTACTTCGGGCGTGGCTTCGTCGTTGGAGGAGAGTCTTCGCTATGGCTCGAACGCGGCGCAGCGTTGAACACCGCCTCGACGGACACGGCCGATCGAACCCATGATGGCAGGGCCTCGACCATCTCTGCATTCCGCCGTAGGCTTTCGCGGAGGCGCTGACTTGGTGTTTTTTCGGCTTCAGGCATCACGCTAGTTCTCGTTTTCGGGTAACAGAACGCCGTCCAACTTGTAGCACAGGTCCGCCTCTGCCAGTAGATGCGGATTTCCTACCGGTCCTGCGGTTGGCCGGGCTGATTTGGGATCCCACTTCAGAGCGTAGCCCAGTTTATTTTTGCGCCGGCCATGGCGAAACACGTCCATGTAGCGGCGTGGCGCCACGCCGATGAACGCACGAAATCTCACCTTGCCCTCATCCGGCTGACCAGCTCGAGGATCGAGCTGGATCGCCTCGGCGTACAGATCGGGTGTGAGGCTCTTCGGGTAGGGCTCGATGTAGACAACCTCGGCGATCCCCGCGCCGATGATGTGACGCGCGCAGATGTGACAGGGGAAGGTCGTACAGAATAGCCGTCTGCCACCGATCGCCACGCCCCGACGTGCAGCGTATGCAAGCGCGTTCATCTCGGCGTGCACCACACGACCAAATTCGATGAGGTTTGTGATCCTTGCGCGGTCGAAGACCTTGTCGGCCACTGCATTCTCCGCGAGGGCCGCAGCCTCACGCCCCGCTAGCTCGGCGGACAACCAGCCGCGATGGCGAAGCTCCTCGAACATCTCGACGAGCACCTTATGGCTGAGGAGCGCGTTCGGATCCGATCCCTTCTGAAAATCGCGATGGTCGGTTTCATCCCCTGCCCAGTATACGCCTCCACCTGGTTTTGGTACCTCGTTGCACCCAGCGGCGAGTACCTCCCCATCGTCGTCGACGATGACCGCTCCAATCTGACGCGACATGTCTGCGGATCGAAGCGCGACCGCTCTCGCCATGAACATCGCGTACTCGGCTCGCGACGGGCTCATGTGCGGATGTCCAAACAGGAGTTCGATCAAGCGCTTGGTCTGGCCTCCGCTGTCGCATCCCACGTCGAGGAAAAAATCTGCGAGCGGGAACGCCTTGCGGACGCTCTGTCCAAATTCGTCTTTCGAGCGGTCTTCGTTGTCGCGCTTGCCTTCCTGATCGCGCTTGATGAGTCGTTCCGCCTGGACTCGAGCGTCCGTTTTGGATCTTCCCAGGGCGTGACGGGACTCCTCGAAGCGTGTGGTCAAGTGCGCGAGGCGGCGCTCTTCGGTGTCGTACACGCCAATTACGACTAACGACCGTCCGTAGCAGCTCGACCTCCTTGGGGTGTTTGAGTGACCGAAATAGGTATGCGCAACCCGGCCGGGGATCCCGTCCTCGGAGCTCTTGGATCCGGGAAACCGCCAGCGCAGCGATCATGCTGGCGTTCCCGTACTTTTTTCGTATTTGGTCACCAGCGTCCATGTACGCCTCGAGCCGCTCGTCGTCGGGGCCCACGAACTCATGCAGATTCTCGTAGCCGGGCAAGGCGGCAATTTGCTGGCTCAGGCGAATGATGGCGTCATCTTCGAGCGCGTAGCCGACCTTGGTGAGTTCGGCTTGGAGTGCCTGAGTGATCCCATCGAGTTCCGTCCCTGTCGGGCCGATCAACGCGAAGAAAAGCTCGGGGCGGTTGAGCGGAGTCGGCGGTGCAAAGGTGAGCTTGGTCATGGAGCACAGCGAGGATACATGACGACTCACGGCGTCGCTCACCGCTGGCCAACGTGCCTCTTTGCGGGATCAATACACGTTTCTCGACGACCCATCCCGTATGTGTTCGGTTGTTCTGGCCGACTCGAGCAAGATCAAGGCTAAGTCTGCGCAACCCCTCGTCGTCAATACCGGCCAGGGACCCGCGTCGTCCTCGCGTTCGCCACCAGGTGTTCGGGCCCCAGAGGTCTCGGTGTGGGTGGAGTCGATCGACGAGATCGAGTAGCCGCCGCAGGGCCGCCCCATCGAGCTCGGCGAGCTCGGGATCTTCGATGAGCCGTTCTCCGCTCCCCGTCACCGTCAGCAGCTGACCCACGGTCAGACCCGATGTCCCGGCGGGCCGGCCGAGGAGCATCGCCGCTTGCGTCAGCGTCCCTTCTGCACGCTCGTACTCTTCGCGGGCGCTGTCGAGCCTCGTGGTCGAGCCTGGCCCGCTCGGTGAGGTCTCGAGACGAGCGAGCAGGGCGCGGTACAGCGGCTTGCGGTCGTCGTGGACATCGTGGACGACTGCGACGCAGTCTCCGAGCCGGCGAGCGTCGAGTCGTTGGTGGACCACGTCGAGGGCGGCCCGCTTCTCCGCGACGACTGCGACTCGCTCACCCCGACGCAGCGCATCGGCCACGAGGTTGACGATCAGTTGGCTCTTGCCTGTCCCCGGTGGCCCGTCGACGACGGTCATGAGGCTACGCCGGCAAGCCGCCATCGCCGCGCGCTGACTCGGGTCGGCTGGCACCACCGGCCAACCCGCCACCGTGCTCCTGGAGCTCGGGGGCAGAGTCTGCTCGTCGGGGAGCAGCGCGGCCGCGGCCGCCAACAGTTCGGCTGTGTCGCGCGCCGGGTCAGAGAGGTCGCGCAGCAACGCGTCGTAGTCCTGGAGGAGATCGGAGCTCGACTGAGGGAAGATGCCCAGCAGCGCGCACTCCTCGAGTTCGAGAAAGGGCGCCGCATCGTCGAGGTCCTGGTCGCGCCGTCGAAAGGGTTCCAGGGCCGTACTCGACGCGCGGATGTGGACGCCGACCTCGGCCAGCTTGGCGATCAGCTGCTCGTCTCCGCAATCAGGATCGGCGACGAGTTCGTCGAGTTCGCGGATCAGCGAGTCTGGCAGGGCCAAACTGGCCTTGTTGAACAGGACCTGCAGCAGAGATTGGTTGATGAGGGGATCTTCGTCCTTGCGCGGGTTCAGGGAAAACCCCCGCTTCCCCCTACCGTCACGCTGAAGCTCGACGGGATAGAGCACGAGCGCCGCTCGGACACCGTAGCCGGGCTGGGTGACGCCTCGGGGCGCGACGTTGCCGAGGACGATGGGAGAGCCGAGGTAGAGATCGTTGGCTCCGGTCTCGTCCTGACGATCGGCGATCGCTCGATGCAACGTCCGGAGGTCGTTGGAGCAAGCCTCGGCGACGTCATGGCGACCCGCATCCTCGGCGCTGACGAGCTTGGTCTTGCGGCCCGCGCCCACGAGCTGGAGCACGCGTTCGGCGGTCCCGGGCCGGATCTGGTCGAGGCGTGTCAGATCGAAGGCGCGACCGGCCCGCAGGGTCCGGAGGCGAACCGAGGGGCTACGTCCGTCGCCTGAGACCAGTTCGCCGCGCAGCCGGGTGACCGCTGCGATCAAGGACCGCCGCGATGCGTCGAGCGCCGCGAGTTCGACCGTCGTCTGCTTTGTGCGCAGCGTCGTGGTCAGGCGAAGCAACTCATCGAGCTCGGCCTCCTCCAGCGGTGGATGCAGCTCGATGCTCCGTGCTGCGAGCAGGGTTGCGACCTCAGCGAGCGCTTCGTCGGAGGTCTCTGGCTTGCCGACCAGACGCAGCAACCTGCGCGGAGACATGTGCAGCTCACCGCGGCGCTGGATCGACTCGCACAGGGCCTCGAGCGCATCGGTGACTTCTCGCTCGCGGACCGGCAGCGGGATCGTGGACACATTGAGCGCGTCGATTTCGATCTCGACGCCCATGGCCTCGATGACCGGCATGAGCCAGGCTCGAAACTGGGCGCGAACGCCGAGCGCCTCGCCGATCGCCACAACCATCTCGAGCTCGCGCCCGTCGACGACGTCGTCGGTCCCCAAGATGTGGGTCAGCAACAGGAACAAGCTGCGGATCAGGTCGGGCCCGGCCGCCCGAACCATCCCACCAGTCTCGTAAAAGCGGGCGTGTGCGACGTCGAGGTCCAAGAGCTCCGACCAGCCGGGGACGACTCGGGCGAAGGCATCTTCGATCGCGTCGAGCTCTTTGGGATCGAGGTCACCATCGGCGCTCGCAACGATCACCGCGCAAGCGAGCGCGCACTCGAACAAGAACGCAGGCGGCTCGTCGCGGGCGTCGTAGCGGAGATCGAGATCGGGGGCTCCGAGCGCGCGCTCGATGAGCTCATCGACCTCTGGGAGGGTCCGCGTTCCGCTGCCTCTACCAGATAGAGAACGATAGACGTCTGTCTCCGAGAACAACCACAGCGCCCAGGCTCGCAAGCTGTGTTCGGGATGCGTCGTGGCCAGCGCGCTCTGGTTGCTGTCGAGGGTCTGCTCCATCAGCTGACGCGACTGCGCGAGGTAGGCATCGGTGTCCCAGGTCAGCACCTCACCGGATAGACCCGTGACGGCGATCATCTCCAGCCGCAGCGCAGCACCGAGATCTC
>CAYVJQ010000184.1:5684-9831 GCA_964451725.1 uncultured Nannocystaceae bacterium | reverse complement strand
GATGACGCTTGGAACTGCGGCGAGCTGGGGCTGACGTGTGTGGGCCCACTGGGCATCGGTGAATGTGTGGAGGGGGTGTGCCAGGGGCGCCTGACGCAGGGCTGCTACTCGGCCACGGAGACCTGTGCCGAGATTTGCGGGAGCCTCGAGGCGACCTGCGACCCGCTGGGTTGTGACGGGGCGACGGCCTGGGTGTGGAACGCCTCGACCAAGGAGGAGGCGGACTACCTGTGTCTGGCGGCGGACCGGGAGGCCGCCGAGGCGCTGAAGATCGGCTGTGAGGACGAGCTGGTGGGCCTGGCCGAGAGTGTGAATTGTTGCTGTCGGTGGTAGGAGAATATCCGGGCCCACCCGGGCGTAGTTTGGCCATGGGACGCAGCGCAGGACGATCTTGGAGTTCGGATAGGGGACAGCTCTGCTGGGCCGCGGCGACGGCTTGGCTCGCGCTGGGGTCGCTCGGGTGTGGGGCCCACCTGCCGACCGGTGATCTCGAGCGAGCGCTGGCGGCTGGCGGACCGATAGGGGACCACGCTGGTGGCGATCGCGCGTCTGTCGAGCTGTCTGTCGAGCTGGGCTCCGAGTCGAGCCACTCGAGTGATGCCCAGGCTGCGCTCGCCCCGGGCCGGGCCCTCGAGTTCGCCTTTGTCAGCGAGCTCGGCGTCATCCTTCAAGACGAGGTCGCCCCGACCGATGTCGAGGCTTGGACCTACGGGCGAATCTATGAGGTGCCGGGAGAGGTGCAGTACTCGGTGGGGCGGACCGTCGATCTTCTCGCGCTCCCCGAGGGCCTCCGCCTTCACCGGGGCCGTCGCTTCGATCTCTATGGCGCCGAGGGTCGGGTGTGTTCGGCGACGGTCGGCGATCTGTCTTTGGTCGCCCAGTACGGCGGCTACACACTCGAGGGGGTGCTCGGCTACGACATCCTCGACTCGCTCCCGGTCGATGTGGACGGCGAGCCCATCATCCCGGAGGCCCGCGTGCGGCAGGCGATCTGGGAGTCGCAACCCCACTGGCTCATGGGCGAGCTTCGAGCCGGGCCCGATTGCCCCTCCGATCTGGGTGGGGCCGGCCTGCTCTGGGCTCGGGACGCGAGCTTGCCACCGCCGACCGTGCTCCGGGCCTCCGACGAGCCCAATGTGCTCACCGAAGCGCGCGCGCGGGCATTCTCGAGCTCGGACGCGTTCGCGGCCCTCGAGGCCGACTACCGCAGCTACTACGCGGGCCTCGACGCCGACTACCGTCGCTACAACTCCTCCTGGGAGGAGATCGCCAGGGACAACCCGCTCGAACTGATCTCGTGGCTCGACGCCGCGGGCGACCCGCGCCTGCTCGAGCTCCACTTCGGGGTCGACGACGAGAGCTGCGGCGATGGCCACGACGCCAGCGCGGACAGCCTCGAGCTCGTGGTCTCGGCCGGCCTCGAGCCCACCGGGTTCGGCAGCTACCCGAGCGCGGTCTTCGACATCAACGCGGATGGACACTACGAGCTGCTCTACGAGAGTGGATCGGGCTGGGGTCGAGAGCTGGTCTCGCTGGACGGGGAGACCGAGCTCCGGGCCCTGTATATCGAGGAGGACTGGATGTGCCCCTGTTGAGCCGTTAGGCTCAGCGCGCGAATGCCCGGTGTGTCCGACAACAGTGAGCCCGACACGCCGGCGCCCGTCGATGAGGCCCGGCACGCCGAGCTGGTCAAGAAGCACGTCTATGGGGACCCTGACCGCCGTACGGTCGTCGGCCGGGCGGCCTGGTTTCGGCACAGCTCATCGGCCTCGCTGGGCATCGAGATCGTCGTGGCGATCGTCGGCTGTACCTTCTTTGGGATCTGGCTGGAGCGCAATTACACACACTGGTCGCCGTGGACGACCATGCTGTGTTTCGGCGTGGGCCTGGGCGCCGCTGGGAAGGCACTGGTGCGGACCATCAAGGATCACGAGCGCGAGGTCGCCGATCGTGAGGCCACGGCGCTCAGAGAGGCCGAGGCCGAGAGGCCTGGGGCAGGTGCGGAGCCCGGGGCAGGTGCGGAGCCCGGGGGAGACGCGGAGCCCGGGCCAGGTGGCGAGGAGTGAGCGAGCCTGGATCGGAGCCCGAGGAGCGGGGACCCGAGGAGCGCGGACCCGAGCCGGCGCCCTCGCTGCGGCCGCCCGTGGACCGACGGGCCTTTCTCCGTGACGCCCTCTTGTTCTCGGCTCTGGCCCTCGCGCCTGTGTGTGCCATCGCGGCTGTGACCCGGCCGATGATGGCGATCTCTCTGGGGATCGGTGGGCTGTTGGCGGGTGTGAACCTGGTGTTCCTGGTTCGGGCGGTCACCCAGGTCATCGATGGGACGGTGGAGGGCGTGGCCGCAGCTCAGGGGGCTGAACAGGTAAGCGGTGTGGCCGGTGAGGCCCCGGCTGGCATCGACCCCGAAAAAGTAGCGCGACCTGGGAACGTGGGGGCGATGTTGCGCCTGCTGATGCTGGCGGGGGTGGTGCTCGTGGTCCTGTGGCGGATCCCCGTGGACCCGGTGGGTCTCGCCCTGGCCTTTATTGTGGTGCTCGCTGCCGCCGTAGGGGCCGCTGTTCGTCAAGAGCGGGCCCGGAGCGCCGCTGTGGGGCCGGCCCCGGCCGACCGGGTCTCCCCGGGTCGCCGCTGAGGCGATCTCGCGGCAGCTGGGCTGCGCGTCGGTTTGCCGATAGGCAGCTCACGTTCACCGGCCATCTTGCGCTCAGGACCTCCCAGGCCGCCGCTATCGGGGGGCTAGCGGCTTGCCATGGCTCAGATCCTTTGGTACATGCCCGCGCGATACCAGGCCCTTCAAGTGCCTGGAATCAACGGTTTCGAGCGCCTAGGCGCCAAACTAGCTGGACGAAACCAGCGCAACGAAAGCCGCCGAGATGGGCGAACACGACACTCTCTACACCCTCTTGATGCCCGAGTTCTGGGCCAAGCTAGTCCAGGGCGCCGCCGACAACCCCTACATTGGGCAGCGCGAGTGGGGGTTGTCGATCTTCGAGACCCACTACACGCTGATCCATGTAGTCTCGGCGATCACCACGGTCATCTTTCTGACCATTGCTGCGCTCCGCTACCGGGCGAGCACCCAGGACAAGACCGAGGGCGTCGTACCGCCACGGTCTTGGAACTTGGCCGCGATGATCGGCAATTTCACCAACGCCACCTTCAACATCAGCGCCGATGTGATGGGCGAGAAGAACGCGCGGACCTACCTGCCCTTCGTGGGCACGATCGCCCTGTTCATCTTCGTCTGCAACATCCAGGGCCTGATCCCAGGGTTGATGCCGGCCACGGACACGCTCAAGACCAACGTGGTCCTCGCGCTGATCGTTTTTGTCGTCTACAACGTCGTCGGCATCAGGGAGCAGGGGGTGCAGTATTTCATGCACTTCCTCGGACCGAGCTTCGCCCTCGGCCCCCTGCCCAAGTTCCCCTGGCTCGCGCCCTTGATGTTGCCCATCGAGCTCGCCAGCCACCTCGCCCGCCCGGTGTCGCTCTCGCTGCGCCTGATGGGCAACATGATGGCGGACCACAAGGTCGTCGGTGCGATGCTGATGCTCATACCGCTGCTGGTCCCCGTGCCCTTCTTGCTGTTGGGGACGCTGGTCGCAATCGTGCAGACCCTGGTGTTCACCCTGCTGACGACCATTTACATCGCCCTAGCCCTCGAGCATGCCGAGGAGCACTGAGCGGACTCTCTCCGACTCCCAAGTTCATCGAGGAAAAACATCATGAGCAAGCGCATCATCGCCCCCATCGCCGCCCTGGTGGCCTTCTTGGTCCCTGCCATCGCCCTCGCCGCCCCCGCCGCTGCAGGTGCCGCCCCCGCCCCCGTCAACGAGACCGTGGCTATCGCCATGGCCTTCGCCATCGGCCTCGCCGCCCTCGGCGGTGGCATTGGACAAGGTCGCGCCGCGGCTGCTGCTTTCGAAGGCATCTGCCGCAACCCCAGCTCGGCGAAGGAAGTCTTCACGCCTCTGATCCTCGGCCTCGCGTTCATCGAGTCCCTGGTCATCTTCGCCCTGGTCATCGACTTCATCCTCATGGGCAAGCTCGGCGGCTGAGCCGGCACCCAAGAGAACCGACCGCGGGACTCGGAATCCCCAACGTGTATAAGACCCTCGGCTCGGCCGGGGGTCTTGTCGTTTTGGCG
>CAYVJQ010000184.1:0-5584 GCA_964451725.1 uncultured Nannocystaceae bacterium | reverse complement strand
GGTGTCGTTCTTTCGGGGTCGCTGAGCCGTCTTCACCCAGGGTTCGAACAAGAAAAACCCCCGTGCCGAGAGGCAGCGGGGGCTCTTTTGTCGGGGCAGGCCCCAGCGCGATGGTGCTACTCGCCGGCCGGCTTCTCGATCCAGAGCTTACCCCGGGCGGGGAGGTAGGTGAGCTTGAGTTGGCTCAGGAGCGGTACGTTGACGTAGCCGCCGAGCTCGAAGCCGGCGAAGGCCCGGATGCCCGCGAGCCCGGGTTCGCCCGGCTGCGGGAGAAACACGAGCCCGCCGACGCCCTCGACCACGGTGTCTCCGAAGTGAACCGTGTCCACGTAGACCATCTTGCGGCCGCCTTCGACGTCCTCGGGGTTCTCGATCTCGCGGGGGAGGTGACCGCTCTTGAGGTAGGCCTTCTCTGTGGTGGAGATGGCGCTCGGGTGGATGCCGCCGAGCCAGGCCCAGATGTCGTGCTCCGAGCCGTCGATGCGCAGCTGGGTGGCCGGGACGTGGATGCTCCACTGGTCGAGGAAGAGCAGGGGAGCCTCGGTGGCGCCGGCCGGGAGTGCGCTCGGGGCCGCCTTGGTCAGGGTCAAGGAGTTGGTCGGGAAGTCGGCGACCAGCGAGCCCAGGCGGTGCAGGACCTGGTGGCCCAAGATGATGCCCGGCTTCTCCTCGAGGTTGCCGCCGGCGAAGGCCGAGAGGTCGTCGACGACCGCGGGCACGTTCTTGATCGTCATGCCCTTGAACTCGACCTCGGGGACGATGACCACGTCGTACTCACCGAGGTTGAAGAGCGAGACCTTGCCCAGGGGTTTGAGGCCCAAGCTGTTGGCCAGGTCGACGTCGATGTGACTCTCGATCTGGAGCTCGGAGAACATGGCCGTGGTCGGCTCGCCGCCGACGAGGCCGAAGCCGAACTTGAGCCCGGTCCAGATGTGGAGGTTGAGGTCGGTGCTGCCCGAGTCGCCCTCGATGACGACGAGCTCGCCCTGGCCCTGGAGCAGGCGCAGGTAGTCGGCGAAGCCGCGCACGGCCTCGGCGGCCACACCCTCTGCGGCGCTGCTCAGGAACACCTCGTCGGCCACTGCGGGGCCGGCGTCGACGTCGAGGAGCATGTAGTAGGCCCACAGCAGGCCGATGCGTGTGTCGAGGCCGACGGGGGCCTTGCAGACCTTGGCCTGGGTGTCACACCAGCCGCCCGTGTCCTCGCAGTCTTCGAGCACGGCGCAGGCCTTGCCCTCGAAGTTCTCGTTCTCGGCCGCGATCGCCGGGCCCAGGATGGCGATGGACTCGGTGTACTGGCTGCTCGCTCGGAGGTTGCGGGCCAGGGCCACGGTCGCGCCGTAGTTCGTGGGGTCGAGGTCGACGGCCTTGCGCAGGGCCTCGGTGGAGGCGTCGTAGTTGCCGGCTCGCCATTGGGCGGCGCCGATCACCAGGTACGCGTTGGCGTTCTCGGGGTTGTCGGCGGCGGCCTCTTCACCGCGCGAGAGGGCCGAGATGTAGCGGCCGTTCTGGAGGTCCTCATTCGCCAGCAAGATCAGCGCATCGACCTTGGCTCGCTTTGCGGCCGAGGCCTGCTCGGCCTCGACGTCGGCCTTGGTCTTGCCCTTGGGGACGGTGGTTCCGTCGCTGGTTTTGGCGCAGCCGGTGGCGCCCGGAAGGGCGAGCAAGAGCCCGAGGCTGAGGGGGATGACGACGCTACGGATGCGGGGCATTCGTTTTCTCCTGGGTCGGGCGGCCGAACTGGCGGCCGCCGCGGTGCCGGCGAGGATACCCGCCCGGGAGCGAGCTGTGAATTGCCCTCCCGGAGGAGCGGGGTCTCGGCACGTGTGGAAGCTCTGTCGAGCCGGTGCGCAACGGACCCCGCCAGCCGAGCTTACGGGCGGCTCTTCGGGAGCTCCTCAGCTGGGTGGACTGGATGGTGAACTGGGTAGTGAGCTGGGTAGTGAGCTGGGTAGTGAGCCTGGCCTGGCCCTCGCACGAGCCAGGAGCAGCGCCCCCGGGAGCGCCAGCACGCACGCGCCCAGCAGCTGGAGCAGATACATGATCGCTGCGAAGGTCGAGGCCGCGTCGACCTCGCTGGGCAGGGTCAGGAGACCCAGGCCCAGGGCCATGCCGACCTGAAAACTGCCCGCTTGGGCCGGGCCGCCCGGAACCTGGATGCTCAGGCCGACGATCGCTACCACGGCCGCGGCGTCGGCGAAGCCCAGGTCGAGCCCACACGCGAGCATCACCAGCCACAGCTGGAACACGGTCAGGCTCCAGTAGATCAGCGACCAGGCCACGAAGGGCAGGCCTCGGCGCCAGTCGAAGAGCACACAGATCGTGCTCGCCACCCGGCCCGCCGCGTCTGCGGCCCGGGTGCCCAGGCGACCGGGCAAGGTCGCCCGGATCGCGCGCTCGAGCAGCTCGGGTCGGGCTGCCCCGGCCAGCAACAGGCCCAGGCCGAACACAAAGGTGATCGCCATGATCCGCCCGCTTGTTCGGATCGTCGCCAGGGCGCCGAGCTCGTCGCCGCGCAGCTCGGCAAAGGCGAGGCCGAAAAACAGCATGCCCACGACCACGAGGCCGTCGACCACCCGCTCGACCGCGATCGCCGAGAGCGACTCGGTGAACCCGACCCCGGGCTCGCGGGCGCGGGTCAAGATCAGCGGCCGGGTCAGCTCGCCGAGGCGAAAGGGCAGCAAGATCACCGCTGGGAAGCTGACCAGCCCGCTGCCGTGGAGGACCCGCCAATCGAGGCGCCGTCCAGCCTCGCCGCTGTGCTCGGCGACCACCGGGTCGAGGGCGAAGCGCAGGCGGGCGGCCCGAAAGCCCGCGTAGGGCAGCTGGACCAGGCAGGCCGCGACCAGCAGCCAGGGCTCGGGGAGCACGACCCGCTCGGGCCACAGGTCGATGTTGCCGAAGCGAGAGACCAAGAGCAGGAGGACGACTGCCGCGACCAGGGAGCCCAGCCACAGGAAGATCTTCCGAGCGAGGCTCGGGGCCTCGCGCAGATCGAGGCGCGAGCGGCCGGGTTCGGGGTTCGAGGGGGGCGCGTCTGCGTCCGGGCTCGCACCCGAGTCGGCCGGGCGCACAGGAGAGTCGGCGCTCGCAGGAGAGTCGGCGCTCGCCGGCGTGGTCGGCTCTTCGCTCATGTCAGTCGAGCAGGCCGTGCAGCCAACGACCGATCTCGGCGAGCTCCTCGGGGCACACCGAGTGGGGCATCGGGTAGTCGAACCACGCGCTGGGGCGCTGGGGATCGAGGGCCGTGATCTGGTCGTAGGCGGCCTTGCCGAGCCACACCGGTACGACCGGATCTTCGGTCCCGTGACACATGAGCAGGGGGGTCTGTGTGTTCTCTGGGCTGCGCTCTTCGGCCAGGCTCTCGCCCAAGACCAGGTAGCCGCTGAGTGCGGCGACGCCGGCGAGGCGCCGAGGGTGGCGCAGGCCCACATGCAGGGCCATGGCTGCGCCCTGAGAAAAACCGACCAGCACGATCCGCTCACTCGGGACCCCGCGTTCACGCTCGCGCTCGATCAGCGCCTCGATGGCCTGGGTCGAAACCCGGATGTCGCGCTCCGACTCGCGTGGACCGCCGAAGTCCAGGCTCAGAATGTCGTACCAGGCCCGCATCTTCATGCCGCCGTTGATCGTGACCCTGCGGCGCTCGGAGTGGGGAAGGATGAAGCGAACCCCGGGCAGCTTCAGCAAGGGGGGGATCGGCTCGAAGTCGTGGCCGTCGGCACCCAAGCCGTGCAGCCAGATCACGCTCGCGTCGGCGGGCTCGTCGGGCCGGGGGCCGATCTCGATACACTCCAGGAGAGCAGGGGGAGCGGGGGAAGAGGCGTTCATGGGCGTGGGCTCAGTAACCGCGAAGTTTTCGGAGCTCGCGCAGCTCCTTCTTTTTGGGTCGGCCGGCTCCGCGCTCGCGCTCGGGGACGGCCGCGACCTCCGCTCTTGGAGGCGGCGCGGGGGTGTGGTCGATGTACAGCGTGCGGGCGAACGCGGCCGGACCGCGGCGCTCGCCCAGGGCGACGACCTCGAGCTTGCGGGGTCCCCCGGGGGTGATCACGTCGATGTGGTCGCCGGGTTTGAGCACCTTGGAGGCTTTGATCGACTCCCCGTCCAGCTTCACGTGGCCCGCGGAGCAGGCCGTCGAGGCCGACGAGCGGGTCTTGAACATCCGCGCGGCCCACAGCCATTTGTCCACGCGCACCGAGCTGAGGGGTTCCGCCACCACTGCACTATTCCGCAGGATCCCCCCCGGCGCAAAGTCGGCTCCGCGACCCCGGGCCACCCGAGTGTCGTCCAACAGCCGGCTCCGCGACCCCGGGTCGTCATGGGTGTCATCTAAAAGCGGGTCCGGCGGTCCTCGAGGGTCGGTTCTATCGGGGTGTCTGGCTGCTATGGTCCCCGACCATGGCCGTGACGCGCTCGACCTCGATCTGGACGCTTCCCCCTGTCGCCCTCGCCGCCCTCGCCACGGTCACGATCGTGGGTGCGCTCGCCTGTGGTCGGGGGGTCGAGCCAACCCCCGTGGGTGCGGCTCAAGGCGACGACGAGAACTCCCCGACCGACAGGCCCGACCCCCCTGTCGAGAGCGCCGCCAAGCCCGAGATCCACGCGCGGTTCACCAACGACATCGCCGCCGAGCCCTGTACGCTCTTGACCAAAACCATGGTCGGGAGCATCGCCAAGGTCGAAGCCAGGACCATCAACCACCGCACCCCCTTGGGCAACATGTGCTCCTACCGCTGGGATGACGGCGTGGAGGCGACCATCGGCTTCATCGACGTCTACGTCGACGAACAGACCGCGCAGACGGCCTTCAAGGGCTACCTCGACAAGAGCGTGGCTGTCCCTGACCCGTCGTCTTCGGGCTCGTCCAAGGGCAGCGGTCCCAACTCGAAGGTCAACGCGGCCACGATCGCCGCAGGTGTGGCCAACAGCGCGGATGTGGAGATCACCTTCGAGCGGATCGCCGATCTGGGCGACGAGGCCCTGTTCGACACCACGGTCTACGTCATGGATTTCGGCGATCGGATGGTTTCGACCCCGGCCAACAAGGCCCACGTCCGGGTCGCCAACTTCAAGTTCCAGGTCACCATGCGGGTGGGCAAGGACGCCGTGGTCAACCGCGCCGCGACCTTGGACCTGGCCCGGCTGGTCGTCGACGGCCTGCCGACCGAGTAGAGCCCGGAACCCCAGCTCAGGGGGGCGAACCCAATCGAGCTCAGTCGAACTCAGTCGAGCAGGGCCAGCAGTCCCTCGACCGGGCGTCCCAGGGCCGCCCGATCGCCGCGTACACCGATCGGCCGCTGCAGCAAGGTCGGGTGCTCGGCCATGAGCGAGATCAGGGTCTCGTCGCTCTCGTCGCCGCTCAGGTTTAGGGCGGCGTAGGCCGAGTCGTGGGTCCGAAGCACCTCGCGCGGGCCGACGCCGAGCTTGGCCAGGACCGCGCGGATCTCATCGGCCGAGAGCGGGTCTTGGGTGTACTCGCGGTAGCGGTAGGCGACCTTGCGTTCGTCGAGCAAGGCGACCGCCCGGCGACAGGTGCTGCAGGTCTGCTTGCAGATGAGCTCGATCATGGCGGAGGTTGTAGCAC
>CAYVJQ010000183.1:0-10180 GCA_964451725.1 uncultured Nannocystaceae bacterium | reverse complement strand
TCGGTGGTGTCTGGGCCATCGGTGGTGTCGGGGCCATCGGTGGTGTCGGGACCGTCGGTGGTGTCTGGGCCGTCGGTGGTGTCCGGGCCGTCGGTCGTATCGGGGCCGTCGGTCGTATCGGGGCCGTCGGTCGTATCGGCGGTGGTGCTGGCCTCGGCGGTGGTGGTGTCGTCGTCGTCGTCAGTGGTGCTGGTGGTACCCAGCGTGTCGCCGATCTCGTCGCCGGTCCCGGTGCCATCGAGAGCATCGTCGGCACAGCCGAGGCTGACGGTGGTCAGCGCGAAGACAGAAGCAAAACCCAATTTGATTACGGTATTTTTGGTCATGGAAGGCCCCCCTGAGAAGTCTCTGACTGCAGTCTGCCACGAAAAGGTGGGCCCGAGCTCATGGCAGCCATGTTTTTGAAACGGCGCTTCCCCACAAATTATGCGCTCCCGCGTTCCAAGACCCATGTCGCGGGCAGAGGCCATCGCGCAGAATTGAAAATACGCCCCACCAGAGTCTGGTGAGGCGTATTTGGAAACAAGGGGCGTTTCAAACGCCACGTGTTCCGGGCACTACTGCGGCTGGATGCCGCAGTCGTCGACCTCGCTGGGGATGCAGCCGCTGCACTCCCAACGGAGGTTGTCGAGCAGGGCGCCGGTGGCCAGGGCCGAGTCGGCCATGTCGGCGAGGAAGAAGGTGAGCTGGAAGGTCTCACCGGGCATGGCCGAGCCACGGGCGACGAACCACTCGGTGCCCGCGTGACCCTCGAAGCCGGTACCGGCGAGCTCGGGGGCGTTGTTCTTGTAGGCGAAGGCCCCGGCGTCCTCGAGCGAGGTGATGGTCAGGGGCGCGTCGTTGACGAAGGTGATGTTGCCCGTGTAGGTCTCGGAGGTCGACCAGACGATCAGCAGATCGTTGAATTGGGTGTCGTAGTAGACCGGGAACTCGGAGGAGAAGAAGGCGAAGTCGAAGACGTAGCCCTCGGTGCCCGCGGGGACGGTGAGGTCCATCTGCATCCAGAGCTTGTCGTTGGGGTTGTCCCAGCCGTTGACGTTCCAGTGCTGGTGGAGGCTGTCGGAGCAGTCGTTGACCAGGTCACAGTCGATGAAGGGGGTACCGCCGGCGCCGCCGTTGGAGCCGAAGTTGGGGGAGAGGGGGACGGGCAGGCCACCGTTGTCCTGGTTGCCGTTGTCGTTGTTGTTGACCTGGGAGCCGTTGCCCTCGACGACCTCGCCCTGGCCGTTGGGGGCCGCGACGGTGCCGGTGGAGATGATGAGCACCGCCGAGGAGGTGTTGGCGGGGATGAGCTCCATGTTGGGGTTCATCCAGTCGTCGCCGTTGGCGGCCCAGAGCTTGTTGTTGAAGTTGGGGCCGGCGGCGGTGCCGAAGGCGGTGGCGACCCGCCATGAGTTTGCGTTGTTGGCGTTCATCACCGTGTTTGTGGCGATGATTGTGGTGGCGGGGTCGTCGCCACAGTTGATGCCGAGGGCCTGGAAGGGGTCGCCGGTGAGGTCGCCGGGGGTGCCGTCACAGTCTGTGTAGCTGGAGGGGGCCGCACAGTTTCCGCCGCCGGTGGTGGTGTCGTCGTCGTCGTCGTCGTCGTCGTCAGCGGTCTCGCCCTCGGCGGTCTCCCCCTCGTCGGCGGTCTCGCCCTCGTCGGCGGTCTCGCCCTCGTCGGCGGTCTCCCCCTCGTCGGCGGTCTCGTCGGCGGTCTCGTCCTCGTCGGCGGTCTCCCCCTCGGCGGTCTCGCCC
Source organism: uncultured Nannocystaceae bacterium (assembly GCA_964451725.1). GTDB lineage: Bacteria > Myxococcota_A > Polyangia > Nannocystales > Nannocystaceae > Plesiocystis. The sequence continues at coordinate 8,443 of CAYVJQ010000183.1, read as the reverse complement.
TCGTCGGCGGTCTCCCCCTCGGTGGTCTCGGCGGTGTCACTGGCCTCGTCGTCGGTGCCCGTGGTGCCGGTCGAAGTGTCCGTGGTGCCCATGGTGTCGCCGATCTCATCGGCCGTCCCAGTGCCGTCGGCGGCGTCGTCGGCACACGCGACTCCGGTCAAGGCAAAGGTGAGGCCGGCGGCCAAGGGCAGGAGACGGAGCTTGGAAGTTGTCATCAAATATCTTCTTTTGGGTGGTGTGGAAGGCGGAGCGCGGAGCCTCGCCAAAAAAGGTCGAAGCTCTACCTTAGACGATCACGGGAGCATCCCCAACAAGCGAAGCGGGCGCAGGGCGTGAGGACAGGTCGCCGTTCGCGCGAGGCCGCGAACGGGGCTGCACGAATTCGACCAAGACAGCGCATACACCCGCAGATCAGTTGCCAGCGCCAAGTTAGAGCATCGCGCTCCGATCTCGTATCCTCTCGCCGCGCATGATCACCTTCATCGATGGGAAGTTCGTAGACGATGAGCACGCGACCGTCAGCGTTCGCTCCCGCGCTTTGAACTATGGCCTGGGCTGCTTCGGAGGCATTCGTGCCTACTTGGCCGACGATGGCAACGAGCTGTTCGTGTTCCGCCTGGACGCGCACTGCAGGCGCCTGGAGGACTCGGCGAAGGTCTTGTTCTTGCCTTTGCCCGGTGGCCGGACCGAGCTGCGCTCGACGGTCCTCGAGATCATCCGCCGCAACGAGATGCACCGTGACGTCTATGTGCGGCCTATGGTCATCAGTGGTTCGGCCGAGCTGGCGCCCGTGCTCTTCGAGGGCGACGCGAGCCTGATCGTGTGGTGCATGCCGCTGCAGCGCTACATCGACAAAGACAGCATCGACGTGTGTATCTCATCTTGGCGCCGGACCCCGGACAACGCGATCCCGGCTCGGGTCAAGCCCACGGGCGGCTACCTCAACAGCGCGCTCGCCCGGCGCGAGGCCAAGGACAACGGCTTCGACGAGGCCATCTTCTTGACCGAGCGCGGGACCGTGTCCGAGGGCAGCGCCGAGCACGTGTTCATGGTCCGAGACGGCATGTTGATCTCGCCCCCGAGCACCGAGGACAACCTCGACGGGATCACCCGTCGGAGCATCATCGCCATGGCCACCGAGGACCTGGGTCTGGGCTTTCTCGAGCGTCCGATCGCGCGCACGGAGCTCTACGTGGCCGACGAGATCTTCCTGTGCGGGACCGGGGCCGAGGTGACGCCGGTGCGCTCGGTCGACCGCCGGGTCGTGGGCGAGGGGGGAGACGCGAGCGGGGTCGGTCCCCTGACCAAGCAGATCTCGAATTATTTTCAAGACGTGGTCCACGGGCGGGTCGACAAGCGGCGTGGCTGGCTGACCCCCGTCTGGGGCTGAGGAGATCGTCCGCGTGACCAACCCCAGTGGCCCCGAGTCCAAGCCCCAGACCTCCGGCGAGACCTCCGGCGAGACCTCCGGCGAGACCTCCGGCGAGACCTCCGGCCTTGGGGTCGCGTCCCGTCACCCCATCGTCCGCGCGCGCTGGGTGATCTTGGCGGCATTTTTGGCTTTGTGTGCCTGGCTGATTCCAGGTGTCACTCAGATCCAAAACGACGACGACGTACTCGCGTTTCTGCCTCCAGACCACCCTGAGGTCCTGAATTTCAAGGAGGTCGCGGCGCGCTTTGGGATGATGGAGGTCGCCCTGATCGGGCTCTCGGCCGACGGCAGGGACATGCTCACGCCCCAGCGGGTCGCCGATGTCCGAACGATGGCGGTCGAGATCAAGGAGCTGGCCGGCGTCAAGACGGCCCTGTCGTTCGCCGATCTGCCCAACCCGGTGGTCACCGAAGACGGCCTCATCGTCGACGCTCTCATACCCGCGGGCATGGTCGATCCGGCCGAGATCCGCGCGCGTGTACTCGGCAGCCGTGACGCGGTCGGCAACCTGGTCTCCGAAGACGGCAAGGCCGCGGCCCTGCTCGTGTTTCTGCTTCCCCGCAGCGACGACGGCCCGGCGGGTTTCACCGCTCGACGCGAGACCCTCGAGGCGCTGCGTGGGGTGGTCGAGGACAGCTGGGAGGGAGATGCCTATTTTGCCGGCGCCCCCTACGTGGAGATGGCGGCCTCGAGCTCGAGCCGCAGCGACATCGAGAGGCTCTCGCCGATCGTGATCGGCGTGCTCGCCCTGGCCTCCATGCTGCTGCTCGGGTCGGTGACGGCGGCGGTCCTCAACCTGCTGGTCACGGGCCTGGGTGTGGCCCTGATCATGGGCGCCCACGGTCGCTTCGAAGAGGCGCTGACGATCGTCAGCTCGTCGACGCCGGTCATGATGGTCGCGCTCGGCGGGGCCTTTGGTGTCCACATTTTAGCGGGCTACCAGCGCCAACAGGGCACCAGTCAAGAGCGGGCCGCCGCGACCTTGCGCGAGCTGTGGAAGCCGGTGTTGATCTCGGGAGCGACCACGGCGGTGGCATTTTTCGCCCTGGTGGTCATGCCCCAGGTGCCGATGCAGCGCTTTGGGGTGGTCGCGGGCATCAGCATGCTCCTGCTGCTGGTCATGGCTCTGCTGGTCCTGCCCGCGCTGCTGGCCGTGCTCCCGAACAACCTGCTCGCGCACAAGCCCGAGCGGGCCCTGCCCCTGCCCGGGCGCCCACCCGGCTGGCTGCTGGCTGTGATCGCGCTCGTGAGTCTGTTCTTGGCCCGCGACATGCGGGCCGACGCCGACATGAGCAACGTCTTCGATGAAGGCAGCGAGGTTCGGGATGCCAACGACTTCTTCGACGACAACTTTGGGGGCTCGAGCTACCTGCAGGTGACCGTGGAGAGCGACCTGGGGGAGGCCGAGGTCCAGCGGATGATCCGCAACATCGCTGCGGGGGTCCGCGACGTCGAGGGAGTCGCCGACGTGCGCTCCGTCTACGAGCCCGTCGAGGTCCTCAACGCGGCCTTGGGGGGCCGGCGCGGGGTCCCCGAGACCTCCCCGCGGGCCTCTCGAGTGCTGACTTATCTCATCGGCCACCCGGCCATGACCCAGCTGATGACGGACGAGGCCGACGGCGCCCTGATCCACATCAAGCTCGCGCCCATGGACGGCGAGCACCAGATCGTCGTCACGCAGGAGATCCGCGAGGTGCTCGAGGCGCTCACGCCCGAGGACGATGTGTTGCGGGTGGCGTCGACGAGCACAGCCTCGGTGGCGGCTGTGCGCGACGCCCAGACGGCCGAGCGTGTCGCCGCTCGGGTCGGGAAAACGATCGACGTCGAGGCCCTGCGCGCCGGCGGTGGAAAAGCTCCCAAGGCCCTCGCCGAGAAGGTCGAAGCGCTGCGCGACAGCCTCGACGACGAGGAGGAGGGCATCTTCGCCGTCGACATCCCCGACGCCGAGATGAACTCGATGACGGTCGAGAAGCTCCTGTCCCTGCGCGGTGACGAGCTCGAGGCCTATATGCGTGAGCAGCTGCCGACCGCGGTGGCCGAGGACCCCGAGGGCATCGCCCCCTCGGCCGAGCACCTCGGCGCGTGGATCGACGAGGAGAAGGGCAACTTTGAGGTCGAGGCCCAGTGTGCCGCTTTGGACGTCGAGTCCCAGTGCGACACGATCGGCCCGCTGTTGGCCGAGTTCTCCGACCAAGAGTGGGTCGTGCCCGCCGATTTCGATTTCGGGCTCGGGTCTGGAGTCGTGCGCGAGGTCCCGGCCAAGGTTCGGCTCACGGGGCAGCCGGTGATCGGTCAGGCCTTCGCCGAGAGTGTGACCCGCTCGCTGTGGCTCTCGACCGGTGCATCGATCTTGGCTCTGAGCGTGGTGCTCTTGATCTCCCGTTCACTCTTCGCCCTGATCCCCGCCCTATGGACCCTGGCCTTCTCCGCCGGGCTCATCGCGCTGTTGGGGCATCCGATCAGCGTCGGCACCAGCATGATCACCTGCATCGCCCTGGGCGCCGGGGTCGACTTTGCGATTCACCTGGGCTTCCGGGCTCGCCAGTATCGGCAGCGAGGAGAGGCGGGCGCGGGCGAGCGCGCCGTGAAGGAACTCGGCGGTGTGATCGTGATCAGCGCCGTCCAACTCGCCCTGGCCTTCTCTGTGCTCGTGTTTTCGGAGATGCCGCCCCTGCAGGAATTCGGGATCGGCCTCTCGATCGGTCTGATCGGCGCCGCCTTGGGTGCAGTGTGGTTCACACCCATGCTCTTGCGCGGACCCACGACGTTGCCCTCAGGCCAGGTGAAATCGCCGTCGCAGGCCTCCGACGTCGAGTCGGCGTCAGATGACAGCCAAAGCTGAAGCCGCGAATGTTTCTTCGCATCTCGGGTCGAGATCGCACAGGCGTTCAGGCCGGAGTGATCCGGATCACTCAATCTCGATCAATGGCCTCAAAAGCATAATCAGTGGCTGATTTTCGCCGCCAAAATTAGAGAATAGGCGCAGGCGACCGGCGTCGAAACCCCGACCTGAGCGCCCCGACCCGCGTCGAGTTGGCAGTCAGAGCAACGGACCCCTCATGAAACTCTCCACCGTCCTGTCGGCTTTCCTCGTCTCCGCTCCCGCCCTCGCTGCCCTCGCTGTGATGGCGCCGCCCGCCGTGGCCCAGGCCGCCGATGGAGCCAGCGTGTTGAAGAAGCTCGACAAGGACGCCTCCACGTTCGCCGATGTCAGCTACGAGGCGTCGATGGCGATCTACAAGGGCGGCAAGCTCAAAAAGACCCTGGCCTTCGACATGGTGATGAAGGGCCTCGACCGCCAGTACATCAAATTCACGGCGCCTGGAGATGTCGCTGGGATGAAGATCCTGCTGAAGTCCGACAACCTGTGGATGTACAGCCCGGAGTTCAAGAAGGTCCGCAAGGTCGCGGCCCACGCTCAAGAGCAGGGCTTCCTCGGCAGCGAGTTCACGCCCGAGGACATGGCCACGAGCGCGCTCTCGACCCACTTCGACGCCGAGATCGGCGGTCGTAGCGGGACCGAGACCACCCTCACCCTCACGCCCAAGGCCGAGTTCCCGAGCAGCTACTCGAAGATCGACATCGTCATCGACAGCACCAAGGGCGGAGTGACCAAGCTGACCTACTTCGACGGCTCGGGCGCGGCGGTCCGCGAGCAGACCCGCAAGGGGTGGAGCAAGGTCGAAGGCCAATCGATGCCGACCGAGATTCACATGAAAAACCTCAAGACCGGCGCGGAGACGGTGATCACGCTGTCCAACGTGCAGGTCAATCAGGGCGTCGAAGATGCCCTGTTCTCGAAGCGCACGTTGCTGCGCTGAACATCGCTGAACATCGCCACGTGTTGCCCATCGATTTCTCCTCCCTCGCGCTGCTTTTGATTCTCGGCCCGCCCCCGACTGGGGAAGAGGGAGGGCAGGGAGAGACCGACGCGTCCAGTCCCAGCGACTCGGACGCGTCGGGCAATTCTGGGACGGCGGAGCTCGAGGGCTCGGGCGAGGAAGACGAGGGAGACGACGCGACCATGGACGCGTTCTTCGGCGGCGGCGGCGAAGAAGAAGAAGAAGACCAGGGCCCGGTCGAGGGGCCGAGCGAGCTTCCCAGCGGCGATCCCGAGATCGGGACGCTGGTCGGCGGGGGAGAGGTCGCGCCGGCGGGCGACCTCGACATGAGCGACATCTTCGGCAGTGAGGACGCCATCGACGACCTGCCCGACATCGACGAGGTCGATCACGGCCGGCCGGCCTCGGGCTCGGACCTGTTCAGCGGCAAGCTCGATCTGCGCCTGCGCATCGTCAGCAGCGTCCATATCGACGTCGACAACATCCACGCTGGGCGGCGATGGAACCCGCGCCAACCGACCTTGGCGCAGACCTCTCAGCCGGTCTCGGCCCTCAAGGTCGCCAACACCCTGCCCCGAGGCACGGTCAGCCGCAACGAGAACCGGATCGAGCTGTTCTTCTCCTATCAGCCCAACGAGCACATTCAGATCGTCGGTGACATCGAGCCCGTGTTCTTCGGTGTGTCCCAGGTCAGCGGCCTCGACGACCTCTCGAGCCGGCAGATGTTGACCCCCTTCCACGTCGAGAGCGACGCGGCCTACATCGCCATCTACGACGCCCTGCCCAACCTCGACATCAAGATCGGTCGGCAGATCGTGGTCTGGGGGACGGCGGACAAGTTCAATCCGACCAACAACATCAACGCCGACGACCTCGAGGACCGGCCGGTCTTCACCGAGCCGATCGCCAACCAAATGCTGGTCGTCGACTTCTCGCCTCTCCAGGACAGGCTGTGGTTTCAGGGTGTGTATGTGCCCCTGTTCTACCCCGCTCTGCTGCCGCCCTCGGCATCGGCGGCGCTCGCCGATCCTCAGACTCCGGTCAATTTCGCCGACCAAGAGGAGCGAGACAAGCTCGCGTTTCTACAGAACTTCCTGACCGCGAACGAGAAGTTCAACCCTCGGGTCCTGACCCGGGTGGAGCAGCCGCCGGTCAACATCATGAACGGCCAGGTCGCGTTCAAGGTCGGCACGCGGCTCGGGCCCGTGGACATGAGCGCGTCGTACTACTACGGCTTCCACGATATCCCGATCCCCTTCGAGACCGAGTCCAAGGGCCTCGGGCCGCTGACCGAGGACAGCGTGGACGGCTATTGGTTTCAGTCCGACGTGACGCTGGTGTACCCGCGCATGCACGTCGCGGGGCTCGATTTCGCGGCTCAGGTGCCGTTCTTGGACGACATGGGCCTGTGGGGAGAGGCCGCCCTGATCTTTCCCACCCAAGACTACGATTTCAGGATCGAGATGCCGCTGATCTTGGACATCACGCCCGACGACGGTGTGGCCAACCCGGTGACCGAGTTCTCCGGGGCGATCGTCAAGAAGCAGCCCTTCCTCAAGGCCACGGTGGGCGCCGACTACACCATCGGCAAACACGTCTACGTCCAGGCTCAGTATCTGCGTGGGTTCATCGACGACTTCGGCGCGGGCAACATCGGCAACTATCTGCTCGCCGGCACCGACATCATCTTCTTCGGTCGGCACCTGATCTTCCGAGCCTTCTCGGTGACCGAGCTGCCTTCCCAGCGGAACCAGGATCCGAGCACGGTGTTGGCCCCCGCCGTGATGATGACGCCGCCCTGGGGCTTCGCCACGTTCGAGGTCGGGGGCTTTGCGATCGTAGGAAAAAACACCAGCAAGTTCGGGCAGACGGCGACCGGATCGTCGATCGCCTACTTCAAGGTCACGGGCTCGTTCTGAGCCCCGGCCGGCCGATCGGCGGGAGTCCTGCGACCCTGAGCGTGCTCAATCGGCGAGCGCGCCCGGGTCTCCGCCGATATTCTCGACCGTCTTGGCGATCTCGGTGATGAGCTCCCCGGTGAGCTCGCTGGCGCCCTCGATCAGCAGGTCGATGACACAGTCGATGACCTCGTCGTCGGAGGCGACGACCGCTGCCTCGAAGGGAGCGGCGCTGTCGTCCTCGCTGCCGCGAGTATTGATGAGCCGGACCATGGCCGAGAAGGCCCAGTGTGGGGCCTCCTCGTAGAGCCTCGGCATGGCCTCGAGCAGAGCCGCGAAGTAGGCGTCCTCGGGTAGGCGCTCGAGGGTCAAGAGCACATGTGTGCGCAGGCTGTAGGGGTCGGCGTCGCGATCGAGCAGGGCGACGAGGGCGACGGCAGCGCTGGGGTCGGTGAGCTCGAGCAGCCCCCGGCGCAGGGCTTTGGCGCGGAGGCGGGCGGTCTCGTAGGCGGCCAGGGCAGCCTTGATATCGCCCTCGATGAAGCCGGTCTCTTCGAGACTGTGCCCGACTTGTACGGGCGAGTCTGATTCGGTGTCGGAGGTCTCTGATTCGGTGTCGGAGGTCTCTGATTCGGTGTCGGAGGTCTCTGATTCGGTGTCGGAGGTCTCTGATTCGAAGTTGGAGGTCTCTGATTCGAAGTCGGAGGTCTCTGAGCCGGAGGCTTCGAGGTCGCTGGGCTCAGGGGATGGCTCGGGGGTGGGACGGGCCTGCTCGCGGGCGAGCGCGGCGGTCTCACGCTTCTCTGCTCGGGCGAGCGCCTGGAGGCGACGCTGTTCTTTGCGGGCCTCGATCTTCTCGCGGCGTTGCGCCAGGCGCTCGGCCTGAACCTTGGCCATGGCCTCCGCCCGCTCCGTGATCTCCCGAGCGCGGGCAGTCTTGCGGGCCTCGATCTGTTCGCGCTTGGCCTGCTCCCGATCGAGCTTGCGCTGCTTTTGGGCGATCTCTCGGGCCTTCACACGTTCGCGTGCGGCGGTCCGTTTTTCCTTTTCGCGAGTCTTCTTGGCGGCAGATTTTTGTTTTGCCTTCTCGCGGTTTTGGGCGGCGGCCGTTTTGGCGACAGCGGCCTTTTCGCGTTTTTTGGCGACGGCGGCCTTCTGAGCAACGGCGGCCTTTTTGGCGGGAGCCTTTTTAGCAGCGAGCTTTTTGGACGCGATCTTCTTGGAGGCCGGAGATTTCTTGGAGGCCGGAGATTTCTTGGAGGCCGGAGATT
>CAYVJQ010000182.1:8984-10740 GCA_964451725.1 uncultured Nannocystaceae bacterium | reverse complement strand
CTAGGTATTGTCGAGGGCGTCTACGCTTGTGCGTCGGCGGCCTATCAGACCCAGATCATTATGCATGCATGATCTGCATGCATGCGATCTGCCGGAGTCGGGCTGCTAGGTTGCGGTCGAGGACCGACAAGTCGAGCCCGTGCTCGGCCGCGGCCTGGAGTCCAGTCCGACTGAATCAGGACGGGCTGTGGTCACCGCAGCAGCTCTGGACCGCCAGAGCTAGTTCCTGATGGCAGCAAGTACGTCCACGAACTCGCGTGCCGCAGCCTCGTCGACCGCAGCGTAGCCCCAGATGTACTCTCCTGCGGAGTCGTACACACTCACGACCCACCCGTTGCGTCTGGGCATGGTCTCGATCTCGACCTTGGCGATGGCATCGAACGAGAGGGTCTGGGTCATCGTCGCCCCGCTGACAACGAAGATGACCGCCGCGTACGACGATTCGACATCGACTCGAACGGGACGCGTTCCCTTGCCGGACATCATGAGATACCGGAGACGTTCGTAGGGGTCGCCGTCGACAGCCCCGGGTGTGTGCGCGACGGCCTCCCAAGAAGAGGCACACGCCGGGGCGGTGGCGAGCACCATCGCAGCGAGGAGAAACTGACTCAGAGTCGAGCGAAACATGGCGGGAGTTTGCCACTCCGGCGACGGCCGTGCACCCCGGGGTTTACGTTGGTAGGGCGGGTGGGACAGCCGGCCAGATTCGGGACGGGTCTTCTCTTGGGAGCCTGGTCCGGACTCAAGTCCGCAGCAGGGCGACGAGCTCGGCGTGGGCGCCCAGGGTGTCCGCGTCGTAGGTGATCGAGTCGCTGGGGATCTGCAGGCAGTAGCTGCCGTGGCCGTCGTTGCGAAGCCAGCGATCCCAGAACCCGGGGACCTGGGACTCGAGGTCTTTGCGCAGGCGGTTGAGAGCCTGGCGGGTGCCGCTTTGGATCTCGGGGACGTCGAGCAGGGAGAGGTGCTGACCCGGGGAGCGCTTGGCGTGGATGGCCAGGCGCGCGAACAGGCGAAAGCGCTGCTCGGACAGGAGCAGCTCTTTGCCGTTGACCTGGAGGTTGCAGCGCCGCCGGTCGTAGGTCCCGATGAGGTGGATGGCGGGCGGCCCGGTGTCGAGGGCCGGGCCCTCGCCGGCGCGTCGACCCTCACCGGCGCGTCGACCCTCGCCCGGGTCGCTGGCGGTGTCGTAGCGGGCGGTGTCGTAGCGGGCGGCCCTGAGCTCGGCGCGCTTGGAGAGGAGGTCTTTGATGGCCTGCTCGGGCGAGACCTTGTCGCTGTCGAAGGGCTTCTTGATGAAGTCGTCCGCGCCCGCCAAGAGCGCGCGTCTGCAAAACTCGTGGTCGTCGCCGTGGGCGGTCATCACGATGATGCCCGGGCGGCGCGCGTCGGGCAGGGCGACGATCCGATCGAGGAGGTTGAAGCCGATCTCGAGCCGGGGGAGGCGGCCCTCCTTGAGGGGGATCGAGAGGTCGAGGAGCACGTAATCGAACATCGTGTCCTCGAGCAGGCGCAGCGCGTCCTCCTGGGAGGACGCGGACAGGACGTCGTGGCCGAGAGACTCGACGGTCTCCGTCACGAGGTCGAGGAGGGTCGGGTCATCCTCGACGACGAGGGCCACGTGCTTGGTTCTCGAGGGCGAGAGGCTCATGGCGTACCGCTAGCGATGATGTCGCCAATTCTGGTGTGAGTCCATGTCGAAGCGGGGTCGAGGCGGGGTCGAAGCGGGGTCGAAGCGGGGTCGAAGCGGGGTCGAAGC
>CAYVJQ010000182.1:2238-8884 GCA_964451725.1 uncultured Nannocystaceae bacterium | reverse complement strand
GCGGGGTCGAAGCGGGGTCGAAGCGGGGTCGAAGCGGGGTCGAAGCCAGGCCTGAACCAGAGCGCTCAGGGGCTCGCGCTGCCCTCGGGGAGGAGGCAGCGCACGGTTGTGCCGGCGTCGGGCTCACTGTCGATCTGAAACCGGCCGCGGCATTCACGCTCGATGATCTTTCGGGCGAGGGGCAGCCCCACCCCCGTGTGCTGGTCGTCCTTTTTGGTGCTCACCATGGGCAGGAGGGCCCGAGGGATCTCCTCGGGGGTCATGCCGTAGCCGTCGTCGATGACGTCGATGCCGATCTGGCCTCGGCGCGGGTGTCGGCAATGAATCACGACAGTACCGTCCCCCTCGCAGGCCTCGACCGCGTTCTTGACCAGGCTCGAGAGGGCCTGGAGGAGGCGGCCGCGAGGGACGTGGAGCCGGGTCCCGGGGCGGGTGTCGAGCTTGACCTCGATGACCACGGAGGCGGGCACGTCGAGGGCATCCCTGACCAGACCGATGACCCTCTCGAGCAGCTCGCCGAGCTCGACGTCCTCGGACTCGTAGCGCGGGTCGTCGACGAGGCGCTTGGTGTCCTCGAGCATGAGCTTGAGGAAGCGAGCCCGATCCCGGGCGATGCCCAGGTTTCGTTCGTAGTGCTTCTTGGCGGTCCGGCTGCCCTCGAGGTTGGCGTTGAGCTTGTCGAGGGCCCCGAGCAAGCCCGCGACGACGGTCCGCATCTCGTGGGTGGTCTCGTTGGTGAGCAGCTTGAATTTGTGCTCCGAGAGCTTCTCGGCGGCCGTGGCGACGGCCTCTCCATGTTCCTCGCGCAGGCGGTCGAGCTCGCTGGCGACGACATCGATCTCGTCGGTCTTGCGCTGGTACTCCCGGTCGAGCTCGCGACGGCGGTCGGCGGCCCCGCGGGCGGCCTGAGCGACATATTGGTTGTCGTCGGCCTCGAGGCGCAGGGCGATCGTCTCGAACAGGGGGTGCTCCACGTGCACGAGCCCACGGGCGATGGTCCGCCGGACCTCCCATTTGGGGTCTTCGGTCAGGGCCAAGAGGCGCTCCACGAGCACGCGCAGCTCGGTGCCCGAGGGGCGTGTGCGCAGCTCGTCGATCATGGTCTCGATGACCTCGACCCGCCGGGTCCAGGGCTTGTCGACGATCGCCCCGAGGGCCGGATCACGCTCGATCTTGGCTGCGAGGGAGTCGGAGGCCGACCAAGCCCGGGGCTGGGCGCGGTCTGCCTCGGTCGAGGGGAGTACTGGGGCCGGGGCGTGGGCGGCCGTCGATTTTTTGCGGCGTTTGGAGCGGGGGGCGCTCAATGCCCGTACCTCCGCTTGCGCTCGAGGAAGGCCTCGGCACCGCCCTCGAGGATCTGTTCGATCTCGTGTTTGACTGCCTCGACGTCGCCCGAGGCTCGGAGCCGGCCGCGCTGGCCGTCGGACTCGGTCACGAACACACTCTCCGCGTCCCCGAGCACCGGGATGTTGGGGTTGTGGGTCACGAAGATCAGCTGGCGCCGGGCTTTGACCACGGCGATGTTGCGGACCACGGTCTCGTAGATGAAGGCGTTGTCGAGGTTGTCCTCGGGCTGGTCGATGAGCAGGGGGCGATCGCTGTCGAGCAGCAAGATCGGCAGGATGGTGGTGCACTTTTGGCCCGTGCTCAGGGTCGAGGCGTCCTTGTAGGTGCCGCCGTCGCACAGCTCGATCTTGGGTAGATCTTCGAGCTGGAGGGCCTCGAGGTCGAGCAGCAGCTTGCCGTCCTCGGCCGCGCGCATCCGGTCGATGAGCCAGTCGGCGAGCTCGTCGCGGACCTCTAAGGTGGCCGCTATCTCGGAGATGGCGCCGCGCTCGATCAGGCGCACGAGCTCCCGGGGGGGCAGGTTCTGCTCGATGCGCGCGACCAGGGTGTTGTAGTGGCGGCCCTGGCCCCTGAGGGCGTTGCGGAGTCGCTCGGCGTAGTCTGCCCGCTCGCCGAACTGGGTGATGCTGACCCGAATCTCGGGTTGGAGGCGCTCGCTGATCCGCCGGGCGGTGCGCTGGCGCAGGGCGAACACTCGGTCGTGGAGCTCGGAGATCTTGTCGAGCAGCTCGCCCCGCTCTCTGTCGAGGTCGTTGAGCTCGGTGCGCCGCCGCTCGACCTGGCGCTTTTGCTCGAGCAGCTCGTTGAGCCGGCCCTGCATGCGCGCGCCCTCCCGGGCCTGGGCCTGGGCCTCGTGGTGCTGCTGGAGCAGCTCGGTGTAGCGCTGCTCCTGGCTCGAGTGGGCCTCGCCGAGCTCCCGGTCGAGGGACTCGACGCTGGCGCGGGTGTCCTCGACGAGCTGGCGGGCCGAGCCCAGCTGCCCGGCGACGTCGTTGCCGGCCTGCTCCAAAACCAGCTGGAGGCGCTCGAAGAGCGGCCTGTTCTCGCCTTCGTTGAGCTCGAGCAGGCGCCCGAAACCACGCACGGTTCGGGTCAGGGCATCGAGCTGATCGAAGGTCGCGGCCAGGGTCTCGTCGACCCGCTTGATGGTCCGCTTCTCCTGGTCGCGGCTGCCCTTGAGGGTGACCTCCCGGTTGATGTCGTCGGCCTTGTCGCCGCCCACGTCGAGGGCCCCGATGCGCTTGCTGATCTCGGGGATCTCCGCGAGGGCCTCCTCTCGGTCGGCGATCGCCTGGCGCAGGCGGTGGATGTCGGCGCTGTTTTTCTCGAGGTCCGAGAACAGGCTGCGGCGCTCGGGTTCGAGGCCGGCGATCTCCTCGTGGACGAATTGATCGATGATCGAGAGCTGGGCCCGGGGGCTGATGGCGATGTCTTCGATCTGGTGTTGGCTGAAAAAATCGGCGGCGAAGACCTGGCCGCGGTCGAGGGAGATCTCGACCGGTGAGCCGCGCTGATCCGAGACCTCGGGGGGCCCGCTGCTGCCCCGGTGGACCTGGTAGACCATGCCGTCGCGGGTCTCGATGGTGAGCTGGACCGTGCCCCGGTCGAGGTTGGCCTTGATCAACTTGGTGAGCTGTTGCTCCCGGACGCTGTCGTCTTCGGGGGTCTGGCCCAGGCAGTGTCGACACAGCTCGAGGATCGTGGTCTTGCCCGTGCCCCGGGCCCCGATGATGCAGTTGAGGCCGGCGGCGAAGTCGAGTTCGAGGCCGTCCCAGAACCCTCCCAAGACCTGGAGTTTTCGGATCTTGTGTGACGGGTGCGAACCAGCTTGGGGAGGCGCCATCGCCGACAGGGTACTCCGGCCCGGGGCCCGAGCGCACCCTCCTCCCGACCCGGCCGGGCCTGGTTTCGCCAGCGTGTGCCGGGTTGGCGGGGGGCCGTGGGAGGTCTATGTTTCGGTGATGGCGAAGGACGGACTGACCCACTTCGACGAGGCTGGGGCGGCGCACATGGTCGACGTCGCGGCGAAGCCCGAGAGCCCACGCATGGCTCTGGCGCGGGCCCGGCTGCGCATGGCCCCCGAGACCCTGGCCAGGATCGAGGCCGGCCGGATCGGCAAGGGGGACGTGCTCGGAGTCGCCCGGCTCGGGGGGATCAGCGGCGCCAAGCAGGCCTCGCTGGCGATCCCCCTGTGCCACCCGGTGCGGATCACCGCGGTCGAGATCAACTTCGAAGTCGACCCCGAGCTCCCGGGGATCACCGTGGAGGCGCGGGTCGAGGCCGTCGATCGCACGGGCCCAGAGATGGAGGCGATGTGCGCCGCGAGTGCGGCGGCGCTGACCATCTACGACATGTGCAAGGCCATCGACCGGGGCATGGCCGTGGTCGAGCTGCGCCTGGTCGAGAAGCGGGGCGGCAAGTCGGGGCACTGGGTCGGCTGAGGGCCAGGCTGGACCTGGGGGCCGGGGGCTTGCAGACTCCCGCCCGTGCCACGCGCTCAGGTCTTGCTCAGCGAGAGTATCCACGCCTCCGCCGACGACGCTTTCGAGCGTGCCGGGATCGCCGTCCACCGGAGCACCGCGGGGCTCGGGATCGAGGAGCTGATCGCAGCTCTAAACGCGCTCCCGGGGGACGGCCCTGTGATGCTCGGGGTCCGCAGCAAGACCAAGGTCCGGGCGGCCGTGTTCGAGGCGGTCCCCCGTCTGGCGGGGATCGGGGCGTTTTGTATAGGCACCGATCAGATCGATCTCGAGGTCGCTGCGGCCCACGGCGTGGCCGTGTTCAACGCGCCGTTCTCCAACACCCGCTCGGTCGCCGAGCTGGTCTTGGCCGAGCTCATCTTTTTGTCGCGTCAGATATTCGGGCGCAGCTGGTCGGCCCACGAGGGCGAGTGGCGCAAGGACGCCCGCGGGGCCCACGAGGTCCGGGGCAAGACCCTGGGCATCATCGGCTACGGCCACATCGGCAGCCAGCTCAGCGTGCTGGCCGAAGCCCTGGGCCTGCGGGTCATCTATCACGATGTCGTCAACAAGCTCCCGCTGGGCAACGCCAACGTGGCGCCGAGCTTGGACGCGCTGCTCGCCGAGGCGGACTTCGTGTCCCTTCACGTCCCCAACACGGCCGAGACCCGGGGCATGTTCGGGGCCGCGCAGATGGCCAAGATGAAGGCCGGTGCGTACTTGATCAACGCGTCTCGGGGCACGGTGGTCGACATCGAGGCCCTGCGCGACGCGATCGTCGACGGGCGACTCGGGGGGGCGGCGGTCGATGTGTTCCCGAGCGAGCCCAAGGCCGCGGGCGACCGCTTCGAGTCCCCGCTCCAGGGCCTGCGCGAGGTCATCTTGACCCCCCACATCGGCGGGAACACGCAGGAGGCCCAGGCCAACATCGGCCTGGAGGTCAGCGAGGCGCTCAGCGCCTATATCCAGACTGCGCGGACCACCGCCTGCATCACGCTGCCGGGCGTCGACGCGCCGGCCCTGCGTGCCGACGGGGGCTGCCGCCTGCTCAACATCCACCGTGATGTGCCCGGTGTGCTCTCGGCGGTCAACCAAGCGGTCGCCGGTGTCGGTCTGAACATCAGGGGCCAGCGCCTCGAGACCCGCGCGGGAGTCGGCCTGCTGTTGATGGATGTCGATGTGCCCCGGGAGGACCCCCGGGCCGAGCAGCTGCGCGCGAGCCTGGCGGCCCTCGACCACTCGGTGCGGACCCGGCTGCTGGAATAGGGGCTGCTGGAATAGGGGCTGCTGGAATCGGGGCTGGTGCTGGAATCGGGCTGGTAGGCTCTGGCATGTCGAGCCGCAGGGGTGACTTCGTCGAAGTTCGGGACGGCGCGCAGCTGCGCGAGATCCTCGGCCCTGCGACCGCCCGAGCCGCGACCAAGGCTCGGCCGTGTCTGCACGCCATGGATCGGCGGTGGATCGCCTGTACGCGGTTTTGCCTGGTCGCGACGGCCGACGCCGAGGGGCGCTGCGACCTGTCGCCCAAGGGCGATCCGGCCGGCTTTGTGCAGGTGATCGACGATCGGACCCTGGTGATCCCCGAGCGCCCGGGGAACCGGCGCGCAGACAGTTTTCACAATGTCTTGAGCAACCCCCAGGTCGGCCTGTTGTTCATCATCCCCGGGCGCAGGGACACGCTGCGGATCAATGGCCGGGCCAGGGTGATCCGCGATGCCGACTGCTTCGACGCGATGCGGATCGAGGGCCACCGGCCCAAGCTCGCGCTGTGGGTCGAGATTGAGGAGCTCTTCTATCACTGCGCCAAGGCGTTCATGCGCGCCGAGCTCTGGGAGCCCGAGCGCTGGCGCCCCGAGGCCATGCCCTCGCGCCCGGAGGTCGTGATGGCGATCGAGGAGACAGAGAAGACCCGGGAGGAGCTCGAGCACTACTACGGCCCGGCCTACGCCGAGAAGCTCTACCGAGAGTAGTTCGCTTCAGAGGCGCTCGCGGAGCACGTCCTCGATGAACGCCAGGCGGGCCTGCCAGGCCTCGACGATGCGCTCTTGGCCCTCGATGTGGTGGCCTTGGCCCTCGATCTCGAGGTAGCGGACCTGTTTGCCGGCGGCCTTCGCTGCGGCTGTAAAGGCCTGGGATCCGACCACGGGCACACGCCAGTCGTTGGCGCCGTGGAGCAGGAAGATCGGCGCGTTGAGCTCCTCGACGTGGTTGACTGGGCTCCGATCGTCGAGCCGAGCCCGGTCTTCTGGGACGGCCGGATCGCCGGCCTCGAGCACCACCCAGTCGGGGATGTTGGTCGCGTCGTGGAAGGCCACGATGTCCGAGAACCCGGCCTCGGCCAGGCCGAAGGCGAAGCGGAACGGACCCGGAGCGGGGCGCTGCTCGGGAAAGGTGAAGGTCATGGCGCGCATGGTGGCGTAGCCCCCGTGGCTGCGCCCGTAGACCCCGATGCGCGAGGCGGGGATGTCGAGGGAGCCCTCGATCCAGTCGGCGACAAAAAACAGATCGACGATCTCGTCGCCGCCCAGGTCGCGGTCGTTGAGGGCGTGGAAATCCTTGCCGAAGCCCGACGAGCCGCGCACGGAGGCGGAGACCACGGTGATCCCGGCCGCGCACAGGATGTGGTCGTAGCGGGTCCAGACGTTGTCGCCGCCGTAGAAGGAGCGGACCATGGCGACGGGTCCGCCGGCTTCGGCGTTCAGGGGCTGATCGGGGCGGAGGACAAAGGCGTGGAGCTCCCGGTCGAAGGTCGGGATGGTCGCGGCCTCGGCCCGACAGCGGACGAGCTGGCGCTGCCGGTCCTCGGGCAGGGCGACCAAGAGGCGGTCGACCTGGTCGAC
>CAYVJQ010000182.1:0-2138 GCA_964451725.1 uncultured Nannocystaceae bacterium | reverse complement strand
TGGTCGACGGGGCCGCCGGTTTCGCCGGCTCGGAACTCGGACAGACTGGCCTCGAACACCCGGTCGGGAGCGCGCTGGGTCCACAGGGCTCGGGCGCCGTGACCATCGAGCAGGCCGACTTTGCCGGGCGCGACCATGTGGTGGAGACGCTCGCCGGTGTGCACGTCGACGAGATCGAGCTCGCTTCCGGCCGGGGTCCCGTGAGCCAAGAGCGCGCCCCGATCCGTGCGCACCGCACTGAGGAGCTCCTGTTTGTGGTCGGTGAGGCGCTCGGTCTTGCGGGTCCGCCGGGACCATTTGTAGAGGTTTCCGAAGCCCTCGTCGTTGGCTGTGAACAGGAGAAATTCGTCGTCGACCCAGCCCTCGAGCATGCTCGGGTTGGCGCGCGGGCGGGCGGTCTTGGTGATCGCTTTGGGGACCGGTCGCTCGCGCCGAAGATCGACCTCGACGAT
This sequence comes from uncultured Nannocystaceae bacterium, assembly GCA_964451725.1. GTDB lineage: Bacteria > Myxococcota_A > Polyangia > Nannocystales > Nannocystaceae > Plesiocystis. The sequence goes on along the minus strand of CAYVJQ010000182.1, from coordinate 1,686 downwards.
CTGGACCCGGTTGCGGTCGCCGTCGATCTGGGCCGAGAAGTAGACCTGCCTGCCGTCGGGCGAGAAGTGGGGGCTCGACCAGGTGAAGCGCAGGGCAGGGCTGTCGCAGATCACGCGCTGATCGGCGCCCTTGGACTTGGGGGCCGCGGCGTCGAGGAGGTGCAGGCAGGTGGTGTAGGGGGCCTGGCGGCCGCTGCGGGCGAGGTAGGCGACCTGGCTCTGATCTTCGGAGAACCCGAACCCGTAGACATAGTCGGCGAAGGTCAGCTGCTCCGGATCCCGATCGGGGCTGTCCGGGGCGGCCCCCAGGTCGAGGCGCCAGAGGTTCATCTGCTCGTCGTTGTCGGCGTCGGCGTGCAGCCACAGGGAGTTGCTGGGCCCATGTACACGCGTCTCCCACAAGCTGCGCTTGGACCAGTCGACGTCGGTCACGGCCGTGGCGGCGCTCAGATCGAGGGGAGCGGGGATGTCGAGGTCGGGGGAGTCGAGGGCCAGGGACCGGAGCACATAGCGGTCGCCGGTCTCGATGAAAAACAGGCGGTCGTGCTCGAGGTCGGCGCTGAACTGGGTGTAGGGGAAGCCCTCGAGGAAGGGGGCCAGGTCGATGGTGCGGCCCATGAACTGGACCCGGCTCGGGCTCGTCTCGGTGTCTGTACCCGGGGCGTCGACGCCGGCGGGGGGCTCGGCGCTGGGGTAGGGGGCAGCCTGGTGAGGGGGGGGCGCGCAGGCCAGGCTCACCAGGCAGGCGAGGGAGAGCGGGAGAACGGGGGAGAGCGGGCTCAGTCGGGGCCTCGGCGACATGGGTCCATGCAACACCCTCGGACCCGGGTTGGTCAACCCGGGGGTGAGGGGCGGGGTGAGGGGCGGGGGAGCGGGGGTTTGGGGGGTCGAGTCATTGGCGATTGCGTTGTGGGCCCAGCTCTGCGATCAGTCGGCATGTCTTCACGCAAGCCCGGCGCGGGCCCCAAGCTCAAGCTGGCCCGGGCCCGGACCAAGCTCGAGCGACTGCTGTCCGAGGGCTGGGAGCGGGCCGTATTCGCTAGCCCCCAGCGCGAGGACGGGAGTCGCGAGCAGCGGGTGCTCGAGGGTCCGCTGCCGTTCTCCGAGCTGTTCGCGGCCGCCGAGGTCGCCGCGAGCGAGGGCCTGGTCAAGCACACCTATGTCCTCGACGCCCGCCGGAGCGTGGAACTCGACGCTCGCCATGGCCACCTCAAGCAGCGGATCTTGGACGCGGCCAAGGTCGCCAAGATCATGGGTGGCAAGGCTCGGGCGCTGCGACCCGACCGCAGCGCCGCCTTGTTGCGAGCGATCGGGATCATGAACGCCGACGGCAGCATCTCGACCCGCAACGCCAAAAAGTACAAACAGGTCAACCACATGGTCGAGCTGTGTCGGCCGGTCTGGGAGGAGCTCGGCCAGCGCCGGGAGATCAGCGAGCGGGCGCCCCTGAAGATCGTCGATCTCGCCTGTGGCAACAGCTACCTGAGCTTCGTCTTGCTCGAGGGTCTGCGCTTGGCGGGGATACCGGCGCGGCTCTTGGGTATCGACCTGCGCGAAGACGTGATTGCTACCAGCCGGGCCCGGGCGGAGGCGATCGGGTTCGGGGATCGGGCTCGCTTCGAGGTCTCGAGCCTCGGGGACCTCGACACGCGCACACTGACGGCCCTGCTCGAGGGGGACCGGGAA
>CAYVJQ010000181.1:954-10829 GCA_964451725.1 uncultured Nannocystaceae bacterium | reverse complement strand
TCGAGCGCTCGACCGCCGCGCTCGCCTCCCTCGCCCACCCCGTGGTCCTCGGCGCCCTGGTCACCGTGGGCACCCTCGCTATGGGTGCGAAGTGGTACCGGGCCGCGAACGCCGAGGCTCAGACTTTGTTCGGCTGGGTCGCCGCGGACGCGCTCGAGTCTCGAGGTGTCGAGCGCGGCCCGGTCAAGACCGACATGTTGATCCGCCCGGCCGTGATCCTCCGTCCGCGCCCGGGGGCCCCCGCCCAGATCGACCTGACCCTCGATCGCGCCCCCGCTCGGATCGAGGGTTGGCTGGGCCTCGACGACGACCAGGCCCAACAGCGCGGGCGCTGGGCTCGACACGAGCTGCGCATCGAAGCCCGGCTCCTCGATCCCGGCGAGGGGGGGGAAGCCGGGAGGGAAGCCGGGGGCGAGGCCGGGGGCGAGGCCGAGAGCGCTGGCGAGACCGAGACATGGCGTACGCTCTGGACCATGTCGGTGGCCCACACGCCGCGCCGGACCCCCTTCGTGGTCGAGACCCAGGAGCTCGCCGGCCACCCCGTGGCCCTGCGGATCATCGACGAGACCCGGGGTCGGAGGCTGCCCAGGCTCGGCCTCGACCTCGACCTGGGGGCCACTCCATGAGTGGTGAATCGAGCGACGGCGTGCCCCGGGAGCTCCCCACCCGGCCCTCGACCCTGGTTCAGATCATGCGCCCCAACAGCGCACTGATCATCCTAGGACTGATCGCCAGCTTGGCCGTAGTCGAGTCGATCGCCGCGGCCCTGGCCTACCGGGAACACATCGACGCCGACGACTGGGACGGGGCGGCCGCGCTCTTGAAGCAGCACCAGGGCGAGGGTGAGCCCCTGTTCGTGGCCAGCACATGGCTCGGTCCCACGGCCCGCATGACCCTCCCCCAAGCCGCACGCCGGGAGTGGGTGGGCGCCCCCGACCTGCGCGGACTCGGCCGCTACTGGCTGCTCACCGAGGCCCACACCCGCCCCTTCTCCGGCCGCTGGCGCGCCGAGCTCGAAGATCTGCCCACGCCGGAGCTCGTCGCCCTCCACCGCCTGGGCGGCCTGAGCCTCCACGAGTACCGGGCCCCCGGGGCTGCCCAGCTGCGCTACGCCCTGCTCGAGACCCTCGATAGCGAACCGGGCACGGTCGAGATGCACACTGCACAGGGGCGCTGCTCGGGCCGGGCCGGACGCTGGCGCTGCAAAGCGGGCGCGGTCTCCCGGCGGCTCATGGAGATCGACTATCGGGCCCGCGACTGCCTGGCCCTCGCCCTCGACGACGGCGCGACCCTCGAGCTCGACATAGGCAGGGTCGAGCTCGGCAACCGGCTGCGTGGGCACGTCGGCTTTGGCGACTTCAACGCCCGCCTGCGCAGCGACGCCGTCGCCCAAGTCGAGGCCTACATCGACGACGAGCTCGCCGCGCGCTGGCTGTTCACCGACGACCAGGGCTGGGCGAGCTTCGCCCTCGCTACTCCCACCGGGGCCCACGATCTGCGCCTGCGTGTCGGCACGACCATCGGCGGGACCTGGCAGCGGGACGGGCGTCAGCCCTCACCCACCGACACCTTGTGCCTCGAGCTTCGCAGCTTCCTCGAACCCGGCGACAGCGAGGCGCGACCGTGACCGACACGGGTGAACACACCAACCGGGGACGGGACGAGACAGATCCCGACGAACCGGTCCTGTCCAAGCGCGCCGACCCGGCCGAGCCGGCCGACGACTCCGAGCCCTCTGACCCGGCCGGCCACGCCGACCTGCCCGAGCCCTCTGACCCGGCCGGCCACGCCGACCTGCCCGAGCCCTCTGACCCGGCCGACCACGCCGACCTGGTTGACCACGCCGACCTGCCCGACCTGCCCGACCTGCCCGACCTGCCCGACCTGCCCGACCTCTCCGAGCACGATCGAACGAGCACCCTGACTCGGAGGCTCTGGGCGCTGCTGCGCTCCCCCAAGCTCGTCGCCCTGTTACTGGGGATCTTGACCGTGCTCGGCCTCCTGGGCGGCGAGGCCAACGTCGGCTACGTCCGCGACGAGGGCATCTATCTAGAGGCCTCGCGCCACTACGGCGCGTGGATGGCCCGATGGGTGGAGGACGGCCCCGAGGCCAACAAAGCGGAGGTCCGCGATCGCTACTTCGCCCTCAACCACGAGCACCCGGCGCTCATGAAGATCGCCGCGGGGGTCTCGGCCCGCCTGCTCGCAAGACCCCCCGCCCCCGAGATCGCCGCCGACATCGACGCCCTGAAATCCAAGCGCACCCGGGTCTGGCGCAGGGAGCTGGCCGTGGTCGATGGCGGCCTGTTCCCGCGCCTGCGCGAGGGCGCCGCGATGCGCCTCCCGGCCATGGCCCTCGCCGGTCTCGCCGTGGGCCTCCTGTTCCTGGTCGGCCACCGGGTGGGTGGAGGCACGGTCGGCGGCCTGCTGTGCAGTGGTTGGTTCCTGCTCCTGCCCCGGGTCCAATTCCACGCCAGCTTGCACGCCTTCGACCTCCCGATCGCGGTCCTGACCTTGGTGATGGCCCTGGCCTGGCTGCGCGCCCTCGACGACTGGCGCTGGGGGCTGGCCCTCGGCCCCCTCCTGGGCATCGCGATCTCGATCAAACACAACGCCCTGTTCCTGGGCCCGCTCTTCGCCCTCCATCTGTGGCTGTGCCTGAGCCTGCGCTGGGCTCTGGAGGGAGAGCGCCCTAGCCTGCGCCAGGCCCTGCCCCTGCCCCTGCTGAGCATGCTCGTACTCGGGCCGCTGGTCGCCGTAGCCCTGTGGCCCTGGCTGTGGACCGACACGGCCACACGCATCAGCGAGTACTTCGCCTTCCACAGCGAGCACAGCTACTACAACATGGAGTTCGGCGGCGTGAACTACAACCGCCCGCCGCTCCCGATCGCGTACCCCTTCGTCATGACCTGGGCGACCGTGCCCACGGTGCTGTTGACGCTCACCGGAATGGGTGCCCTGCTCGCCCTGCGGACCCTGCGGATCCCTGGCGCCCTCGCCCCCTTCGCCCGCGCCGGTTCGGGTCCGACCAGGTCAGGTTCGACCAGTTCAGGCCCCGGCAACGCCGACGGATCGGCGAGCCCGACTCGAGCGCGGTGGTGGGCGCCCCTGCCCGTGCTCGACGGACGCGAAGAGCCGCTGCTGTTCGTCGGCATGGCCGTGTTCCCGCTCGTCCTCATCGCCCTGCCCTCGATCCCTATCTTCGGCGGCACCAAGCACTGGCTCACCGCCTACCCGTTCATGGCCATGCTCGCGGCCATGGCCTGGGGTCGGCTGTGGATGCGCGCGCGGGCGATCTTGGTCGACTACCCGCGCCTGCTCTCGGTCGGCCCCAGCCTGCTCTTGGTCGCCGTGCTCACCCCTGGCGCCTGGGCCACCGTCCACGGCCACCCCTTCAACCTCTCCCAGTACGCTCCGCTCATGGGCGGCTCTCGAGGTGCGGCCCAGGCCGGGCTCAACCGGGGGTTCTGGGGCCACGCGCTCGTGCCCCTGCTCGACGAGCGGGAGGCCCTGCCCCCCGGCCCCACCTACGTCCACGATGTCCACCGCATGGCCATCGCCCAGTACCGCCGCGAGGGTCGTTGGCCGGGGTGGCGACCCAGCGGCGCGAACCGGGCCGAGGTCGCCCTGATCTTCCCCGAGCGCCACACCCTCAGCGACGAGATCCAGGTCTGGGAGAGCACGGGCAGCACCGCCCCGACCATGGTCCTGACTCTCGACGACGTGCCGGTGGCGATCGTCTATCAGCGATCTGCGCCCTGAACCTGCGCCCTGAACCTGTGCCCTGAACCTGCGCCCTGCCCCGTCGCCCTGACCCCGGGGTCTTCGCCAAACGCCCGGACCCCGCCCTGACCCGGGGTCCTCGCCGGGCGCCCTGAATCCGGGGATTTGGTGAGCGGGTACACTCCCGCCGTGCCTGCGCTCTCGGCCCGGCTCGCCCTGCGTTCCCTGGCGGTGTTCCTCGTCGCGTTCCTGGGTCTGTGTGCACTCGCGGGGACAGAGCGCCTGAGCAAACCCAGCACCGACAACCACTACAGTCACCTGGCTCAGTCCTGGCTCGACGGGCGCCTCGACCACGGCGGCAAACCCAAAGGTTGGTGCACCCCCGAACTGCGCCGAGCCAAGAAGTGCAAACGACACACTTACGACGACTGGGCCCGAGTCTGGACCCTCGGGCTCCACGACGGCACGAGCGTGCGGGGCTACCCCTGCAAGACCAGCGCCTGCCTGGACCTGCGCCGACGCGGCGTCGAGGGGTGGCTCATCTTGGGCCAAGAGCGGACCCTTCGCGAGTTCGAGCGCGGCGAGATCGTCTCGCGCACCGAGACCTGGTACGTCAGTTTCCCGCCGGGGCCCGCCCTGATCATGCTGCCCGCGGTGGCCCTGCTCGGCCCCGAGCGCACCCCCGATGTGCTCATCACCTGCCTGCTCGCGGCCTTGATCCCCCTGGTCATGCTGCGCCTCTACGAGCGCGAGCGCCCAGCTCGAACGTCGGGTGAGTCAGGTGCCCATCTGTGGGCCGTCGCAGCCTGGACTTTCGCCAGTCCGGCCGCTTTCTTGGGTGCCAACGGACGTGTGTGGTTCACGGCGCAGGTCGCGGGGGCCCTGTGCCTGGCGATCTACGTGTCCATGGGGTGGCGCTGTCACAGGCCGACCTTGGCCGGGCTGGCCCTGGCACTGGCCGTCAGCTGTCGCCCACACATGGCGGTCGCGGTGCTGTTCTTCTTCGCCGAGTGGTGGCGCGAGAGCAAGCTCGACCCCGCCAAGCGCTGGTCCATCGCCCTGCGCTTCGCCGCCCCCCTGCTGGTCGTGGGTGCCCTGCTCATGGCCCACAACTGGGTTCGATTCGAAGACCCCTTCGAGTTCGGCCACCGCTTCCTCGAGATCCGATGGCAGCAGCGCATGCAGGAGATCGGCATGTTCTCCACCACCTATCTCGGCCGCAACCTCCAGTGTGCCCTCGCCCTGCTGCCGGTCTGGGACCACGGTCCTGGTCCCTGGCCGGGCGCGCTGATCGGCCAAGGTCCGAGCGCCGCGTGGATCCCCCGCGTGTCCGTACACGGCTCGAGCATTTTGTTTGGCGCACCGTGGCTGCTCTTGCTCGGCGCGGCGCGGCGCGGCTTCCCCCAACGCTGGGGCCTGATCTTCAGCGCGGTCGCGGTCGCCCTGCCCTCCCTGCTCTATCAAAACAGCGGTCAGCTCCAGTTCAGCTACCGCTTCGCCGTCGACTGGCTGCCCCTGCTGCTGCCGGTGTTGGTGTTTGGGGGCGGAACCGATGGAGGTCGAACAAGCGAGGCCGTCGAGGACACGGAGGCCGGCACGTCACTCAGGCGGCGCGCTGCGAATTGGAGGCGCTGGCTGTTTCCAGCGCTCGTGCTCGCAGGCATGGCCTGGCAGCTCCACGGAGCGTGGTGGTTTGGGCGTCAGCCGGGTCAGCTGTTCGTGACCGACCCTCGAAGTTGGCCCTTCGAGGCCGAGCTCGAGGGTCCCTGACCGAAGCCAATCCCGACTCCCTGTTCCCGGCTCCTCTATCACGCTGTCGCTCGCCGAGTTCAAACCAAAAAAAAAGGCCACCGAAGGTGGCCCTTTTTGTTGGCGGTCTGCCTGCTCAGGCTTGCTCGCGCCAGTTGTCGGTGTCCATCGCACCGGTCGTCTCGTAGATGTTGGTGAAGGTGTGGAACACGAACGCGATCCGCTCGAAGGGGGGGAACTCGGAGCTGCTCGGGTTGAGCGTGTTCTCGACCGTCCGGTGGATCGAAGAGACACGACCCTCGAGGATCTCGATGGTGAAGTACTGCTCCGTGGTGCCGTCACCAGCGGGGTTCGGGCGATAGAAGCGGAACTTCGCCTCGATGACCTCGTTCGCCCGAAGCGCCTTCGCGAGCAGCGGCGTCGACTTGTCGATGCGCTTCTCGATGATGATCGGATCGTACTGGCGCAGGCCCGTCGCTTGACCCTGGCCGTCTCGGGCCGTGGTCACGCCATCCTTGTAGAGGATGCACTCGATCATGTCCGCGCGGCCCATGCTCTCGACGGTGCTCTCACCATCAATTGCAGTTCCATTCGACTTGAGCTCCAAAAATACTGCTTGCGCCATCTTGCTTTTGCTTCTTTCCCGTTACCGGAGGTGTGTCCCGATGCCTGGGCACGTTATGTGGGGGTTGATGAGGGTGTCAAGCGCTGCGCTCATGCATCTTTGAGCGCAACACTCAGGGGGAGGTCGAAACCGACCTCGAAGGGACTGCCTGCGAGGCGCGGATCGACGCTCGCTACCAGACGAACCACGGGTCCATCTTGTTCGGGTTCTTGGACGACGCCAGCATCCACTCGCGCGCCCTGTGTGAGTCCAGGGAACAAGAAGACCCCTGCGGCCTGCTTGATGAGCTCTGAGACCTCAGCGCGGGTCGAGCCTGCGGGGATCTGATCACAGACCCAACGGCCAAAGCGCACCAACCTGCCGGTCAGGATCTGGGCGGCCAAGGGCACAGCGTCGCGAGACGCTCGTACGGTTGGGACTTCGCTCAGGACGACCAGATCGGAGTTCCGACCACTCCCGAGGCCGATGATGCCCAAAGCCGCGAGCTCGCTCTGGCCACGGATCGACAGGAAGGCGGCCGTCGGCACGGCACTCCCGGCCTCCCGCCCAGTTTGAACCTCGCGAAGCCCGGGGACCTTGAGCGCGCCCGCCTTGCCGGTCATGCGCCCAAAACCACCGGTGTGCCGAAAACTCGCGGCGACCATTGCGGCGAGCGCGAACACGGGTGAGCCCAAAACGGTCCGCCTCGCTGCGCCCGCGCCCTCGGAGGCCACGACCACCGCGTTGGTGGCCACGGCCAACCACCGCGAGCCCTCGTCTGCCCGGAGCTCGGGCCAGCCCTCTGGCAGCGCCGCGTAGGGGTCGGGCTTGGCGTCTCGAAGCGTGGGGATCACGGCCTCGGGATCGTCGACTCCAAACAAGCTCGGCCCGACCCCGGCGACCATGGGTGCGAGCAGCTCCTCGGCGACCAGAGCCAGGGCCAAGAGGCGCGCCGGGTCTTCGATCGGGTCGAAGCAGAAGAACGCGTCGGGCCGGTTCATGGGCTCGTCGTCCAGGCACTCGCGCAGGGCCGCCTCGATCCCGTCGGTGGCGACGTCGACGATCTCCACCAACATGCCCGAGCGAGGCGGCGCCTCGGCGACCACGAGCTTGAGGCCGCGCCACAGCGCCTCGGGCTCGGTCACGCTGGGATGGTTGAGGACCGCGTTGACGGCCCCGAACACGGCCGTCTCGATCGCCTCGCGAGCGCGCCGGTGAGCGGGCCTCGCAGCGCCGGCTTTGGCCTTGGCCTTGGTCCCGCGCATCGCCGCGATGAACGAATCGACGGCTCGAGCGGAGTTCGGCCGCTCGGTGGGCGCGTCGAGCAAGGCGTCGACCAGGGCCTTGTTGTTCGAGCTCGAGTTCGTTTCCTGGTCCGTAGGCGCGCTGGCTTTGTCGCTGGGTTCGGCGTCCGTGCCCGCGAACACGCTGCGCAGCTCGGCGGCGAGCGGCCCATCGCCGATCATGGCGACGACCTGCTCGACCGTGGACTCGTCGCTGGGGCGTCGCGAAGAAGGTCCACCCAAACTGTCGGCAAGCGTGCGCAGCTTCCCGAGCAAGGGCACCGAGGCCAGCACATGCTTGAGCGAGTACTCGCGAAGCTTGGCGAAGCTGATCTCGACCTCGACGGTTGCCCCCGCGCCCAAGGCCGGACCGAGGTCGACCTCGGCTCGCAGCGCCGCGCTGGCGAAGCTCTCCGCGAAGCTCTCCGCGTCGAGGATGAAGCGCCTCCCGCTGGGCTCGGTGGACAGGGAGCCCAGCAGCAACCAGTGGACGTGGGCAGATTCGCGAGCGTCGGCTTGGGACATCACAGTTCTCGACATGTCGGACCGAGACGCGCGAATGCTCGACGTCGCTCCAACACAGCGCACAGAGTAGCCAAAATGTGGCCCTCACTCCAAGCCTACCGTGAGGAGGATCTGCGGGGGCAGGTCCAAAATCCGGCCCGAATCTTGCCACCCGAACACCACCGGCCGGCAACCCCGACCCAGACCCCTCGTTTCATTGAAACGTCGCTGTGTCGCCGAGATTGCGAGTCTGGGCGGCGGCCGTCGATGGACGGACACGCAAGAATCACGGGGAGCTTTGGCTTGGAAACTCGGTTCAGATCTTGCTCGCCGCTGCGGGGTCGACCCGGCACAGCCGTTCGAAGGCCGAATCTGTGGTCAGCGGCGGCTTGGCCTTCGCTGCGGCCGCCTGGCTGCGGATCAACCCTTGCAGGCACTTCCCAGACAGCGCCGGCTCCCACGAGTCGATCCCGAGACCCTCGAGTTCGTGCGCAAGGCCAGCGTAGAGGCCCAGGGCCAGGCGTGGCGCCGTAGCGACCGCCGTCTCGGCCATCGTCAGCCGGATCAAGAAGCAGTTGCGGGCGCTCCCGCCACGGGCGACCTGGGCCTGCATGATCCCGAGGGCCTCGTCGAAGCCCCCGCCCGCGGCCGACTTCTTGGCCTTGTCGATCTTGCTCTGGATCTCCTCGGGCAGGCCTCCTGCACCACCCCCTCCACCGCCCCCACCTTCATCAGGAAACACCTCCGAGTCGATCCAGGCCTTCGCGGCCGGGCTGATCATGGGAGAGCCGTCACTGAACTTGCCCACCAAGAGGGTGGGCATGCGCCCGATCAAAGAGTGGATTCCATCGACCACGGCGTCGCGCGCATCACCGTGGTTGAGCGCCGCCAGGGCGACACTGCAGCGATAGTGCAACTCGATGGCGAAGCGGGCCCGGGGCAGGGCCCCCTCGATCTCGTCGATGATCGCCCCCCACTTGCCGTTGGCGCTCATGAGGTCGAGGCGCTCGAGCAGGTCGGCCTTTGGCGCCGGGATCGTGGTCTTGCCGTTGGACTCGGCCGGCGGCGGACTACTCAGATGCAAATACAGCCCGATCCGCATCAGTCGGTAGGCCAGTGGATCGCTGGCGTCGGCAGCCCGCAGCAGACCTGCGGTCTTGATGAAGTCCGTACCGGCGTTGCGCAGATACTTGACGACCTCGGCTGCATCCCCCGGTGCGGCTTGAGCCGCCGGGGCGGAGATCGAAGCCCCGGAAGCCCTCACCGCGGCCGCCGGAGCCGTCGCCACAGCCGTCGGAGCGGCCGGAGCGGCCGGGGTCGGGGCGGCTTTGGGCTCGGGCTTCGGCTCGGGCTTCGCCTCCGCCGGCAGCGACATCTCCAGCCGAGTCAGCGTGTCGCGCAGGCCCCGAGTCGCGGGACTGTGGTTCTCGAACTTCTGCCCCATCACCGACGTGAGGTGCTTGAATGCGAGCTGAAGCACCTCGATCTTGGGCCGGTCTTGGGCCTTGGGTTCATAGTCACCCAACTCTCGCTCGAGTTGATCGAAGAGCCAGGTCACCGCGTTGGCCCGACGGCGCTCCCGCTTCTTGGGGGGCTGCATGTCCTCCCAGAATTTTTCTGCCAGCTCCGCCAGCAAGGCCAGACCCTGACTCAGACCATCGAAGCCCTCGAGCACATGCAGCGCCCGCGCGAGGTAGGCCGCCATCAACAGATCCTTGCTGGTCGAGGTCAGGATCTTGGTGGCGTCGCGCTTGACCGCCATCCAGTCGACCTCGCCGCCGGTCACCGACTCGAGCTTCCCGACCTCATCGCGCACAGCCTCGTGTTCGGGCTCATAACGCGCGTCTTGGCCGGCGGGGCTGTCGCCGGGGATCGCTCCGGTCCAGGCCGCAGCCAAGGCCGGGGGATCGAAGCTGGGCGCCTGGTCCTCGGGCGCCGAGGCCCCACCGCCCCGGTCGGCCCCACCGCCCCGGTCGGCCCCACCGCCCCGGTCGGCCCCACCGCCCCGGTCG
>CAYVJQ010000181.1:0-854 GCA_964451725.1 uncultured Nannocystaceae bacterium | reverse complement strand
GCCCCACCGCCCGCCTCCGCTGCGCTCGGGGTCCCAGAACCAGCTTCCCCGGTCGCCGGAGTGGACGTACCCGGCCCCGAGGTCGCCCCTGCAGCCGGTGTCGCCCCTGCAGCCGGTGTCGCCTCGGGTTCGGGCGCCGGCTCGGGCGTCGACATTTTCATCCGGGTCAGCGCATCCCGGATCCCCCGCGTGGCCGGAGCGTGGTTCTCGAACTTCTGCCCGAAGGTCGAGAACATGTGTTTGGCGACCGCATCCAACTCGTAGACCGCGCGCGCATCCTCGGCCGTGGGCTGGAGGTCCCCGAGCTTGCGCTCGATCGGCTCGAGCAGCCAAGCCACCGCGTTCGCGCGCCGACGCTCCCGCTTTTTGGGCGGGAACATGCCATCCCAGTAACGCTCACTCAGCTCCGCGAGCAGGGCGAATCCCGTGACCAGGCCGGGCAGCCCATCGAGCTCGTACATCGCCCGTGAGAGGTAGGCCGCGAGCAACAGATCTTTGGTCTTTTCGCGCAGCAGCTTGTCGCACAGCCGCTTGACCTCGATCCAATCGGGTACCACACCAGAGACCGACTCGAGCTTGTCGACCTCGGCCCGAACCTCAGAGTGGTCGGGGTCGTACTTCGTCTCTTCTCCAACTGCGGATGCACCGGCGATCGGCTCGAGCCAGGCCGCCACTCGCGGTGTCCACTCGCTCGCTGGAGACTCTGCCGTCTTTGCTGCCTCCGCCGCCTTCGCTGCTTCCGCTGCTTCCGCTGCCGCCTTCGCTGCTTCCGCCGCCTTCGCTGCTTCCGCCGCCTTCCCTGCTTCCGCCGCCTTCCCTGCTTCCGCCGCCTTCCCTGCTTCCGCCGCCTTCCC
>CAYVJQ010000180.1:1846-10864 GCA_964451725.1 uncultured Nannocystaceae bacterium | reverse complement strand
ACCCGGGCTGTGAACCGGGATGGTTCGACGCCTGCAACGAGGTGTACGTTGGTGCGGAAGCAAAGTGCCCCCAGCTCTCGGCTGGGCTCACGGCGGAGTTGGAGAGCTGCGTGCAACCCCCTCTTTGAGGCGCTTCTCGACCATAGTTGTGCTCTCAGTGGCGGCCGAGGGCCCGCCTGGATCAGTCAGCCAAAATCGGGCGGCCCCTCGAACTCGTCGGCGACCTTCAACCGCCCGCCCGAGGCGCGCTGGGGATCGAGGGTCAGCTTGAACTTATGCCGGACGACCTGGCCCATGCTGTGTTCGCCCTGCGCCGTCACTACCCAGAGCTTCACGCCGCCGCCCCCCGTGGTGTTGCGCGTCACGGCCAGCTCGATCTCGAGCTCGACCTTGCCAACCTCGAAGCGGATCGCCTTGTCCGTTCCCCACTCAGCGGCGACAGCGAGCTCCTGGCGCAGGGACTCGATCATTTCGGACAGGGGGATGTTCTGGTCCATACCGTCAACGCTCATCATGGAAGCGTACCACTGAGACTCATCGGTCTTCGCCCGTGGTAAAGTGGTAGTGATGGGACTTCAGCGTGTCGCTTTCGTCGGGGTCGACGAGAAAAGTAGAGCGGGCAGCGGCTACTTGATTCGCTCGCAAAAGGGCGACCTCGTGTTCACTGCGGCACACGTCGTCGAAGGGGTGAACCGTTGCGAGGTCTATCTCTATGGTCGCAGCAAGTCGCTCGGGGCGACGGTGCTGTGGAGGGACGAAGGCACCCCCGACGTCGCGGTGTTGCTCCTCGACAAGGCCGTGGACTTGGATGTCGACCTTGGCGCCGAGCCTGACTGGGCCTCGTGTAGAAACTCCGACGTTGAGTGTAGGGCTGTGGGCTATCCCCGCTTTCAACGACCTGACGGGAAGCTAGACACCGAGGGCTTCCGGGGTCACCTTCGTCCAGAGTCTGGACGCATCTCCGGTCGCCTCAATCTCGTGCACACCGCGTCCGCCCGCTCGTCCGAGGATTGGAAATGCATGTCCGGCGCGGCCCTTTTCGCCGAGAAGCTGCTTGTCGGCGTAGTCACCGACGCCGACGACGATCGCCTCCACGCCTGGCCCATCGCTCGCCTTCTCGACCGGCCCGACTTCATCGAAGCTGTCGGTGCCGAGTTCACCAAGCGGCTCCAACTCAACGCCCTGTGGCCGACGGCCGACCGTGATGCCATCGACTGTATCGAGCCTTGGACGCCCCTGCGTCGGCTCCCGCTAATGCAGCCGAGCCGGCTCCTGCGCGCGCGGTACGAGACCGTCCCATTCGCCGATGAACTCCGCGTTGCCGAAATTGCCAGGCTCCAGGAGTTCTCCGACCAGTCCGGCTCGGGGGTCATCCTCGTCACCGGTTCAGGCGGCAGCGGGAAGACCCGGCTCATGCTCGAGTGGTGCAAGCGCATGCGAGCGCAGCACTGGCTCGCGGGTTTCATCAGACCAGGCGTCTCTGACTGGCGATCCACGGCCAAAGGTGAGGCGCCACGCCTTTTGGTCATTGACTACGCTACACACCAGCTCGATCGCATCGCCCCGCTCCTCCATGCTCTGCTCCAAGCGCGTGGTCGGCCCCAGACGAAGCTGGTGTTGCTCGCCCGTCAACGCGGGCTGTGGCTCGACAAGCTGCGCGACGACGACTACGCCGCTGAACTCCTGGACGCGAACCCGGGCATCGAGCTCGCCGCTCTCGACAAGGCGCAGCACTTGGCCGCTTATGAGGCCGCCTATCGGAGCTTCTCGGAGGGGAAGGCCGCCCCGTTGCCCATACAGGTGCGGCGACACGAGAGTATGTTGATCGCCCACATGCAAGCGCTGCTGAGTGTGCTCGACGACCAGGAGATACCCGAGGGTCGAGAGCGGGTGCTCGCACGGGTGCTTGCCCACGAGCGAAAGTTCTGGCACGCACACATTGAACAGCGACTGGACTCTCGGGCGGCGGGGCCGAAGGAAGCCGCCGACCGTCTTGGCGCGGCCCTCGTGCTCGTCGACGGCGTGCCTGCACGCAGCGAACTACCGGGCCTGGCCCGGCGTATCGCGCCGGAGCTACAAGAGCGGGAAGTCGACGCGCTGAGGGTCTGCTTTGCCGAGTTCTACAGCCATGGAGACCGAGTCGCGGCCCTCGAGCCCGACCTGCTGGGAGAGCAGCTGGTCTACGAGACGCTAAAGCGAGACGGGTCAGAAGCGCTGACGGCGTGGCTTGAGTTGCCCTTCGAGGTGGCCTTCGAAGGTGCCGTGGCGCGGACGCTTACGGTGCTCACGCGTCTTGGGGGAGAGCGTGACCTACCCGAGGCCCGGGAGTGGCTCGCCACCCTCTTGCGCGCTCGTGGGGTGGAGCTGGTCGCGCAGATCAGGGCGGGGACGTTGAGCGTACCCGGGGTCGTCCTGGCAGACGCGGTCTTCGCCGCGAAGGACCTGGAGTCCGCCGAGCAGATGAGCACGGTCATTCCCGAGCAGACAGTGGTCTTGCGTGAAGTCGCGGCCGCTACGGGGGCGGTCATCGTCGATGTACAGCGCCGCCAAGCCCACGACGAAGCCTCGAGTGCCCGTCTCGCCGTCTCCCTCAACAACCTGGGTATCCATCTGGGTAAGCTGGGACAGCGGGAGGCCGCTCTCAAGGCCACACGAGAAGCCGTCGACAGCTACCGAGAACTGGCCGAGCCCCGACCCGACGCCTTCCTTCCCGAACTCGCTACCTCCCTCAACAACCTGGGCAACGGCCTGAGTGAGCTGGGACAGCGGGAGGCCGCGCTCGAGGCCACACGAGAGGCCGTCGAGATTCGACGAGAGCTGGCCGAGGCCCGGCCCGACGCCTTCCTCCCCGACCTCGCGGCCTCCCTCAACAACCTCGGTGTGATGCTGAGCGAGCTGGGACAGCGGGAGGCCGCGCTCGAGGCCACGCGAGAAGCCGTCGACAGCTACCGAAAGCTGGCCGAGGCCCGGCCCGACGCCTTCCTTCCCGAACTCGCTACCTCCCTCAACAACCTCGGCAGCCGCCTGAGTGAGCTGGGACAGCGGGAGGCCGCGCTCAAGGCCTCACGAGAGGCCGTCAGCAGCTACCGGGAGCTGGCGGAGGCTAGGCCCGACGCCTTCCTCCCCGACCTCGCGGCCTCCCTCAACAACCTCGGCAACCGCCTGAGTGAGCTGGGACAGCGGGAGGCCGCGCTCAAGGCCTCACGAGAGGCCGTCGAGATTCGACGGGAGCTAGCGGAGGCCAGGCCCGACGCCTTCCTCCCCGACCTCACGACCTCCCTCAACAACCTGGGCAACAACCTGAGTAAGCTGGGACAGCGGGAGGCCGCGCTCGAGGCCACACGAGAGGCCGTCGAGATTCGACGAGAGCTGGCCGAGGCCCGGCCCGACGCCTTCCTCCCCGACCTCGCGGCCTCCCTCAATAACCTCGGTGCGAAGCTGAGAGAGCTGGGACGGCGGGAGGCCGCGCTCGAGGCCACACGAGAGGCCGTCGGAATTCGACGAGAGCTGGCCAAGGGCCGGCCCGACGCCTTTCTCCCCGAACTCGCTACCTCCCTCAACAACCTGGGCAACGGCCTGAGTGAGCTGGGACAGCGGGAGGCCGCGCTCGAGGCCACACGAGAGGCCGTCGAGATTCGACGAGAGCTGGCCGAGGCCCGGCCCGACGCCTTCCTCCCCGACCTCGCGGCCTCCCTCAACAACCTCGGTGCGACTCTAAGTAAGCTGGGACAGCGGGAGGCCGCTCTCAAGGCCACGCGAGAAGCCGTCGACAGCTACCGAGAACTGGCCGAGGCCCGACCCGACGCCTTCCTTCCCGACCTCGCTACCTCCCTCAACAACCTGGGCAGCGGCCTGAGTGAGCTGGGACAGCGGGAGGCCGCGCTTGAGGCCTCACGAGAGGCCGTCGACAGCTACCGGGAGCTGGCCGGGGCTAGGCCCGACGCCTTCCTCCCCGACCTCGCTGCCTCCCTCAACAACCTCGGTTTGATGCTGAGTGAGCTGGGACAGCGGGAGGCCGCGCTCGAGGCCTCACGAGAGGCCGTCGAGATTCAACGAGAGCTGGCCGAGGCCCGACCCGACGCCTTCCTCCCCGACCTCGCTGCCTCCCTCAACAACCTCGGTGCGACTCTGAGTGAGCTGGGACAGCGGGAGGCCGCGCTCGAGGCCTCACGAGAGGCCGTCGAGATTCGACGAGAGCTGGCTCAGGCCCGGCCCAACGCCTTCCTCCCCGACCTCGCGGTTTCCCTCAACAACCTCGGTGCGGCTCTGAGTGAGTTGGGACAGAGGGAGGCCGCGCTCGAGGCCACACGAGAGGCCGTCGAGACTCGACGAGAGCTGGCTCAGGCCCGGCCCAACGCCTTCCTCCCCGACCTCGCTGCCTCCCTCAACAACCTCGGTGCGATGCTGAGCGAGCTGGGACAACGGGAGGCCGCGTTTGAGGCCACGCGAGAAGCCGTCGACAGCTACCGAAAGCTGGCCGAGGCCCGGCCCGACGCCTTCCTCCCCAACCTCGCCATCTCGCTCAGCACCCAGGCAAATGTGCTGAGCGCAGCCGGTCAATTCGGCCACGCGGCGAGTTCTTTTGCGGATGGTCTACGCGCTGCGCTTCCACTCCTCGACACCCAGCCCGACACCATCAGCCGAGTTATCCTCAAGCTAGCGCGCGGCTACCGACACGCCTGCGATGCGTCCAATACAGAGATCGCTGAAGACCTTCAGCCCCTAATGACCGCCCTCGCCCTCCCCGAGGGCGACGATTAGCGCGAGCCGGGAGCGCGCGATCTAGCGACTGATCTCCAGATCGAGCCCATCCCGCCCCGTGTGTGCCCCGCACAACCTCAGCCATCATCAGGTCGAGCCACAAAAATATACTCGCTTCGCTCCGTCTCGACGATCACCGTGCTCTCAGTAACCCGAATCGACATCACGGGCGAGGTCCGAAATTCCTGATCACCATCCATGAACACGACCATCGAAGACCCCACCGAGGGCGGCCGGATCATCTGCCCTTCGATCTGGGCAACCTCGACGATCGGGCTCTCTCGCTGACCCACTCTCGTGAGCGAGACGTTCCGTACTTTGAGTGCGTCTCCCAACCGCGCGGTGCGGCCCCGCCCCAGCTGCCGGAGGAAAGACCACTTCATTCACTTTGTTTCCCGGGCCAGTACCGGGTCCCGCTGGTGACACCCGTGCGGACGATCTGGCCTGCCTCAACAAGCCGCAAAATCGCGGCCTGCCGCTTCCATCGGGGACCGCCGACTCGTTCTCGGACATAGGCGGGCGATACCGACATGGTCGAGGCCGCGCGCACGACCTCGACGATCCTGCTGTCGTAGTCCGAGTTGGGAGCGCTCCCTTCCCGGGCTTCCAGCAACTCGCAGACTCTGATCTCCCCGATGACGTTGCCGAACTCTCCACTCAAAAGTGGCAATATCTCGCTGAGGAGGGTCTCTGGGCGGTCGACCAGCTCACAGATGATCGCCGACTTCGCGGCCAGTGCGAGCACGCCTTTTAGCGCTGAGGGGTTCATCTTCGGTACCAAGGTTTGGGTCCGGGATCGGCAACGAGCCACTGGCCCGCGCACTGGTCGTCTTTGCTCATCGCCTTGGGGACTAGCAAGCGCCGTGCCTAAACCTGCTCGACTCCTCGGTGGGTCGTGGGTCGATCTTCGCCCCACCCCCTCGCCAGGCGACCGGCACGGGACTTGCTCCTGAGCCAGGTCGAATGCTGCCCGCCCTGTTGAACCCCACCGCCGCGCCTCTGTTGCCCGTCCACTACTCCCTGATCTGCGAGCCCGACATCGACTGGACGGTTCGCCGGATGCGGCTCGAGGAGGCGCTCTCGCGCCCCTATCTGCTCACTGTCGATGTGTCCTCTCCGAGCGCGGAGCTCGACCTCGACGCGATGCTCGGGAAAAGTTTCGCGTTCGTCATCGACCGACAGGCCATCTCCCGACAGGTCTGCGGGGTCGTCTCTGCGATCGAGCGGGGCGACCCCGAAGACGACCAGGTGCCCCTGCGGATCACGATCGTGCCCGCGGTCCAGCTCTTGGCCCAGCGCTGGGACACGCGCCTGTGGCGGGACAGGTCGATCATCGACATCGTCGAGGAGGTCCTCGGAGCCTGGCTGCGCCGCTTCCAACGACGCCTGGACACCTCCCACTTGGTCGACAGCTACCCGCCCCGGGAGTACGTGGTCCAGTACGACGAGAGCGACCTCGCCTTCGTACAGCGGCTCTTGGAGGCCGAGGGGGTCAGCTACCACTTCGATCATGAGACCGACGAGGGCCGGGAGGTCATGGTCCTGGAGGACAGCGCGGATCACCGCGTGGAGGTGCTGACCATGGACGACGAATCTGGGCTGTGGGTGATCCCCGATCGCCACGAGTTGCAGCTCACGGAGACCCTGCAAACCCTGTCGACGA
The DNA here is from genome assembly GCA_964451725.1 of uncultured Nannocystaceae bacterium. GTDB lineage: Bacteria > Myxococcota_A > Polyangia > Nannocystales > Nannocystaceae > Plesiocystis. The sequence goes on along the minus strand of CAYVJQ010000180.1, from coordinate 4,440 downwards.
CACGCCGTCGACGACCCGAGCGGGCCGTGTGCCGAGCCGTCTGTTGGCGCGACCCAGACCACCCGCTTCGTGCGGAGACGGGAGAAGGGCTCACGTCGGCGTCACGCGAGATCGAAGTCTATCGCCACGGGTCTGCGGTCGAGCGGGCGCCGGAGCGCCACGCCGCACTCGAACTGAGCCGGGCTCGCCACGACGCGAACGTGTTCGAAGGACGCAGCAACCTGACTTGTCTCGAGCCCGGTGGTCGCTTCTGTGTGCAGGACGACACCCGCCCCGAGTTCGGCCGCGAGCTCTTGGTCACCCGGGTCACGCACGAGGGAGAGGCCTCTTCAGACCAACTCGGGGTGAGCTACACCAACACATTCCAAAGTGTGCCCTTCATCGGCGTCTGGCGTCCGCCCCTGTCGACCCCACGACCGAAAATCTACGGGCCACAGACCGCCCGGGTGACGGGGCCCGAGGGCGAAGAGATCCACACGGATGCGCTGGGTCGGGTCAAAGTCCGCTTCGACTGGGACCGGGAACACGCGCTCGACGACGACACCTCGATGTGGATCCGGGTCGCGCAGAGCTGGGCGGGCGGTGGCTTCGGGGCCCAGTTCATCCCTCGTGTGGGCATGGAGGTCGTGGTCGAGTTCCTCGATGGCGATCCCGATCGGCCCTTGGTGACCGGCGCCGTCTACAACGGCGCCCGGGGGCCTGCGCTGGGGCTCCCGGGGACCAAGACCCAGACCTCTCTGCGAACACAGAGCACGCCCGGGGGCGCCGGCTTCAACGAGCTGCGCTTCGAGGACGCCTCGGGCAGCGAGCAGGTCTTCATCCATGCGCAGCGCGACCTCGAGGGAAAGGTGCTCCACGACGCCCGATGGACCGTTGGGCGCGACAGCTGCGACGCCATCGGCAGGGACCGCAGCACCAGCGTGGGCCGGGACGAGACCACGACCATCGGGGGCAACCGGAGCGCGACGGTCGAGGCGGACGAGAGCGTCTCAGTGAGGGGGGATCGCTCGACCTTGATCGAGGGGGAGGACCACCGCTCGGTGGTCGGCCATGCGACCTCCCTGCACGAGAGCGGCCTCGAGACCCGGGTCCGCGGCGTCCAGGCGGCCCATGTCCTGCGGGGCAAGGGAAAGGAGGGGGTGGCGAGCCTGGAGGTCCAAGGATCGGCCACAGTCGACGTCGACAACGAGGTCCGGGTGCGGGCTGGGAACCGGATCTACGCCAGCCAGGGCGGCCCTGGAGCGCCGACGGCGAGCGTGACCTTCGAGGGGGGAAGCCTGGTCACCACGGTCGACAGGCAAGCTCGGGTGGTCGCGGGTGAGACCGCGACCTGGTCGTCCAAGAAGGCGGTGGCGATCACGGGTGGGGAGACGGTCGAGGTCAGCCAGGGTGCCGCGTCCATCTCGCTCGAACACGGCGAGGTCGAGATCGTCGCCACAAAGATCACCCTCGTGGTCGGCGGGAACAGCCTGACCATCAGCGACTCGGGCGTCCGCTGGCAGGCGGCGTCCTTCGCCCTCGAGGCCAGCGGCGACGTGGGCATCGAAGGCGCGAGCGTCTCGATTGATTGAAGGGAGAGCGACCCATGGACAGTTCTGATCTCAGCCCCCCGCCTTCGGGCCGACACACCGCTCCCGACCCAACACCGCCCGCTGAGGACGAGGCCCGGGGAGCCGACGAACGACGTACGTTGGCTCTCGGCGGCCACCGAACCCTGGTCGTCGCGGGACAGACCCTCACCATCGACAACGCGGGGGCCATCGAGCTCGTCATCTCGCTGACCGACGCGGGCCCCGTCGTTCAGATCTCTGCTGCGTCGCTGCGCCTGGTCACGGAAGGCGATGTCGAATTCGACTGCGCAAATTTCAACGTCCGCGCAGGCGGGATCCGGCTCGAGAGCGACGGCGACCTCGTGGCCTCCGTCGCAGGTGATGCCACGATCCAAGCTGGCGGACATGCCCAGTGGCAGGGCCGAACCGCCCGGATTCGGGCCACTCGTGGGGATGCTCAGCTCGAGGCGTCCGACACCGTGCGGATCGACGGGGCTCGAGTGGAGCTCAATCAATGATGTGATGTGGAGAGGGATCCATATACAGCGGCCCTTCGACCAGGGGCCGCCCGGGGGACCACCCCTGGTCGATAGTCGACCCACTACCAGGAAACCGAAAGCGGCCACCCGTCCAACTCGACTTTCGCTCCATGCCCATCGGCGAGGGTGGGTCGATCATCGACCCACCCCCTCAGCACATCGCCGCATCACCGCGCCTGGTCGCTGCGTAGGCTTCAACGGCCACGCAAGCGGGATCCGCTTCGAGTGCGAGCGCAACCTCGAACTCCCGATCTGGGGATTGAGTCGAGGTGATGAAAGCAACCCTGGTCGATCATCGACCACTTGTGGGTCGATCATCGACCCACCCTTCAAAGTGCTGAAGACGTCCTCTGGTGACCTCTCCTCTCCATCTGTCCTGTCTCACGCCGGTCGAGGGTGGTCGATCATCGACCACCCTCGGCCACCCTCGGCCACCCTCGACATCGGCAGGCCACACCAAATCCCTCTCAGCAACAGCTGCCGACAGGATCGCTTTGGGCACGCT
>CAYVJQ010000180.1:0-1746 GCA_964451725.1 uncultured Nannocystaceae bacterium | reverse complement strand
GCCACACCAAATCCCTCTCAGCAACAGCTGCCGACAGGATCGCTTTGGGCACGCTCTTTGCTTGATCCCAGGTGAGGGGTCTCGCTCCTCAGTCTACTGATGACCATGCTTCGCACATGCCCTACGCCGGCTCAAGAAGACCGAGCCGCGCCGTGTCTGTCGAACCGGCCGACACCCTCGGGCACACGACACCGTGCTAGCGTCGAGGTGGGTACGGGATGATGGGGACGCGACGATGAGGGATCGCTCAGGAAAGTACGAGATGCACAAGCGCATCGGCGGTGGCGGGATGGCGAACGTGTGGTTCAGCCACTTCACCGACGGTCCGATGGTCCGTCCCTGCGCCGTCAAGGTGCTGCGCGACGACCTCGAAGAGTCCGGGAGACTCCTGACTCGGTTCTCGGACGAGGCCAAGATCGCGTCGACCCTGCACCACCGCAATATTGTCCAGGTCACCGGGACGGGCACCTTTCAAGGTCAGCCCTTCATGGCCATGGAGTGGGTCGACGGCGTCGACCTGCGTGAGCTGTGGAGAGAGGCCAAACGGGACATCGACATCGAGGTCGCCTGCTACATCGTGGGTGAGGTGCTCGAGGGGCTGGTGTACGCCCACGAGCGAACCATCGCGGGCAGACCCGCCGGGGTGATCCACCACGACGTGACGCCCGCGAACATCCTGATCTCGAGCAGCGGCGAGGTCCGGCTCACGGATTTCGGCATCGCTCGTTTGGCCGCGACCGCAAACCAGACCCTCTCGGCAGCCATGGGCACTCCCCGCTACATGCCCATTGAACAGCGAATGGGCAGGGCCGATCCCAAGACCGACATCTACAGCCTGGGCGTCGTCCTCCACGAGCTCCTCGAGGGCCGCTACTACATGGAGGACGAGACACCCACCCGGTTCCAGGAGCTCGTCCTCGCCGGCCACGTGCCACCGCTCGAGCGCAGCGACGTCCCCCCGTGGCTCGATCAGCTGCGCCGGCAGATGCTCGCGGGGGAGATCGAACAGCGCCCCCGAGCCGTCGAGGCCCTCGACACGATCATCCACAGCGGCCTCCGCTACAAACTCGCGGGCACCCAACTCAAGGCGCTCTACAAACGGCTGATCGGCGGACGGCGCTCCGGCTTCACGGACGTGATCCCCTTGAGTTACGCCTCCCAATCCCCTTCAGGCAGAGCGGACCAGGCAGGTTCAGCCGACGCAGACATCCCGACACACCGGGATGCACAGATCATCGTGACACCGGGGGGGGGAGCAGCGGCCCCCCGGACCCGAACCAACGAGATGGTGTACCGCGCTGCGCCTGCGCCCACTCACCAGGCCCCGCCCACTCACCAAACCCCGCCCGGGATGCCGGTCGCTCAGAGCGGATTCGGCGATCGACGGGACTACGCGCCGACGACCCGGCTTCCCTTTGGGGCTGAGCTCCAGCTGGATGTCCCCGTCGACCGGGAGCTCGCTGCGACGGCCTATGTCCCCGCTCCGCCCCCACTCCCGTCGGTCGTCGATCCGCTCGTCTCTGCCTCTTGGGCGGGATCCGGCGCGGGGCTGAACTGGCCCCGCACAATTGCGATCGTGGGCGGGATCTCGATCTTCGTGTTGGCCGCGGCCGTGGTGATCTTGCTCGCCCTGCCGAACCCGGCCGAGGCTGAACGCACCGGGGTTGAACTCGCGGCAACCAGCCCTACAGGGGTGTCCCTCGTGCTCCCTGTGTCCGACGACGGTGGCACAGACGAGCCCGATGC
>CAYVJQ010000179.1:9656-10946 GCA_964451725.1 uncultured Nannocystaceae bacterium | reverse complement strand
CCGCCAATGGAGCGGGTGGGCCCGACAACATCTCGGCCATCGTCATGCGCCGAGTGGTTTAGCAGCCCGTGGTGGGTTTTGCCACGGGCTGCTAGGGCCTGAACACCGGCCCTGTTCGCCGAGCACACACACGGCTGGAATTGCCGATTCGTTGGTCTGGGTCACAGGGTGGGGCACCCTTGAGGAATGCGCGCTCGCCGGAAGAACTCACGGGTGCTCGCCACCCTCTGTCTGCTGGTCCTCGCGCTGGTCTACAGCGCGACGGTACAGGCCGCGGCGAAGGTCGGCGCGCCCCCCGGATGGGCGGAGAGCGGGCGCGCCACGCCCGAGGCCCAGCGCCGCGCGGGCAGCTGGCACGAGGTCCTGGGCCTGCGCCTGATGCAGGTCATGTCGGCCCCGGACGACGACCAATTCGCCGAGACCATCGCCGTGTTCGAGCGCGCCGAAGCGGTCTCTGTCGCCCAGTTCTCCGATCGAGAGCAGGCCCTCGACCTGCTCTCGGGCCTGGTCGTCGAGCTCGTGGGTGAACAGCCCCCCGAGCTCAGCGGAGAGGCCGTGGCCGCCTCTGGGGCCAGCGTGGTCTGGGCCCAGTGGAAGGTCGACGACCTCGTCTATGTCTGCGTGCTCGCGCCCTCTGGGGACAACGCGACGCTCGTGGTCATGGCCAGCTTGGCGCATGGACACGACGGGGCCCTCTTCGAAGCCTTGCTCGCCGACCTCGAGGGAGTCACCGAGCCCATGCCGGCCCTGTCCCTGACGCGCTGGCGAGTCGGCTCGGCGCTGGTCTGGCTGGCCCTCGCGGCCCTGCTCCACGCGATCTTTTTGAGCTCGGTCGACCGGGAGGGAGACCATCGCCAGGCCGGCCAGCGAGCGGTGCTGGTGTTGCTGGTCGCGCTCGTGGTCGGGACCCTCGGCGCGAGTGTGTTTCTGCGGGGCAGTGAGCGGGCCATCATCTACGCGGGGGGCAGCTTGTCGGGGCTGGTGATGTGGATCGCTGTGAGCGGTGTGATCGTCGCGGCGATTCACTACGGCCTGTCCTCGCGCTTCGATTTTGGGGTGGTCCAGAGCGCGCCCGCGTCGGGGACCTTCTCGAGCACGAGCATGCGGGTGCGCGAGCTGGGCAGTCAGGGCGGCCCGAGCAGCCACAGCAGCGCGAGTGGCGTCTGGCTCTCTCAGCAGTACATCGAAGGTTCTGGCCGAGCGATTCCAGGAACTGGGCCAGGAACCATGCCAGGGCCAGGAACCATGCCAGGAACCATGCCAGGAACCATGCCAGGAGCCGGGCCAGGA
>CAYVJQ010000179.1:7566-9556 GCA_964451725.1 uncultured Nannocystaceae bacterium | reverse complement strand
GCCAGGAACCATGCCAGGAACCATGCCAGGAACCATGCCAGGAGCCGGGCCAGGAGCCGGGCGGGAAGAGCTGGGCCCGCGCGCAGATGCCGGTGTGGGCATCGAGATCGACCCTGCGGAGCGCAGCTGAGACATTCTCGGATCTTGACCTACACTTCGTGGCGATGCGGGCTCTGGATCGACCGTCGCCCATGGGGGGCGGGACCGAATGAGCGAGCGACCTTCGTGGGTGAAGGCGTGCGTGGGCTCGGTGATCGTCCACGTGGTCATGATCGCCGGGGCCACGGCGCTGCCCGACGGGGCCGGACCGAGCGGCGCGAGGACTCGAGACCAGCTGTTCACGCCCGGAGCGGTGATCCCGATCGAGACCGTTCCGCTGGCCATGCTCGAGCCCAGCGGTGAGCAGCCAGCGCCTGATCCGAGCGCAGAGCAGCCGGCGCTGGCACCCACGAAAGACGGGCCGAGTTTGTCCTCCCCCTCGCCCGACAACGGGCACGCCCGACCGCCGGCCCCGACTCAGGCCGAGTCCCGGCCCAGCGAGACCCCGGGTCTGCTCACCGGCATGCGAGCCAACGCCCACGCGTCGGCGATCGCCGAGCGCGGAGGGGTGGTCGTCGACCCTGCTCTGTTGCGGGGCTCACACGCGGCCTACCGAGACGGGGTCGACATGCCTGGGGTCGGCAGCGGCGGCGTCCAGGGTCCCGCGGGGCTTCCCAACCCGGCCGCTGACTACGTGTTCGGGGTCGAGAAGGGCAAGCGGGTCTACAAAGATCCGAATGGACACTTTGTGGCGACTCTGCGCGCAGACGGGCGGGTCGACTTTCGAAACAAAGCGGGCAAGGCGAGCTGGACGCAGCTGGGCATCGGCGACCCGGGTGGTCTGTTGAGCAAGGCCGCCGGCTCCGACCCCAACGCTCGCCTCAAGGCCAAGCTGCTCAAGGCGACCTTCGAGATGCGGCTGGGGATGGCCGTGAAGTTCCAAAAGCGCCAGCTCGACAAGGGCCTGGCGCGGCTCGAGAAGGACCTCGACAAGATCTGGACCGACGCGCGGCACACCCTCCCTGCGCGCAAGGTGCTCGTGTTCGAGCGCTGGGACGAGTGCGAGGAGCCCGGAGATCTCGAGCCCGGCGCGATACCGGGCTTCGGGGAGTCGGACACCTCCGAGCTCGACAAGGCGCGGCAAGAGGCGGCCGGCGCCGCTCGCCGCAAGATCGTGAAGTTCATTCGGGGGCGGGCGCCCAAGGACAGCGCAGATGCCTACACGACAGCCGAGCTCTCCAAGCTCAACGCTCGCCGCGTGAGCACCCAGCCCTTCAAGCCCTATTAGTCTTTGATCGCGGTCATGAGCGACAGGGTGCTTCGTCGTTCGGGACTCTAGCGATTGGCATGGGGCCTCGCAGCCGTGCGTGGTCGACTGCTGTGTCGAGGCTCAGCGAAGCCCGGTCATTCGTCGCAATTATCATGAGAGCGGCTCAGATGATGCTGTAGCGCGTGCCCCTGGCCTTGCCGTGCCAGGTGACGCGCTCGCTCTCGATCAGGCGCGCGACGGACTTGCGAACCTGGAGGGAGGTGCCGCCGACGTGATTGCGGATCTCGGTGGCCGAGACGTGGTCTTTTGCGTTCTCGACGAAGGCGAGCACTCGCGCGTCGAACTCGCGGCGGCCGGCGGCGGTGCGGGTGTTGACCTCTTCGGGCTCGGACGCGGTGACCAGGGCGCTCGCTTCGGGGGAGTATTCGGATTCGTGACCCGCGTGAATGACTTCACCCACGGTGACGCTCGACAACAGCCCAGAGAACTGACCTTTGGAGAGCTTGGAGAGCTCCGCGAGTGTCATCTCTGGATGCGATAGGATCAGTTCGAGGAAGACGCTGCGCTGAACGTCCCTCACCGCCGCGGACATTTCACGTTCAAAGTTCGACACGTTGAGAACATAGCAGCTCCACTAGGCAAAGACTATGCTCGGTCTACGCGCAGGAGCCGTCTGGGTTG
>CAYVJQ010000179.1:4234-7466 GCA_964451725.1 uncultured Nannocystaceae bacterium | reverse complement strand
ACAGTGTGGTGATAGAGCGCGAATCTGCGCTCTATTGACCAGGTCCGCGGTCACCCGTGGCCGGGAACCCGGCCCAGAGTGGATCACAGCTGTCAAAACACGAGAGCTCAGTCACGTATTTTGAGTATGCAAATAGTCCGAGTCGGGTCGGGTTCACAAGTGAACCCCGCTCACCAACTCGGCACAACTCGAACCGACACCCAGCATCGAGCGAGCGGCGCTCAGGGTCGAGCAAGCTTTGCGTCGAGCCAGCCGATCACGCGATCATGCCACTGTTTCGAGTTCGCCGGGCTGAGGACCCAATGGTTTTCATCGGGGAAGTGGAGGAGCTGGCTCTCGACGCCCCGCCGCTGCAGCGCGGTGAACGTGGCCAGGCCCTGTTCGAGGGGCACACGATAGTCGAGAGAACCGTGGATCACGAGCATGGGGGTGTGCCAATTGCTTACGTGGTCTGCGGGGTTGAAACGCGCGTAAGCCTGCGGGACCTCGAATTCGGGGCCCCCATGTTCCCACTCGGGGAACCACAGCTCCTCCGTGGCGTAGTACATCATTCGTTGATCGAAGATGCCGTCATGATTGACGAGACATCGGAATCGCTCGGGCCAGTTCCCGGCGATCCAATTGATCATGTAGCCGCCGTAGGAGGCCCCGAGCGCGCAGGCTCGGTCGGCGTCGAGCCAGGGGTAGGTCCGGGTCGCGTGGGCGAGCCCCTTTTGAAGGTCCTCCAGCGGCTTGCCACCCCAGTCTCGGTTGATCGCATCGGTGAAAGCCTGGCCGTAGCCGGTCGAGCCGTGAAAGTCGATCATGATCGAGGCGTAGCCGGCCCCGGCGTAGGCCTGGGGGTTCCAGCGGTGGTGGAACTTGTTGCCGAATGAGCCCTGGGGGCCGCCGTGGATCAGAAACGCGATCGGGTAGCGCTGCTCGGGATCGAAGTCGACGGGTTTGACGACCCAGCCGTAGACCGTGTCGCCGCCGGCACCGACGAACGAGAATTGCTCGGCCTCGCCGACCTTCGCCCGGGCCATGAGCGCGTCGTTGTGGTGGGTGAGCTGGCGGTCGCCGTCGGGGGTCGAGACCCGCGGTCCGGTGAACAGCTCGGCCGGGTGGGTGAGATCGTGGCGAATCCAGACCAGCGTGTCTGCGTGGGTGAGGACGCTCGACACGGTGCCCTCGGGCAGGCGCAGCCGGGCGTCGCCGGTCTCGAGGTCGACGACGAACAGGGGCTTGTGGCCGAGGTGCTGGGCGGTGGCGAGGACCTCGCTGCCGTCGGGGCTGAACAGGAACGAAGAGATCGAGCGGTCCCAGGACTCGTCGGTGACCACCCGGGGCTCGCCGACGAGTCCGTCGCCGGACCAGTCCTGGACGACCAGGCGGAAGCGGTCGGCCTCGTAGCCGGGCCGGGCCATGGCCACCCACGCGAGTGTGGAGCCGTCGGGAGAGAACTGGGGTTGGGCGTCCCACGCCGGATTCTCGGTCAGCCGCTCCGGGGGCTGCGCACCGTCGAGGGCGACATAGAACAGGTCGAAGTTGGTCGACCAGGGTTCGCCGGGGCCTCCGGCGGCGTCCCGGGCCGCGAACACGACGCCGTTTCCGTCGGGGGTGAAGGTGATGTCCTCCGGCCCTCCAAAGGGTTTGCTGGGGACGTCCGCGTCGAGGGCTCGACTCAAGATCGTGGCTGTCTGGAGGGGCTCGCTCGCGGCTGAACCCCTCGCCCCCGGATCCAGGGTCAGGCTCAGCAGGGTCCCGCGGCGGTGGTCTTTCCAGGTGTCCCAGTGGCGCACGAACATGCGCCCGTAGACGACCCCGGTGGTCGGGTCGTCGGCCTCCGCCTGGAGGCGCGCGGCCGTGCAGGCCAAGTCGGCACACTCGGGGAACAGCTCGGCGGTGACCACGAGCCGGGTACCGTCTGGGCCGATCCGCAAGTTGGCGATCCCGACCGGGAGATCCGTGACCTGCTCCGGGCCGGCACCCTCACTCGGGCCGACATCTGGGCCGACATCGGGGTTGGCCAGCCGCCAGACCTGGCTCGAACCGGAGCGGCTGGAGATGAAGTAGATCCACGCGCCGCTCGGGTCCCAGATCGGTGCGCCGGCTCCCTCGGGATGCGCGTCGATGCGGACCGGCTCGGCGTCCGCGTCGAGGCTGCTCAGCCACAGAGAGCTCCGACCCCGGTTCGCGGCCATGTCGGTCTCGCGCAGTCTGTAGACGACCTGGCGTCCGTCGGGGGACAGGGCCGGGCTCGAGACCCGGTCGACCTCGAGCATGTCGAGCACGGAGAAGGGGTGCTCGCCGCTGGGGGCGATCGGCTGGAGGGGCGCGAGCACAGCGGTTTCGGAGTCGGTCTTGGAGTCGGTCTCGGTCTCGGCACCCCCGTCCCGAGTGGGGACGGGTCCGGGGGCGGGCCCCGGGGTCTGGGTGGAGCAGGCGAGCAGGCTCGAGCTGAAGACGAGAGCGAGGGGCGAGACTGCACGCGGCGCCGACATGAGCCGAGGCTAACAGGCCTGGGTCAAAACCGGCATGTCGGGTGCTCGGCGACCACATGGGGCCGCTACTGGGTGACGTGCACGAACGCCTCGAGCGCAGGTTGGAGCGAGCCCATGTGGTCGCCGGGCACCGTCACACGCTCGAAGGGCTTGCCCAGGCGCCAGGCTTCGGCGGCGAGCTGGGCGGCGTTGTCGAGGAACCAGGGGTCGTCCTCGCCGACGTACGCGAGGTGGCGGTGGACCATCCACGGCAGGTTGGGGCCGAGCACGCGCAGCTGGATCTCGCTCGGGTCCTGGGCATCGAAGCGGATCAGCTCCCGGTTTTGCTCACTCGTGGCCCACCTGGCGAAGGTCTCGGGGACGTAGATGCCGCCGCAGCTCGCCGTGGCCTGGACCGGGAGCCCGGGGTAGAGGCTGAGCATGGCCGCGATGCCGCCGCCGATGCTGTGGCCGAACACATAGATCCGCTGGCGGTCGACCATGGTGTGACGGCTCAGCCAGTGGACGGCCGCGCGGGCGTCGTCGACCTCGCCCCAGAGCAGCTCGAAGTCGCCCGGGTTGCCGTTTTCGCCCCGGAGCATGGGGGTCATCACCACAAATCCGGCGTCGACGAAGGGCCGCACGACCTCGAAGTCGTCGGGGCCAAAGGCGAAGTCGCCGTGCAGATAGAGCAGGGCCGGGCTGTTGTGGTTGCCGCCGCCGTAGGGGGTGCCGACCCAGGCCTGGAGCTCGAGCTCCCCCGACATGAA
>CAYVJQ010000179.1:0-4134 GCA_964451725.1 uncultured Nannocystaceae bacterium | reverse complement strand
GGGGCATGTTCCGCGGCGACGTGCGGACCCGAGACAATATCCGAAACCTGGCGATCATCGCCCACGTCGACCACGGGAAGACCACCTTAGTCGACGCTCTGCTCACCGAGGCTGGCGCCTTTCACCGCACGGACAGCGGCACGGAGCGGGCCATGGACAGCGGCGACATCGAGCGCGAGCGCGGGATCACCATCACGTCCAAGCCGACGGCGCTGACCTGGAAAGATCACCGCATCAACTTGGTGGACACGCCCGGACACGCCGATTTCGGCGGCGAGGTCGAGCGTGTGCTCAACATGGTCGACGCCGTGCTCTTGGTGGTCGACGCCTTCGAGGGGCCCATGCCCCAGACCCGTTTCGTGACCGAGAAGGCCGTGAAGATGGGTCTGAAGATTCTGCTCGTGGTGAACAAGATCGACCGCGACGGCTGTGACCCCCACGGGGCCGTGGACGCGACCTTCGACCTGCTCGCGGGCATCGATGCCAGCGAAGACCAGCTCGACTTCCCGGTCATGTTCTGCTCGGCTCGGGAGCGCTACGCCATGGCCGACCCCGCCGACGAGCCCGGCTCGATCGGCATGGTCCTCGACCAGATCATCGAGCACGCGCCGGCGCCCCAGGTCGACATCGACGCACCGGTCGCGATGTGGGTCTCGACCCTCCTGCACGACAACTACCTGGGCTACCTGGCCATCGGCCGCATCGCCTCGGGCCGCATCAAGCCCGGCGCCCGTCTGGCCATGATCCGGCCGACTCCGGGGCTCGAGCCCGATCCGGACAAGGACTGCAAAGAGGTCTTTCGGGTCACCAAGCTGCTCGCCTTCCAGGGCGTGCGCCGCTTGGAGATCCCCGAGGCCGAGGCCGGGGATATCGTGGCCGTGGCCGGCATGAACACCCTCAACGTCGGCGACACGCTGACCACACCGGAGCTCGACACGCGCCGGGCATTCCCGACCCTGGCGGTCGATCCGCCCACCCTCTCGGTTCGCTTTCGGATCAACGACGGGCCGTTCGCAGGTCGGGACGGCAAGTGGGTGACCTCGCGCAAGATCTCCGATCGCCTGTTCCGCGAGGTCCGCTCCAACGTCGCCCTGCAGGTGGAGAACACGGAGAGCGCCGACGAGTTCATGGTCGCCGGCCGCGGCGAGCTGCACCTCTCGGTGCTCATGGAGACCATGCGCCGCGAGGGCTACGAGTTTTGTGTCTCGCGTCCGCGCGTGATCGTGAGGGAGAACGAGGACGGCAAGCTCGAGGAGCCCTACGAGCAGCTCGAGGTCCAGTGCGAGAGCGCCTACACCGGCGCGGTCATCGACAAGCTCGGCCGCCGCAACGGCGAGATGACGGCCATGGAGGACCTCAACAACGGGCGCGCGAAGATGACCTTCCGCATGCCCTCGCGCGGCCTGATCGGCTACCGCTCCGAGTTCATGACCGACACCCGTGGCACGGGCATCATGGCCTCGATCTTCGACGGCTACGGACCGCACCTGGGTGCGAGCCGGACCCGCCCCCGGGGCGTGCTCGTGGCCCTCGAGCAGGGCGAGACCATGATCTACTCGCTCGCCCGTCTCCAGGACCGGGGCGTGCTGTTCGTGGGGACCCAGGTGCCCACCTACGGAGGCATGATCATCGGCGAGCACAGCCGTGACAACGACCTGGTCGTCAACCCGAACATCAACAAGAAGTTCACCAACGTGCGCTCGGCCGGCGCCGACGAGAAGCTGTTCTTGACCCCGCCGCGGGTCCTGAGTCTCGAGCAGGCGCTGGCCTACATCGAGGAGGACGAGCTGCTCGAGGTCACGCCCACCAACTTGCGGCTGCGCAAGCGCCACCTCGACCACAACATCCGCAAGCGGATGGAGAAGAAGCAGGCCTCCTGAGGCCCACTCCACTCCCGAGAGAGCCCCGGCCTGTGTACAGGTCGGGGCTCTTTGTTCGATTCGAATAGATTCGAATCGGTGCTCGGGCTCAGCCTTTGGGCTGCTCGACGACCAGGAGCTTGCGCTCGTCACCCTGGATAGGCTCGGGGCGGGTGCTCTCCCCGAGCTGAAGGGCCTCACGCAGGAGCGCCTCACGGGTGCCGGCGCCGGTTTTGGTGAAGATGTTGTGCATGTGCCACTTCACGGTCGCCTTGCTGATCCCGAGGTCCGCGCTGATGTCCGCGTTGAGGCGGCCGTGCAGCACCCGACCGAGGACCTCGTGTTCACGCGGGGTCAGTTTGGCCGAGTCCGTGAGCCGGGTGACCGCCCATCGCAGGCGCGAGTCGGGGGAGCCCTGGTCGAGCTCTCGGATCGCGCTGTAGCCGAGGGCCTCGAGCAGCGCCGTGATCTTTTTGGCCTGCTCGTCGTCGTCGACCGAGAAGCGGATGCGAATTCTGTCGGGGGTGGTCATGGCGTGTGGTGGTCCTGGGAGAGGGGGAGGTCTTCGGCGCAGGTGCAGCGGCTGAGCCCGCGGCTGCTCAGCTCGCGCTCGATCAGAGCGACGGCGGCGGGGCTGTAGATGTGGGTGACGACCGTGCGGTCGTGGCCGCGGGCCTTGTTGAGAACGGCGCGGGAGTGGGCCCGGCTGCCCTTGAGGCCGAGGTGGGCGATCAGTCGACCCACGCGCATGGGGGTCATGGCGCACCAGCTCTGCGCGATCCGGGTGGATGTCGACCAGCCGTGGGAGAGGGCCTCGCTGAACTCGTCGAGGTGCCCGCCCAGGGCGATGTCGCTGGCCACGACCCGGTGGGCGACGAGCTGGTCGGCGTCGACCCGACCGGCGACCTCGAGGCGATCGAGCAGCCGCTCCAAGACCGCAGCCTGAAAACAGCGGCGCTCGAACTCGAGGCGGTTGCGGGCGATGGTCGCGTCGTCGAGGGAGAGCAGGGGTCGCTCGAGGGACTGGGCGGCGCGGGCCCAGGCGTGGAAGTCGGGGATGACGCGCTCGCGCAGGTGGGTCCTCAGGCGGCGGCAGGCGGCGGCCGCTTCGACGCAGGCGATGAGCTCATCGATGGCCTCGATCGAGACCAAGACCAGAGATGCCCTGCGCCGCTGAGGGCTGAGCTTCACGTGTGCGTGCTCGAGCTGCTCGACGAGCTCGCGCTGGTCGCTGGCGCCCAGGAACACCAGCGCGTCGGTTGGACAGCGGACGACCCACTGTCTGGCGAGCACGGCCAAGAGGGCGGGGACATCGTCGAGACCCATGAGCGGCGCGAGCTCGCAGGCCAGCCACATCGGCCGGTGGTCGCAGCTGACCGTACTGAGGCTCCGGCCTTCGAAGCAGCCGACGAACTGCACAGCGATGCTGTGTTCGGCACCCGCTCGGGGGGCGCTGGTGTGAGCGGGGAGGGGAGCCTCGAGGGGGGTGCCGAGGCCAGCGCCGATGGCGTTGCGCTGGTCTGCACCCGCTCGAGCGCGGCTTTGTGGGTCTGGCAATCGCAACAACATCGTGTCCAACCACCCACAATATGAGGCACGACTCGGCGACGGTCATTGACCCCACTGTCACGAGAGGATCACGCGCAGGAACGGTGACGCTCACCGTTGAACCGTTCCGAACCGAGCGCGCGGGTCCCCGCTCTTGGGTGGGCCGCGCTCGAGCCCGATCTCGCCAGGCGAAACCTGAACGTAAGGCCGGGGCTCGGGGCTGCGCCGGACGCCAGGCGAAACCTGAACGCAAGGCCGGGGTCAAGATCGACATGGGGTACGAGACCATGGGTTTCACCACAGGGTCGCCGGGGCCGGGGCCGAGGCCGGGCCGGGACTTGACGCTAGGAGGCGAACGAAGTAGGAATGCGCCCCTCCAGGCCTGGGCCCAGATAGCTCAGTCGGTAGAGCAGGGGACTGAAAATCCCCGTGTCGGCGGTTCGATTCCGTCTCTGGGCACCATTTTGACCCCGCAGGTACTGCCTGCGGGGTCTTCTCTTTGGTTTGGCGGATTGCCTGTAGACGGTCCGTATTTCGGTTCCTGTCGCCAGCGCGGTCTGTGGCGGCCACGGCCGTCTACCGCTGAGCACCAACCAAACAGCCAGAATGGCGAGCGGCTTCTACGCGCCTGAGTCCGAGGGGGAGGCCGCTTCATCAAAATGCTGTGATGGCCAACTCGAAGACTCGAGTACCCAGTTTCCCGCGTTGAGGTAGACGTAGGAGGCCC
>CAYVJQ010000178.1:0-10961 GCA_964451725.1 uncultured Nannocystaceae bacterium | reverse complement strand
GGGGACTCCTGATGTTGGCGGTGGTGGAGTCCGATTTCAACTGGAGCAGGACAGCTGGAGATGGTCTTTACGAACATCGCTCATGCGATAGCCGAGGGAGCGGGCGCTGCTGACGGCCTGCTAGTAATTATTGATGAGTTTGATCAGATCGACGACCCGACCGGGTTCGGGCCGTTCTTGAAGTCGGTTGCGACCAACGCCCCAAAAGTGAGGTTTTGCCTCGTCGGAGTCGCTCACGACATCCAGCGCCTAATGCAGCAGCATGAGTCCTCGGATCGACTGTTCGCGGGAGCTGTTGTGCAGGTGCCGGGCATGTCGCGCGACGAGCTGCTAGAGATCATCGATATCGCTGAGCGGTCGATCTCAAGTGCAATCATATTCAACGAGAGTGCCCGCGACCGACTGGTCCAGCTCGCTAACGGACACCCGTACATGTTGCACCTGCTCGGAAAGTTTGCTCTTCGAGCTGCGCACCAACACAAAGCCAAGTTCATTACGGACGAAGACATTCTAGGAACAATCCAGAGGATTGCGGAGCGAGGCGGAGACCCGGCGCTCGAAGGTCGCTACAAGCGGGCGATCGCCTCCTCGGAGCAGCGCGAGATCGTGTTGCGGTCACTCGCACTCGGCGTTGGTGAGGATGGCGAGGTTCACACAACCGATGCGTATAAGAGGTGCCTGGAGCAGGGCGTGGAGAACCCGAGCCAGTACGTCGGTAACCTTGTCACACAGGACTACGGGGCCGAGATCGAGAAGGTGCGAGAGCGATTCTACCGATTCCGCGACTCCCTGTTTCATACCTATGTATTGGTACGCCCTCCCTACCACAGCTAGTGTGGGATCCAGATTAGTGGAAGGGGAGTGTCGCGGAACCTCTCGATCGAGGCGGACAAGCCTCCCCTACAGCAGCATCTGGGAGTACTCGAACAGCTGCGTGAACAAGATCTGGAGCCCGACCCCACGGGTGGATGTCGTGGTATTGCGCGAGGTGTAGCGAGAAACAGGCGAGTGTCGGTCGAGGACTCGGACATGCGTCACAGAGTAGCAGTGGGCCACGATTGAAGGAACCGTTCCATCGGCGACCAGGATTTGCACGGGCTGAGGGCCCCAAAAGGTGGTTGATGGGGCCGCTGCATGCGCAGGTTCGCGCACTGATTCCCGCGGATCCTGGTCATTGTTCACACATGCACGAAGTGGTATCTTGATCTCGCGCCATGGCAACCATCGACAACCGTGTGCTTGAGTTGGCCTACGCACTGGGATCGTCGAATGACCTGCGAGAAGTTACCGCGCTCGTTCACGTCGAGCTGTCCGAGTTCATCCCTGCGGACGTGACAGCCATCTGTGTGTCCAACAACGATGGTCCGGGCTACTCGTGGTTCGTGAGCGACGGGCCGACGCGCTTCTTCGAAGAGTACCGGCAGATAGCGTCGGAGGACTTTGTCGCCGAGGCGGTTCAGGCCAAGCCTGGTCGCGCGCTGCGGGACAATGATATGGCCGAGCGCAAGACGATCGAGTCGAGCGCCCTGTATCGCTTTTGCCATAACTTCGATTTCGACGTCGAGCATGCACTGTCGATGTTGGTACCCGACAACCACGGGCACAGCGGGATCACCTTGTACCGAACACGTCGGAAGTCGTTCAGCGCCGCTGATACCCAAACCCTCGAGCTGCTCGCAGGTCTGCTGCGCCAAGCGGTGTCCCGCTGCCGCCGCTTCGCAGAGGAGCGGATGCGGCGCGAGTTGGTCGAGGTCTGCCTCGACCGGCTGGGTACGTACGTCATCCTATTCGATGCCAAATTGCGTGAGCACGCCCGCTCGGCTGGACTTGAGCGATGGCTCGAGCGATGGTTCTCGGCGACGGAGCGATCTCGAGGTCTGCCGGACAAACTCACCAGCTGGCTGGAAGAGGCGCGCTCGTGGCCAGTGACGACGTCGAGGAACCATTTTTTTTGTCGCACGACGAAACACGTTGACCTTGAGGTCCACATCGAGCGGATCATCGCCGGGAGGGACATGTATTTTGCGCTCGTGTTCACTGAGCGAAGTTCGAGCGATGTGCTGTTTCCATCGGGCCTCGCCGTACGCCTGACGCCACGGCAAAACGAGGTCGTGGGTAGGGTGCTTGCGGGCTGGGATAATCGGCTGATCGCCTCGGAACTCGGCTGTGCGGAAGCCACAGTCAAGAAGCACTTGACCACCATCTACAAGAAGCTCGGCATCGAGAGCCGCAGCGCCTTGCACGTCCTCGTGCGAGCAAAGCTAGATACCCTCCCGGCCTGACCTACACATCATCGTTCGAGGCTCTCGAGCTTGGCCCTGATCTTGTCAAGCAGCGGTTTGCCGCTCTCAACGACGAGCCAGGCGATACCGACGCCGCACGCGTTGACGACATAGACGTAAGGTAGGTCATTGATACCGTTGCCCTGATGAAAGGGCGCCAGCGCGCGCCGACTGTCGCGCTTGCCGGTGTTGATGTAGGTGAACATCACATCGGGGAACTCGGCGGCGAGTTCGGGCAGACCCTCCTTGATCACCTGGCAGGGTCCGCACCACTCCGCGCCCATGATGAACACGCTGGTGTGGCCTGGGGTCATCAACTGGCCGATGTGTACCGGCTGGTTTCGGAGGTTGACGCTCGCAACTTGCGGCCGCTCGAACTGCTCGGAGCTCGTGCATTGGGTCCAGTCGAGCATACGCAGGTCAGCGTCGGCGACCGGGACGGGGTCGCTGCCAGCGTCGTCATCCTCACTCCCATTGCCCTCGTCCTCGCTCGGGACCAGAATGGGTATGCCCTCGTCTGTGACGCGACCCTCGATC
The DNA here is from genome assembly GCA_964451725.1 of uncultured Nannocystaceae bacterium. Lineage (GTDB taxonomy): Bacteria > Myxococcota_A > Polyangia > Nannocystales > Nannocystaceae > Plesiocystis. Next base: position 8,142 of record CAYVJQ010000178.1, on the reverse strand, counting down.
TGACCTGGTGTGGCCGTAACCGTTGGCGACGAGTCTTCGGTCTCGGCCTCACTCTGGCCTGTAGCTACGTCTGCGTCTGCGAGCGCGGCAACGGGATGTGCCGTGGCGGCCGGTGCGCGATCCCCCTCGGGCGTCTGCGTCGCGCACCGGGCTGAGAGCACGACCATTAGTACTATTCGACGACACATGCCGTGTTCTCGCTGTCGGTCGTGGCGATCTGCCACGGGCACCTATCGGGGATCGGATCCTTGTGCCCTTGGTGGCGGCAGGTCGCTTGCTTCTCGTTTCTTTTGTCGTGGAATGTCATAATGATCCCGCCCTGTGACAGGAAGTGCTGTCGCAGCTGCGGGGCGCCACAGTGACCACAGCGGGTCCACTGCGGGTCTTTGATCGGCGCCCCCAGGCACTTCTCCTCGTCGAGGTAGAGCCGGGCGAAGTGCTCGGGGATTGGGCGGACGATATCGCCCTTCGTTGACTCCGGTACGAGCAGGAACTTCATCGGCCGCGTGCCGCCGTAGAACGTACTGGCGAACACCTGGCCCTCGATTACTTTGCCGTTGTTCTTCGCGCCCGCGACTACAGGGAAGTAGGGTATGCCGACGTCTGTGTACCAACTGCTGCTCTTCGGATGCGCGCCGACCCGATCGACGGCTGCGAGGTAGGGGGTCGGCAGCTCAAGGCCGCTCTCCTCCCACTCGTAGGGAGACGAGGTCCCTTCACCGATCGCGTAGCCGTTTGCGCGTGCTGCTATTTCTTGTGTATTCTCGTGGCGCCGTGCGATCACGGCCTTGGCGATGCTGACCGCGGGCAGGGTGAACAAACCTACCAGCGCCTGAACGACCACACCAAAAGGTCGCGCGACCTCGGCAGCGATCTTTGCCCCAGCGTCGACCACCTTGTAGACGTCATCCTCGGAAATGTTCGGGGTCATGGAGGACAAGGCAGAGGAAGAGGACCCGAGGCACCCAGGTAACACCAGGGTGCCGCCGACGGCCACCGACGAGCGAATCAGCGTTCTGCGAGAGAACCTATTACCATCTGACATTCAGCAAACATAGCACCCCGACGATGCGGTGAGAATTCTACCAAAGTGGTATGCAGCCCACGCTCTCCCAACCATTTACAACCTGTGGTTGCGATACGAGCAGACCGGCTTGATCGGGACACACTCGGCACGGGGGATAAGCCCGTGGAGCCGCGCGCTCATGATCGCCAGTTGGGCGTGGGTCAGATGGCACTCGGCGAGTGCCTCGGTCCCGCAGATGTTGGCCGTGCGCAGACCATCAGCGTTGGTCGACATGCACATGATCCCCAGGTTGTTCATCACGACGGTGGCCGGAATCCACCACTGTCCGTCGGCCGCTACGCCCGCGTACCCACAGAAGTGCTCGGCCCGACTGAGCGCGTCGGCGTAGGCGTCGGCGACCTCCGTGATGTTCGCGCGTGCGTCGGCGGGGTCCATCGCGCTCAGCCGCGCGAAGTAGGTCGCCGCCTCGATGTAGAGCGCGGGGCTGTGCGGCCGGCAGGTCCGATGCTCCGTCGCTTCCGGGCTGCCATCGCCACGGAAGAAGGCGCGCTCGGGGGCGATTGCCCAGCCGATGAAACTTGTCACCCAGTCGTTCTCGTCGAGCTCGCCGCTGAGGCTCTCGCTGCACAGGCGCCAACCTTCGCAGCGGCCGTCCATCGCGCAGCCTCGGACCTCTGCGACTGTGTTCGGTCGCGCGAAGGCCTGGATCCCATAGGTCAGCATCTGCGCGCGCGTGGCCAGGCACGCGCCACACAGCACTCGTTGACCAGGGTATGCGATACCGCGGGCGAGCGCGGGGCACATAGCTTCGCCTGTAGTGGGGTTGTCGAGAGATGGGCAGCGCTCGTAGTAGCCTGGGAGAAGCCCCAGGCAGGTCAGCGCGTTCGAGGCAGCGGCCGCCGTCGAGGCCTCGCTCGGCGCAAGGCCGATCTGAGCATCGGGGAAACCCGGGCAGTTCGGGCCGTCCTCGTTGCGTTCGGGTTGATCCGGCGCCTCGTTGGTGCCGCGTTTGTCAACGGTGGGTTCGGGCGTCGGCGAGGTACAGGCGACGCCAGTCATCAGCGTTACCATGTGAAATATTCGGGTGTTCATGTCGAGCGCTCCTGACGGTGTCGACGAAGATTACGCAGTTGCCCATACAGTTCATCGACCAGCTGCAGTTGATAGGACATGCCATACTCGTGCCCGAGCCGGGCCGCGTCAGCGAGCGAGCAAGCGGCGGCCTCATCAGCTCCGGTCGCAATGTAAACCTGGCCTGCGACCCGATGCAGCGCGGCCATCCCTGCTGGACCGAGGACCCCGCGCTCGGCGTGTCCGCCAACGGTGTCGAGGAGTTCGCCCGCGCGGTCGAGCTCGCCAGCAGAAGTGAAATTTTGCACCCGGCGCATGGCCCAGATGGCCTTCCACTGCTCGAAGCCGGCCTGCTCGGCGCCGCGCTCTGCCTCGAAGAGGCGTGCCTCCGCGCGTCCGAAGTCGGCGGCAGCGGCCTTCAAGCCTCGCCTGGTGTGCGTGTTTGGGGCTGCGTGCCTGCGCCCAGCCTCGACGGTCGAAGCGGCGAGCAGCGACTGTCGCAGACCAATCGAGCCGACGAAGTTCGCGTTGTCGAGGCCGGCTCGCGGGTCGCGTCGCACGCGGCGGTAGGCAGCAGAGCTCTGAAAATGTCGCAGCGCCAACTTGGCCGCTGCTAGCGCGTCGCGCGAGGACACGAGATCGTGGTGTTGGCCGTGAAGGTAGGCCCTGGTCAGCCAAGCGTGGGCTCGGCCTGCCGAGTTTGAGCCGCGGTCGTAGTAGTTGGCCGCCCGCTGTGTCGCGGAGATCCCCCGACGCGTGAGCCCGAGCTCGAGCATGATGTTGGCACTCAAATCATGCGATTTGGCCAGGTAGTGGATCAGAGTATGGTGGCTGCGGACTGGCAGCGCGCCAGAGTGGAGCGCCATGAGCGTCTGACCCATCACGAGAAGCGCCTGCGAGAAGCGGCCGCCACCGCGGTGAGCGTTGACGCTGGCGAGCAAGACCTCTACATCGTCGGTCTCGATGGCTTCGGGCGGGGTCTCGTGCCCGGACAGGTACGCTGCGCAAAGGTGCGGATAGCAAACGCGCAGAACGACGCGAGGGTTGAGCCGATACGGGCCGCGGCTGCGGCCGCCCCTCGTCGGCTTGCGCTCACCATGGCCCATGATCTTGAATTCGATCAGCCGACAACCATCGACCGCATCAGCGAGCCGCAGCTCGAAGAATTTTTGGACGGCGCGGGCGCTCATGTCCGCGCCCGAGACGACCCCAAGTTGGGCTGCCGGGGTGTAGCGTGACGCGTCGAGTTGGGCGGCCAACGCTAGCGCGAGCACGAGGCGGAGTAGCCTGGGTGTGAACTCGACCTGATCTCCGAAGCCGTAGCGGCCGTCGAGGTCAGTGCCGAATTCGAGCAGGGCATCGTCGATGTGGACACGCGGCGGCCCCTCGGCCGAACCGTGGATAATCAGCGTCTGCGTGTTCATGGATTCATCGATTTGTTACGAAGGACGCTGCACTATCAGATGACGTTCATTAGCAGCGCGAGCGAGTCGGGCCTGTCGCTCTTCTCGGCCATTTTGACCGACTGGTGGCCGATGCAGGCGGCCACGGTGTCGTCGGGGTACACGACCGCGCTGAGCCCCCAGCGGACGTAGATCTTGGCGCGCCATGTCGTCGCCCATACCCTCAGCATCCTGCGGTTGTCGTAGGCTCCCGTCACGTACCAGTAGGCGATGAAGTCTGGCGACTCGTTCTCTTGGCCCGGGCCACGACACATCCAGCCGGTCGCGCTGCTGTCGCGCTCGATCCGGTAGGGCGTCGCACCGGACCAGAGGAAGCCGCGCTCGATCCGCTCGGATGTTGGCGCGAACGCGCTCGTGACGTACGCCAGTGCGGCGTGGTGGACCTTGGCGAGGCTGTTGAACGCGGCGACGTGGGTCGGCTGCGCCGACGTGGACTGGATCGCCTCGCGCGGCTGGAGCTCCGAGCAACCAGCGACAAAGAGAACGCACGCGATCGCAAAATCAGTGTTGTGGGATTTCCGAAACATGATGACTTCCTTCACGTGAGACCGAATAGGGGTATCAAAGACCTCTGGGATTGAAAAGTAGGATGATGATGGTCTCGCCGTGGGGTAAACAAACAGACTGTCGCGGAAGTTTCGGATTCACTTATTCCCAAAGAAATCACTACACATATGTCCACCCTATGCGACAAGGTGAACCCCTGCACGTTTTGGCTCATAAAAAGTACTGCAATTTCAAAGCGTTATGAGCCATTTCTCTATCCTCGCCTCTCCGCTCATCGCTGTCAGGCTTTGAATGCAACGGAGACCAAAAATGGACAAGGAAAATCGAGACAGGGGTTACAGAATCTATGTGGCGCAAAGTGATGTGCAGGTCGATGCCGCTCTGCGACTGCGAGCGGATGTGTTCGCGGGCGAAGAAAATTACCTTACACAGGAGGGTTGTCCCGGTGGGCGGGAGGGGGATTCCCGCGATTTCGACGAGCGCACTATTCATGTGTTGGTCGAGCACCCTGACGATGGAGTAGTCGGGGTTGGTCGATTGGAGATACGCCCGCCGCTTGCCGGCACCGGGTTCTCGAGCTTTGGCTTCGCTCTCGAGCGGAGCTATGACCTGCGCGTGCTCGCGCTGCTGGCGGTTCAGCCGGTCGCAGAGGTCAGTCGGGTCGCCGTCCGTCGGCGTCACCGCGGCGCTGGCGGGGCGACCAGGCACCTGATCTACGAGCTCGGGCGTCAGGCGGTCGCTGCAGGAGCCCGATATTGGGTCGGAGACGCGAATTGCGAGACCCCCTCGGCCTGGGCGGCGCGGGATATCTACACGCGGCTGCGCGAACTCGGACTGATCTCACACATTCCGTTTGCCCTGCGTGAGCCGCCCGTCGAGCTTGCGCCGCGACGGCCAAGCGATGCGTCGCTGTGCGAGCTGCCCCACATCCTGACAAGCTACGAGCGCACTGCCCGGGTTCGCTTCGCCGGATACCCGCACCTAGACCCGAAGTTCGGTCGCTATGCCATCGGATTCATCGCGGACCCACGCTTCGCGGTAACGCGCTGTCGGCCGTGGCCCTGAGCCCTGCCGAACCCATCTTCCGAAAGATGCAGACCCACACATTTTCCCAACCACCACCACCACTACCAACCAAGGACAATCGATATGAACCAACAATGTGTACAAACAGGGGGGGCAACTTCGGTCAACGTCAACGAGCGTATCGGCGCGGTCTACGACGAGCTTGTAACAAAGATCGAGCGTGATCCGACGATCCAGGCGATGCTCGACGGGACCTTGACGCGTGAGGTCTACGTTCGCTGGCTACAGCAGAGCTACCACTACGTACGGTGGACGAGCGTATGGCTGGACCAAGCGGTGCCGCGGGCGACGACCCTCGCGGTTCGAGAAGCGCTAACAACCAAGGCCCGCGAGGAGAGCGGCCACGAGCAGTGGATCCTCCGAGACCTCGTCAGCCTCGGGGTCGACATCTCGACGCGGGGAAACTGGCCGATCTGTCCAGGCGTGGCGGCCTACATCGCGTGGCTGTGCTTCGAGGTCGAGAAAGGGCAAGCTGAGGCCATCCTCGGAGCAGCATTCATCCTTGAGCGCCTTTCGGAGCACTACGCCCAGCGGGCCGCCAAGCGGATGACAGGGGCGGGGTTTCGGCGAGACGCGCTGCTCTTCATGGCGGCCCATGGCGAGGCCGACGTTGGCCACACACTAGAGCTCATGAAGGTGCTGGATGGCATCGAGGACGAGGAGGTAGCTCGAACCATTGAACTCGCGGCGTGGATGACGGCGAAGGCATATCTGAATCTGCTCGAGTCCGTGCGCTGAGCAGATCGGGGGAGGCCCACTACGCGGCGAAGTGGCACAGGTTCGTGAGCGACGAAAGGACGGAGATCGCCAGAGCAATCCTGGCGATGTGTTCGTCCCACGAGCTAGGACCCTCCGATGCTAGCGCGCTACCGGAAGATGTCAACGAAAGTGAGACAGGTTTCGATCGAGTTTAGTGTCCCATCGTCGGCCTCGGTTGGGCCGAGATGGTCTTGTTGGAGGGCTGGTTGATCCAGACTTCGGTCGGGAGCTGTGGCGGCCTGGGCAGGCCTTTGGGGAAGCGCTCGGGGTGGGCTTCGAAGGCCGCCCCGAGCGTCTGAGCGCGGGCTCGAGTCATCGCTGGCGCGAGTCCATGGTGGACGTCAGCTGGGGTCATCAGACCAAGCCCGACGTGGTGGTGCTGGTCGTTGTACCAGGCGAAGAAGTCTCGGCAGTGGGCCTCTGCGTGGCGTAGGTCGTCGAAGCGGCCGGGATATTCGGGCCGGTATTTCAGGGTCTTGAAGTGCGCCTCGGAGAAGGGATTGTCGTTCGATACCCGTGGCCGCGAGAAGCTCTTGGTTACACCGAGGTCTGCGCAGGTTTGCGCGAAGGTCTTCGAGGTCATGGGCGAGCCCCGGTCTTGGTGCAGGGTCAGCGTGTCCGCCTCGACGCCCTGGCGCGCGCAGGTCTCGATGAGCAGCTGTTGGGGAGGCCCGCCGACTCCTTGTCCGCGAGCAGCCAGCCGACGACGTAGCGGCTGTAGATGTCGACTATCACGTAGAGGTAAAAATAGGTCCACCTCCTTGGACCGAGCAGCTTGGTGATATCCCAGGTCCAGACTTGATTCGGCTTGGTTGAGCACAGTTGGGGCTTGGCGTGAGGTGGGTGGATGCGCTGCTGCCTGCGCTCGCGGACCTCGTCGTGGCTGGCGAGGAGCCGGTACATCGTCCGTATGGAGCACAGGTAGGTGCCCTCATCGAGGAGCTGGCCGTAGACCTCGGCGGGTGGAAGGTCGACGAAGCGCTCTTCGTGCAGAGCCTCGAGGACTTCGCGGCCTTGGTCGCTGGACAGCGCGCGTGGGCTGCCTCGTCGGCGCTTGGGTCCGAGGCGTTCGCCGTGGCGGGTGCGGTAGTAGGTTGCGCGCGGCAAGCCGAGCGCAGCGCAGGCCGGCGCGACGCCGAGCTGGAGAGCGGCCGAGCCGACGAGGGCGTTCAAGGCGTCTCGCCCTTCGACATCTCGTCGAACAAGGCCGCGACTTTTTTTTGGAGTTCGACCAAGCCTTCGGCCTGCTTTCGACGGGCGCGCTCCTTGGCGAGCAGGCGCTCGAGCTTGGCGATGCGGAGGTCGCGGGGGTCGACGTTTTTGGGCTTTGGGCCGCGCTTTTTAGGGGAGAGGGCCTCGAGCTCGCTCTTCTCTTTGGCCCGCCGCCACGCGTGCAGGTGGGAGGAGTAGAGGCCCTCACGTCGGAGCAGGGCGCTGAGCTCTCCGGTCTCGTTGCAGGCGTCTGCTTGCTCGAGGATGGAGCGCTTGTACTGGGCGGTGAAACGCCGTCGTGTGGCCTTGGCGGTCACTTGGGTTTCGGGTTGGGTCTGGCCTGGTTTCGGTTGTCAGGTCATCGGTCGGGTCGTGCTCGCCCTACACTAAATTATGAGGCTGTTGCTGTCTCACTCTTGTTGGCACAGAGGGCTTCTCCGAGGGGCATTTCCAGACCTTGAAATACGGCCCGAGTACCCGGTCGCTTCGATGACCTACGCCACGCGGAGGTGCACCGCCGGGACTTCTTCGCCTGGTACAACGACTCGCGCCACCACGTCGGGCTCGGGCTGATGGCCCCGTGGACGTCCACCATGGGCTCGCGGAAGCGAAGACTCGAGCCCGCGCTCAGACGCTCGCGGCAGCCTTCGAAGGCCACCGCGAGCGCTTCCCCAAGTCCTATCCAGACCGCCGTTGATCCCGACCAAAGTCGGGATCAACCATCCTCCGGCGAGACTATCTCCCGGTTCGAGGTGCCGTGCGTGTGCGATCTTCGTTCCAAGGCAACAGTCGACGGCAGGGCAGGGGGAGACGCCAAAATCTCCGAAATGTTGCCAAGACTCTGCGGAACTCAACGAAATGAGGCGGTACCAAACGGTACCGCCTCACGTCCAAGATCTCATGTTCTTTCAAGGACTTACGCTGCAACTCAGCGCCACCATTGAACTTGTGTAAACCCCCGGAGAACGAGTTCGAGTCCCTTTGCCTCCATACCCTAAGAACTCAGAATCACTCAGG
>CAYVJQ010000177.1:0-11037 GCA_964451725.1 uncultured Nannocystaceae bacterium | reverse complement strand
CGGCGACCAGGTCAGGACCCTCGAGACACTCCACTGCGGGGAGTGCAACGACGACGCCTTCTTCAAGCGGATGGCCGACTACTCACGAGAGACCCTCCTGGGCGCCGTCGACGATGCTGTCGAGCGAGCGCGCAGCGAGAGGCCGGTGCCTGTGGAGGGCGAGCCGGACGGACCGCAGCCCGATCTGCCGGCTCGCATCGGCGCGCTGGGCTTCACGGGCGCGGGGGTCGGCGTCACGATCGCCGGAGCCGTGCTGTGGGGACGTGGTAAGGACATCGAATTCGATGGATTCGACACCCACAGCAAGGACTACCGTCCGACCGGAAAACTCCTCGTCGGCGTGGGTCTCGGGGCGGTGGCGATCGGCGCGGTGATACTCGGAATCGATATGGGAATCCGAGCGAAGAAACGAGGACGAGCCGAGCGCTTGACCCTGATCCCGACTTTTGGGTCCAACCACGCCGGGCTCGTGTTCCAAGGCCGCTTCTAGCGGGGCCAGAACCATCAATAGGACAACACCATGAACAACTTCATCACGAAAAACCAGGGACTCTTGCTCCTTCCACTCGCGTTTTCCATAGGCGGGCTCGCGTCCTGTATCCCGACGATCACCTATCCGACTCCTGGTCACTGCTACAACGAGGATGGCGATGCCAGGTGTGCGGAGCTCGACCCAGACGGCGATGCCCTATATTGCAGCGGGTGTGGAAAGGACCCTGTGGGCTGTGTCGCCGACGTCCCGTCGGACGAGTGCTACAGCCCCTGCGGTGGACGCATGACCATTCTCGAGGATGATTCATGCATTGAAGACCCCATCGAAACCATGGACACGGAGACCTCCGAGACCATGAGCACCGAGACCGAGACCGGCCCCGAAGCCTGCGTCGACAACCAAGACTGCATGGACCCGGGAGCACCGTTCTGCGACGACCTCTCGGGCGAGTGCGTCCCCTGCGACGGTGTGATGGACCCCGACGCAGCCTGTGCCGAGGTCGACCCCTTGGCTCCTCTGTGCAGCGAGGGCGCCTGTGTCCAGTGTACGGTCGATGATGATTCAGCGTGCGGCGAGACCACGCCGATCTGCGACGTCGACGCAAACACATGCCTTGGGTGTTCGGAGCATGAGCAGTGCCCGGACAGCGCTTGCAACATCGCTGAGGGAAACTGTTTTGACCCTGCCCAGACATCACATGTCGACGGTGACAATGATGACTGCGGGATGGCCGATGGAACCGAGGGTGCACCTTATTGCACAATCGAGGTGGCACTTGCTTCGCTCTCTGAGGAAGCATTGATCTTAGTACACGAGAGGGACCTCGAAACACCATATTCAGAGTCCAACAGCATATCGGTAAGCATTGCCATATTCGCCGCAGGCCAGGAACAGCCGGTCCTACAAGGAAACGGCGGGCAGCCGGCGCTGATCGTGGCGGGACTGGGATCCCTTTCCCTTCGTGGTGTACAGATTTCCAACAGCCCCGCGGAAGGACTTTTGGTCACCGGTGGCCAAGCCTGGGTGGAACAATCCTACATCGTGAACAACTCGGGTGGTGGCATCGTCGTCGATGGCGGCGGCTCGCTCGTGCTCGAAAACAGCTTTGTCGGCGGCTCCATCAACAACCTCCCAGCCATCAACGTCGTTGATGGCAGCGCCAGCCTAAACTATACGTCAGTCGGCTCAGGATTCGGCGCCTCGTCCGCGCTCCGATGTGAAGTCGGTCAATCCGTCGCCATCCGTAACTCCATTTTGGTGTCCGCCGCCACCGATGACGAACTGCAGTGTCCCAGTGCCACGGTCGAAGACAGCGCACTAGAGATGGAACTCCCCGACAACACCACCCTCGGCGAGTTCAATACTCTATGGTTTACGGACTACGACGCGGGGGACTTTTCCCTCGTCGGAGGCGAGTACCCCATCGAACTCGACATCGCCGCTATCTGGCAAAATGGTGACCCCGACACAGACATCAACGGTGATGTCCGCCCGACCATCGACGGCGCCTCCGACTTTGCAGGCGCGGACCGAATTCCATGACCGGTTCAGGTCCAGACGCCACTACCTCGAAGTCCATGACCACTCGACTTCCAACCCAGGCCTGTATCTGAGCATCGCCCACAAGTTGGCCCGCCCATTGCAGATGACTCGCACCGTACGGAGTCTCACCATGGCCGACCAAGTCCAGATTCACTTCTCCCCCGACACCGAGCATCAAGCCGAATGGATCGTCACGAGCATGAAGTTCGTCGAGCGCTTCAACCAGCCCTACGAGCTTCGGCTCGTCCTGCGTACCGACGACCTCTCGGCGGAGCCCGCCACCATGTTGGGCACGAGGGTCTCCCTCGAGCTCGCCCGCGGCGAGATGCACCGTGAGTTGTTTGGGGTCGTCGGCGATGTCGAGGATGGAACCGTCGGCGAGGACTATGTCGCGGCGACGGTCACCATCGTGCCGGCGCTCGCCGCCTTGGCCCATCGCCGAAACAGCCGCTTCTTCTCCGACAAGTCCGTCAAGGAGGTGCTGATAGAGGTCCTGAGTGAGGGCCTCGCCCCCTATGACCGCGAGGTGGATGCGAGCTTCCTACACGCCGAGTACCCCACGAGGCAACACATCACCCAGTACCGAGAGAGCGACCTGGACTTCGTCCACCGCTTGATGGAGGAGCACGGGGTTACCTACCGCTTCGACCACCGTGACGGCGCCGAGCTCATGGTCCTGCTCGACAACGACTCGGCCTACACCAGCCTGACGTCACTGGGGAGCGCAGACGGGGTGCTCCCAATGGCCCGTACCGATGGTGGCTCGGACGACCGGGAAGACCTGCGCCACTTCGCGCGCAAGTCCATGACCCAGCCGACCGTTGCCCGGGGCGCGGCCTTCGACTGGAGAAACCCGAGCGTGGAGGCCCTGGAGGCCGCACTGAGCAAGAGTGGGCAGCCAGAACTCGAAGACTACGACTTCCGCATCCCGCCGGCTGGGCTGGGTATCGAGGAGGTCGAGCGTCGGGTCCAGCTACGAGGGCGATATCTGCGGCGTGGCGAGCAGACCTTCTCGGGAGTCACCACCGCGACCCAGCTTCGCCCCGGTGCGAAGTTCGAGCTCATCGATCATCCAAGGGGCGATTTGAATGGAGCCTACCTCGTGACCTCTGTCGAACACGCCGCTGGTGACCTCGCAGTGCCGAGCGACCCCGCGACAGCCTACAACAACCGCTTCGAGTGCATCCCGCTCGGCGTCCCCTGGTGTCCCACGCCCAAGACCCCACGCCCACAGATCTCGGGGGTCCAGACGGCGACGGTGGTGGGGGATGGGGAGATCGACGTCGATGCCCACGGTCGGGTGAAGGTCGAGTTTCACTGGGACCGAGATCAGGGGGCGTCGTGCTTCATCCCAGTCGTCCAGCCCTGGGCGGGGAAGGGCTGGGGGACCATGTTTTACCCCCGCGTCGGGATGCAGGTGGTGGTCAGCTTTCTCGACGGCGATCCCGACCAGCCGGTGGTCACCGGGACCCTCTACAACGGCACCAACACACCGCCCTATGGCTTGCCGGGAGAGCAGACCAAGAGCGGGATCAAAACCCAGAGCTCACCGGGGGGCGGGGGCTTCAACGAGCTGCGCTTCGAGGACGCGGCCAACAGCGAAGAGATCTACATCCACGCGCAGCGGGACTTTCGCCGGGAGGTCCTCAACGATCAGGCCGAGACCATCGGCGGTCATCAGACGATTCAGGTGGCCAAGGACCGGACCATGGAGGTCGAGGGAACCTGCACTGTCACCACCGGCAATCAGGTCGACAGGACCCTTGGGCATCGGACTGAGACGACACACCTCGACCGAGAGCAGATCGTGCGGGGGAACTCTTTCGAAGTCGTGGACGGCCTGCGACGCCGGACCCTCAACGGCGCGGTGGAGGAGACCATCACCGGCGGCGAGATTCGCACCGTGACAGGGGGTGTGGTCGAGACCATCAATGGGGGGGAGGACCGCACCATCAACGGTCGCCAGACCGAGGAAGTCAACGGCGACACGGTCTGTACCCGAGCCGGAAACTACAAGGATACGGCCAGCGGGGGCTATCTGTTCAATGCGGGGCGCGGCGGGTTCGAGATCAGGTCAAGGGGGGCCGTCAAGGTGACTGCCCCTGGAGGCATGGTCATTGTGGATCCCAAAAAGTCGACCCAGACCCTATCTGTGATGGACTTGATCGTGGGGATCGGAACCTCTTTCCACAAACAAAAGAGGTCGTCCGTGGGCACGAGTTTCAGCCACTGCCTGATGTCGTTCTCCGCGACCTACCTGAAGCTCGACGTCACAGGCATCAAGATCGCCTCTGCCAAGGTCAAGTGGACGGACTCGTCGCTGAAGGTCACGGATGGGGTGACGGAGATCTCGAATGTGGCCACCTCCATTTGCAACTCGATACTCACAGTAATTGGGTAACGACATGATATCACAAGGTATTCACTACATCATGCTCCTGCTCGGCGGAGCCGCCGCTGTCCTGGTCACGCTGCTCACGCTGCTGACCTGGATCAGGTGGCTGATGGAGCGCACGTGGCCGAGAGCATCGGCCGTCGTCGAGGAGCTCGCTGAAGAGCGGCCTGGGAATCCCGAAACCCGGCTGCGGGTGACCGTTACGGTGCACCCGGAACAAGGCCCCAGCTGTCGCGGGAGTTTTTTGCACAGGGCCTCGGCGCTGGACATCGCCCAACGCATGAAGCCTGGGGCGACGATCACGGTGCGCCACCACCCGACCGACCCCTCGCGGGTGGCCTTTTACGACAAAGACAGCGCAGTTCATCGTGAGGCGTGACCAGCCATGAAGGTCGTCAAGCCGCACAAGCTCAGCGTGCTCACACGCTGCTTCGAGCACGAGCGCCAGCGACTCCTGGGACCTCTCTCCACAAACAAAAGGAATCGTTCGTGGGATCAAGTCTCAGCCACTGCATGTTATCGCTCTCCACGACCTACCTGAAGGTCGACCTCACAGGCATCAAGATCGCCTCTACCAAGGTCAGGTGGTCGGGCTCATCGCTGACTGTCACGGAGGCGACGACGGAAGTCTCGAACATAGGTACCTGTATTCAGAATCTATTGCTCACAGTAATTGGGTGACAATATGACACAAGAAACTCTCAACATCCTGCTCCTGCTTCTCGGAATCGGCACTGTACTGGTCATGCTGCTCAGGCTACTGACCTGGGTCAGGTGGATGATTGGGCTCACGTGGCCGAAAGCATCGGCCATCGTCGAGGAGCTCGCTGAAGAGCGGCCCGGGAATCCCGAAACCCGGCTGCGGGTGACCGTTACGGTGCACCCAGAACAAGGCCCCAGCTGTCGCGGGAGTTTTTTGCACAGGGCCTCGGCGCTGGACATCGCCCAACGCATGAAGCCTGGGGCGACGATCACGGTGCGCCACCACCCGACCGACCCCTCGCGGGTGGCCTTTTACGACAAAGACAGCGCAGTTCATCGTGAGGCGTGACCAGCCATGAAGGTCGTCAAGCCGCACAAGCTCAGCGTGCTCACACGCTGCTTCGAGCACGAGCGCCAGTGCCACCTGGGGGTCTCGGTGTTGGCCTTCGTGCCCCTGACGGAGGGCCAAGCTTCTCTCTTGTCGGAGGTCTCACTGTGGACCTTCGTCGCGGACCGGATGGGCGAGGCGCCGGTGCTCGACGCCGGGGTGCCCAAGTGTCGAGCCGAGTTCCTGGTCCATGGTTCGGCGTTCAGCCCAGGGGCCCAGCCCTGCTCACAGCTGCCCGTGCGGGCTACGGTGGGCGACCTGCGAAAGTCGTTGCAGGTCACGGGCGACCGGTTCTGGAGGACCGGGCGGCGGGCGAGCGAGGCACACCCGTTCACGCAGATGCCCCTCGACTGGAGCCGGGCCTACGGTGGGCCCGAGTTCTCCAGCAACCCAGTGGGCCGCGGGCACGGTGAGTCGGAGATCGAGGGCGAGCGGGTCACCCTGCTCCCAAACGTCGAGCTCCCCGACCAGCGAGTCGCCAAGCGTAGCCAGGAGGTCGAGCCGGGCGGCTTTGGGCAGATCGACCTGAGCTGGCCCCAGCGCCAGGCGCTCGCCGGGACCTACGACGGGGCATGGCTGGAGGAGCAGTTCCCTGGGTTCGCGCGGGACATCGACTGGGGCTTTTTCAACATCGCCCCTCGGGACCAACAACGGGACGCCGCTTGGTCCGGGGGAGAGGCCTATTGCTTCGAGAACCTGCACCCCACGCGGCCCCAGCTCCATGGACGGATCCCCCGACTCGCGGCGCGGGCCTTTGTGACCCGCGAGCTCGAGGTGCCCACGCCCGCACAAAAGTGGGCAAGCAAGCGAGCGAACATCGGCACCGGCCCAGCGCAGGACGGCGAGACCTGCTTCGAGGAGGTCGGGCTGCGCTTGCAGACCCTGTGGTTCTTCCCGGACGCCGAGCGGGCCGTGCTCATTTACCAAGGCTCGATCCCCATCACGACGGAGGACGGCGCTGATGTCCGGCACCTGGTGCTCGCCGCGGAGCACCAGGGCGAGCAGCACCGTCGCCCCATCGAACACTACGCGCGGGTGCTCGCCGAGCGCCTCGACCCCAAGCGTGGCGGCGTGGCGGCGCTGCGCGAGCACGAGCTCCTGCCGGAGGGAATGGGCGGACCCATCGACGAGCTGGCGGCCGAGCAGTCCATGGTGGGCAGCGAAGGGTTGATGGCCGCGAACCTCCACCGTGGGGCCCTGCTCGCTCATGACCGGATCGTCGATGAACTGACGGTGCTCGGCATCGATCCTTCGATGCACCCCGATCCGCCGACGCCCCCGGGGTCTGTTCCCTCGCTCGAGGAGCTCCCCGCCTTCGCCGAGAAGGCGCTGGCAGAGGCCGAGGCCCACCGAGAGCGAGCGGCCAAGCAGGAGGAGGAGCTGCGGGCGGAGGTCGACAGCGAGGTCGAGGCCGCGGGTATCGACGCCGCGGCGCTGCGTGAGCAGCAGGAGACCCCCCAGACAGGGCCACCGACCTGGACCGCGGCGGCCCAGAGACAGCAGCTGAAGGCCGCGATCGCCGAGTGCGAGGCTGGTGGAAGCGAGGCCCCCGAGTTTGTCGCCATGCTCGCGGACGCCGAACTCCAGGCCAGCTGGGAGGAGGCCGAGCGGAGCATGCGCGAGGGCTATCGGCAGTCCGCGCATTTCCAGACGCCTGCGCCCGCGCGCGCTCGAGACCAGCGCCGTCCCCTTCGGGCCTTCGTGCTCGCGGCGCTCGAAGCTGGCGAGGCGTTCTCGACCCTCAACCTCAGCGGGGTCGACCTCGCGGGCATGGACCTGCGCGGCGCGGACCTGCGCGGCGCGCTGTTGGAGGGCGTGAACCTCGACGGCGCCGACTTGAGCGGTGCCGACCTCAGCGATGCGATCCTCGCTCACGGATCGCTGCGCGGCGCCACGCTCGACGGCTGTGTCCTTCGGCGGACGAACCTGGGCAAGGCCCAGCTCGGCGGGGCGTCGCTGCGTCGCGCCCTGCTCCACGAGACCATCTTGCATGGCGCCGATCTCAGCGATGTGGCGCTCGAAGACGCGGAGATCAAAGCGGCGAACCTGATGGAGGTCGTGTTGTCGGGGGCCGACGCGAGCGGATTGAAGTGGGAGGGGCTCACCCTGATCGAAGTCCAGGCCCTGGGCTTGGGTCTCGCCGGTGCCTGGTTGCCCGGGGGCACCTTCATCAAGATGGACTTGGCAGGGGTCGACTTCGCTGGCGCCGAGCTGAGCAGATGTACTTTCGTGAGTTGTGAGCTCAGCGGCGCGAACTTCGAAGGGGCGACCCTCACGGGGGCGCGCTTCGTCGAGGCCTGCAACCTCGACGGGGCCGTGTTCAGCCACGCCGAGCTCGGACAGGTCAATCTTCGGGGGACATCCATGAAGGGTGCGGACTTCAGCCACGCGACCCTCGAGGGGGCGGACCTGTGTGAGTGCGATCTGACCGACGCGGTGTTCTATCGAGCGCTCGCCCAAGGTGCGCGTTTCGACAGGGCGGATCTGACGGGCGCGAGCTTCCTCGCCGCCAACCTCATGCAGGTGTCGCTGACCAACGCGGTCCTCTATGGGGCAGATATGCGAGGTGCGAACTTGCATGGGGCAGACATGGCGCGCGTCCGCTCAGACGCCAGTTTGCGCTTGGACGACGCACTCCTGACGAAGGTGCGAATTCATCCCACCTACGCAGAGGCCGAGGTCCACGATGCCCCCCGCTGATCGGGTGCAGCACATCTGCAACCCCACCCGTGCCGCGGTGCGAGCCCCCGCGCACGGACCCCCGGCGCTGCCGAAGCTCGGCGGCCCCAGTACCAGGAGAGCCCATGCACCCTACCCACATCGTTCCTCTCAGTTCCCTCCCTCGTTCGCTCCCAACCGCGAGCCGTGCCGCACAAGGGGCGGCCAAGGTGGTCGGTGTTCGCAAGGAGGGTGGCTGGTGGCTGCACTTTGACGCCAGCGAAGTCGCCGCGACACGGGCCGCGAGCTGCCTGGTCGAGCCGGTGATCGGCGATCTGGTGTGGATGGTGCGCGACTCAGCCCACGACCCGAGCGCATACATACTCGCCGTCCTCGTCCAGCCGGGCTCCCAGAGCACCATCTTGTCTGTAGACGGAGACCTCGAGCTTCGTGCACCCCGTGGCCGAGTTCAGGTGCAGGCCGAGCGGGGTGTCGCCCTCCGGACTCCCGGCCGGATTCATCTGACCGCCGGCGATCTCACCGCCCAAGCCAAAACCAGTCGCCTGAGCTTTGGCGAGGTCACCGCTGTGGCCGAGACCGTATTCGCCTCGCTCCGCCGAGTGACCCGCGTTGGCGCGATCCTCGATCTCTTCATCGACACGGTGACCCAGCACAGCCGGCACAGCGTCCGTACCATCACTGGCGTCGACCACACCCAGGCGGGGACCCTCGACTATGAGGCCAAGGGCGACGTTCACATTCGAGGCCAGCGCACGCTCATCAACGGAGAACAGCTCATCAAGATGGACGGGGACCAGATCCATCTCGGATAGGAACAGCCCTCATGTTCGCCAACACCCAGATGATGGGCACAGACACGGCCTTCCCCGATGTCTGCCTCACGCCTTCCCCCGCCGGCCCCACGCCCGTGCCCTACCCCAACATCGCCATGGGGCAGATGGGGGTGCCCGCCGTCTACCACGTTCTGTTCATGGCAACCCCCGCGCACAACCTGTCGACCTGCGTGCCGTTGACCAACGGGGACAACGCGGGCCTGGCCACCGGCCTCGCATCTGGGACGGTGATGGGGCCGGCTCGTCATGTCACGGGAGCATTCAGCGTGCTGGTCGGGGGCATGCCCGCGACACGGTTGACCAGCGTATCGGTTCAGAACGGCACCAACGCCCCTGGAGCTCGACTCGCGCCCAGCCAGGTCAAAGTGCTCCTACTCGCGCCGTGACCGAGCTCCGTGGCCCCAAAGTCGTCCGCGGACCGTCCGCCGCGATACACTCCCCCCGCGCTCGTACCCGTGTCTATCGCCAGGTTTGGTCGGTGAACACCGGGAATCCCTCAACGACCAATTTCGTGACCCTACCCCATGTCTGAGCAGCCCGACCACACCCAAGCGACCTCCGCCATGATGCCGCGCGAGGTTGTGACACGACCCGATGGGATCGCGTTGCGTGTTCTCGATGGCCCTCGAGCTGGCGAAGTGATCGCCGTGAGCAAGTCTCGACTGATCTGCGGCCGTGGTGAAGGAGTGGACATCTCGTTGAGAGAAAAGTCCGTCAGCAAGGCCCATTTCATGATCATGGCGACAGATGTCGGCATCGAAGTCCAAGACCTCAACAGTCTCAACGGCCTGTGGTTTGGCAGGCGCCGGCTGTATCACGGCGTGATTGTCCCTGGAGACGTCCTCACTGCCGGCGAGTGCCGGGTCGAGGTCGTTGGGGTCACCACCAAAGACGTCGAGGTCACCACAGCGAAGCGCTGTGGCCAGATGCTCGGCTCGTGCACCTTGATGCGAGAGCTGTTTGTTCATATCGAGCGCGTCGCTCAGACCTCGATCGAAGTCCTCATCGAGGGAGAAACCGGTACGGGGAAGGAGCTCGCCGCCCGGGCCCTGCACGAGCTCTCGAGGACCAGTGGGCCGTTCGTCGCCCTCGACTGCGCCAGCTTGGCGCCGTCGCTGGCGAACGCGACCTTGTTTGGGTACCGGCGGGGGGCGTTCACTGGGGCCAACCGAAATCAACCGGGCATCTTCGAACTCGCCGAAGGTGGGGTCCTCTTCCTCGATGAGGTTGGTGAGCTGGGGCTCAGCGAACAACAGAAGCTACTGCGGGTGTTGGACCAGCGAGTCGTGTGTCGGGAGGGGGAACCCGGAAATGAACGCCCCGTGAATTTTCGGATTGTTGCAGCCACGAATCGTGACCTGGAAGGGGAGGTCAACGCGGGCAACTTCCGCAAGGACCTCTACTATCGTCTGAGTGACGAGCTCATCACGTTGCCGCCGTTGCGAGAGCGGAAAGGGGACGCCTTGTTTCTCGCCAAGCACTTCGCGGAGGATGCGGACGTGGAGCTCTCGGAGGATGCTCAGGCTGCGATCCCGCTGCATAGCTGGCCGGGCAATGTCCGAGAGCTGTTTCGATCGGTGGGGCGCGGTGCCGCGCTGTGTAGGGATGGTGTGATCCAAGGGGCGGATCTGCGCTTTGGGCGGGACCGGGCCCTGAACCGGCTCGCCGGATTTTTGAGGCGACCCGCGAGCTACAAGGAGCTCCACGAGGAGCTCGACCGGGTGCTCCTGCCCAGGGTGATGCGCGAGTCAGGAACACAAAAGGCTGCGGCGGAGCAGCTTGGGATGAGTCGACAGACGCTGCGTGCTAAGCTTCAGGTGCTTGGGCTGCATTCTCAAGATGAGGGAGACTAACGAGGCTATCAAAGGCGATCGGCAGCAGTGTTGGACGACGCGGAGTCCTACGCGGACTTCCATCGACAGCCTGATGAGCGTGCCTTCGCCAGTGTTGGAGTGTCAAGGGACGGCTCATTTGATCCTGCCTAGCTCGGCTCATGTGATCCACC
>CAYVJQ010000176.1:8133-11347 GCA_964451725.1 uncultured Nannocystaceae bacterium | reverse complement strand
CTACCCCAACCCAAAGTGGGCACGCACAAAGGCCTCGATCCCCTCGAGGTCCGCGTGCCCAAAGCACGGCAGTCCCCGCGGGACCAGCTCCCCCGAGTCGCTGACCACAGCGATCACATGCTCGAAGCCCTCGCCCCGACACAGCATCGCGCGCCCATCCCGGTGGACCTCCACCGTGGGCAGACCCTCGCGCTTGAAACCCTCCACGAGCACCATGTCGAGGTCCGGGGGCAGGCGCTGGCGAAGCTCGGCGAAGCTCGGCGGCTCTGCCTGGGGCCCACCATTCACATCATCCACATCATCACCCAAATGCTCCAGGGTCGCCGTGAGCGCTGGCGAGGACAGGGCCACCGCCACCGCCCCTGCGACCCGGTAGCGGTCGCTGTCCTTGCCCGGGCGGTCGAAATGAAAGTGCCGGCCGTGTTTGACGACACCGATGCGCATCCCGGGCTGACGACCCACCAAGCGCGCGATCAGCCGCTCGAGGACCGTGGTCTTGCCGCTGTTGGAGGCCCCCATGAACGCCAACACGGGGCGCGGAGGCAGGCGCAGCGGGGCCCGGCGCAGCCTCACTTCGACGGCGGTCCCGGTGGGCAGGGGCTCGTCCCCAGCCGGCACGAACATGCTCGCGTTGGCCCGCAAAATGGGCAGCACACGGCTGGCGCTCTTGCCTCGCGCCGCCGTCACGAGCAGGGCCCCGCCGGCCTCCGGACAGCGACCGACCTCGACCTGGAGCACCGTCCCCCGGGACCTGTCGGGCTCTATGCTCAGACCCAAGGTCGCGGCCGCGGTCGTCAGCGAGGCGAGCTCGGGATCACCCGACTCACCCTGCAGGCGCTCGATCACCGGACTCACGAGCTCCCGGAACACGACCAGCGCCGCCCCCGGGTTCCCCGGCAGGGCGAACACCGGCAGGCCAGCGAGGTGCCCGAAGGCGGTGGGTTTTCCCGGTTTCACGGCCACGCGGGAGAACAGCCAGTCCACCCCCAGCTCGGCCAGGACCGGGCGGACGAGGTCTCGGTCCCCCTCCGAGGCCCCGCCCACGGTCACCAACAGGTCTGGACCGAGCGCGAGCGCGGCCTCCAAGGTCGCGCGCAGCGACTCGCGGGTGTCGCCCGCAGGTCCCAGACAGGTCGGCTCTGCGCCCGCACTTCGGCACGCCGCGGCGAGGGCCGGCCCAGCCACGTCGACGACCTGCCCGGGGCTCGCCCTCGCCACCGGGACCAGCTCGTCACCGGTGCTCACGATCACCACCCGGGCCCGCCGGTAGACGGCCACCGGATCGCAGCCGAAGCTGGCCAGCGCCAGGGTCACCTCCGGGTCGACGCGCCGCCCTGCCGGGACCAGCTCGACCCCCTCGCCCACGTCGCCGCCCCGGGTTCGAATGTCGGCACCCACCGGCACGGGAGCCCGAAGCGTGAGCAGCGAAGCTGCTGACTCGGCCGAACCCGCGACATCAACCGACGCCGCCCGCTCTCCCCTGCCCCCTTCGACCTGCACATCCTCCTGGCGCACCACGCAGTCGACCCCCGCGGGGATCGGCGCACCAGTCAAGATCCGCAGCGCCTCTCCGGTTCCGATCGGTCTCGGCATCTCTCCCCCGGGCGCGGCCACACCGACGATCACCAGCGATAGAGGCGCACCCGGGCTGGCCACGCGCGTGTCGGCGCTGCGCAGGCCGTAGCCGTCCATCGCCGCGTGATCGTGCACAGGTAGGGGCCAGGCGCTGTACAGCGCCGTGGACAGCCGGCGACCCAGGGCCTCGGCCAGAGTCACGCGCTCGGTAGCGAGCGGGACCAGTCCCTCGAGGCAGCGACGACGAGCCTCGGCCAGGGGGATCATGGGTGCGACCATGCCCCCTGAGTAGACGCATTCGTGGTCCCCGTCGAGCATCCGCGCCCCCGCACAGCCTGCTAGCCTTTCGCCATGATCATCTCCCGCCGCCTCCCACGAGGACCCATCCTGAGGTGGGGGTCTGCGATCGTCTTGATCTCCTCGAGCTGGTCGGCCCTGCTCTTCGTCCTCTACACCTACCTCGACTGGACCTTCCTGCGGATCCCCTTCCTGCCTATCTCCACGGTCGGCACCGCGGTCGCGTTCTACGTGGGATTCAAGAACAACGCGGCCTACGACCGGTTTTGGGAGGGGCGCAAAATCTGGGGAGGCATCGTCAACATCAGCCGAACCTGGTCGAGCTCCGTACTCGCCTACATCCGCCCGGGCGACGACACGGACCCGGCCCGGGAGACCCGGCGTGCGCTGATCTACGGGCAGCTCGCGTGGATCAACGCGCTTCGCCTGCAGCTGCGCGCGACCTCCCGATTTCATCATAAACCCGCGGCGACCACCAAGCGCCGCCTGAGCGACCACGCCGACCACATGCGCAACGACTGGGACACGGAGCTGACGCCCTTCATGTCGGAGGTCGACCTGCGCGAGCTCAGCAAGCGGGCCAACACTGCCACCCACATGCTGGCCTCGCAGGCCCAGCGGCTGCGCAACCTGGTCGCCGACGAGCGCCTCGACCTCTTCCACCAGATCGACCTCATGGCGCAGATCAAGGAGATGTATGCGCTCCAGGGCAAGTGCGAGCGCATCAAACACACCCCCCTGCCCCGCCAGTACGCGGAGTTCAGCCGAATCTTCACACGTGTGTTTCTGTTTCTGGTGCCCCTGGGACTCCTCGACGTGTTCGCCGATCACGTCCAGGCCGCGAGCACCCAGACCTGGACAGCAATCATTCCCATGGTCATGGCCTCCGCCCTGATCAGCTGGGTATTTTTCACCATGGAGGGCATCGGTGACTCGAGCGAGGACCCCTTCGAGCGCAGCATGAACGACGTGCCCATGAACGCCCTGTGTCGGACCATCGAGATCGACCTGCGCGAGATGTTGGGCGAGACGGATCTGCCCCCCAAAGAGCAACCCGCCGACAACGTGCTCTACTGAGCCCCGCCTACTGAGCCCCGCCTACTGAGCCCCCCCCTATGGCCGACTTCGCCACGCTCGCCCAACGCTTCCTTCGCGCCTACCCCGGTCGCCGCGACGAGGCCCTCGCCGTGGTCAACGGGGCCTTTGGTGATCGGCTGCACGACTCCGGGTCGGCCCTGGCCCTGGCCACGCGCCTGTTCGAGAGCCCGGCGCTGCGCCCCCTCGAACACCCGCCGATCGCGGTCCCGAAGGCGCGACCCAGGGCCTGCGTGTTTGTGCATGG
>CAYVJQ010000176.1:3179-8033 GCA_964451725.1 uncultured Nannocystaceae bacterium | reverse complement strand
CCCTCGCCCGCGTGTGGAGTATGGCGCCGCGATCGCGGACGCCCACGACCTCACCCCGATCTACGCTCGCTACAACACCGGTCGGCACATCTCCGAGAACGGGCGAGAGCTCGCCGCCAAACTCGAGGCCCTGTCCCTGGCCTGGCCCGGCGGCGGCTTCGGCGAGCTCTCGATCGTCGGCCACAGCATGGGCGGCCTGGTCTCGCGCAGCGCCATCCACTACGGACTCGAGGCCGGACACGGCTGGGTCGAGGCCCTCCAGCGTGTATTCCTGCTCGGGGCCCCCTCGCGCGGCGCCCACCTCGAACAGCTCACCCACATCGCGGCCTTCACCCTCGAATCGATCTGGACCCCGGGCACCTGGCTGGCCGGCCGCGCCCTCAAGCTGCGCAGCGCCGGCATCAAGGATCTGCGCCACGGCTTCGTCCGCGACGAGGACTGGTGGGACGTGGACATCGATCGCCTCGCCTTCCCGGCGCCCCTGCCCACCCGCGCGCCGGACCACACCCGGTGGTTCGTGGCCGCCGGCCGAGTCGGGCCTCCCGGCTCCCCCCTTGGTCGGGCCTTCGGCGACGGCCTGGTCCGGAGCACCAGCGCGGCCGGCAAGAGCATCGATCCCCGCGCCCGCGAGCGCCTCGAGCCCGCGCAGTTCCGGGTCTTCGACTCGACCTCCCACATCGCGCTCATGCACGACCCGGAGGTCCTCGAGCAGATCCTCGCGTGGTGGACCTGAGCTACCATACCCGCCCGTGACCGCGATCATCCTGGCGACCCTCAACGCCAAGTACATCCACGCCTCCCTCGGCCTGCGCTACCTGGCCGCGAACATGGGCCCGCTCGCCGACCAGACCGCGGTGCTCGAGTTCACCATCGATCAGCGCCCGCTCGCCGTCGCCGAGGCCATCTTGGCCCAGGACCCCAGCATCGTCGGCCTGGGTGTCTACATCTGGAATGTCGAGCTCAGCCGCCAGGTCTTCGAGCTCCTGCGCTGCCTCGCCCCCGAGCTCACCCTGGTCGTCGGCGGCCCCGAGGTCAGCCACGAACTCGACGATCAAGCCTGGCTGGGGGAGCTCGACTACGTGATCACCGGCGAGGCCGACGAGGCCTTCCCCACCCTCTGCGCCCGGGTCCTCGGGGGTAGGCGCCCCCTCCAGCGGGTGATCGCCGGCGGGCTCCCGGATCTCGAGACCCTGCGCCTTCCCTACCCCCTCTACGAAACCGCCGATCTCGGCCGACGCATGCTCTACGTCGAGGCCTCGCGCGGCTGCCCCTACCGCTGCGAGTTCTGTCTGTCCTCGCTCGACAAGAAGGTCCGGGCCTTCCCCCTCGAACCCCTGCTCGAGGCCTTCGACGCGCTCATGGTCCGCGGCGCGCGGAACTTCAAGTTCGTCGACCGAACCTTCAACCTCGACCTCCGGCGCAGCGCCGCGATCCTCGAGTATTTCTTGGCCCGGATCGGCGACCACCCCGACCTCTTCCTGCACTTCGAGATGGTCCCCGACCGCCTGCCCGACGGGCTCCGGGCGCTGATCACCCGCTTCCCGGCCGGCGCGCTCCAGTTCGAGATCGGCATTCAGAGTCTCGACCCGGAGGTCGGGGCTCGAATCCAGCGTCGCCAGGATCTCGGCCGCACCTTCGAGAACCTCCGTTTTCTGCGCGAGGAGACCGGCGCGCACCTGCACACCGACCTCATCATCGGGCTCCCCGGCGAGGGTCTGGAGGGCTTCGCCGCGGGCCTCGATCGGCTCATCGACGCCGGGGTCCAAGAGGTCCAAGTCGGCGTGCTCAAGCGTCTGCGTGGCACCCCCATCGCCCGCCACGCCGAGGCCTTCGGCATGGTCTTCGAGCCGCGCCCTCCCAACGCCATCCTGCGCAGCGAGCTGATCGATTTTGCGACCATGCAGAGGCTCAAGCGCTTCGCCCAGGTCTGGGACACCTTCTGGAACCGGGGCCAGTTCCCCAGCGCCATGGCCCACCTGTTCGGGCGCGACCCGGCCGTAAGCGACCCGGCGCTCGAACCCGCCCCGGCGCCCGAACCCGATCCTGCCGCGCTCGAATCCGATCCTGCCGCGCTCGAATCCGATCCCACCGCGCTCGAATCCGATCCCACCGGGCCCTCTCCCTTCGCCCGCACGCTCGCGTTCAGCGACTGGCTGTTCGCTACCGCCGGCCGGGTCTACAGCATCGCCCTGCCCAAGCGGGCGCGCTACCTCGCCGCCTACCTGGTCGAGCACCACGGCCTCAACCGCGAGCAGGCCCAGGTCCTGTTCGACGCCGACTTCGAGCGCGCCGGCCGGAGCGCGCCGACCTTGTGGATCGAGCCCCGATCCCGCGCCGACGCCCGGACCCAAACCCAAACCCAAGCTGGGGCCAGCTTGCGCGCACGTCAGACCGAGCACCTCCGCCACGCCTGACCCCCGAAAACAAACCGGACCCTCGCGCGTAGGGTGATCACCCGATTTCTTCGCCTTCGCCGCGCCCGACCGAGAGACCCGATGACGCCCCCGAACTCCGCGACTCCCGACGCCCTCCCACGCGCGAGCGCCGGCTCGGATCCCACGGCCAACTCGGATCCCGCGACCTGCTCAGCCGGTCCCAGTCCCAGTGGAGATCCCGATCCTCGCGCCCGCCGACGAACCCGCTGGGTCCGAGCTGCCCAGGTCGGCGTCGGCCTCAGCCTCGGCCTGGCGCTCGCCGAGGGCGGGTTTTGGCTGCGCGACGACGGGGCCTTCCCGCACGTCAATTTTTACATCGCCGATCCCGATCTGGGCGCCCGCCTCGAACCCGGCGCGAGCATGCGCTTTCGCCTGGGCGACAACCCGACCACCACCATCCACGTCAACGCCCAGGGCTTTCGCGGCGACGACTGGGGGCCCCCCGAGCCCGAGCAGATCTTGGTGCTCGGCGATTCGCAGGTCTTTGGCCTCGGTGTCGAAGACGGCGAGACCTTCTCCGCGCGCCTGGCCGAGCTCACCGGCCGCCCGGTCCTCAACGCGGGTGTGCCCACCTATGGACCCGACGAATACCTGGCCCTCGCCGAGACCCTGCTCGAGGAGCGCAGTCCCAAGACCGTCGTCTACGTCCTCAACTTCGTCAACGATCCCTTCGAGCTCGGGCGCCCCAACACCGAGCGCCACGTCGTGTGGGACGGCTGGGCCGTGCGCCGCGAGACCGCCTCCGACCTGAGCCGGGTCCGGGCCTTTCCAGGTCGGCGCTGGCTCATGTCCCAGTCTCACCTCGTCTATGGCCTGCGCCGGTGGTGGCACCAGCGCGACGAACAAGCCCGGGCCGAGACCACCGCCGCCGACGCAGGTGTGGCCTCGGAGGGCCAGTGGCAAGACCTCCTCCAGCCCGAGTTCCGGACCTCGGTGGAGACCGCCAAGCAGCGCCGGGCGGAGCTCGAGGTCGCCCAGGCGGCCCTCCAGCGGGAGATCGACGCCGCCGAGCGGCGAGAGGCCGAGCACAGCGCCGCCTTGGAGGAGGCCGTGAACGCCCGCGAGACCGAGCTCGAGGAGCTCGAAGAGCAGATCAGTGAGCTCGACGGCCTGATCGCCGGAGACCCATTCGGATCCAACCGCGACCGCCTGATCTTGGGCGCCAACCCTGGCGACATCATCCGCGACACCTACAGCGAATCGACGCGCTCGATCACCGTCACCGCCGAGATGTACGCCGCCGCCGCCAAACGCAAGAAAACCCGCTCCCGCGAAGCCGCCCGAGACAAAGCCGCTCGCAAGGCCGCCCGAAAACCCCTGCTGGCTCGCCGCGATGCGCTCTTGGCAACCGAATCCGACATCGATCCCGAGGGCTCCGAACTCGAGACCGATGCGCCCGCCCCCGGGGCAGAGCTGGATGCCGAGCTGCCGATCGGTGTCGATACCCGCTCCGTGTTCGAGCCCCACCTCGCCGAGCTTCGAGCCCTCTGCGATCGTCACCAGGTCGAGCTCCTGGTCGTCGCCCTGCCCCTCGACGTTCAGGTCTCCCAGGACGAATGGACCAAATACGGGGTCGAGGACGGACCCGACATGTTCGACACACTCATCCTCCTCGACGACCTCGGTGCCAGCGCCCGGCACCTCGGCGTGGCCTCCCTCGACGCCACGCAGACGCTTCGAGCCGCGGAGCCAGGGGCCTTTCTTCAGGGCGACATCCACATGACCGCGAAGGGGCACCGGGCCCTGGGCGACGCGATCGCCGAGGCCCTCGAGGTCCAGGACCTCGACCCACTCCCCACACCGCAGGCCCGACAGCCCGAGTCGATGCAACCCGACGCCGAGCCCGGACAGCGCCGGATCCCACCCCAGCTTCCCAAGCAGCAGCTCGCACCCCAACCCCGGCAACAGCTCGCACCCAAACGACCCCGGTAAACCCGCGGCGGGCACCAAGTCGGCGATCGACCCCTGCCCGAGCGACGCAGGAGCGCCCGGGGCCACGTCGAGCCATGCTAGCCTGCCGCAGTGGACAGGAGATGGACGATCCTCCCTCAGGGGGCCGTACTGGTCTGTGCGGGTGTGCTCACTGCGGGTGTCCCGAGTTCGGGGTTCGCCGGACAGCGCGAGCGCAGCGACAACGCCCAACTCGGGTTCGCGCCACGCTCGAACGTGGTCGAACCCGAACTCGCGCCGACCTGCGGTCCCTGTTGCCACGGTCACTGTGTCGATGGGGAGCCCTACCCCGAAGATACGCCCGTCGAACTTCAGGGGGATGTCCCCACAGACCAAGGCCCACCCCCAGACCAGGGCCAGCCGCCTCCAATCGAGCCACCAGCCCACAAGCGCGGCTGCTCCGTCGAAGACACCGGCCCCGACGAACCGATCGATCTGGCCCTGCTCGGGCTAGGCGCGCTCGCCCTCG
>CAYVJQ010000176.1:0-3079 GCA_964451725.1 uncultured Nannocystaceae bacterium | reverse complement strand
CGCCTCCGATCGAGCCCCCTGCCCACAAGCGCGGCTGTACCGTCGAAGACCCCTCCCCCGACGGCCCCCTCGACCTGGCCGTGCTCGGACTGGGCGCGCTCGCGCTCGGATTTCGGCGCCGCAAGTCGTGAACCTCCCCCCTACACAGCTGCGCCTGTCCCTCGATTGGGAGCTCTGGGTCATCGAGCAGCTCCTGTTCACGGCCAAGCTCGAAGACCTCGTCGACGTGCTCACCGCCCAGGGGGTCGACGCTGGGCAGGCCCGGGCGCGAGTGCTCGAGATCCTGAACTCTCCGAACTTCGAGAGCCTGCGCGCCAGTGTGGGGGAGGCCCGAATGGCAGCGCGTCTGTTGCGACTGCAGGACGAGCTCGAGCGTGCAGGGCAGACCCCGACGAAGGTCCCCGTCCTCCCGCGCATCGACCCTCAGACCCTCTTCGAGCAGCACTGGGCGGCCTCCCGACCGCTGCTCCTGACCGAGGTCGCCCGCGACATCCCTGCGGTCCGCAACTGGTCGCTCCAGCACCTGGCCGAGCGCTTTCCCGAGTTGAAAGTCCAGGTCAACGTCGACCGCCTGCAGGCCCAGACCAACCGGGACACAGAGCGCCAGGCCCGGTTCATGCCCCTCCCGAAGTTGGTCGAGCAGATCGAGGCCGGGGCGAGCAACGACTTCTATGTGGTCTCGCGCAACGGCTTGCTCGCCCGCCCCGAGCTCGCCTGCCTGTGGGAGGAGCTCGTCGACCTACCCGAGTTCTTGGTCCCACTCACGCGCCCCCGCGGCGTCTCGATGTGGGTTGGACCCGCCGGGACCGTCACCCCGCCGCACTTCGACCCCCACAACGTCCTGCTGGTCCAAGTCCAGGGCAAAAAGCGCGTCCGCCTGGCCCCCCGAGTCCGCGCGGGCCTGCACGCCGATCTCGACGGCTACTACCTCGCCCGTCCCCTCGACGAGGTGTTCGCGGATCGCCCTGAGCGCATCGCTACTGTGACCCTAGAGGCTGGACAGGCCCTGTTTGTACCCGCCGCCTGGTTTCACGAAATCACGGCCCTCGAGCCCTCCATCACACTCTCGTTTTTGAATTTTTGCTGGCCCAACCACTTCCACTGGCTCGGCCCACCGGGCTCGGACGACCACGACTGAGCCCCAGGACGATCATCGCGGGGCGAGATGAAACCTACGTCTCATCCAAGTCTCTCTCGAGTATCATTCGGCATAATGTGTAGCTACACACATCGCGTAGATTTGTGGCTGCAGTTGACTGCGATGCGAGAGACATACGGGACGCGCATCATGGCTCTGGCAAAGCTGGAAGAGGCCACTGGCAATTGCAGGCAGCTGAGCATCCCTGGAACCCCCCGAACAAATGGCCCAATGCGTTTACTGCGACCATCTCTCCAATATCAACCACGGGGAGCATGATAGTTGCCGCATGGAGACCTCACGTCTCCGATGATCTCAACCTCGGCGGCCCCCAGCCCCTTACGAGGGTTCAGCCTCACGACCTCATGTCGATCCCAGGCTCGCGTCTCACCACTCCAACGCTCCGGGTGTCGGTCCCGCGCCTTCGCGTACACCCGCTCTCGACCGGCCAGCAACTCTTCGTGCTGCCCCGCATGTCGCTGCGCCGGCGTCACGAATGATATCCCGCTGTGTCGGTGCTCCTCGTTGTACCAGCGTACAAACTCATCCATCCAGACCCGGGCCGAACCCAGGCTCGAAAAGGGCCTGTCCGGGTAGCTCGGACGGCCCTTCACCGTCGCAAATGTAGATTCGATGTACGCGATGTCGGTGCGCACTCGCGGTCGACTCAACGAACGGTGAACTCCGAGGTCCTCGAGCGTTCGCACCATCGTCGATCCTTTCATCGCAGCCCCATTGTCCGAATGCACTATAAACCCATTTGGCGTCACACCCGTGCTCTCGCAGATCTCGAGAAACCCGGTCGCCGCGAACTCATTGCCCTCATACTCATGGACGAAGGCCCCACGACATTCCTGTTCCACACGTCCAGAAACATATACAGGTAGAAGAATGCTCCGCGCACAGGGGAGCGCAAGTACCGGTGAGTAGGCCGGGACATTTCAGCCCCGGTCCCGTCGCCTCGTGGCTGGAGATCTGCCTGCGCTTCCCCGGCCGCTTTCGGCTTCGGTGTGCCGCCAGCTTCCTCACCTTCAACAGCCGGCAGATGGTCGACTCAGAGGCAACGTAGATGCCCAGGTCTGCCAGCTGTGGAACGACCTGGGCTCACGGGTAGGTCCGGCGTCGTACTGGGCGGTGAAGCGCCGCCAAACCAACACGGCGACGGGCCAGCGCTACGCGGGAGGCTCTTCGCAGAATTTCACTGGGGGGTTGTCATCAGTGAGGCCGATGCATACGGTTTGGCCCGCTTCATTGCCGACAATTTCAACGCAGTCTTGGTCGTTGCTACACGTCTGAATGCAGTAGCCGACAGAATCAACCTCGTGGCACGCAAATGGTACAATACAGTCAGACCCCAGTGGGTCACACCCGGAGTTCACGCACTCTCCCGCGCTACAAGACCATCGATTGGGGTAGCGCGCAGCGGCGCCACAGGACATGTCAGTGTACTGCAACCCAAGGGTGTGGGTTCGGCAGCAGTCCACATCGGTGACACACTCTTCGGGCCCGCAGGGCACTTGGTCGACGTACGGAGGCTCACCAGTCTCCGTACCACCTGTTTCCGTCACCCCCGTCTCATCGTCTCCGCCGGCCACATTGTTGGTGCAGGCACCCGAGACTAGGGCCAGCATCAGCAAGCACGGAAGTCGGCCAATTTTCATCATGGCGATCCCATCGTTCCGCAGTCGCACTCAACAGGGTCGTTCAAATTTCCGCATGTTTTGTACAGGTTTTCAAAACCCGCGCCTAGAATATCACTGAGCGGCAAACTGGCGTTGAGCTGAATTGTCCCGCCAAACAGACCGCTAGCATCCGCGAGGCCGCCCAAACTAGAAAGGTTCGGGTTCCCCAAAATATGAACAAACATCGCCTCTTGTAGAGAGTCGAAGCCATCAATGGTCTTGAGCCCCGGAAGCCCTCCGGGCTCCGGCATCGCGCTAG
>CAYVJQ010000175.1:2767-11359 GCA_964451725.1 uncultured Nannocystaceae bacterium | reverse complement strand
CCAGCACCTCCGCCGGGGCGACTTCGACCGCTGGCCGCTGCGCTCTCTCGATCCACGAGACCGCGAGCCCAGCCCCGATGACGAGGGTGCCTGCGCCAGTCATGAGGACCACAAATGTCGTGAACTTCACCGTCGTGCTCCGGGGTTTGTTCCGCGCGCCTCAGCTCGGCGGCGGGTTGTTGACGAAGCGGTAGCGCCAGGTCGCCTGGCCCTCGCGGCGATCTGGGGCCTCGAGCTCGAGGCCCGCCATGGCCGTCACTGCGCAGGTCGCCAGACCCTCGCTGACGGTCGTGTAGTCCCGGTCCCAGGTCAGGGCGATGACCTCGCCCGTGGTCTTCTCGACCCTGAAAGTGAGGGTCAAGGTCCCGGCCATGTCCGGGTGCAGACGCAGCTCGTGGTCGTAGCAGGCGATCAGGGCGTCGCCTCGGCTGTCGAGCAGGGCCCCCGTGTCGACCCGGTAGGTGTCCGTGTCCCGAGCGATGCCGCCGCAACCCGTGGCTCCCACGAGGGTGAGGAAAACGGCAGCTGCGACGACCTGGAACAGGTCCAGCCGAGACCCCCGGGTATTCACAGCGTGATTGTGGGTCGCAGTCTTCATTCGACCAGCTCCTCGGTCTCGACCTTGGTCAGGCCCGTGCTCGGGTCGGTGATCGTGCGGGTCTGGGTGAAGCGCTGCTCCACGATCATAAACTCGACTCGACGGTTTTGCTCGCGCCCGACCTCGTCGTCGTTGCTGGCGATAGGCTCGGCGGCGCCGTAGCCCGAGGACTCGAGGCGCTCGGCCGGGACCTTGGCCGTTTTGACCAAATAGGTAACCACAGCCTCGGCCCGACGCTGGGACAGGTCCAGGTTGTGAGACTCGCTGCCCTCGGCGCTGGTATAGCCATCGACCCGCACACGAACGATGCGATCGCTGTCCAAGATGGCTTGGGCGACCGCATCGAGGAGGCCGTGAGAGCTGCGCGCGATCTTGGCTGAGTTGTAGGCAAACTGGACCTGCTCATGAATGATGATCTTGTCGTCGGTGACCTCGACGACCGGCTCGGCGACGGGCGGCGCCGCGACCTCGATGGGCATGCCGGGCTCGACGACCCGGGCCTCGGCGCTGTCGAACACACGCGGGCCACAGCCGGCCGCCATGGCCAGAGACGCCAGAGACGCCAGGGAGACCAGCGCCGCCCCAGCGACGAGCGGGCGACGAGCCTGTACGGATAGGATAGGTGTGAACATGGTCAGAGCGCGGCGGGATACCCGACTATCATATCTCGCAGCCCGTGATGACCCCCGGTCACTCCGACTTCCGATGACCCCCGGTCACACCCGACTTCCGATGACCCCCGGTCACTCCGACTGTCACGGCGACTTCGAAGTCGCTCGAGCGACGTGGCGATTCACGCTGGGGACGGCTGCCTCGAGGGGGGCGCGCTGCGGCACTCTGAAGGTGTAGTGCCGCCATGATCGGGGCCGCCGCGCAGCGCTTGCGCGCCCGCGCAGACCGCAATCCCGAGGTTTCATGTAGCCTCACACGCAGCTTGGACGCTGCCGAACACGACGCGCGACGAGGACTCCGGAGATGGGCCCCCACGGCCCTCCTGGTCGCCCTGTTCATCCAGTTCGGCCTCACCTATCTGTACCTCGCCGAGTTCGAGCGGGAGCCGTGGCCAGCCGTGCTGCTGCCGGGTTTTGGTCGAGTACACGAGGTCTCCGAGGGTATCGAGAGCACCCGCGTCGAGCTTCACGTCGAGCTCGAGGGAGGGACGGTGCTCACCCCGACACTCACCGACGCGTTCGCCCCAATCCCCCAATCCATGCATGTTCCCCTCTGCCGGCAGTTGCGCGCCATGTCCCAGTTTTCCCCAGAGATCGAAGCCTGGCTGCTCTCTGGGGCGAGGCGTGCCGCCGATGGGCGGTCGATCGAGGCGCTGGAGCTGCGCTGGATCCGCGAGCGGAGGCCGGTCGGCGGGTCCACCCCGACCGACCGCAAGATCGAGGAGGTGCGCCGTGTCGTGGCCCCTCGCTGACCCCCGCTGGGTCGAGCGCTACGCCTTCGACGCCCGCAGTCTCGCGGTCGCTCGCATGGTCTTCGCCCTGTTCCTGGGCTTCGTCGTCGACCTGCCCGAACTCACCTTCATCGCAGAGTTGCCCGCCGACCTGTGGACCCCCCCACCGGGCCCCATGCAGCTGGTCACCTCGCCGCCGAGCAGCTGGCTGATGCTCGGGCTGATCGCGGCCATCGAGGCCCTCAACGTGCTCGTCGCGGTCGGCTGGCGGACCCGGGCGACGTCGCTGGCGCTCGCGGGGACACTGGCGCTCGCCTATGGACTCTCGTTCGGCACGGGCAAGGTCAACCACAACCTGCTGCTGTGGATGACGCCCCTGTTTCTGTCGGGCCAGTGGGGCCGGGCGTGGTCCGTCGACGCACTGGTCGGCCGAGAGCGGCCTACCGTCGACCCGCTTCCCATCGCTTGCTTCGCGCTCGTGGTCGGGTTTTGCATGTTCTCGGCCGGGCTCGCCAAGCTCGTCGGCGGTTGGCTCGACCCACACACACCCGCGACCTACGGCCATCTGATTCAGAATTTCTATGTCGCCGAGCGGACGGACTGGCTGGCACCGGCGGTCCTCGCTATTCGCAGCCCCCTGTTGTGGGAGGCCCTCGATTGGCTGACCTGCCTGTGGGAGATCGGGTTCTTGTTCGCCGTGCTCTCGCCACTTTGGCTGCGGGGGTTCATGGCGATCGCCGTGCTCTTCCATTGCTCGGTCTGGCTGATCTTCAATATCGACTTCTCGGCCAACCTGGTCGCGTACGCCGTGTTTGTGCCCTGGATCGAATCACAGGCGACGGAGCCGACCATCGATCGCCCTCGGGCCGGCCGGGTGCTCGCGGTCGCGGTCGCGGTCGCGGTCCTGGCAGTGCTCGCCCCCTCCCCCCTGTTGCTGCTGCGTGATGCGGTCGCCATCCCGCGTCTGCCCGGCGCGATCGCGCTGGTGGTCGCAGCCTCGATCACCGCCATGTTCGTCGCCCGTGGAGCGTGGCGCCGACTATCATCCTCGAACCACCAATGACCTCCACCTGTCTCCGACTCGTGATCCTCAGCGACACCCACGGTCACCGCGACTTCGAGGTGCCCCCGGGTGATGTCTTGATCCACGCCGGGGACGGCTGCCGCGCGGGCGAACTCGACGACGCCCGGGAGTGGGCGGCGTTCATGGCCGCCCAGCCCCACTCCCGCAAACTGGCGATCGCCGGCAACCACGATCGCTGCTTCGAGACCGGGACCGAGGCCGCGGCGCTCATGCGGGCCGCCGGCGTCGAGTTCATGGGCGACAGCGGCGTCGACCTCGAGGGTCTGCCAGTGTGGGGCTCGCCCTGGCAGCCGTGGTTCTTCGACTGGGCCTTCAACCTGCAGCGGGGCCCCGAGTTGGCCGAGAAGTGGGCCCTGATCCCCTCGAATACGGACCTCCTGATCACCCACGGACCGGCCCAGGGCGTCCTCGATTGCACCTCCGATGGGCAGGCCGTCGGCTGCGAGGCCCTGCGTGACGCCCTGCGCTCGCGGCTTCGCCCTCGTGTGCACATCTTTGGACACATCCACGAGGGCTACGGGACCCTGGCTCGAGACGGCCTCCTGTCGATCAACGCCAGCATCTGCACCCTGTCCTACCAGCCCACGAACCCGGCGGTGGTCGTCGATCTGCCCCTCGATCGACGTGCCCCGGCCCGGCTCGTCGAACCCTGACCCGAATCTCGAACCCAAACCCGGACCGGACCGGACCCGGAATTACTCAGGGCCGTCACCCCGGTGGGGTGACGGCCCTGAGCCTCGAGTTTGGCGGAGACCTACTTGGTCGGCGGCCGCGGCTTGCCGCCTGGAGCGGGGGCGCCGTCTGGGCTCGCGGGTGCATCCCCAGCCGGTGCTTTACCCTTGGGCGGGACGCCTGTGGGACCCGTGGGTGGGACACCTGTGGGACCGCCGGCGGGGGTCACGACTGGGGTCGCGCTGTCACCAGCGGGTTTGGCCTTACTACCAGGGCCGTGACCGCCGTGCGGTCCCCCGGTCGGAGGGTGGCCCTGGGTGCGCGCCTTCTTGCGACGCTCGGCCCGGGGGTCGGGCCCGAGCAGGTCCTCCATGATGTTCTTGACGTCGTAGGCCTCGAGCAGCTCGTCCTTGAGGTCGCGGCGACCCTGGTGGAGCTTGCGGGCCGAGAGCCGCTCGGTGATCTGATCGTCGAGAGCCTCGCGGGGCAGCTCGCCGGGCGCGTACTTGCCCTCGACCTTGATGATGTGGAACCCGAACTTGGTCTTGACCGGCTTGCTGACCTGGCCGGCCTCGAGCACGAAGGCCGCATCCGAGAATTCCTCGACCATGCGGTCGGAGGTGAAGATGCCCAGGTCGCCGCCCTTGCGCGCGCTCGGACCCTCGGAGAACTCAATGGCCAAGGCCGCAAAGTCGGCCCCTTCGGCCGATGCCTTGGCGTAGATCTCCTCGGCCGTTTTGAGGGCCTCGGCCTCCCACTTCTTCTTGTCGGCGTCGGAGGGCTCGGGCACGGGGGTACCCGGTGCAGGCACCTCGCTGGGACCCACACGCACCAGGATGTGACGGGCGCGGACCCGCTCCTTGTCCTTGGTGTAGTTGGCCTTGATCTTCTCGAACTCCTCGGCGATCTCGGTCTCGGCGACCGAGAGCTTGCCGTCGGCCTCCAAGATGGCGCGCTCGAGCAGCTCGGCGGTGTAGAGCTGCTTCAGGCTCTCGGCGCTCTCACCACGGCGGCGGAGGTGCTTCTCCCAGTCCTTGATGCCCCGTTTTTGGGCCTCCTCGCGCTGCTGGAGCTCGGCGGGATCATGGGTGATGCTCCGCTTCTTGGCCTCTTGACGCAGCACCTCTTGGTAGATGAGCCGGTCGACGATCGACTTGCGGTAGCGACGATCTGCGGTCTTGGGGATCTCCCGGCCACGGTCCTCGTACTTTTGCAGCTTGAGGTCGTAGATGGCGTGGAAGGCCGCCGCGGTGATGTCTGTGCCGGCGACCGTGGCCACTGGACCATCGGGGATAGCGGGCAGACCCGAGGCCCCGGTCTTTTGCCCGCCACCTTCGACGGGACCGACGCTGTCGGTGGCCTTTTTGGGTTCGGGCGCCTCGGTGCAGGCAGCGATCGAGAGGGCGCAGGAAAAACTGAGTAAAATCGTACCTGTACGGCGCATGGGTACTCCATGAGGGGCTGGACAAAGCCAGTCTACCCGGGCGCGCATTGTAGTTCGCGCGGCCAGATATCGCTAGTCCGGGCGCAGCTCCGAATACGCGCAGCCGCACATCCACCGATATGCGCCGATATCCGACCTCGATCCCTGCTCCGAGACCCAGCGTCATCGACGCAGAACCTCGGATCAGCCGGTCGATCAGACAGCGATCGTGGCCCGCCCACCGACCTTCGCGTACCCTCCGCGGCGATGGCCGGCCTGGTTCAGCTTCGACGCCAGGGAGGCGAGAGCACCCCAAACGCCGCCCCAGACGGCCTCGTTTCTCAGGCCGACGCCGACCCGAGCGCGCCGCGGGTCTACATGGAGACCTTCGGGTGTCAGATGAACGAGGCCGACACCGCCCTCGTGCTCGGGCGCCTCGGCCAGGACGGCTGGGTGCGGGTCCACGATCCGGCGACCGCCGATTTGGTGTTGGTCAACACCTGCGCGGTCCGAGAGAAGGCCGAGGCCCGGGTCTACGGCCGGACCTCCCAGCTCCTCGACCACCGCCAGAGCAACCCGAACCTGGTCATCGGGATCATCGGGTGCATGGCGGAGCACCTCCGGGACAAGCTCGAGACCCGGGCCCCCCACATCCAGCTCGTCGTCGGTCCAGACAGCTACCGCAACATCGCCGCCCTCTCCCGCAGGGCCATCGATGGTGAGCGGGTCATCGACGTGCAGCTCGACAAGACCGAGGTCTACGAGGGTCTCGACGGACCCGTGGGCGCCGACCGGGCGACCCGCCGCGACGGCATCTCGGGCTTCGTCACCATCCAGCGCGGCTGCGACAAGTTCTGCACCTTCTGCGTGGTGCCCTTCACCCGTGGGCGCGAGCGCGGCGTGCCCCCCCGCGAGGTCCTGCGTCAGGTCCGACGCCACGCCGAGGCCGGCTACCGCGAGGTCACCCTGCTCGGGCAGACGGTCAACTCTTACGTCTATGAGGACGTCGGCTTCCCCGAGCTCCTGCGCGCCGTCGCCCAGGTCGAGGGCATCGAGCGGATCCGCTTCACCTCCCCCTACCCGGTCGACTTCTCGCCCGAGCTGATCGCGGTCATCGCCAGCGAGCCCAAGGTCTGTCCCTACGTACACCTCCCGG
Source organism: uncultured Nannocystaceae bacterium (assembly GCA_964451725.1). Lineage (GTDB taxonomy): Bacteria > Myxococcota_A > Polyangia > Nannocystales > Nannocystaceae > Plesiocystis. Next base: position 5,024 of record CAYVJQ010000175.1, on the reverse strand, counting down.
TCCAGGCCGGCGCCGACTCGGTCCTGACCCGCATGCGCCGGGGCTACACCCTGGGCGAGTACCGCGACCTGGTCACCCGCCTGCGCACCGCCGTGCCCGGGATCGCCATCTCCACCGACATCATGGTCGGATTCTGTGGGGAGACCGAGGACGACCACCTCGAGACCCTCGCGCTCATGAAGTGGGTCGAGTTCGACTTCGCGTTCATGTTCGCCTACAGCGACCGCGAGATCACCTACGCCAGCAAGAAGCTCGAGGACGACATCCCCCGGGAGGTCAAACTTCGGCGCCTGCGCGAGGTCATCGCGCTCCAGGAGCAGCACACCCGCGCCAAGCTCGAGGCCCGGACCGGCGCCCATGACCAGGTCCTGGTGCTTCGGGTGAGCAAGCGGGGCAACAAGATTATGGGCCGGACGCCGAACTTCCAGAAGGTCATGCTGCCCCTGGGCTCGGCGGAGCCCGGCGATCTGGTCGATGTGGTGATCACCGGGACGAGCGGCCAGTCCCTGTTCGGCGAACTGGCCTGAGCCCCACCCTGCCGGGACTCGAGCAGGACTCGAGTGAAGCCGGTATCAGGCCAGATCAGAGACCGGGTCAGAGACCGGATCAGGGGCCGGGCGCTCATGAAATTCGGCCCGGCAGTGCGCGCTGAAACCCACTCGCCGGCACACACCCGCCGAGGTCTCCGGGTTGGCCCAGATGACGGCCCAAGGGACCCCTGCGCCAGCCAGGACTCCGAGGCGATGCTCGATCATCGCCCCGTAGATCCCCCGACGACGAAACTCGGGCAGGACGGCGGCGCCCTGGAGGTAACCGATGTCGCCGAGAGTCCGCAGCACGTGGACCCCGACCGCCACGCCCTCGAGCTCGGCGATCCAGGCTTGGTACTGGCCATCCCCCGCCCGCAGCGCCCTGACGATGGTGGTGATCGCGGCCGCCCTCATCGCCCCGTCCCCGCTCTCTCCCTCAGAGCCAGCCCAACCCCGCTGTGTGATCAGGCCGTAGCGCGCGGCGTTGGCGAGGGTCACGGGCAAAAACTCGAGCCCGACGAGCGCACCCGATCCTGACCCGGACCCAGATACCCGGGCGTGGTCCACACACAGGCTCATGCCGAGGGCCGAGCCGATATGGGGTACGCCCGCGGCGCTCAGGCGGGCCGACAGATCGGCGGGGCTGCTGCCCGGGCCGACGATCCATCGCAGCGCGGCACCGCGCTCGATGTGCTCCTCCATGACCCCCTGGATCCGGGTCTCGACGGTGCTCACCTCGAGCCGAGCCAGGCACACACAGTTCACGTTTCCGTGGACTGACGCGGGGCTCCGCAATTGCACCCAGTCGGGCGTATCGGTCAGCGTGCCGCCGGCGCTGAGGTCGAGGGCATCCACCAATACACGCTCGAGCTGCGCGACGCTCAATCCATCCATGACGCTAATCTAGCGAGCTTGTTTGACAGTGCAATGACTCCGCACTATATCGTTGACTCCGCTCGCCGGACCCATTGCGATGAACACCTGCCTGCACACTCCCGAGGGACGCTCCCGCACACTCCAGCTTCTGCTGTCGAGTGTGTGTGACCTCGATGTGAGTGTGGAGGCCGGGTCCTACGTCTGGGGCCGCTGAGCCCCGCGCCTCGGTCGAGCGCGCACCCGACATATCCCGCTGAGCAGGCAATTTCCGCCGTTCTGTCGGGTTTTGCCATCGAGCTGGTTCGGACCTGACCGAGGCTGACTGGAGCGGACTCGGCCGGGCCGAGTTCGACCTGGCCCGACCCGACCCGCAGATTCGGCGGCCCTATTCGCGGCCGCTCTCGCTGAGCGAGAGCGCCTGCCCAGGGGCCCCATGAATTCCATGAATTCGAAGCGCGGCCTACCGCCGTGGATTCGACAGGGTCGATGCGACCGCCACGACAACCCAAACCGCGTTTTTGAGCACGCAAAGAGAGAACAGGACAAGACAATGACCATCCAGCACTTCAACGTCGGCACCATCGGGCACGTCGACCACGGCAAGACCACCCTGACCGCGGCGATCACCAAGACCGCGGCCCAGCTCTTCGGCAGCGAGGCCAAGGCCTTCGACGAGATCGACAACGCCAAGGAGGAGCGCGAGCGCGGCATCACGATCTGCGCCTCGCACGTCGAGTACCGCAGCGGTGAGCGCCACTACGCGCACATCGTCTGCCCCGGCCACGCCGACTACATCAAGAACATGATCACCGGCGCGTCGCAGATGGACGGGGCGATCTTGCTGGTCGACG
>CAYVJQ010000175.1:0-2667 GCA_964451725.1 uncultured Nannocystaceae bacterium | reverse complement strand
GTCGCCCTTTTCCATGCCCATCGAGAACACCCACACCATCACCGGTCGTGGAACCGTGGTCTCGGGTCGGGTCGAGCGCGGTGTGCTCGAGCTGGGTGCGACCATCGAGGTCGTGGGTCGCCACGATGGCGCCCCCCGCAAGGCCGTGGTCACGGGGATCCAGTCCTTCCATAAAGGACGTCCCCACCGCCGAGGCCGGGCACAACGTGGGTCTGCTCCTGCGTGGCGTCGACCGTGACGAGGTCTCTCGGGGCCAGGTCGCGGTCGCACCGGGGTCCATGCGCCCCCACGCTCAAGGACGAGCGGAGATCTTCACCCTCAGCAAGGACGAGGGTGGGCGCCACACGCCCTTTGGGTCCGGCTACTCGCCCCAGCTGTTTTTTGGGGCCGCCGACGTGTCCGCCGTCTTGGATGTCGGTGAGGTCGGCTTCTCTCTCAACCGCCCGGTCGCCTGTGAGCCGGGCTTGCGCTTCGCTATCCGCGAAGGTGGCAGGACCGTCGGCGCCGGAGTGGTGCTGGAGGTGAGCACCTGAATCCAGCCCGGCGACGATCGTCACCGGGCTTTTTCATGGTCGATACCCCCATGCTCGCCCGCCCACACAGCTCGCGCCCAAGCGCCGATATCGATGATCGCCTCGGACGCCGCGGCGCTCATGGGCGTGGCCTGAAACACGTGCTGCTGTCCCTCCCAGACCTCGAGCGTGACCGAGACCCCCGCCGCCTCGGCCCGGGCGGCGACCCGCCGGGCGTCGTCCAAGAGCACCTCTCGACCGCCGACTTGGATCAACATGGGGGGCAGACCCGCCCAGCGACCAAACAAGGGAGAGACCCGGAAGTCCTCGCGATCGAGGGCGTCGGGAGCCCGGCCCACGTACTGGGCCGCCATGTGCTCGAGCCCCGAGGACCCGAGCAGGACCTCGAAGGCCGCCATCTCGTCGATCGACGCCCCCGACATGGTCAAGTCGGTCCACGGAGAGAGCAGCGCGAGCCCGGCCGGCCCAGGTTCGCCGGTGTCGCGCAGGCACATGGCTGCGGCGATCGCCAGCCCCCCGCCCGCCGAGTCGCCAGCCAAGATCGTCCGTCGACGCTCGGCCTCTGGCAGGGCCCGCCAGGCCCGAAGCACATCGTCGAGACCGGCGGGACAGGGGTGCTCGGGCGCCCGCCGGTAGGTCGGCAAGATCAGCCGGGCCCGGGCGCTGGCGGCGATGCGCGCGGCCAGTGGCCTGTGGGTCCGGGGCGAGCCCCAGGCGTAGCCGCCCCCGTGCACAAACATGATCTGTGGCCACTCGGAGCCCTCTCCAGAGTCCCCGCTCGAGAACCGGGCTGGAGTTCCAGAATCGGGCTCGAGCTCCAGACAGGCGACGCCGCCGAGCGTCCTGGGCCGATGCAGGTGCTCGGGCATGCCGACCTCGGTCAACAACAGCAGGGCCGCAAATCCCCGGCGCTGGTCCTCGATGCTGCGATCGACGGCCAGCCAACCCATGGTTCGGCGACGGATCTTCGCGCGCCCGGCGGGCCGCGGCTGACTGGGGTCCCGGCTCATGGTCGGAGGGCGAAATCCCGAGCGCTGAAGCGGCGGTTCACCATGCCCGAGTATCACACGTCGACCACAGACCTGGACCTGTGCCGACCTCCTGCGCCGGCGCGAGTCCCCCTCACCCATGCCGACCGGATGACCCGGTCAGGGGTGGCTCACGCACATTGTGTACCCGCGGCAACGCAACGCCGACACCCCAGAGTTCGGGGCTCGATATGGATTCCACCGAGATATGCTCGCCCCATGCGAGCGTTCTCCCCAGCACTCTGCGCGGGCCTGGTCCTGCTCTTTGCAACGCCTGTGCAGGCCGCCTCTCCCTGCGACGACCCGGAGCCCGAGTGGCTCATGTGTGAGGATTTCGAGCAGGGTGGGCTCGGGTGGCAGGCGTGGTTCGAGCAGTCTTCGTTCATCGACTGCAACGGCTGCCCCGAGGGCATGAACGACCCCGACCGCATCGCCCTGCTCGAGGACGCCGCGATCGCCCACGATGGAGACTGGTCCCTGTCCCTGCCGGCGACCGCCGCGGGTGGCTACAAAGGCGGCGCCCTAGCCTACCGCAGCTGCAGCGGCAGCGGCGAGCAGGGCTGCTCCCTCGACGGCTACGAAGACCTCTACTTTCGCAGCTGGGTGCGGCTCGCCGAGGACCACGAGTACGTCCACCACTTCCTGTCGATCGCCGGCACCCAGCCCGACGAATACTGGAACGCCGACGGAAACGCCGGCTGCCGCCCCAACGGCCAGCGGGCGGCGGGGACCACCCTCGACTTCAACGCCGAGCACAAGCTGTTCTTCTACACCTACTTCCCGGAGATGAGCTGCGACATGGGGGGGTACTGCGACGGCACCTACGCCCAGGACATCTGCAACGGCTGCGCACAAAAGGGCATGGCCTGTGAAAACGGGCTCGAGTGCTGTTGGGGCAACACCTTCAAACCCGAGTCCGACACGGTCCTCGAGACCGGCGACTGGGTCTGCCTCGAGCTCCACATGCACATCAACACGCCGGGCCAGGACGACGGCACCATGGCGTTTTGGGTCGACGACGAGCTCGCGCTCGAGCAGGGCGGCATGCACTGGCGCGACGTCGAGGATCTCGAGCTCAACAAGGCCTGGCTGCAGCACTACATCGC
>CAYVJQ010000174.1:0-11408 GCA_964451725.1 uncultured Nannocystaceae bacterium | reverse complement strand
ATGCGCTGCGAGCAGGTCGAAGTCGACAGGACGGCCCGCTCACTGTGCTTTTGAGGGGATAACTCGATCCAGTGACCCCAAAGCAGGTAGCGAGGCCCCGATCATCTCTACATGGTTCCGATATCCGTGCACCACCGGGGCCCGAGCTCACGAGTCCGCGCGAAGCATAATCTCGTCGCGCGACACAGCCTGCATTTCATCACGGCGCAGGAGAGCACGAAATGCGTTTCGTATCCCTCGGTCGATCTTCCCGTTACCTCGAATTCTCATATACTCCAAACCCAAATTTTCCCGCGCCCACGCCCCCGCGATGCGCACCGCATCGTAGCGAGTCACAATTTCACCACAAGGCAAAGCCCTCTTCACGACCGCGAGCCAGTCCTCCCTAGTGTATTCCTCGGCTAACTCGATCACCGCACGAACCTGCCCACGCCTGGGTCGGTCCAAATGCCCTGTGCGAACCCCCATCTCGATCGCGGCCAACAGCGCAGTATAGATCCGGCCGTCAGTCCGCAACCGTTGGTAGGAAAGCCCACCGACGTCACGTAAGCTCTCGGCTGCTGCACGAATCGCCTCCGACTTGGAAAGGGGACCAAGGAAGAGAAGGTGTTCCGCGACGAGTCCAGCGCGCTCCTCGAGGCTCTCGATCTCGAGTAGACCCAACTCCGATGGCACCTCATCGGGCCGTGTGGAATCGTCGACATCGAGGATGTCTGGGACAGGGGCCAGAGGCACAGCGACTTCGAGCTCGACTTCAGTCGCGGGCATATCATCGTGCGCTTCACCGCACCGCAGGATAATAGGGACGTGGACGAGGCTCCCATCCTCGTCCTCACTCAGAATGATGACAATCCTCGCCCCCACCTCTCGGCTCTGCTCCTCCGCTGCCCTTTGTGTACTGTCGAGAAGCCCGGCTCTAGTTCCGAACACATGAACACAAGCACCGCGCCCGTAGCTTTCGGATATACGATTCTCGACATTTCGAATATCCAAAATTCGCTTGACCTGGACGTGCCCACCGAGTTCCTGGATCAGGCTGTTGACCATGGCTTCGACGCTGTCGACAACGTCGGTCTTTCCCAATGGAAGGCTTCGGACCGCCTCGACGATGTGGTCTTCCACGTCGGGTGGAATCTCGACCAGGTCTTGCTCACGCACTTCGACTTGCTCGACCCTGGCCCCCCTGAACATTTCGGCAACGGCCGCAGCGAAGGGAATATCGGAAGGGGCAACAACCGTATCGACGGCCCAGCCACCGCCCCTCTCGGCACACAACAGAGTGACCGTATGGGAACACAGGTGCTGTCGACTCCTGAGTGCAGCGAGGGCCTCGTCATCATCGCCAGAATGGAGGAAAACGGCAAGGAAAGGGCGCTGGCGAAGAGCTTCCCCAATCCGGTTGCGGTAGTTCTTGAAGTCATTGAGACGTTTGACTGCGACTTGTTCCACCTCGAGTAAAAGCTTGGCTGCGAGCCATGCCTTCAGTTCGAGAAAACGACTTGGGCTGCGCGAATCTACGTCAATGTGGGTCAGAAGTTCGCTGAGATGCCGATTTGGATCGGCGGCTGAGTTCGAGACTGCGCCCGTGGCCACATTTGAATCGGGACCATGCTTAGCCTCGACGGGGAATGGAAGAGGATCGTAATCGAGGTTTCTCGACAGAGCGACCGCCGAGGCGCTGGCCGTGACGAGGTCCCTGACACAATGCTCGAACTCGAGTTCGGTCAGCGACTCGAAGGACACGAATGACGCGAGGCGAAGGAAGCGTTTCATCACATCCCGCATCAAGTCGAGTCGGGTAAAGGGAAGCCCCGCCGCGTGAACGGTGACGACCATACGTGCGAGCCCCACGGCGACACGACGATTCACGACTGCCCGCGAGCGCCGCGAAAAGCCGACGCTCTCATCGACCCCGAGCTCGAGCAGTAGCTCGTAGGGGTCGTCGGGGGACTGCTCCTCGAGAAGCAGCTCCGCGGCCCACCAGCAGCGGCCGAGGGCGTTATCGATACCCCGATCCTTGCCGAGGAAGTTCTTGGCAGTGGTCTCCTCACCCGGAAAACGCCAGCGAACGACATCTGGAACAAGTACACAGGCCAGGAAGCTCCACACCCCATCGCGGCAGGCTTCACTGGGACTGAGCCCACTGTGTTCGTGTAGCAACTTGCCGAGTCGACCATCGAACCTGTCCCGGGCGCCGACAGAGCGTGGAGCAGGGTAGCCACTCTCATGGGCGAGCGCCCGAATCTGCTCGGCGAGCTTGGCGAGATTCGACTCTTGGATACGCATACCCCCTGTCGCAGCGTAGGTGACGCGGGTGTGTGTGGTATCGGCGACTTTGCGCGCGGCTTCGATGCTCAGCCTGGAGCGGTGCTGGGAGAGCATCAACGCGTCAGAGTGAGGGAGGCGGGGATAGATCAGGATCATTTGTCACCGTACATCCCCAGGTTGGCCTGAAGGAGGGTCTCGAACTGTGTGCGTGAGCGGGTCACCAGAGCCTGCAGTGTAACAATTTCGTGAGCATGAAAATAGACGTTCATCATACGACGAAGCGTCGCTCCCAATGTACCTTCGGCGTAGTAGTCGGAATTGGTCACAAAATCGTCGTTGGTGAGTGCACCTTCGATAAGCTGTCGCGCGACATCGAAGTGGATCGTAGCCCAAAGAATCTGGGCTGCATCCGAAGGTGGAGTCTCGCGCAAGAGCACAGCCGTCACAGGGTGGCACTGATTGAGCAGGAGTTTGATCCCACCAAGGGTCGAACACTCGAGATCCTGAGGATCCCAGTCGAGAGCCCAAGCGGCGTCATCCTGGTAGACACTCGTGCGGAAGTCTGCCCACTCCATTGGAAAGCGCGCGTGTTGTCCCTCCAGGACGAGTCCCTGGTTGAATGCCCACAGCACTGAGCCCGGAATACGTGCCGCGGTACGTGAGCTCCCCGGTCCGGCCTCCACGAGCACGAGTCGACTCTCGAGCTGGACACTCCGTGCGAGGCCGCGACCGGAGACCGTGAACGAGGGGTTGATTTCGATGACCGCACCGGCGCTTTCCTCGAGGACGATCTCGTGACGATGAACGATCTCGCGGGTGCGGGTCGCCTCACAGTACCAGCCTGTGCAAAGCCGAAGTCGGCTCCCAGCAGCGAGTCCTGTCTCAGTCTGGAGCAAACTGGAATCTATGTATAACTCATTGTAGACAGCGAACTCGACAGATGCATCCCAGTGGTCGAGCTCCTCTTTGAGGAGTCCGTCTGGGGTTTGAGGAGTACCCGTTAGCCACGCAGTGGTCGAGATGGCTGTCCGCGCGACCGCAAAGGGGAGGCTGGAGGTCTTCATGTCCGCACGGCCTCCCCGCTCAGTTCGAGGCCGACGACGCAGTCCGCACCACCTTCTACGCGGATCTCCCACACTCCTTCTTCCTCTTCTTCCGCGATCACCGAAGCCCTGAACTCATGCATGCGACCGGAGGGGGCACGCCAGGAGAGAATACGGGGCTGTTCGGCCCCCTGAGGAGCATCCCGCTCCTCTGCCCCTCCCACGATGATCGGAAAGACCCGTGCACGCAGCTCGGTCTGCCGAACCTCCTTAGTATGAATGAGCTCGGCTCGAAACAGCCGAACGAGGATACCCTGTTCGTCGAGGAGCGTGACCTCAGGGTCCAACCTCACCCTAGGCTTGGACCGACGCGCGACCCGAGGAGGAGAGTCATCGCCAACCGTCGGCGTATCCTCCTTTGGCTGCGAAGGGGTCCAGACCCGAGGCCCACCGCTATCACCTGCGTCGACGAGGAGATGTCCAAGATGGGCAGAGAGGGCAGAGAGGGGACGATCGTCCCGCCCCTCGTGGCTCGTAGAGGCAGGTGCGACGAACTCACGCGTCGCGGCGTTGAGGCGACGAAACGTCGTACGGACAAAGGTCTTCGCTCGCTTGTCGGCGAGATTTTCGGGCCGCCACTCATCGTGAGTAGGAGGCTCCGAGGCCGCATAGATGCGATCCATGTCGTCATTTGCCAGGAACACGCCCGTGTACTCGACATAGCCAGTGGGGAGCGGAGGACCCGCGTGATAGGTGATGACCAACTCTGCGCGGCGTAGGAGCGCAATGTGGTGACAGCGCTCCATGAACTCGGGCAGCTCCGTATCCTCTCCGTAGTCGACCTCGGGGCGCTCCTTGTAGACGATATGCTGTAGGCACAGGAGTCCGAGGGTTTTCTTCGGGTTGCCGCAGAGCAGGGTCGTGACTCCTTCATCTTTGCTCTGCCCCCCACCCTCGACGTTGCGTACCGCTCCCAAAGCCCGGACGAAGCCATTGAGCGGCTGGACCGTAGCCGGATCTGGGAGAGGGAGATCGACTCCATTGAGCAGTGTCTCAAAACACATGCGTGGACCCTCCTCATGATTCCACGGCACCATCTTGGGCCAGAAATTCCACAGCATCTGGGCTTGGATGTAGGCCATCGCCTGCTCTGGGGTACGTCCGTCGAAACGGGGCGCGAGAAGCAGGATCGTGGTCCCTTGTTCGCCCTTTGGCGGAATGGGCATCCCCAGACGCATGGCAAGCTGATCGGCCTCGCGCCCGAGAAGAGGATCCACGATACCATCCTGGCCACGCCGTCCCCACCAGTGTCGCCCGGTGTAACTTTTGCCGTCGACCTCGTAGTGCGGTGTCAGAGCAGAGACCATAAAGCGGCTCTCCAACCGTCCTTCTACACAACAGCGCGTGTGCACCAAGATTGTGTCCACCTGGCTCGACAGGTAGAGGGCAGCCTTGCCGTAGCCGAAAGTTCCCCCGCCGCGGGACTTGTCGGGTGGCTGACCGATGTTGCGCAGGAAGTCGATGAAGTCCCGGGCTTCGCCAGGTCTGGCAGGAGCATCGGCGCGCGTTGGACCACCGAGGCCAGTCGTGCCACGATCGTAGATGGCCAGTGCTCTCAGTGGCTCGTCTTCTCTCTCGGCGGAGGGAGACGGGACGAGGAGAGCCGCCAGCTCTCGCACGGAGCTGTCGGGCGTGGAGGCGAAGACGTCCTCACGCAAAGCACGAAGCCTGGCTCCCTCGAGCTCATAGCACTCGACACCAAAGGTCACGGGGATAGAGTCGTCGCGCTTGGCGTCCCATGCATTTTGGGCGGTTTCACGCACGAGCACAGCGATGCGGTCGAGGCGAGGACGGCCGAGTTGATTGCGCATACCTTCCGAGGCGATGTTGCCCGTGGCAATGAAGCGTTCTGCTTGGAGCTCTAAGGGGTTCATAGCGTCGGTCCAGTCATGAACTGATGCTCCAGGTCGATGAGTTCGACCTCGCTCAACACATTGCCGGCTGCGGTACCGAGATCGACCTCGTAACGAAGGTTCTGGATGCCCGGAGGAAGAACGGGAGCGAAGCTCGTCGGGGTCAGCCTGGGAAAATCGTCGGCGACACGATAGCCCGTGTGTGCAGCGACCCGCCAGCGAAGCCCCGCGAGGTCCGGGAGGTCCGCCTCCTGAATACCGACCTTGGCGAGCTGATCGAGGACTTGCTCACGTGGGCAGCCTGCAGCTGTGAGGGTTTCGAGCAAATCCTCGATGCTCACGCCTTTGGGATCTTCGACCAAAGAGATGACGACAAGGACCAAGAAGGGGTGGTGTCGACCATCGAGTTGATCGACGCAGCTGATCGAGACTCGACGCGCGGGAATACGCAGTGTCGTCTTGATCTCGAAGGCTCCCTGCGCCGAGATGAAGTCTTGGGGTGTGTTGTCGGGCCCAGTCCAATAGTTCGCTGCCGACTCGGTGTGTTGCACGAGTCGGGAGAGGAACCACAGTTCACCGAATACCCCCCGCAACACCGCCGGAGACAGGGGCTTGGAAACACGACGGAGCAGAGCACGCCATCTACCGAGGACATGGACACAAGTCGCGGCAACGGGTTCCTCGGTCGATGAGAGCGTGTCGAGCATCGAGACTACAATCTGGTCGAAAACCCGGTGCAGTCGTGGGTCAGGACAGCGGATATCGACAAAGTGCCGAAGCTTCCCCTCGTCGCTGAGGCTGGTCTTCACAAGTTGCACACCTCGACTTTCGGTATCGTGAGCCACTGGTTCATCTGCTCCGATTGGAACAAGAATATGACGTGTACCCTCCGAATCCTGTGACAGGATTAGGCACCCGTGGGGTGTCTGGAGTGTAGGGATGTCACGCGCCCGATAGCCGGAGGAGGGATCCAGAGTAGCGAGGAACTCCCAGGAGTCTTCGATAGTTTGACGGTTCTCAGAACTCATGCGTCCTCCTCTTCATCGACATACTCCTCTTCTTCATCAACCTCGATCTTGGTTAAGTCGACCGTCACGTACTTCTGGGGCGTGTGAGATTTCACGGGCGGAAAGCAAAGCGCAATACCAAGGATATCCGCGACCGCATCGAGGGCGACTCGCCCCTTGCCCTTGGTTCTGGTGCTCATCTCGCTCGAGTTCCTGGAGATCGGGATGATGACGAGCAAGGGATGATCGTCCACCGTTCGCACGTTGGTTTTCTCGCTTCGACGAGGCTCATCGAGGTCGAGGCTGTAGTAGGTCTGGGTGGCGATTGTCCCGAGGTTGGCGAAACTCTCATCCGACTGCACGAGCTTGGACCGACTGACCAGGTTGAGTGTGAGTCCTTGGTCGAGTTCGAGCTGGCCGAGCACCTCGCGCGATGTCTTTCTCTGTACGAGGGCCACATTCCAGAGAGTCAAGGAGTTCTTCTCGTTCTGCGCTCGGATATAGTCCCCGAGAATCTTGGGCTGGAGCATTGGGTGGCCCTCGTGAATTCCATAACTGGCGAAAAAGTCCAAAACCATCGCCGCCGGAATGTCCCGGTAGACCCGGTTTAGACCGACCATCTCGGGTTCCCCTCCTGCCCTGAGAAGGGCAAGCACTGCCTGCTGGTTGGCTTGCAACCAGTCGGCATCCTTGTGCTTGAAGAAACGGGTCTGCTTGATTTGGTTCGCGTAGGATACGTTGCAATCAACCGCCGACTGCATTTTGAGCGGAGAGGTAATTGCCAGCCCAGGGTGCGTCCGAATCCGGACGGCAAAGGCCCTGGGAGAGAGAGACTCGACATCATAGCGAGCGATATCGTTACGGATTTCCTGCTCCACCGTAGCGAGTAGGAAGAAGGCCCTGCGCAGTTCATCCGTCATCCAGATTCGAGGAAGATCCTCGTAGCCGATACGATAGCCGAACCACCGTCCCATTTGCAGCAAAGTGTCGTAAGCTGAGGCTGAGCGTACAAAGAAGCTGACGAGCAAACCCTCGAGGGTCAAGCCACGAGACAACGTATTCCCACCGATCGCTATCTGAATTTTGGCTTCGTCCCCAAAGGCGAGTCGGGATGAGCTCTGGCCGTTCTCGACGACGATATTGGTGTCGGAGGCGACCTCGATGAACAGGGGCAAGAGGTCATCGAAACCATGGGTAGGGTTGTCCCAGTTCGAGGCCGAAACGCGCGGTGCCTCGTCCTTCCACAGGTCACGCAAGCGTCCAATGAGGCTCTTCTTTCCCCTTTTCAGGGAGCGAAGACGATCTTCACAGTACTCTCCTACCTTTGCAGCGAGGCTTTCGTGGGGGTCGGCATAGACGGTGGTATGAATCAACATCGAGGCATGGCTCCGGGAACCTCGGAGCCGCCGAACAGCGCAGGCCAGAAGGAAGTAGTCGAGAGCCTGTTCGAGTGAGGCCGAAACCTCGGGCTCGAAGCTCACACGTATCTTGGCCGACCTCGGGCGCAAAGACTCGATTTCATCATCGGGAACGATGCGTATCATGTCGAGTCCATTGCGCTCGATGCTGTCTTCGTCTTCATCCAGCGGCTCGCGCCCGAACAAAGTCTCGGCTCCGAAGTACCCGTCGGGGCTCGGGAGTGATGCAATAAAACTCGACGGATAGAGGTCCGGACCCGAGGGATCGATAAGAACGTTGGCGAACGGGGTCGCCGTGTAACCAATATATGCGACTTTGGGAAGAAGGTCCAAAATTTTCAATATCTGACTATTGATCGCCGTGCGGCCATTTGGATCTCGTGAGGCGTTGAGACCAGCCTGGTCGGCCTCGTCATCGATGATCAGCACGGGGCAACTGGCCAGCACCGAACGTTCACCCGCCCCTAACCACTTCAACAGTCGTTCGAGAACGTGCTTATTCTTCTTCACGACACAGAGGTGCTTGAGAGTCGTGCTTTCAGACAAGAATGCATTGACGCTCGACTTGTGCCGAATACTTTCCTCGGTCAGCGTGTGCCATTGTTTATTATTGAGATCGACGAGTTCTCTCCACAGACGACTCTCCGTCTGATGCCGAAGCGTATTATGAATACCAGCAAGGACGATAAACAGGCGATATCCAACATCAGCAGCTTTGGCAATAAGGCCAGTGTAGTTGGCGGTCTTTCCACTTTGGACGTAGCCGACTACGAGACCTCGAGTGTTGATGGAACCGAGCCCGGAAGGCTGCATCAACGAGAGAATCTTCGTCGTCGCATCGTCGATGGACTTGATGGTGTTCTCGGGCCAACCACTTTTTTCACGCAGGTACTTCTCGAGTGCTGGCCAAAAACGATCACCCTCACTGGGACCGGCGTACCAACCTTGCACGTCACCGTCCGTGAACGTGATCGGATCCTTGAGGACACGGATGAGTCCGACATTCTTCTCGTAGCGGGCGCGTATGGTTTTGGCGAGTTCATCCCCGATCACTCCCCGCAACATATCGTACGCGCCTTTTGGTGTTTCTCCCCCCCTGACCATGGAGGTGAACATATTATATTGCATGTCGGCGGCAGCATCCTGAGACATCGCGAACAGGGTACCAAGATCCCCTTCCACTCTCAATACCCGGGTGAGCCTGAACGAGGGCCCGACACATCCGAAGAACACACCAAAGGGGATCAACCCCGCCGGGTAGTTCCTGCTCGACCGCTACACCTCGCGCAGGAACGATGGTCGATCTGGACGTCCCGAACCAAACATAGCCGCTCGAATCCGAGCCGTCGATCCCACGGCACGCAGATGCTTCCCGGCGGCTGGAAGAGGGTGGTCCGAGGGCTCGACGGCCGACCGTGGGCTCGACGGACGACCTCGAGTTCCACGAGACGAGTAGCCGAGGAACCCGGGCGCAGAACTTCGGAGAAGCGCGGGTACTTGGTACGGGATCTCCGCGGGGAGGAAGGCTCAGGTGAAGCCCTCCTTCATCACGTGTCTGAGCGGATCGCGCTGCTCTCCAGCCACAGTCGCAGCCGCACCCCAACTGTGCCTGCGCTCGAGCCCTCCGATCAACATCGAGATCGTTTGCGTGCTGGATCGACGGACGGCTATCCTCCGGCGCCTTGGAACGCGGACTGACAACCGATCCAGCGCGGTCCGCGCTCATGAGCCGGGTCCGACAACATGGAACCGCACCCGAACTGGCTGTGCGGTCCATCTTGTCAGAGTTGGGATTTCGTTATCGGCTCAACGTCCGGTCGCTTCCCGGGTCTCCCGACATAGCGAACAAATCGGCGCGCAAGGCTGTTTTCGTGCACGGATGCTACTGGCACCGCCACGAAGGCTGCCACCGAACGACCACCCCGAAGCGGAACAGGGAATTCTGGCTCGAGAAGTTCGCGAGAAACCAAGTTCGCGACGGGGAGAAAATGAAGGCATTAAAATCCGAGGGCTTCCGTGTGTTGGTTGTCTGGGAGTGTGAGGTCAAAAACCCGAGGCATTTGCGTCGGCGGCTGCGACGTTTCTGGGGGCGCGACGCATGAGCCCCCTAGACAGCGGCAAGCCCACCCCGCAGTTGGAGTTGACCAGTCGCCCAAGCGAGAGCTTCAAACTGGATACCGCCCAAGGCAAAGTAGTCCGAACTGTTCGCTGGAACGGAAAGCCCCACACCACGAGCCTCGATCTACCCGCCGGCCACATCGACTTTGTAGACGAAGCTACGGCGTGGGATTGGGCTTGGCTCCGTCAATCCAGCCCGCCACGGCGAGGGAGGGGAGAACGGGTACGCATCGCCGACATCTTCTCTGGCTGCGGCCAGATGTCGGTTGGTGCCGCAGAAGCTGCTCGGGCAGTAGGCCTCCATGCAGAGCTGGCGTTGGCAGTGGATCTCGCCCCCGATGCGGTCGAGGTCTGTCGCCGCATGTTTCCCTCTTGCGATGGAAGGACGACTCCGATCGAACACATTCTCGACGGAACTCTCCGTGCCAAACCCACCAAAATTGAACGCGCGTTTATTAAACAACTCGGGGAGATCGATTTGCTGGTTGGGGGGCCTCCCTGCCAGGGACACTCCGACTTCAACAACCACACCAGGCGACATGACGACCGCAACGCCCTGGCGCTGAAGATGGTTCGTTTTGCAGAGCTGGTACGACCACGCCACATCGTGCTCGAGAATGTTCGCGGGATCATCCACGACCGAAGCGGTGTGTTTCAGACTGTCAGGGCCGAGTTGGAACGGCTCAAGTACCGAACAGCCCAGCGTCTCCTCGAGGCCGAAACCCACGGAGTCCCGCAACTCCGGCGCCGCATGTTCTTGGTGGCGACACTCGAACGTGATGTCGATCCTGACGCAGCTCTCACGTGGTCCCCGACCAAAGCGCGGTCGTTCTCGTGGGCCTGCTCCGACTTGGAACGAGCTGCAAAGCATTCCGACGACCCGTTCAACAGGCCGCCGAAAGCAACCGAACGAAATCAAAAACGCATCGACTACCTGTTCCAGAACGAGCTCTGGGATTTGCCGAACCACCAGCGGCCGCCCTGCCACCAGGATGGAGGGCACTCATACAAGTCGGTCTATGGACGAATGTATTGGAACCGACCTGTTCAGACGATTACGACCGGATTCCGCTGTATGGGACAGGGGAGGTTCGTACATCCACGGCAGCCAAGGACGATCACTCCACACGAAGCGGCGCGACTGCAGTTCATCCCTGATTTTGTGGATTTCTCAGGACTTCGGGCGACTTCGGTGGCCAAACTAATCGGCAACGCTGTCCCCCCAAAGTTGCTCTACGGGATCGGCTTGGCGCTGTTTTCTGGTCAGTCGTAGGATGAGCTCAAAGCAAAGCAGAGCCGTCTGGGTCATGTCCTCCACATGGGTGCTGCACACATGCTCGCACGCAACCTGAGTCGTGAATTCTCCCCACTCGGGCCCAGCGAAATGGACCGAGCAGGGCACGGCGGTCTCACACCAACTCCTGCACGCGGTCCCACACGTTCGAGATCGGATTCATCCGCATCACTCCCCACGTTCCGCGGGTAGGAGTACAACAGGACGACCCAGAACGAACATACTCGGGGCGGCAGGAAACACGCGGTGCATCGTCATTCGAACAGTCGACCGATCGCCTGAGCTTTCGCCCCTACTCCAGCAGCGCCAGGAGCTCGTCTTTGGTCACGGCGTGCGCGCCCGAGGCA
>CAYVJQ010000173.1:7984-11460 GCA_964451725.1 uncultured Nannocystaceae bacterium | reverse complement strand
GATGTCACAGCTGCTTGTCGGCCCGCGAGAGGAAGGCTTTCATCTCGGCACAGAGCCAGATGGCCCGAAGTCTGGCCGGCACAGAGCCAGATGGCCCGAAGTCTGGCCCTCTGAGGACCAGCCGGGAGTCCTGTCTTCGGTCGTCGCTATTTTTCGGCGACCTGCGACCCGGGGTCCGGATCTCTTCCTATTTTTCCTATTTCCCCCCCAACGACGACCCCGGGTCCAAACCAGGGACGGAGGAGGCGGCTCGGGCTGCTAGGTCGCCAACACGACCACCGCGGCGACCAGAGCAACAATCAGCACACCACCGACAGCCAACAGCACGACATCACCGCGTGACCGACCAACCTGGACTCCTTCGACCTCCGATCCAGAAGTCTCACGCACAACCACCGCATCGCCGGAGCCCACCACCACCGAGGCCTCCCGCTCCACAACAAGCGGCGACAGATCAGATCGACCTGTCCCCCCACCAGGCTCCCGCCCATCGCCAGCCCCAGCAGCACGCCACACAGGTTTGGTCAGGGCCCGCGGCCTGCCCCCCGGAGCACCCACCCCACTCCGCCCCACCCCGACGACGACCGGCTCGAGGTCTCGCCGGGTAGGTTCGGCAGCGAGGGTTGGGTCCGCCTCCGGGATCGCCACAGTTGAAATGATATCGGTGAAGCCCGAGTGCCGGGCACCGACGACACGCCCATAGAGATCCCTCAGGTGCTCACCCGCGAGGTGATATCGGAGGCAGTGCTCCAAGATGGTGTGTCGGGCATCGGCCGCCCGTGGGCGCTGACCAGGCTCCCCCGAGAGCATCTGACGCCGAAGCGCATCGAGCCACTCCGGCACGTCTGTGCGCTCGAGCGCGGGGACGTGTCCATCGAGCACGAGCTCCTCGAACTCCTGCGGGCTCTTGCCGGCGAGGTAGTGTTTCCCGTCGAGCAACTCGTGCAGGACCACGCCGATGCTGTAGATGTCGGTCTTGATCGACGCCCGCCCAGCCCTCTGCTCGATCGACATGTAGCGCGGGGTTCCCATGGCACGCACGAGGGTCTGGTCCCCCGTCGATGCAAACCTGGCGATCCCGAAGTCGGTGAGTTTGACCTCCCCGCTCGACGACACCAACACGTTCCCGGGTGTGACATCGTGGTGAATGACTCCCGCTGGCTGCCCGGCGACAGTCCGCTCGTGCGCGTAGACTAGGGCATCCAGGACCTCTCCCACGATGTAGCAGACCACGTCGTCTTCGAGGCGCTCGGCCTTCTTCAGGAGTTCGTGAAGGTTGACCCC
The DNA here is from genome assembly GCA_964451725.1 of uncultured Nannocystaceae bacterium. Taxonomy (GTDB): domain Bacteria; phylum Myxococcota_A; class Polyangia; order Nannocystales; family Nannocystaceae; genus Plesiocystis. The sequence goes on along the minus strand of CAYVJQ010000173.1, from coordinate 10,176 downwards.
GTCGACCCACTCCATGGCCATGAATGGAGAGCCCTGGTAGGTCCCCGTTCCGGTCACATGGACGATGGCGCGATGACGGAGGCCCGAGGCGATCTTGGCCTCGTCTTCAAAGCGAGCCTTGTCCGCCTCGCGACCCGCGAGGTCTGCATGCAGCACTTTGACCGCGCAGGGGCGGTTGACAGGCCCGTCGTGAAAATGGCTGAACCACACCTGGCCCGTACCACCGCGCCCGATTCGCTTGACCAGCTCGTACTTGCCAGAGCGATCTCTCATCCTCCCGCTCTGCTCTCTGCCCTCGCTTCAGTCGGTACCAACCCACGCAGGTCGCTCCCCCTGCTCGTGTTCGCCGAGCCGAAACAGTGCCCATAGTCGGGGCATCTCTGGGCAGCGCTGCCCTCCGACAGCCTGCTATCGGTGGCCGTCCACGTTGTTCGAGGAGAGTTCCGCATTGCTCGGCCCACTCACTCGTAGCTCAAAAACCGCGCTTGGAGGTAATTGATGGACGAATATCGTCCACGGACAGCCGACGGCCCTCCCGGAGGGAGTTTCGCCTCCCAGGGCGAACACGCCCCAACACCGAAGGTCAATGCAAATCTGTGTACCAACTACGTGCAGGTGGTTGCGCGCTTCAAGTCGGATTCGACTCGGGCCCAAGCATTCGACAGGGCATCCCCACCGACCGTAGGCGCTGCCCCGCCACCGCGCCGCGCCGCGCCTACGGTCGACGACACACTCCCCCCACAGGTCGAGGCCCCGTCCCGCCCGGCTCCAAAGCCCAAAGCCGCAGCCCGCCGAAGCCACCACACCGGCGCACCCTCGATCCAGGAGGGCGCCATCGGGTTCTTCACCTGTCCACGCTCACGGCTCGCTCGACCCTGTCGGTCCACGGTGTGCCCGTCGTTCCTCTTCGTTCCGGGTCTCAATCCAGTGTGCGAATAGCCAGCCGCCGGGCCCGTGACTGCGCAGGTTGCGGCCGGCATGCTTTTGGGTCTCGACCCTCTCCACAATTGAGTCTGGATGTAGAAATCGAGTAGGGGTGTAAATTGGTGGGCATATAAATTCCCATGGACCGGTCTAGCCCCTTTTTCAGGCCGCGCGCCGAGTCGGCGTCTTGTTTCGGAACCGCGATTACAGACGTGGCGAATCACCCGACCCAATTTGGTGTGTCTCTATCTAAAATGCTTGCAGTCAGTAGCGATTTCGATATGCTGATTGAAATCGTCGACTGTTCGCAAGACCAGTCCTTTAGTCGAACCCACACCCATGTGTATGGCACCTGTATGGGTTCGACGGGGAGCAGGTGCGGACTGACGACGCGGACTTCGGGTGCGCGCTGCGTACCCACATCGACAGATATCGCCTCTCGAGGCCCACACGAACACCATCATGCCCACCACACGCAGATTCAAACCTTTCGACCAGCCCCTCCTCATCACCCTGACTGCCCTGACCGCTGTGACCGCGTCTTGGATCGGTCTGAGCCCGACCTCGGCCCAGGCTGGTCAGCACGGCGGCATCACCTATGAAGATGTTGCGACCCCCGGGAATGGGATCGACTATCGGCGCGCCGAGTCTCCCCGCGACGTCATTTTTGATGCCCTCAAGGGGCTTCCCGTATACACAATGGCGGACATCGCCATCACACCGATCAAGTCGCGCGGCGCTCCGGGGGTGGCCCTCTCGGACTTCGACGGTGACGGCGACCTCGACATCTACGTCACCAACGGGCCCGGCGCGGCCAACAGCCTCTACCTCAACCAGCTCGAGGAGAGCGGCCAGGTGACTTTCGTCGATGTGGCCCTCGCCGCCGGGGTCGACGCCAGCGCCCAAGACTCGAGCGGTGTGTGTGTGGGCGACACGGACAACGACGGCGACCCGGACCTCTATGTACTCGGGACGGGCGAGGCCAACCGCTTCTACGAGAACCTCGGCGACGGCACCTTCCTCGAGAAGACCCTGGCCAGCGACATCGACGGCGGCGAGCGCTACGCGACGACCTGTTCCATGGGCGACGTCGACGGGGACGGCCTCCTCGACATCGTGGTCGGCAACACCTACGACAGCTGGGACAACCAACTCGCCATTTTTGTGGAGCCCTACGCCTTCAACCAACACAACCAACTGTTCCTCAATACCGGGGACAACCTGTTCGTCGATGTCAGCGCCGACTCGGGCATCGAAGACACACGCGG
>CAYVJQ010000173.1:2348-7884 GCA_964451725.1 uncultured Nannocystaceae bacterium | reverse complement strand
TCCAACATCGGCGACTACATGTTCACGGCCCTCGACCCCAGCTACCAGCTGGGGTCCTCGTCCTCGCGCTGGTTCTTGGGCGCCGGCGGGGGCACCTTCGACGATCCTGGGGTCGGCCCCGATCCGGCGTCGGTGTTCGGGTGGGGCGCGGGCGCGACCGACTACGACAACGACGGCGACTACGACCTCATCTATCACGGCGGACTCGACGTCGGTCCCTTCGTCGAGGCCAGCAACGCCGGGGTGGTCATGCAAAACCAGGCCTGTTCCGCGAATTTCATCTACGACCCGGATGCGACCAGCCCCACGAACCACCGACGCCGAAACGTCCAGGGTGTGGCCCTTGGCGACCTCGATGGGGACGGCTTCACCGACGTGGTCAGCGTGTCGAACTTCGACCATCCGGACCCCCTGCCCCTGGTCCCCTACGACGCCCAGTACGGCTCGGTCTTCGATGACGCCAGGCTCGTCCCCGTGTTCGCGCCGACCGGACCTGGGGAGTTCGAGTTCACCGGCATCGAGCTCCCCGACGGCACCTTGGCCATCGAGCTCAGCAGCGGAAACAGCAACAACTGGGTGAAGGTGAAGACCAGGGGAACGGTCGGCCTGACCTCCGAGGGTCGGGTCAACCGGGACGGGGTAGGCACGATTGTGCGCTTCAAGCCCCTCTGGGGCCCCGAGAGTATGCGCCCGATCGTCGCGGGCTCGTCCTACGCCTCGACCCACGCCCTCGACGCGGGTTTCGGCCTGGGCTGGTCTCCCAAGGGGACCCTCGACATCCAGTGGCCCGGCGGGACCCACAACCGGCTCTACAACGTGAACGCAGGCGAAACCGTGACCATGCCGGAGATCCCCTGCAGCTACCGAGACGACTGGGACAGCTTCTACGGATACCGGCAGTGCGTACTGGGCTCGCTCGAAGAGCTGCTCTACGCCGGTGAGGTCGACCTCCTGTGGGCTTGGCGCCTGGCGAGCAGTGCCCAGCTCGCATACTGGCAGTTTCACTACTTCAACTAACAGGAGGGCTCCTGTGTCCTCCTCTTCGTTGGGCGCCTTCGCCCCGCGCCAGGGCCCCTGGAGGGCCAGAGCCGACCCGCTCGAGGACGAGCAGTTTTTTTGTACCCAAGCGCGGCGATTTCTTGGACCATGACCGGCATGGATGTCGAGGGATCGGGCGACGGCTCGGGGATGACGCTTTGGAACAACTGCCTGGTCTGGGTGTGTTGTTCCCGCCCGGAGGTCTCCGACATGGCGCGCGCCAACCGATTTCTACGCACACTTCGAGGCCGGCACCCACAGGGGATCGGCTTCTTCCTCGTCATCACCGATCGCTCACCGATCCCGGTGAGCGAGGCCAGACAAAAGGGCGTCGACATGCTCCGTGAACACGCCGACGCCTTCCAAACGATGACCACGGTCATCGAGGGTCGGGGCTTCCGGGCCGCCGCGACCCGGGCGTCTATCTCGGGTATCGGGCTGGCCACGGGTCGACGCCTGCGGCTCCATATCCACGCCACGGTCGACGACGGGGTCCGCTCTGCCTACGATCACCTCCGCGATCTCGACGACCGGCCCTGGAGTGACTTCGAAACCCTCGGGGCGGTGGTCGCCCAGACCCAAGTCGAGGCTGCCCAAGCAGCCTCTCCAGTCCAAATGGCGCGCGACGCCTGAACCGCCGCTCTAGCGACGAAGCCCGAGCGAAATCCGGGTCAGGGCGATCCGCCTGACGATGCGCAGCCCATCCCGCACCCGTGAGAAGTCCGTGCTGCCCCCACCCCGGACCGAGCGCGTGACCGGGATCTCCACGACCTTGCCGCCCGCGGCGACGATCTGGCAGAGCATGTCGGTCTCGATATCGTAGTGCCGGGCCTGGATCGAGAGGCCGCGCATGGTCTCTCGACGCAGGGCTCGAAAGCCCGCCTGCGTGTCCGTGACCGCGGTCCCGAACGCAAGGTTGAACAGGCCGTTGATCGCGTGGGTTCCGTAGCGGTTGATGGTCGAGATCGAACCCGGGTTGAAGGTCCCGATGAAGCGCGAGCCGATGACCAGCTCGACGTCTGCGGTCAGGGCTGTCAGCAGAAGCGGAATCTCGCTGGGGTCGTCCTGGCCGTCGGCATCGAGCAGCAAGACCGTGTCGCCGCGCAGATGGGGAAGGGCGTAGGCCAAGGCTGCGCCCTTGCCCTGATTGGTGGGCATCCGCAGGACCCGGGCCCCCGCCCGGTCCGCGACCTCGGCGGTGGCGTCGGTGCTGCCGTCGTCGACCACCACGATCTCGAGCAGACCTGGAGTGTGCGCCCGGCAACCCGCGATGACCTCGGCGATGACCGCCGCCTCGTTGTGGGCGGGCAGCAGCACGGTGACGTTGGGGGCCATGGCAGGACGAACCTGGTGACCCTACAACAGGCCCTGGCGCTCAGACCAGCCAGGTCGCTCAGACCAGCCAGGTCGCTCAGACCAGCCAGGTCGCTCAGACCAGCCAGGTGCCGGGGTCGGCCTCGGCCTCGGCCCACGCCAGGGCCTGAGCCGCGAACGCGGTGCACCAGCTGTTGTGGTCCCCGCCCCCGTCGAGATAGGAAAGCGCGCCGCAGCTCGACTGGCGTCTGGCGAGCGCGGCTTTCGCCTGCGCGATAGGCTCGGCGTAGCGTTCACGGTCGACCGCTGCCCAGATCCGCAGGGCCTGGGCGAGCACGTCGCTCGGCCGCCGCTCGCTGGCCTCACCCGCACCGATCCAACAGGGGAGCGAGCCGTCGCTGGCCTGGATCGACACCAGCCAGTCGCCCCCCGCGAGCAGGCGCCGCTCGTGACCATCGACCTGGGCCCCGCGTCGCTGGGCCCAGCGGCGCAGGCCCAAGACCCCCTCGAGCGCATAGCAGCTCGCGTGTACATAGCTGCGGGAGTCCGTGCTCGACAGCTGGAATCGGCCCTCGACCTGGAGATCGAGCAGCTGGTCGAGCGCGGGGGCCTCGATCCGCGCGGCCGCCTGGGGATCACCGATCTCTTCGTCGTAGGCGGACAACACCCAGATCAGCTTGAGCTGATGGCAGCTCCAGGTCGTGCTCCAGCGCGGGGGCGCGTCGCCGCCGACCGCCCGGCGCGTGTCGATGGCCGCAACCAGCGCGTCGAACAGGCGCTCGAGCACCCCGCGATCGACTGGCACTCCCACCCGGGTGGCCGCCAGCAGGCCCGTCAACACCATCGCCGAGTCGAAGGTGTGGCCCAGGCCGTGGCGACCGACCTGTCCCTGTGCATCGACCTGGGCCTCGAGCCAGGCGACCAGCGGTACCAAGGCCGGGTCCTCGGGTCGCGCCTGTGCGAGGGTCGTGAGCACGAGGCCCGCGGCCTCGGGATAGGCGTAGCCCGGGTGGTCCGGGTTGACCCAAGAGGGCACGGCCCCCGCGTGGGTCCGGGCCAGCTCGGAGAGCCAGTCCAGCGCTGCATTCACACCCGTCACACCCATCACACCCATCACTCAGTAACCAACCGGAGCGAGCGCCTGGCGGTCTGGCGCAGGGTCTGGATCGGGTTACCCGCGAGCGCCGGGTAGGCCTCACAGGGCGTAAAGCAGCCCCCACAATCGAGGGCCTCCACGCCCCGGCGCGCCTCCAGGGTCTCGGGGGCGTGCCAGAGCTGGGCGAAGCTGTGCTCGCGCAGGTTACCCAGGGGCCGGTCCCAGACATGGCAGGGGTAGAGGTCCCCCTCCGGCGAGACAAAAGCCGTGCTGCGCAGGGACTCGCAGCGGATCCCGCTGGGCTCGCCGCGCGCGTAAAACTCGAGGTTGATCAAAAATGCCAGCTCCATGGCGTCGACCATGGATCGGGGTAGGCCCCGGCGCGCGACGTGCTCGCGCGCGAGACCTGGGTGGCGCGTATCCGCGTTCTCGTCTCGGCTGTCCGCACGCGAGCTCAGATCTACATTATTGAAGAAGTGCTCCGAGATCTGGAGCCGGTTCCAGTGCCACTCGCGGGCCTCGAAGTCGGGGAAGCGGGCCCGGAGCAGGGCCTCGAGGTCGGGCAAGGTCGGCTCGCTCTGGGGGGTCAGCGTCGAGCCCAGGTAGACATCCACCCCGGGCATCTCACGGAGCGCGGCGAAGGTCCCCATGGCCCGCTCGTAGGCGCCCGCCCGCCCGCGGATCTCGTCGTGGACCGCTGGCGGACCGTCGATGCTGACCGTGACGATGAGCTGGAGATCGGGGCGCAGCGCGATGATGTCCGCGCAGGTCTCGACGATGCGGCGCTGAAACCAACCGTTGGTGGGAAAGTGAAGGACCGTCAGCGCGCGCCCGGTCTCGGCGATGGTCGTCATCAGGGCCCGGGCGTCGCTGCGCAAAAACGGCTCGCCCCCCGTCACGTCCAGCCAGGTCAAGCGCGGGAGCTGGCGGATGAGATCGGCGATCTCGGGGACGGAGAGTTCGTCCCGGCGCGGGTCCTCCCAAGTTCGGCACATGGAGCAGCGCAGATTGCAGCGCCGGGTCACGTCGAGCACCAGGCGGTTGGGCGAGTCCAGGCGCCGAAACCAAGTCTCGGTCAGGCGGGCGACCATCTGGGCGCGCCGACCCAGCGCCGTCGCGCCCAGACGCTGCAACACACCACTTCGCGCGGCGAGCTCGCGCCCGGGGCTCTCACGCGAGTCGCTCACACGGCATGCTAACAGCCCTCCGGCTCCCAGCTCTAGCGGGTGATAGCATCCGGGCGCCACGCATGTCCGACGTCCCGCCCGCCCGACGATCGCCCACAGGTCTCGGCCGCGCCCGGGATCCACGGGTGTGGGGGGGCCTACTCGGCGACTGGCGCGTGGTCTGGGCGCTGACGGCCGTGTTCCTCGCGCTCGGCATCGAGGCGGTGATCCACGGCCGCTATATCCACGACGAGGGCCTGTTGACCTGGCACTTCGCCAGCATCCTGGGTGCGACGCCGATCCACGGCCTGTTTTTCCAAAAGCTGCGCCCGATCCTGGCCCTGTTCTATGCGCCCATCGCCCCCCTGGGCTACCAGGCCTTCGCCCTGACCCACCTCCTGGTCGCCGCCGCGGCGATCCCCCTGGTCGCCGCGCTCAGCCGTGACCTCGGCCAGCGCTGCTTCGTGGTCCCCGCCTTCGTCGTCGCGGCCTCCCCCCTGTGGCTGATCACCGCCGTCGCCGGCCACTCCAACTGCGATGCGGCCGTCGGCATCTTGGTGGGCGTCTACTGTCTGCGGGTACACGGGCGCCCGCTCGCGGCGGGCGCGATCTTGGGGGCCATGCTCCTGGTCCGCTCGGAGGTCGCCCCCATAGTCGCCCTGATCGCCCTCGAGCATGCCCTGCGTGAGCGCGACCTGCGGGTCGTCGGGGGCCTCGCCCTGGTCCCCGGGATCTACGCCCTGCTCGGCGTCCCCTACCACCACGACCTGCTCTGGGTTCTCCACTACCCCCCGACCCTGGTCGCCCCGGCCCCCGACACCCACTGGCTCGAGCAGGGCCGCCTGGGAGAGAGCCTGCTCCAGACCAGCGACGCCCTGCTGTGCCTGTCGCCCGCGGTCGGCCTCGCCCTCCTCGGTCGGCC
>CAYVJQ010000173.1:0-2248 GCA_964451725.1 uncultured Nannocystaceae bacterium | reverse complement strand
TCGCGCTCGCGGCCCTCGCAGCCCTCGGCTTCGCGCTCCAAGACGGCGCCCGGATCCAACTCCTGCTGCCGGCCATCGGCGTCTGGGCCCTCGTGTTTGCCCTTCCCCACTTGCTCGACGACCCCAATCCAGAAACCCACAGTCCCGAAGCCCCGAAACCTGGAGGCCCCCGAGGCGCGAAGCTGGCCACGGCCCTGTGGATGAGCGCCACTCTCGCCAGCGCCCCGCTGTGGCCCGAGCGCAGCTGGCTGCTCCCCCAGACCGCCAAACTCGACGCGCTCGAAGATTGGTGGCGCGAGCACCCCCCGGACCCCGGCGCCGCTGTGCTCACCAACTCGCGCACGGCCAGGGCCTGGCTCGCCCACGGTGATCGAAGCCACCCCGACTCTCGCCCGAGCACCACCGCCGACTGGCACTACCTGTTTCAGCACGACATGTATTTCGAGCTCGACCAGCTCCTGCATGCGGAGGTCGGGCAGCGCGACGCCATCTTCGGGGCCATGGATCGACATTTCTACGGCCGGCCGGCCCTCGACCTCCTCCCCTCTCACTGGGCTCCCGGCACCATCGTGATCTTCGAGGACGGCGGACGGCTCGCGGAGACGATCGACCTTCCCCTGTGGCGCACCTACCTCGATCTCGAGGTCGAGTTCGAGTCCGACAATGGTGCGGGCCTGCTCATTGGGCGGGTCCGGGCGACCCCGAGGGAGACGAGGACCGAGCCGTGAGCCCCGCTTCGAGAGACACTCGAGGTGGCCTCCCGGCGGCCCGCGGCGGGACCCCACACGACGATCGCAGCACCGCCGAGCCCCGCGGGACACCCGGCACACACGAGGGTGTCGCCCACAGGCTGCTCGGCTGGCTCGCCGTGGCGATCGCCATCGCCGTGTTCGCGCGCTTCGCCGGCTCCCAGCTCGGCGCTCTCGATGATTGGATGGACCGGATGGACCGGATGGACCGGATTGACCGGGCGGACAGGGATCGAGATGAAGGCGGAGACCCCAGTGCCCCCCAGCGACTCGAGCCACAGCCTCCCCCCTACCTCGAGCCCGCCCGCGTGCTCCTCGGTCGAATCGAGACCGGCGACCCGATCTCCACGACCCTCGACTGGCACATCGACCACATCGAGGGTCCAAACGAGGATGGGGAGATTCGAGTCGTGGTGATCCACGATGGTCAGCGGGTGTCGATCTGGGTGCGTCCACGCGGGACCAACAAGCGCCCGCCCCCCGTGCGGACCGAGTCCTACGACCTCTACTACGACCGCCCGAGTCCCCCCGAACCCAGGCTCGACGACGAGGTCTTGCCCGCCCTCACCGAGGCCATCGCCGCCCGAGTCCGGGCCCACGAGGGCGCCCCCCCCGACTCGACGACGCCCTCGCTCTAGCAGCTCTCTCGCCCAAGAACGAAGGGCAGGAGCTTCGCTATATTGCGTGCGTCGTCGATACCCCGGTGGTGTGTGCCCACCAGGGGGATGCCCAGCTTGCGCAGAGCAGCCCCCATGCCGAAGCGCCGTCTGCTGCCCGCCGCCTCGGAGAAGGCCTGTTTGAGATTCCAGTGGTCCGCACTCAGGGGCAGCGCCACACCGTGAAAGGTCGCGTCTTGGTGGAACTGGCTGCGGTCGTAGTTCCCCCACGAGCAAAACAGGGGGTCGCGCCCGCCCACAAACTCGCCCAGCGCCTCGTTGACCGCGACGAAGCCCTGCGCCACGTCGACCTGCGCCTGGGTGATCGAGGTCAGCCCCCGGCAAAACTCCGTCAACATCGGGTGGCGCACAGGCCTGACAAAAACCTGAAATTCATCGCGGGGCTGGAGGGTCCCGCCGTCGACCCACACCGCACCAATCTCGATGATCTCCATCTCCCCCCTGGGCACGGCGCCGTGGTCGTCGCAGGTCGCCTCGAGATCGATCACCAGGTAGTCTCGCGTACGCATCGGTTTTCTCGCCCAAATCTAGCAGCTGCGATGCCGAGCGCCCTCGGTCGACGGCCCGATCGGAGACCGCTTCGGCGACCACTTTTGAGCGGCTCCCCCGACCCCGGCGCAGATCGACCACCGAATCCATCGCAGCTGCCCGAAACGGGTGCTATTCACTCCGCGGACGCGCTCGCATGGACAGCAATCAAATCATCGTCATGGGGCTCTGCTTCTCGGCGATGTTGGGCTTCGGAGGCCTCACCGCTTGGATGTGGGCACGCCACGGGCCCAAACGCAGGGCGGAGCAGGGGCGGAATGGAGCGGCGGTAGC
>CAYVJQ010000172.1:0-11727 GCA_964451725.1 uncultured Nannocystaceae bacterium | reverse complement strand
CCCAAGCTCATGCGCAGGCCCAAGCGGCGGCCCAAGCCCAAGCTCATGCGCAGGCCCAAGCGGCGGCCCAAGCCCAAGCTCATGCGCAGGCTCGAGCCCAAGCACAGGCGCCGGCCCAAGCCACCTCAGAGCCCTCGCCGGGTCAGAAAAACCGCAGCGACGAGCTCATCGCCGGCGCCGGCAATACCGTCTATGAATTCGGGGGCGAGTTTTCGGACGAGGCCCGCTCCGGGGGCAAGCATCAGACCTTCTACGGCGACAGCGCCCAGTTCGCCTCTGTGATGCCCGTGGAGGAGCGCCACAGCAACCTCAGCCGTGGACGTGGGGTGTCGTGGATCGTGGGCGGCCTGGTGATCGCGGTGGTGGGGGGAATCTCGGCCATGTTCATCCTCGGCGCCCCAGGCAAAGACGAAGACCCGAGCGCCGACGGGGACGAGGTCGCCGACCAAGCCGTGGTTGGGGCCGAGGTCGCTCCAGAGTCGGCCGAATCGGGAGGCGTCGTCGAGCCTGTGGCCGAAGCTGAAACCGGTGCGGCTCAACCGGCGGGAGAGACGGGCGCAGTGGAGCCGGCACCCGCACCGGAGGAGCCCGAGCCCGCACTGGATCCCGAGCCTGTACCCGAGGTCACCCCCGATCCCAAGCCGGCACCCAAGCCCTCCGGGGGCGGGACGACCAAGAAGAAAAAGAAGAGCACGACCAAGAAAAAGAAGAAGAAGTCGTCGATCGTGCCGACCAAGCCGCCCCGTGACTCGGGGATCGGCGGCCTGCCGGCGCCCGACTGAACTCGGGCCGGGTCTCAGGCCTCGGCTTTGGGTTCGCGCCGTCGGTGCAGGAGCATGCCGAGCCCGAACAGCGCGCCCAGACCGGCGAACATCGACATCAGACCGGTGCGCAGTCGGCCACGAAGGCCGTCGTAGGCGTGTGCCTGATCGGCGTCGAGCCGGGCCAAGGCGGCGCTCAGCTGTGGGTTGCCACGCTCGTCGTCGATCTGGCGGGCGGTGGTCAGCAACATGGTCCGGCCGCGGTGGTCGAGCCCCTCGACCTCGGACTCCAAGACCAGCGCGTCGAGGGTGAGAGCCCGGGCGCGGACCGGGTCGGTGTCGGACACGAGCATGGCGCTCTTGCGCAAAAGCTGGGCGGCTCGGGCCGGGTCTCCGGACTCGGCGGCCTCATCGGCGACCTCGGCGTAGTAGGGGGCGAGGAGCTCTGGACCCTCGCTGCCCAGGGCGTCGCCGCTGGTCAGCAGGGTGTCGAGCAGGGTCGCCCCCGCGATCTTGTCGTCGCTGGCCAGGGCTCGAGCGATCAGGACCTGGCGACGGGTCCTGCGCTGATCGTCGAGGTCCTCCAGGTAGGTGGTGTAGAGGCGCTTCGGCTGGCGCTCACAGGTCTCGTCGACGACCCCCCCGGTGAGCACCAGGTGGCAGGCTTCCTCGAGGTGATCGGGGAGCTCTCGCTCTATCCGGGCGCGGATGGCCAGGCGCGCGTGCTCTCGGTAGCTGAGCGCGGCCCGGCGCGTGGTCGTGTGTCCGCCGAGCAGCCTGATCGATTTTCGACGGGTGGTCGGGAGGGGCCCCTCCACGTAGGCGTCGAAGGCCGCGCGGGCGGCCTCCCGGACCCCTGCTTGATCGGCGTCGACATAGTCGAGCAACAAGGGGGCGGCCTCGCCATCGCGGACCAGGGCATAGGCAGACAGGACTTCGGTGAGCAGCCGTCGATCTTCGGCCGCGGCCTCGAGGGCCCGACGCGGGTGCAGCCTGTCCATGCGGTCGAGGCAGTACACGGCGTAGGCCGCCCGCAAGCTCGGGACGGTGTCCTCTCGCTCGCCCGGGGGGGGCACGGACTCGCGCATCAGGTGGGGGAGCGACAGGTCGCCGAGGCCGTCGATGGCCCGTCCGACTTCATCCCGGAAGGTACCCTTGTGGACGTAGGCGGCGTCGAGCAGACCTGCGACGACCCCGGCCGTGAACGCAGGGTCGTCACGGCCGATCTTGCTGGCTGCCTCGAGCAGCGCGCAGGTCAACAGGATCTCGCGGTAGACCGGACGCAGGGCCTTCGAGATGCGCACGGGCTCGAGGGCGAGCAGGTCCTCGAACCAGTCGTCGGACACACGCACGTCGTAGCCGTGGGCCTTCTTCCAGTGGAGATCGAAGTGGCCGTAGCGGTTGGGGACGTCTCCACCGACGACGGCCAGGACCTGGCGATACTCCCGCTTGGAGCGCTCCCGATCGTGGAGCAGCAACTCGAGGATCTCGGGCCAGCGCTCGGGCCCGGCTTCCGCCAAGTTGCGCAGCGCGGCACCCACGTCTTCCAGGTCGCCCTCGCGCACGGTCGCGACCTGGGCTTCGAACGCGCTGAGATCTGCGGGCGCGCCGGGTGAATAGCGGAGCGGGGCATCGATGGCCTCGGTCTCGTGGGCGGCCGCCCGTCGAGCGCGCTTCGTTGCCCACCACTGCGACCCGATCTCGGCGTAGAGGGAGAGCCGGGTCGAGAGTCCCTGAGGCTGGGACAGGTCTCCAGGTCCAGAGAGCCGCGTATCACCCACGCGCGTGTCGATGATGACCTCGTCGGGGGGGCCCGTGCAGCCGGCGAGAGATGCACCGGCGAGGGTCGCCACCAAGAGGGCAGGGGCGACGCTTGAGCGAGGTCGGAGCACGACCCAGCGCTAGCGGAGCGCGTCCGGGAGCCCAAATTTTCGACGAGCGAGGGCCGGAGCCGCTCCGTACCGAAGACCCTCTATAAGACGAAATTTATGAGCAAAAACAACGTTGCATCACCAATGTCCGATGCAAGACATCAACTCGAGGTCAGTGCAGTCGATCCCTGGGAACGGGGGCCCCGACCTCGGGGACGAAGCGGAGGAAGCGGAGTCCCACACCGGTCAGACCACGGAGGTCGCCGCCCTCGTTGTAGTGGACGTAATAGTGGTTTTGGACCCGAGCCATGGCGCAAATCGCGGCGTCGTCTCCAGGGAGCGCGAAGCGGACGATGACCTTGGTCTTGAGGGGGAGGGGCTCGGCCATCTCGACGAACATGCCGTTGGCCGAGATGTTGCGGGCCACAAACCACTGGTCGCCCAGCTCTTCGGTGGAGATCAAGATTCGGAAGATCTTGTCGATACGGGTCGAGGCGCGGCGTTCCTGCATGTTGGGATCGTGGACAGGTATGACAATGAAATCAAATATCCGACATGTCGCACATGATCAAATGTCTAGCCTGTCAGCTCGAGGAGTCCCCACAGGGCGAGGATCTTTCCGAGCCCCACGAGCATGCCGACTGCTCCGAGGAACGCCCCCGCACCTCTGGCCAAGGCTCGGCCGGGGAGCCGCGCGAACACGAGGGCGAACAGACCGACGCTGGCCGCCGGCCACGCCGGGAGCGATCCGGTGCTCGGTGAGAGAACAATCCCGGCCCAGATGGCGCTCGCCACACCGCACCCGAGGCTGAGCCAGCTGAGGTCCCGGCCGGGTGGAGCCTCGGGCTCGGGGTCTTCGCTCATAGCCGGAGTCTAGCATCGTGGACTGCGCTCCCACCCGCGCTTGTCAGTGACCGGCAATTAGCGAATAACCCCCCCGTTCGCGCGCACGTCCACGCACTGTCATGGTTGAAATGGTTGAATCTGGAGATACTGGGACCCCCTCGAGCCCCGAGGGCTTTCGCTCGGGGTACGTCGCGCTGTGTGGGCGGCCGAACGTCGGCAAGTCCACCCTGCTCAATGCTCTGCTGGGCGAGCAGCTCGCGGTAGCGACCGCTCTCCCCCAGACCACCCGCGAGCGCATGCTCGGGATCTGGAGTACCGAGCGCTTCCAGGCGGTGCTCGTCGACACGCCCGGCATTCATCGGCCCAAGTCGGCGCTCAACAAGTACATGGTCGAAGAGGCGATCCGTGGGGCGCGCGATGTGGACCTGATCTTGATGCTCGCCGAAGTCCCACGTTTTCCGGCTACGCCGGAGGGGCGCGAGGCGGCCGAAGAGTGGGTCCCGGGCCCAGGGGCCCAGTCGGCGGTCGAGCTGCTCGCGCCGCTGGGCAAGCCCATGGCCTTGGTGCTCACCAAGTGTGACCTGCTCGGTGACGGCACCCTGCTGTTGCCGATCATCGCCAAGTGGCAGGCGATCCACGAGTTCTCTGCCGTGGTCCCGGTTTCGGCCCTGCGTGGGCGCGGCCTCGACACGCTGCGCGGCGAGGTCGAGCAGGCCCTCCCGGAGGGTCCCGTGTACTTTGCCAAGGACCAGCTCAGCGATCGCAGCATGCGCTGGCACGCGTCTGAGCTCATCCGCGCGGAGCTCTTCGAGCGCCTGGGTCAGGAGCTCCCCTACAGCTGCGCGGTCACGATCGAGAATTACAAAGAGCTGCGTACCCGCGACCGAATCGAAGCCACGATTCACGTCGAACGCCCCAGCCAAAAGGGGATCGTGATCGGGGCCAAAGGCCGGGGCATCAAGGGTATCTCCATGGCCTCGCGCAAGCGGGTAGAGGAGCTCACCGGGCGGCCCTGCGAGCTGTTCCTGGAGGTTCGGGTGACCCCCAAGTGGACCAAAGATCCCAAGAAACTCGACGCCCTGGGCTACCGGGCGGCGATTGAACTCGAGCCCGACGGCGCCCCCGAGGCCCCGGCCGCGGTGGACGAGGCTGAAGCATGAGCGAGTCCACAGAATTCGAAGACGTCGATCTCGGTACCGATCTCGACGACCTCAGCGACGCCAGTTCGGCGCCGATGGTCGCTATCATCGGTCGCCCCAACGTCGGCAAGTCGACCCTCTTCAATCGACTCGTGGGTCGCCGGGAGGCGATCGTCGAGGATCGGCCGGGGGTCACGCGTGACCGCCTCTACGGCGTCGCCTCGTGGGAGGGCCGTCATTTTATCGTCGTCGATACGGGCGGCCTCGACCCGAGCCTGGACACGGGGTTGCCCAAGCACATCCGCTGTCAGGCCGAGATCGCCATCGAAGAGGCGGACCTGATCTTGTTTGTGGTCGACGCCAGCGAGGGGCCGACGGGTGTCGATGCGGAGATCGCCGACCAGCTCCGGCGCAGCGGCAAGGCCGTGATCGTGGCTGCGAACAAGGCCGACAGCCCCAAGCGCGAGATCGCGGCGGTGGCCTTGCACGAGCTCGGCCTGGGTGAAGTGCACCCGGTCTCCGCTGCCCACGGGCGCGGGGTGGGGGACTTTTGCGACGCTCTGCTGGAGAAGCTGCCTGCGGCCACAGAGGCCGTGCCGACGCCGATTCCACCGGGGACCCGGATCGCATTTTTGGGTCGGCCCAACGCGGGCAAATCGACCCTGGTCAACAGCCTCCTGCGCGAGGAGCGGGTGATCGTCTCGGACATCCCCGGGACCACTCGCGACCCGATCTATCTGCCCTTCCGGTACAAGGACCAGGATCTGGTGCTCACCGACACGGCTGGCCTGCGCCGCCGCAAGCAGGTCGCCCGGGCGATGGAGAAGCTGGCCGCGATCAAGGCGATCCGGACCATGGAGAGGACCCAGGTCGTGGTCCTGGTCATCGACGTCACCGAAGGGGTGACCGACCAGGACCAACGGATCGCGCGCATGGCCTACGAGCGCGGCAAGGGGGTGGTGATCGCCCTGCACAAGTGGGACCTCCTGCGTGGCAACGGCAAGCTCGCCAAGGAGCGGCTGACCCGGGCTCAAGATGCGCTCGCGTTTTTGGAGCGGCCGTTCATCATCAAGTCCTCGGTCGTCGGGAAGACCCGGGATGCGGGTACCGGCCGGGCCTACAATCTCGACGAGCTCCTCGACGCGTGTGTGGGCACCTCCAAGGCGCTGCAAAAGCGGATCCCGACGGCGGCCTTGAACGAGGAGCTGCAGGCCGCCGTCGCCGACCACAGCCCACCCATGTGGCGGGCCAAGCCCGTGCGCCTGTACTTCGCGACTCAGGCCGAGAGCGAGCCACCGCTGATCGTGATCTCGGCCAACCACGGGCGCTGCCTCGCGCCGTCCTACGAGCGCTACCTGCTCGGGAGGATCCGAACCCGCTGGCACCTTCGGGGCGTCCCGGTGCGGATCGTCGTGCGGGGGCGCGGGCGCGGGAACTCGTCCCGGAAATCCTGATCAGATTCGTTCGGACAGGATCGGACTGGTTTGGCCGGGCCGACCGGCGGATCTGTTCGAGCTGCCGCAGGTGTGGTCGGAGGGGACCGGGCTTGCGCGAGTTTCGCAAGTTACCGCCTGGCGCAGCTGACCTGGCGTCTGTCTTTCGGAGCTGCGCGCAGGGTTGGCAAAATCGACGTGTCTCGCCAACAGAGTTGACGCCTAATTCCGAGCAGGGATGGCTTTACCCCCTTGAATCACTGTGAGAACGTGTTGGCCTCAACCTTGCTGATATGCAAGGCGAGCTGAGCGGACCCGACTCCCCGGTCCCGCCCGGTCCTGAGAACCCCCCGAGAGCGAGAACCCCCATGTCCAAGCTTGGATCCACCTTTGTCCTCCTCGCCGGCGCGCTGGCCATCACCTCGGTCGCCGGTTGCCTCGATCACCCGCTCAAGCCCGTCGAGCTCAAAAAGGGCCAGGAAGACGAGCGCGAGGTCCAGATCAACGTCAACAAAGATGTCGACATCTTGTTCGTCATCGACAACTCGGGCTCCATGGGTGAAGAGCAAGCCAACTTGGCGGCCAACTTCGGCGCCTTCGTCGATGTCCTCGAGGCCGAGGAAGTCAAGGCCAACTACCGGCTCGGCGTCACCACCTCGGACAACGGCAACCCCTGGTGCCCCCCCGCGCAGACTACGCCTGAGGGCGGCAACCTGGTGCTGAGCTCGTGCACGACCCGCCTCAACGAGTTCCAGTTCGGCGACGTCGATGTCCAAGACCTCGCGTGCACCGACATCTGTGACCTCGACGCCGCCGCGCTCGAGATTCTCCCGACCACCACCGACGTCGATCCAAACCCGGTGCCTCGGAAGTGGCTCGAGAACATCAACGGCAAGAAGAACATCCCGGAGACGACGTCGACCACGGACGCGTTCCGCTGTTTTGGTCCCCAGGGCATCAACGGTTGTGGCTTCGAGTCGCAGCTCGAGTCCATGTACCTCTCGCTGGTCCGGGCCGTCTCGGCAAAGGAGGCCAACTACGGCTTCCTGCGCAGCAGCGCCATCTTGGCCATCGTGTTCGTGACCGATGAGGCCGACTGCTCCTACAACAAGGACTGGTCCGACATCTTCAGCCAGGACGGCAACAAGGTGTTCTGGGCCGACCCGACCGCGACCTTCCCGAGCTCCGCGCTGTGTTGGAACGCCGGAGTCGAGTGCACCGGATCCGACCCGACCAGCTACGACTCCTGCGACGCTGCCAACAAGGACGTCAACGGTAACCTGACCGAGGATCCCGCGGCGGCAGTCCTGCATCCGATGGATCGCTACATCGGCCTGGTGCAGGGGCTCGAGGACGACAAAAAGGACATCAACGCCGATCAAGAGGTCATCGTCGCCCTCATCGGTGGGGTCTCGAACGAAGGTCAGGCCCTGTACGGAGACGTCAGCGCGACCAACCCAAACTTTCAAGAGGACTTCGGCATCGGGCCTGGTTGCACGGCGCCCAATCCCTTCGAGGATCCGGATGTCCCGGGTGACGAGTTCGTAGAGGCCGTGCCCCCGGTCCGCCTGCGCGATTTCACCAACGCCTTCACTCAGAACAACATGTTCTCGGTGTGTAACGAGAACTACCAGCCGGCTCTCCAGGCGATCGCCGACCGGATCAAGGACCAGATCCAGCCGGCCTGTTACGCGCAGTGCATCAAGGACAACGACGCCTCGACCGACATCGTCGATCCCGAGTGCACCGTTGAAGAGAACGCACCGGAAGAGGACTCCTCGCGCATTGAAGAGTGCGCCAAGGATGCCAACGGCTACGTCACCGACGCCGACACCAACACTTACGCCATGCCCTCGGATGAGGACAACGTCTGCTACGTGCTGTTGGTGGACATCGGCGGTCAGACGGCGGACCTCGGCGACGACATGTCGGAGGAGTGCCTGGACGCCAACTACAACCTCGAGTTCAAGGTTGCCCGTCGCCCCGGTTTCCCGGCGCCCGGTGGAACCTCGATCTCGGCGACCTGCTCCCTGTCCGACTTCCCGCAGGTCGACTGCCCCGGCATCGGCGGCTGAGCTCCTCGCCCTTCGGCGATTTCGCCCAAGATTTCGCCCCGGTGGTCTTCGACCGCGGGGGCGTCTTCAATTCTGCGCGTTAGAAGCGAGCCGAGAGTCGGACGTTGGCGGCGATATAGACGGGGAGGTCCGCGAGCGCCGAGATCAGGGCGTAGTAGCGGACCCCGGCGCCCACGGCCCAGCGCTGGCCGATGAGCAGGTCGACAGCGATGCCTGCGTGAGCCTCGAACACAGGGCGGGGGCGACATCGGTCGTCGGCGCGACAGTCGAGGCCCAGGTCACAGACTCCGTCCGCTTGGCACGAGCCGCCCCACTGTCCGTCGAGAGGCCCACTGGGGGAGCGGACAAAGAGGAGCCCGGCACCCACATCCACACGTGGGACGAAGCGCCCGAGATCGAGGTTGTAGACCAGGGACAGGCCCGTGTCGGTCGCTTGGATGAGCCCCCCGTCGGCCAGGGGCACGGTCGACTGCTCCTCCTCGTCGAAGCTGGCCTCGGAGGACACGGGGTGTGTGGTGTGGCTGGCGAAGGCGCGCAGGAACAGCCAGGGGAGCAGGCGTAGATCGAGGTCGAGCTCCGCGCCGCCACCCCGCAGAGGGCCCGATCCGCGGCCCAGAAAAGCGACCCGAAAAGCGGCGTAGGTCGGCGCGACAGTCAGCTGGACCCGGTGGCGGTCGCTGAACGAGCGGGTCAGGGGCCGGGCCCGCCCCGCGCTCCACTGGCGCAGCTGGTTGTTCGGGGGATCCGCGAACGGTGCGTCGTCTGGATCGCGCGGGATCGGGAGCAGGAAGGGATCGGCGGGTGAGGTCGCGTGCTCGTCTGGGGTCGGATCTGGCGTGGGCTGCGCGTCCCCCGGTCCCCAGGCGGCACAGGACAGAGCCAGGATCAGACACCGGCGCCCGTGAGCGCGGCGCTGCACGACTGTGTCGGCCCCCACCATCTCCAGCATACCGGGCTTTGTCGGTCGCGGGTGAGTTTGGCGTTGGTAGACAGGCGCGGGTCGGTCTTGTAGACAGGCCAGCCGTGAGCGACGACCTCGACTTCATGCCGGCCGAGCCGGCGAAGGGCGCAGACGAGGACACCTCGACGTCTTCGAAGGCGCTGGCCAAGACAGACGATGGTGCCCCTGCGGGCGACCCCGCAGCGCCGGGGGAGCGCGCCGAGCTGCCGAGCTGGAACCGGAGCCGAAAAAAACGCAAAGCCAACGTCAAGGCCGAGCAGGCCGACGATGGTTTTCAGCGTGGCGTTCGCAAGGCCGGCCGACAGTTCGTCGATACGCCGAAGCTAGTCATTGGTGGGATCGTCCTCTTTCTGCTGGTGATCGCCGGCGGGGTCGGCATGAACAAGCGGGGGAAGGTGGCCGATGCCGAGGCTGCTCGGACCCTGAAATCGGCGACCGCTGCGATCGTTCGTGGTCAGGTGATCCCGATGGACGAGCGAGAGGGCAAGGAAGAGCTCATCGAGCGCTCGCCCTATCCGATCTTCGTCGACGAAGACGAGCGCAACGCCGCGGTCATCGAGTCGCTGGAGGCGGCCAAGTCCGGAGGCAGGGATCGTGTCGCAGAGGATGCGACCTTGGTCGCCGCGGCCTTCGCCATGCGCCAAGGGGACTTCGAGGCCGCGGGTGAGGAGTACACGACATTCCTCGCGGAGGTCGACGAAGACCACCCGCTGCGTTTTTTGGCGCTCGAGGGCAAGGGCCTGGCGCTCGAGGCCGAGGGTGAACTCGATGCCGCGCTGGCTGCGTTCGAGGCCCTCGCCCCCCGCAGTTCGGACTTCTATCGGCACATGGCGCTGTATCACCAAGGCCGCGTGCTCGAGGCGCTCGATCGCAAGGACGACGCGCTCGCCGTCTATCAGACCTTCTTTGAAGAGTTCCCACTGGAGGTCATGGCGACCCCACTGATCCGCGATCGGGTCGAGCTCCTCGATCCCGAGTTTGCTGCCCGTTTGGCGACGCCACCGAGCACCGGTATGCCGGGCATGCGTTGACCACCCGAGTCTGTCTGCCGGAGCCCTCGTGCGCACCCTGAACGCCCGCACCCACTACGTTCGACGCGCGCCGGGTCTGCTCGGTGCGCTGATTCTCGGGGTCTCGGCCCTCATCGCGGGTCCCGCCGCCTGTGGCGTGGGGGGGCACACCGTGCTTATTCACGAGCCAGAGGCCGACGCAGCCCGGGTGCTGTGGGAAGTGGACTTCACCTTCGAGTTCACGATCCCCGAAAAATTTCGCTACTCCACGGAGGAGTACGGGTCGGCCGCGGCCGACCCTGTCCGGGGCCTCGTCTATATCGGGAGCCGCGACGGTACCTTGATGGCGATCGACGACCTGCACGGCGAGGTCGTGTGGGAGACGACCCTGCACGGGGGAGTCAGCGCGATCCCGGTGCTCGCGGTGGCCGAGGATGAGGCTGAAGGCGGTTCTGTGCGCCTCGCCAAGTCGACGGACAAACCGGACTGGATGCTGGTCGGGACCGACGACGGGACCTTGATCGCCCTCGACTTGGAGACCCACGAGGTCGTCTGGCGCTACCACACCTCCGGCCTGATCCGAGAGGCACCCGTGGTCGGCGAGGGGGTCGTTCACTTCGTCAACTCGCGGGATGAGGTGTTCACCCTCGACGCGCGCACGGGGGAGTGGGTGTGGCAGTACGCTGGCGAGTTTCAGAAGGACTTCACAGTCTTCGGCCGGGCGGGACTGGCCTATCTTCCGCCTGTGGACGCGGCCGCCGGAGACTCGGGGACGCTGTACACGGGTTTCGCCGACGGCAAGGTCGTGGCTCTCGACGCGACCAGCGGGGCGGCTCGCTGGGTGGAGTCACTCGCGCCAGTGCGGGGCAACAAGCTGTTCGTCGATGTCGATACGACGCCCCTCATCGCTGCCGACCGGGGCGAGATCGTGGTCGCCAACCAGAGCAGCGGCGTGTTTGCGCTGGCCATGGAAGACGGCGCGCGGCGTTGGAACACACCCATTCGAGCCGTGGGCAGCGTGGTCGGGTCACCCAGCGGTGTGATCGTGGCCGCGAGCTCCCTCGAGGGGATCTTTGGGCTGGAGCAGGACGGGCGAGTGCGCTGGCACGAGCAGCTCGATCCGGGGGCGTTGGCGAGCCCCCTGGTCGTCGGGGACACGGTCGTGGTCGCCCATTCGGACCTGGGGATCTTGGCCTACGAGACCGGCAGCGGGGAGCTCTTGCTGCGCCTGTTCAACGGCAGCGGGAGCAGCGGACAGCCGATCTTCGACCCGGTCTTGGATCGGGTCTACGCGACCTCGGACCGAGGCCTGCTCTACGCGCTGCATCTACGGGCCTCGGGCCCCGTGTCCAATTAGCCGCTCCAGCAGTCTGTGGTGCCCCCTCTCAAGTGAGGGGTTTTGCCGCGGGCTGCTCTAGCAGCCCGTGGCAAAACCATTCACGACGCCTCGCTTGGCCCTTCCGCCGAGGGCCGCGTTGCCGAAACTTGCAGTACGCCCGGTACAGCGGCGTTTCAGCGCCTCGCCCTCGACGGAAAACCCGGCGCGAGGCGCCGCGATGGGTTTCACCACGGACTGCTAGGGTCGAGTCGGGGGTAGCGCGAGTAGTAGGGGAGTGGGCTCGGCGAGCTCA
>CAYVJQ010000171.1:0-11858 GCA_964451725.1 uncultured Nannocystaceae bacterium | reverse complement strand
GCCGCCCCCAAACGGGGGCGGAAGGGGCACCCCTGCAACCTACCAGAATCACTGGCCTTTTGAAGCCTTTTGCACGCAGGGCGATTTCGCGCGCTATCTAACAGCGTTCATGTTCCTCTCCCAAATTATGAAACAGCGTTCTCAACCCTCTCACACCATGAATTCCGTACTTTGCACGCAAGACCGGGGTTTCACTGCACGCGACCTTGCGTGCAGCCTTCATCGTCTACCCAACCTCACCCCACATTTCAACTCCATATTTCTCGAACGATTTTCGATCTAACCCGCCCCAAACACCACTGTTGAGGTGAGGCTCGATGCAAGATCCCCAGTTTACCCCGGCAAGTAGCGACACAGACCTACTGCCGGTCCGTATGTGCAACGAGCTCGTCTATTGCGAGCGCCTCTTTCACCTCGAACACGTCCAGGGCATCTTCCTCGACTCCGCAGATACGGTCACCGGCCGCGCTGAACACGAGCGCGCCGAGAAACGTGGTCGAAGGAGCAGAAAGAACTCACACTCCGATACCCCTCCCCCCTGGCCCGACCTGCCTCGCAGTCTCGATCTCAGCTCCGAATCCTGGGGGGTCCGAGGAAAGCTCGATTTCCTCGAACTCGAGGATGACGAGGTGGTGGTCGTGGAGGCGAAACACGGAAAGGCACCCCGGCCCGGGCCCCGCAGTTGGAGAGGGATGACTCTCCCCGAGGGAGCCTGGCCCGCGGATCTCGCTCAGGTCGGCCTGTATATGGCGCTGCTGCGTGAGTACGGCGTCGCAGTTCAAACCGCGAAGATCTTCTATCGCAAGTCACGACAGTCCGTAGAGATCGCGTGGACACCAAAACTCGAGATATTCCTGCTCGCAGTGGTCCAGCGCGCCCGCGAAGTCGGGGATCTATCGATCCCGCCACACCCCCTCCGCGACAGCCCAAAGTGTCCGGGTTGCTCCCTGCACGAGATCTGCCTGCCCGACGAACATTTCGCCCTGCGCGAGCACCACAACCCCACCCGATGCCTGCCCATCGCCAGAGATGAGCGCAGCATCCTCCACATCACGACCCCCGGCGCGACGTTGCGCAAACGAGGCGAGACCCTGCGGGTCGAGAATCGAGACGGGGAAGTCGCCCGGGTGCTGCTCAAAGACGTCTCCCACGTCTCCGTGTTCGGACCCTGCCAGATCACCGCCCAGTGCTTCGGCGGGATCCTGCGCCAGGGGATAGGGATCTCTCATCACACCACCACAGGCACCTTGCTGGGTATCAGTCAACCCCTGACGACACGCAACGTGGGCCTGCGCCGGGCCCAGTATCGGGCAGCGGACGACGCAGCCCGCTGTGTCGAGGTCGCCCGTGCGCTGGTCAGCGCCAAGGTCCGCAATCAACGGACTGTGCTCCGTCGCCAGCTACGTCGACCCGAGCCGGGGCTCGACCTGGAGTCGCTGCGTTCGGTCGTCGACCATATGCAGTCCACACTCCGCTGGATCGAGCGCGCCCAGTCTCTGGACATACTTCGGGGGCACGAAGGCGAGGCGGCCCGGGCATACTTTTCGTGCATCCCCCAGTTCCTCCCCGACCCGTGGCGCGCCGACTTCAACGGGCGCTCCCGCAGGCCGCCCCGCGATCGAGTCAACGCGATGCTCGGTTTCGCATACGCCCTGCTCACCCGCGAGGCGATCGCGGCCATCGGCCGCGTGGGCCTGGACCCGATGCTCGGTTTTCTACACACGATGATCCCTGGACGACCCGCGCTGGCCCTGGACCTCATCGAGCCGTTTCGACCGGCGTGGGCCGACACTGCCGTGTTTCGACTGATCTCGACCCACGGCATCGAGCGCACGGACTTCGTGATCTCGACGGCCGCCGTGCACTTGAGTCCAGCTGGACGGCGCAAACTCATCGCGGCGCACGAGCGGCGTGCGAGAGAGGAGATCATCCACCCGCGCTTCGCCTATCGGATGTCCTACCGAAGAATCTTGGAGCTCGAGGTTCGTCTACTGGCGAAATTTCTGCACGGAGAGATCGACGACTATGTCGCGCTGTGGACCCGCTGACCGCCCCGAGTAGAATGCGACGCCACTATCTCATCACTTATGATATCTGTGACGAACACAGGCTCCGGCGTGTGCACAAGATTGTGTGCGACTTCGCCCACCCAGTACAGTACTCCGTGTTTTTGGGTCAACTCAGCGAACTCCAAAAGGCCGAACTGACCCGCCGTCTCGCACACACGATCCACCATGAGTTCGACCAAACCATATTGTTCGACCTCGGCAAGGTCCACGGCCAGCACGAGATCGAGCTGCCCGCACACCAGGTGGTCGGCCGGCCGCTGAGCGTCCCCCTCTCTCGCGCGCTGGTCTTTTGACCTTCCCCATTTTCATCCCCTCCCCCGGATTCGACTGAATCCAGACCCGACCAGAACGACCATGAGCACGACCGAGACCACTCCCCTCACCCTCGACATCCTCTCGCGCGCGCTCCAAGAAGGTGGCGCCGCGCTGCGCCTGCGGGCTCGCCTGCAGCCCGCGGGCGGCCACGGCGACAAGGTGTTTCCACCGACCTACGCAAACGACAAAGACGGCAAGAAACACGAGACTCGCTACGCGACCGAGGACCGCATGGTCGACGGGGTCCGCAAACCCACGGTGCTGTTGGACTCGGTGGCCTCCCAGGCCAACCGCATGGAGCTCGCCCTGCTCGAGGCCAGATCGCGCGGGCGCATCAGCCTGCCTTCGATCGCGGTGGACTTCAGCGAGGAGTTTCCCGACCTCGGCTCGATCAGCACCCTCGAGGCGCCACACCGGGTCTACGACGCGATCCTCCGAGATTCGACCCTCGACGGGGAGGCCTTCCGCGCGTCGCCCCTGGGCCGACGGCTGACCGACTCGAGCCCCGCCGACGCGCGGGCGATGTTGAGCCACTGTCCCACGGCGCTGGTGTTCGGGGCCTGGGACTCCACGGGCCCACGCGGTGGCAGGGGCAACAAGTTCCAGCGCACCTTGGTCAGCGAGGTGGTGGCGATCGACTTCGCCCCGGGCAGCAAGGTGAGCAGCCGCCTCGATCCGCTGGAGATCAGCGCGAGCGTCCGGCTGGCGATACCCAAGGGCAACTCCGACGACTGGAAGGTCGACGACAAGGGCAAGCAACGGCCCTCGGAGGTCAACCACTCCAACATCGCGCCCAACCGCGACAGTGAGGCCGGAGGCGTCACTTTCGAGTATGCCCTGCACACGGCGGTGCTCTCCCTCCCGGCCCTTCGGAGGCTGCGCTTCGGCGACTGGAGCGACGCCCAAGTCGACGCCGCCCGGCTCCTGCTCGCGGCCCTGGGCGTACTGTGCATCGCGCTCCAACGCAGCGCCGGCTACGACTTCCGCAGCCGCTGCACGCTGGTCCCCGAGGCCCCGGCGAACCTGGAGCTGGTCATGGCCGACGGCAGTGTGGAGAGACTGGGGCTCTCGGTCGACGCCGCGCTCGAGATCTACGCCGAGGCGGTCGCCAAGGTCGAGGCCGCGGGTGTGGAGTGGGCCAAAGACGAGGTCTCGCTCACTCCCATGCCCAAGCTCGTCCAACTCATCCAAGCGAGCCGCGCCGCCCCCGAGAGCGGCGGAGCCGAGGACTGAGCGCACCCGCCATGTTCTCGCTCCGACTCGAACTCCTCACGGGCCGCTATGTGGCTTCGGAGTACAATAACCGCGATCGTCCGGAGTGGCCGCCCCACCCTGCGCGCGTGTTTTCGGCCCTGGTTGCGGCCTACCACGAGAGCGGGGCCTCGCCACATTGCCGCCTTGCGCTCGAGTGGCTCGAAGCCCAGGCGCCGCCGAAGCTACACTTTTCCGAGGCCGCCGAGCGCGACCTCAAGATTCATTTTGTGCCGGTCAACGACCGGGCCCTCAGCGATGCGGCTACGGTCGACAATGCCTGGGCGAAGGTGTTCACCGCGGAGCGAGCGAGGGACTCCGAGGACCCCAAAGACCCCAGCGGATCCAAGCGAGCCAAGCGACTCGAGAAGGCCGAGGCCGGGCTGAAAAAAGCCTACGCCAAGGCCGGCGCGCCCTCATCCAAGGCCCCGACCAAGGGCGCACGCGAGGCCCTCGAGCACGTCATGCCCGCGACCCGCACCAAGCAGCCGCGGGGCTTCCCCTCTGTCACCCCCACCGAACCCACCGTGTACCTGAGCTGGGACGAGGCCCCCAGCGCCGAGGGTCTGCGCCCTGGCCTCGATTCGCTCGCCGCCGCTCTGGTCCGGGTCGGGCACTCGAGCTCGCTGGTTGCAGCTCGCTGGGTCGAGGACGCCCCGGCGCCGACCTGGGAACCCCAGGCCGAAGGCGCCGAGGTTCTGCGCTGGGTTCGGCCCGGACAGCTCGCGGCGCTCGAGCACTTGCACAGCGCGAGCCCATTTGCAGAGCAGCGCGTCATGCCCTCTCGGGTGGTCCGCTATGGCGCCGTTCGAAACGGCGAGTCGCTGGCCTCGACCTGCTTCGACCCCGAGTTTTTGGTGTTTCGTCGGGTCGGTGGACCCCGGCTCCCGATCGAGGCCTGCGAACGGATCGCCGATGGGTTCCGCCGCGCCCTCATGAGCCACGCGCGCGACCCGATCTCTGCGCTGATCAGCGGGCACCAAGGCGACGGCACGCCCCTGCTCGCGCATCACATGGCCGTCGTGCCCCTGCCCTATGTCGGCAGCCGGCACGCGAACGGGGAGCTCCTCGGGATCGCCCTGGTGCTCCCCCGCGAGCTCGAGTGGGGACCCGCCCCCCTGTATGCGGCGATCGCTGCTTGGGAGCGAGCTGGGGAGCAATCTGGGCGAGAGCAGCACCATCCCGTCGAGCTCGCGCTCGGCGAGCTCGGTGTCTGGAGGCTCGCGCGCGAGCTCGACATCTCGCCGCTGCAAAACCTCCGCGAGGGAACCTGGACCCGGAGCGCACGACGCTGGGCGACGGCGACCCCCATGGTCCTCGACCGCCACCCGGGGGACCTGCGCCGTGGAGGGACGCGGGTCCAAGCTCAGGCCCGAGCGACCATCGCAGAGGCCTGCGAACACGCGGGTCTGCCCAGACCCGCCCAGATCGAATGGAGCGACGCGCCGTTTTTTCAGGGGTCGGCCCTGGCCCGCCGCTTTCGCCGAAGGAAGAAGAGCGACCACCGGCCTCGGGTGCATGTTCAACTGACCTTTGAGCGGCCCGTGCGAGGACCGCTCTTGCTCGGCGCTGCACGCTACCGCGGCCTGGGCCTGTTTCGACCCCTGGGAGACCCGACGTGACTGTGCTCGACATCGACGACTTCGACACCTTCATGGAGGAGGTCACCGGCTTCCCGCCCTTCCCCTGGCAGTCCCGCCTGCTCAGGCGGGTGGTAGACCGGGGCTGGCCGGAGCTCCTCGACCTGCCCACGGGCACGGGCAAGACCAGCACCTTGTTGATCGCCCTCTTCGCCCTCGCCCTCGACCCCCGAGATGCACCCCGGCGCATCGCCCTGGTCGTCGACCGGCGGATCATCGTCGATCAGGTAGACGGCTTCGCCCGGACGATCGAGGCCGCCTTGCGCGACCCCCAGAAACCGACGGCAGCTCGGGTCGCGGCCCGGCTGTGCGCCCTCAACTCGGAGCAAGGGGCGCCCCCCGTGCGGGTGGTCCACCTGCGCGGCGGCGTCCCCCGTGACGACAGCTGGATCGGTGCTCCGGACCAGCCCACGATCATCGCCTCGACCGTGGATCAGGTCGGCTCCCGGCTCCTGTTTCGCGGCTACGGCGTGAGCCCCTGCATGCGGCCCATCCACGCCGGAGTGCTGGCTCGGGACACGCTCTACCTCCTCGACGAGGTCCACCTGGCCGCGGCCTTCGAGGAGACGCTGGCTGCCCTCCAGGGCTACGCAGGCTGGGCAGAGGAGCCGAACATCGGACGGGGCTTTCGAGTCGTCCGCATGAGCGCGACACCACCCGGTGGGCCGACCCTCGATCGCTTCGGCCTCGACGACAAAGACCGCGCGCACTCGGTCCTCGCCCGACGCCTCTGCGCCCCTCGCCCGGCCGAGTTGGTGCTGGTCAAGACCACCCGCGGGAGCAACTCCGAGGTCCGCGAGCGCAACCGAACACGGGTGGCCAAGGCCGCCGTCGAACGGGCACTCGAAGCTGCGAAGCCCAAGACCCAAACCCAAACCCAAACCCAAACCCAAACAAAGACCGACCACAGCGCGAAACCCGATGCGCCCAAAGTGATCGGTATCGTCCTCAACCGAGTCGACACGGCGCGAAGGGTCGCGGCGAGCCTCCACGACAGCGAGAAAAACGCGACGGTCCTGCTCATCACTGGGCGCATGCGGCCCTTCGAGCGGACCGCGGTGCAGGCGGAGCTCAGCGAGCGGGCCGCCGCCGGAAGCTCCCGCGAGACCGTGACCGACACGACCTTCGTGGTCGCCACGAGCTGCGTCGAGGCCGGGGCCGACCTCGACTTCGACGCGCTCATCACCGAGGCCGCGAGCCTCGACGCCCTGCGTCAGCGCTTTGGACGGCTCAACCGCCTGGGAGAGCGCAGCGACGCCCGCGCCTGGGTACTGGGCAGCAGCGACCAGGTCGCGGCCAAGGCCAGCCCCGATCCGATCTACGGCCACGCGCTGCGGGAGACCTGGGCCTACCTGCAGGAGATCGCAACCGGCGAAGGCGAGACCAAGCGCGTGGACTTTGGGCTCACGGCCTTCCCCGAGCCCGACCCGGACCGACGCGTGCGGCTGTTGCCCGAGCGCAAGCAGGCGCCGGTCATGTTCCCGAGCTACCTCGACATGTGGTCCGAGACTCGACCTGCACCCCACCCGGATCCGGACCCCGCCCTGTGGCTCAAGGGCAAGGATGCCGAACCCCAGCGCGACTTGAACCTCGTGTTCCGCCGCGACATCCCAGCGCCCCCGACGGACCCCGAGGCCCTCGCCCGCGTCGAGAGTCAGGTCGTCGAGGCGCTCGAGTTCCTGCCGCCGATCGCCGACGAGGTGGTCGCGGTCCCCAGCTGGGACCTCGAGCGGTGGCTGGACAGGTGGGGTAAGGGCACCGGGGAGGCCCTGGTTTGGCGCTGGTCTTCCGACGGCGTCGAGGCGGTCCGGGCCTCGGCGCTCGCGCCCTGTGACACGGTGCTGATCCCGGCGGCGTGGGGCGGGCTCGGTCTGCGCAGCTGGGATCCGCAGGCCAGGGTGACGGTGGACGACGTCGCCGAGCGGGCGGCCTTCAGACGCGACTTCGAGCGCCTGGGGGTGGCCAAGCTGCGCCTCGACGCCGCGGTGCTGCCCAGGGCCCTGGCCTCGGGCCTGCCCAGGCCGGCCGGTGCGGACGACGACCCGGACACCATCCAAGCTGCCCGGGCGGCGGTCCACCAGTGGCTGGACGGCCTCGGCGACAAGCTCGAAGGGCTGCCCCGAGCGGGGTCCGACGATCGCAGGGTCGAGCCCGACACAGACCCCGAGGACACGGACTCCGACTCCGATTCCGACGACACAGGCGCGACCCGACAGACTCCCGAGGACCTCGAGAGTTGGCGCCCGCTGCTGAGCACGCTGGCGCGAGCGGACGGCAGGCGTGAGATCCGAGTCGGCCAGTCCACGAGCGGCCGGGTGTGGTGGGTGACCTGCTCGCCCCCGAAGGTCGCTATCGTGGCGACCACAGAGGACGCTGTCTCGTCCTTCACGGGGATCGAGGTCGGACTGACCGCGCACCTCGAAGACGTGGAGGCCTGGGCGGGTCGCTTCGCACGCTCCGCCGGACTGTCCGACTCACTCGTGGCCGACCTGGCCCTCGCTGGGCGGCTGCACGACCTGGGCAAGGCGGACCCCCGCTTTCAGGCCCTGCTCCGAGGCGGAGATCCAATTCATGCCTCCGGCCGCGGGGAGCTCGCAAAATCCGCACACCACGGCTCCGCCCAGAGCCGGGCGAGGGCGGCCCGCCGGGCAAACTGGCCCGGCCTGCGCCACGAGTTGATCTCGCTCGCGCTCCTCGATTCGAGCGAGACCCTGCGCGCGCGCGCCAACGACCTCGAGCTCGTGCGCCACCTCGTCGCCAGCCACCACGGCTGGTGTCGCCCCTGGGCGCCGACCACCCTCGACCCGACGCCCACCCCCGTGCGCGCCACGGTCGAGGGCGTCACGGCGCAGACGTCCACCGCTGCCCTGGACGACGCGTTTCTCAACGCCTGCGCGTCCCGCTTTCGCCGCCTGTGTCGGCGCTACGGCTGGCACGGGTTGGCCTACCTCGAGGCCCTGCTGCGGCTGGGCGATCACCGGGCGAGCAGGTATCCCGCGCGCCGACCCTGGGAGCAGACATGAGCGAGACCACCCTCCAGCTCACGGGCCTCGACGCCCAAGACCCCCTGGCCTACCTGGCGGCCCTGGGTTGCCTGGCAGCGACCTCGGAGCACTGCCGCGTCAATGGGCTGCCTGTGCCGCGCCTGCACTTCGAGCTCGGAGGTCGCCTGCTGCCATCCCTGTCCGGGCCCTTCGAGGACCCCGACGCCCTGCTCGATGTCCTGTCGGCAGACCTCGAGCAGGTCGGGGGGCGAGGCTCCAATCCCCGGGATCCCTTCCTCGACTTCAGCTACCCCGGCAAGGATAAGGGTCAGGGTAAACACGAGCGGGTCCGTGATCTCAAGCCACCCACGTCCGTGTTCCGCGAGTTTGCCCAGACACAGATTGCCTTGGCCGAGCACGGGTCACGGCGCAGCGTCGACTGGGCGGCGGCCGTGCTCACGGACGTCGCCGTCGACAACAACGGCGGCGGAAAACCATTTGCACTCCACTTCACGGCGGGTCAGCAGCGGTTCTTGAACGTCGCCCTGGAGCTCGTCGATGGAGCGGGGAGCAAGGCCACACAGCGGGGAGTCGACCGCGGCGACCTGCGGGCGGCCGTGTTCGGCCCATGGCCCAACGACCGCGAGTTGAAGGTGTTCAGCTGGAGCCCGACCCAAGATCGAGCCTATGCCCTGCGCGCGCTCAACCCTTCGACGGACAAAAAGCTCGGGACCCCAGGTGCAGACTGGCTCGCGCTGCGTGGCTGTGTGTCGATCTCGAGCGCGCCGGTCGGCGACAAGATCGCAACGGGGGGCGTGCACGGTGGCTGGAAAACGGGGAGCTTCAGTTACCCGGTGTGGTCCAGCCCCCTCGACGAGGACGCCCTGCGCTCGCTGCTTCGACATCCGGCCCTGCGCACGACCCAAGACGGCGCGCTCGATCGGGCGGCCCGGAACACCCTGCCCCGCGGGGTCGAGATCTTGAGCTGTGGGATCTCTCGCTCGGACCAGGGCGGCTACGGGGCCTTCTCCCGACCGGCGCGACGCTGACCTCCCGAGCTCTCCCCTGCCCTTCTCTCTTCCGTCCTTCTCTCTCCCTACTCTGCTGTCCTCTGCCCTGGGCGCGCATGCCCTATCCTCGCCTCGCATGCGCGCGCACGAACATCGACTCGGCCGAGTCACCCTCTCCCCCCCGGGGCCCATCGTCGCTGGCAGCATCGGCCAGTGGACCCTCGTCTATGTCGTGGGCAGCTACGGCATCGACGAAGGCGGGACCATCAAAGTCGCCCGGCGCTTCGCCAGCGACTGGGAGCGACCCCAGTTCGACGACCCGAGCGCCCCCGCCTACACCACCGTGACGACTACCGGCGAGGCTGAGCTGCGCCCGCGCTACGACCCCAAGGCCCACGTCCGCCCGTGGATGAAGTGCCTGGTCATCGACGTCTACGACGGTTGCCTCGCGCCCGGGGACACGGTGACGATCACTTTGGGCGACCAGGCCCAGGGTTCACCGGGGATCCGCGCCCAATCGTTCATCGAGTCGGCCCACGAACTGCGTGTGCTCGTCGATCCCACCAACGCCTGCCTGGTCGAGCGCCTGCCTTCCTCGCCGACGCTCGCGGTGATCGCCGATGCCCCGAGCGCGGTGGTCGTCATCGTGCCCACCCGGGTGCGCGCGGGTGAACCGGCGCTGATCTTCGTCAAGGGCGAGGACCGCTGGGGCAACCCCACCCCGGCCCCCAAAGACCTGAGCTTGAGCCTCGAAGATCCGAGCCTCGGCCGCATTGAATCTGGACCCGGCGGCGTCCCCCACTTGGTCCTCGATCGGCCCGGCACCGCGCGCGTGGTTGCGACCTGGAGGGGTGTCCTCAGCCTCAGCAATCCGGCGACGCTGACTGGCGCCACCACAGATCCCCAGGACACACCCAAACCCACAGGGCAGAGTTCAGGTCTCGAGTGGTCCCAGGGTTGGGGTCGCTACTGGGGTGACCTCCACGCCCAGTCCGACGCCACCGTCGGTACCGGTACGGAGGTCGAGTACTTCAGCTTCGGTCGGGACTGGGCCCACCTCGACGTCATGTGCCACCAGGGCAACGACTTTCAGATGAGCGACGAGGACTGGCGCCGACTCAACCAAGTCACGCGCGAGTTCCACGAGGACGGCCGCTTCGTCGTGTTCCCGGGCTACGAGTGGTCGGCGAACACGGCTGCGGGTGGCGATCGCAACGTCATGTACCTCGAGGAGGACATGCCGATCTTGCGCTCGAGCCACTGGCAGATCCCCGACACGCCCGAAGACGAGCGGACGCCCGCGCACCCGGCCGATGTGCTCTTCGAGCGCCTGCGCGAACACGTCGACCTGGACAAGGTCGTGGTCGCTGCCCACTGCGGAGGCCGCTACGCCGACATCCGCAAGTACTTCGACGAGGAGGTCGGCCCGCTCGTGGAGGTGGTCTCGTGTTGGGGCGTGTTCGAGTGGCTGCTCTGGGACGCCTTCGACAAGGGCTACCGGGTAGGCGTGATGGGCAACAGCGACGGCCACAAGGGGCGACCGGGCGCCGAGGGTCCAGGCGCGGGTCAGTTTGGGATCTTCGGCGGCCTGACCTGCATGCTCAGCGAGACCCTGACTCGCGCCGACGTGTTCGCGGCCCTCAAGGCCCGGCGCTGTTACGCGACCACGGGCCCGCGCATCGACCTCGAGTTCGCCGTCGATGGGCAGCCGATGGGCAGCCTCCTCTCGGCTCCCAGCGCGACCGGAGGGCAGGTCGAGGTCCGCGCCCGCGTCCGGGGAACGGCGCCCATCGAGGCCCTGCAGGTATTTCGTGGCAAGCGCTGCGTCTACGAGCTCCGCCCGCCGAGCTTCGCCGACCTCGCCGAGTCCACGCGTGTGCGCCTGGTCTGGGGCGGCGCCCGGATCCGAGGGCGAGGCCGACGGGCGACCTGGGATGGAACGATCACGGCCGACGGTGCGCGTATCGAGCGAGCCGAGACCTTCGCCTTCGACTCGCCCGCCGACGGCATCCTCGAGCGTGGCCCCGGGCAGATAGGTCTGCGCTCGAGGACCACGGGCGACATCGATGGTATCGACTTGTGGCTCGACCAGGCGAAGCGCGGTGTGCTGCGCTTCGAGTCGGGGGTCGGTCGACTCGAGGTCGATCTTGCTCGGCTCGGTCTGACGGGGGCGACGGGTGATCGAGCGGGAGAGATCCGTGTGGAGTTGGGGGGACTCGACCTCCATGCTCGAGCCCTGCGCTACCCAGAGGCGCCCCGCCAGGCTAGCCTCGAGCTTTGCCATGTGCTCGCGGTTTCGCCGGGTGATCCGATCTTCGTCAAGGCGATTCAGGTCGATGGCCATATGGCTTGGGCCAGCCCGGTTTATGTCGGGTCGGCCGACTGACCAGTAGACCCGGACGGACCTAGCAGCCCGAGGTGAAACCCCTCGCAAAATGGACCTGGCGAGGACCAGGTGCGGCGAGGATATATATCACTTTGGATATCCATCGGCGGCTTGAGTCGACGTCCGCGGCGGTCAGAGCCCAATCACACGCGGCCAGGCTCGCCAGGACGGTCACAATCTCAGGACACAATAGACCCGGACCA